>NZ_LR130580.1 GCF_900625025.1 Lachnoclostridium sp. Marseille-P6806
TAGCTTCTGAAACCGGTCTTCCTCTGACATCATATTTTCTCGGAAATGAGGCCATAAATAAAATGCTAAACCACAGGTTCTAAACCGTGGTTTAGCACTACTTTTTTTCTCAAGTCCGAAAGACAGGGATTATATCGAACGCACATTCGGGTGTCAATCGAAAAATCGAACATATTTTCGGAATGTATGTTTGTTTTATCTCCCTGATATGCTATAATTGGCACACGGACGAGCATCCGCCCCATTCCACGCTTCAGAGCACGGAGGTAAACACCGCATGACAAACGGCCGCATCACACAGAAACAGACCGATATTCTGGAATATATCAAGGCAGAGACGCTCCGGACGGGATATCCGCCCACCGTCCGTGAAATCTGCGACGCCGTACATCTTAAATCCACCTCCTCCGTTCATTCCCATCTCGAGACGCTCGAGAAGAACGGCTATATCCGCCGCGATCCGACGAAGCCCCGCGCCATTGAGATATGCGACGACAGCTTCCAGATGGTCCGGACGGAAATGACCTCCATCCCGGTTGTCGGACAGGTGGCCGCCGGAGAACCGATCCTCGCCGAGCAGAATATTGACAGCTACTATCCTCTGCCGGCCGAAATGGTTCCCCGCGGAACATCCTTTGCCCTCCGGGTCAGAGGCGACTCCATGATCAACGTCGGCATCTTCGACGGCGACCTCATTTTTGTGAACAGCTGCCAGACGGCGGAGAACGGCGAGATCATTGTGGCTCTTGTGGACGATTCCGCCACCGTCAAGCGTTTTTTCCGTGAAAAGGGACATATCCGTCTCCAGCCGGAGAATGATGAAATGGAGCCCATTATTGTGGACTCCTGCGTCATACTCGGTAAGGTATTCGGTGTCTTCCGCATCATGCGCTGATATCCGGTTAATTAAAATACCTGTTCCCATAGTTTACTCCTTGATTGCTGCTTCAATGGCTTCGATATCGACCGTGCCGGAATCGCAGTTTACCCATAAGAGCGCATCATCCGCTTCGTCAAGCTGTGTGCTGAGTGCGCCGTTTCCGTGCCAATGTACCGTTATTTTTACACGCGGATCTGCCGCCGTTTGAATACGATAAGCAACGCGATCGTCCTTGTGCAGACGGAGAAAGATTCTCTCGCTTTTAGGCTGCGGCCCCCCGCCGTATCTGTTCCAATTACCTGCGCCAATGTGGCCATCCACAAAAAGAAGCGTTGCATGGCTGGTTCTGCGGAAATCGGCACCGGTTTCCCTCTCGCTGCAGATTTGCTCTGCGTCAAAAGCCTCGGCAGGAATCCAAACCGGCGGCCGCCGCAGCAGTGCGTCCGGAATTTCAGAATGGAAAGTGCTATTGCGGATGCTCGCAATCAAGTTATCGAAAGCGGCAATGGCAGCCGTGCGGTATGGCTTTATCCCGCCGTCGAGATAGTCCAGAATTTCCTGCCATCCGTCGGGCTGTGCGAAAGTCACGGGCGAATTGGACGTTTCCATCTTTTTATACGACCAGAAGCACCAGCCAATGCCGAGGCGTTCGTACATAGGAAAAGCCGTCGTATACCAAGACAAATTATTTTCGCCTCCCTCTCCCATCCAGAGCGGAACGTTCAAGTGTTTTGCGGTTTGCAGGAACGGTGCAAGGCTTTCCTCGTCCGGGGTACTCCAGTATTTGTGGAATTGCAGCATGATATTGTTAGCAGCTTCTTCTTTCGTCAAGCCGTCAAAGACGGAAAAGTCCGTTGCCCAATGCACCCCCTCCAAAATGATGAGATGCTTAGTGTCGATTTCCCGAATCGCCGCAATCAAGCGGCGGTAAAGCGGCAGCAGCTGCGGAGTGTATTCGCTGAAAAAGTTCGGCAACGGCTCGTTGAGCAGATCAAAGCCTCCAACGGCGGGCTCTTCCCGATAACGCCGCGCCAAAAGCCGCCACATTTCAACCAGCGCGTCCTGATGCTCTTCGCTTGTGAATAATTCCGGTCGGTCGTTTTCGCTGTCGTCGATGTTCTGCCCCGTTTGGCCACCCGGTGCACCGTGCATATCGAGAAATATGTAGATTCCGTGCCGTCTGCACCATTCGACACAGGAATCAACGGAATGTACCGCCGCACGGAAAGTAACTGCTCCGCCGGGCACAATCTCAAAAAGCAGACGAGAGTTGAGTGCAAGCCGCACGGAGTTCATCCCCTGCGTGACAATCCACGCAATATCCTTCTCTGTGATATAGGACGCATAATAGCGTTCCCAAAACGATGCGGCATACTCCGCGCCGCACAGCTTTTCTACCAGCGCCTCTATCCTGCGCGGCCGGTCGCACTTTGTATAGAACTTCCACATATATCCTTCAGGCAGCAGCCAACCGCCGAAACCCATTCCACGCAAAAGCATCGGGCAGTCCCCCCGATACAGCTTTCCATTTTTTGCACGAAGAAATTCCATCGCCGTCACCCCTTTACCGCACCGTCCGAAATGCCTTTCAAAATGCGTTTTTGGAAGAACGCATAAAAAACAATGACTGGAAGTGCAGCTAAAATCAAAGCGCTTAAGATTGCAGTCCAATCGCTGCTGTATTGCCCGAACAGCGTGTTGGTCGAAAGCAAAAGAGTATATTTTTTGTTGTCGGAAATCATAATGAGCGGCAGGAGAAAATCATTCCAAATCCAAAGTACGTTGGTAATTGTGATGGTCGCGGTAATCGGCTTGAGCATCGGAAATACGATCTTGAAGAAACCCTGCAAAGAGCTGCAGCCATCAATTGCCGCAGCCTCCTCCAGCTCGACCGGAACGCTTTTCACAAAGCCATGGTACAGGAAAATCGCCATACTGACACCCAAGCCCGCGTAAACAAACGAGAGCGAAACGACGGAGTTTGTGATTTTCATTATCTGCGCAACACGATAAAGCGGAATCATAATGGAACTGAACGGAATCAGCATGGAAAAAATAAAGAGCTTCAGCAGAAAGCGGGATAACCGCGTTTTGGTGCGGCACAGCCTCCATCCCGCAAGCGCCGAAAAAAAAATCATCAGAGAAACACTGAGTCCGCTTAGGATCACCGTATTCAAAAAACTGCGCGTGTAGTGCATCTTGTCAAAGGTGCGGACGTAATTTTCAAGGTGCAGCTCTGTCGGCCAGCTCATCACGTTGATGAGCAGCTCCTGATTGCTCTTAAAGGAATTCATCAGCGCCATCAGCAACGGGAACAGTGTGAAAAGCGCCGCAACCGAAAGCAGTGTATAGACAATTATGTCCGAGAGAATTCCCTTTTTTTTCACAGCTCCTGCTCCTTTCTCCCGGTAAGTTTCAACTGAATTGCGGTGACGATCAGGACAATAAAGAATAACACCGTTGATTTTGCGGTGGCGTATCCGTAGCGAATATTTCCCCGGAAGGCTTCCTGATAAATGTTGATGGCGACGGATTGTGTGGCTCGTCCCGGCCCGCCTCCGGTTAGCGTATAGATGACGTCAAACACCTGAAATCCCGAATTCAGGGACCAGAAAACGCAAATAGTGATGGCATGAGAAATCAGCGGGAATATGATTTTCCAGAAATTCTGCCACGCATTTGCTCCATCGATTGCGGCGGCTTCCTTGAGATTCGCCGGAACGCCCTGCAGTGCAGCCATATAAATAATCATCAGGTAGCCGACAGCGCCCCACGCCGCGACGATAATGATTGCAATAAAGGAATAGTTGGGGTCACCGATCCACGAGTGATCCAGGAAGGACCAGCCCCAGTTGTCAGCCAGATAGTAAAGCACTTTCGTAAAAATAAACATCCACATATAGCCGCCAATGACCATGCTGATCATATTCGGCATATAAAACAGTGTTCGGAACAGCCCTTTCGCCCGTCGACAGCTCTCAATGGCAACAGCTAATGTCAAAGCGGCCACATTGGCAATAATCACACTTACAATCACGTACTTGAACGTGAACCACATAGAATCCCAAAAGTAATCGTCGGTCAAAAGCTCCAGAAAATTTGACGGGCCGACAAACTCATAGCTCTTATTCAGACCATTCCAGTTCGTCAGGGAATAATACATGCCGGAAATTGCGGGAAACAGCTTAAATGCAAGATAGACGATCAACGCCGGCAGGCAATAAAGCAGCAGACTGAGATTTCGTTTTCTTGCGTTTTTCATCGTGCCGGGCCTCCTTAATAAAAAAAGAGGGCAGGTATCACCTGCCCTTTGAAACCTTGCTTAATTTTGGGCATTTGCGGCCTGGAATGCGGCATCCAGACGTTCTACGATCTCGTCTACCGTTACGGTACCGACATAGTACTCCTGCAGCAGGCGGCCCTGCTCATCGGTAACGGAGGAAGGCAGCACCAGATCCTGATAGGCGCGGCCGGAGGCAACGTAGGCAGAGGCGTCCGAGACCCAGGAATATGCCTCATAGTTGTGGCAGGTTGCCAGCGGATTGAACGAGCAGGACTGGAACAGTGCAGAGGAATCGTTCTCGTCAAGTACGTAGTTGGCAAACTTCAGCGCCAAATCCAGCTCCTTGCTGTCGGGATGAACGGCAAGCGTCGTGGATGTGGACAGATTCACGCGGGTGCAGCCAGGATCTTCATTGATCGGCAGCGCGAAAACGCCAAGCTGCATATCCGGGTTGGTGGTCATGATCGTGTTGGAGGCCCACGTGCCCTGAACAAACATCGCAGCCTTGCCCATTGCGAAGTCGGCGGCACCAGCCTCGGAACCTTCCTCCATGGCACGATCCGTACCGTTTGCCATAATCAGATCAATGACATCAAAAATCTCGCGAACCTCATCGTAGGAACCTTCATTCTTGTACATTCGTTCCAACCAATCCGGTAGCTTGCCGGAAACAATACCGCCCAGCGTCAGACCTGTCATGAGCTGCGGAACCCACTGCTCCTGGAAAGCCAACAGGAAAGGGGTATAACCCTTTTCTTTCAGCGTTTCGCAGATTGCCGTCAAATCAGACAGCGTGTCGGGCGCTTTCAGCCCGCACTCGGCAAAAATCGCCTTGTTATACAAAACGCCCCATGCCTGACTTTCAATCGGCACAGCCAGCAGCTTACCGTCAACGGAAACGGTAGCCTTTACATTCTCATAAATGACATCCGCAAGGGGCTCACCGGACAGGTCGTACAGATAACCGGCGTCGTTGTAGGTTCCGATGTTATTGCAGTGCAAGGTGTACAGGTCAGGAGCGTCGCCGCCGCTCAGCCGAGCCTGCAGGACGCTCTCATACTGGTCGGAGCTGGGCATTTCCAGATTCACTTTAACCTTGATGTTCTCCTCAGCCAGCATTTTGGCTTCGAACTGTTTTGCGTAGGTTTCCCACTGGTCCATAAACTGCGGGAAGCTCATCATAATGTTCAGCTCTGCCTCGCGCGGTTCGTCCGTCGCTGCGCCGGAATCCGACACGTTTTTTGTGCCATCAGGCACAGAGGAATTGGTTTCCTGTGTTCCGCCATTGCCGCAGGCAGCAAGGGAAAAAAGCAAGCAGACCGTCATAAGAATTGCGATAATCTTTTTCATTATTGACCCTCCTGTTTGATGATTTGGTTATTTTGCTATAATTAACCATACATCCAACACGGGGAAATAGCATTTTCAACTAAAGAGTTGTTTCCTTGTCACTTTTTAATCCATCTCGGATTTCTCCCGGCGTTTTGCCATAATATTTCTTGAAGGTTTTGTAGAAATGTGCCAAGTCATAGTACCCGACCATTGCCCCAACCTCCTTGATGGGTGCTTGATAACACGTAATCAGCTCATACGCCCGCTTCATACGCAGAGAAGTCACATATTCAGTGAAGCCCTCCTTGCGATGGCTTTTAAACGCCTTGCTCAAATACACCTTTGAAACGCGGAAAGCGTCTGCCGTCCGCTCCAGCGTGATACCCGTCGCGTAATTCTCCTGCACATATTTGCAGACGGCATCCAAATCCAGTCGACCGCGGCTTTGCTGATGCCGTTCAGCGGCGCGGACGACGCTGAGATACAACTCCTTCAAAAAATGTATCAGCTCCCCGACGGAATTCTCCCGGCTGAACACAAAAATCGGTTCTGTCGAACCGAAGGCCTCGCTCTTGTGCAGACCCACCGATTCAACGTAGACCTGCAGCAGGTATAGCATGGAATAGTAAACGCCAATCATTACTGTAATCGCAGGTTTTTCTCCCTCATACCTCAGAATCACGTTTTGCAGATCCTCGAACTGCTGTAAAATGATGCCGCAATTTCCTACCTGCAGCGCCGCTTCCAGCCGCTTGCGAATACTGCCGTAGCAATCCTCCCAGCCGTTTGCAAAAAAACCCGCCTGCATGATGGGCCTCGCGACCTCCTGCCGGTCGAGTTCCTCGATGCACCGCAGGAGCTGCTGGTGCAATTCCTGCATCTTTACGGGCTTAAGAAGATAGTCTGTAACCCCCAGCTTCAGCGCACTGCGCACGTAAGCAAAGTCGTCATAACCGCTGACAATCAGAATTGGGACATTGTAGTTCTCCGCACGCAGCTGCTGTACCAGCTCGATACCTCCGATGCGCGGCATTCGGACATCGGTAATGATAATGTCGGGGAGAAGCTTGTGAATCAGCTCCAATCCTATCTCACCGTCGGTCGCTTCGCCAACCACGGCAAGGCCAAGCTGCTCCCATTGTCCCAGCCTTAAAATGGCCCCGCGTGTCCATGGTTCGTCATCAATAATTACAACCTTTCGTATCATCCGCTGACCTCTCCTTCCAGCACCGCGGGCATCAAAACCCGAATTGTCGTCCCGGCCTCCGGCGAGCTGGCAATCGTAACGCCGTGCATTTCATTCTGGCTGCGCAGCCGGATCCTTGCATGGACATTCGCCAGACCGATGTGTGAGCCGGATTTCAGTACCTGCGTCGTGTCCTGACGAATTTTTTCCCGCAGCTCATCCAGGCGCTCCTTTTCCAGTCCAACGCCGTTGTCCTTCACCAGAATGAGTAAATCACTCTCCTTTGTGAGACTGCTCTCAATTTCCAGAAGCCATGGCCCCTCCTTTTCCGGCAGGCCGTGCTCAAAGCTGTTCTCTGCCAGCGGCTGCAAAATCAGCTTGGGAATCAGGCACTTCTGCGTTTCCGGCGCAATACTCAGCTTCAGATGAACCCGGCCGTCAAAGCGCTCGTTTTGTATTATGACATAGCTTTGCAGATAGGTAATTTCCTCTTCCAGAGCAATCATTTCTTTCGAGAAATTCAGGCAGTAGCGCATAATATCGCTGAGTGCCAGTGTGATGGAATAAATCTCCGGTGCACCCTTTTCCAATGCCATCCCACCGATCACCTGCAGCGTGTTATACATAAAATGCGGATTGATTTGCGCCTGCAGCGCCCGCAGCTGTGCGTTGCGTTTTTCAATTTTGGCCTGATACTGCTGCGCGATCAGCTCCCTGTTGCGGGCAATCATATGATTGAAGCTGTCCTGCAAAATTCCGATTTCATCCCCGCGGTTTTCCAGAATGCTTCCGGAGTATTCATTCAGCGTGACGTTCTTCATCTCGGAGGAGAGCTGGCGGATCGGGCGGCTGACCGCCTTGGAGTATACAGTCGAGCAAATTATGCTGGCCATGACCGCAACGACTGCAACAAGAATACAGCTTGCAACCGTTGGGTACAGGGCATCCACAATGGTCTTGTTCGGAACCGTCAGCAGCACCTGAATTTTTCCGTTATTAACGCTGCGATAGAACCAGAACTGTTCATTACAGGACTCCTCCTTCCGTTCACCGGAGGCAAGCTCGCTGCGAACCGCTTCTACTGTCCTTGAATCCATGTTCCACGTTGTTCCGTAATCCGCCTCAAGAAGCTCGTTCTGGTCGTTAAAAACAAGGATCGTTTCCTCTGGGACGGTTTTTATTTCATCCAGTATATTCTGTAGCTGATAAGGCCGGAATCTTGCAACAACAACGGCGATTGGAAGCTTATCATCAAACCGATGGATTTGATGAATGGCCAGCAGCTCGTTTTCTTCCCTCATAAACATGAGATTGCTCTGTAAGCCTTCGTCCCGGGCAAACCAGCGGTCCAGTTGATTGCCCCGAACATCCAGATGCGCTCCCGAACGCGCGGCAACCAGAACAGAATCGTCGGAAAGGTTGTGGATTTCGATGGAATTAATGCGGCTGTCCATGCTGATCAGCGTGTTCATCAGTGTGATAATTCGCCACTGCGCAGAGTAATTAAGCGTCTCACCCTTAACACACCACTGATAAATGTCATTTTTGACCGCTTTATCGACCTCAAAATCGTAAAAGCGGTCCTGTATAGTGTTCATATCCAGCGACAGCCGGTCCTGCAGCCACCCACTGCTCATGCGGTGGTCGTAGATGATCTGATCCCGCATGGTCTGATAAGTAATCGTCGTCGCAACAGCTGCAACCAGAATGATTGGCAGTAATGTAAAAATAAGCATGGAAATCAGGATTTTCTTGCGAATGGAAATGTTCTTAAACTGTTTCACTGTACAAATCCTCGCACTATTTCGGCTTGTTATAATTACATTATATTAATATCACAAAATTTCTCCATTCAACCAGAAATTAATTGTGTATTTTTGCTTTCTTTTGTAATTTTTTATACTTTTTTGTTAAGCCTGCCCAAATCCGCCCAATTATTTTCTTATACGAGATTTTTTTGACAAAACGAAAGAACAAATTGATACAATGACTTTTTCCAATGGTCTGGCATACTGAAACTGTCCCTTCCATAATTCAATTCGCAGCTGAAAGGAGTATTGCCATGAAAAAATCGATCAGCATTATCCTTGCTATTGCACTGCTATTCTTTGCATTTCCTGCAGCGAACGTACACGGCGAAACCGGCTCGTCAATGTCCATGCTTCACACAAGCGGAAGCCGCATCGTAGATGAAGCGGGAAAACAAATTACCCTCCGAGGTACAAACCTTGGTGGATGGCTTATGCAGGAAGGCTGGATGACGCCCCTTGGTTCAGGCGAAATCGATCATTCCTTTATTGTTAACATCACCGCAAGCGCAACCAATGGAGACCACGTTGCATCCAATGCAATCGATACAGTTACAACCGATGAAATTACAACAAACAATATGTTTACTTATTGGCAATCCACCTCCGCACAGGCGGAAAACAGTGCAGAGCTGCTGATAGAGTTGGATAAGATACGCTACTTTGACAGGATTGTGGTCGAAACCGGCCCTGCGCATACCGGCGACTATCTTCGCGGTGCTGTTGTGTGGATGAGCAACAACTGGACGGACTGGTTTTCTGCGGACACGATCACCGTTGATGAAAGCAAATCCAATGAGGGCATCGTAACGATTTTGACCGGAGATCAGTCGGCAAAGTACATTGCCATTCGCCCCGGCCGCGCCTCAGAGGACGGTCAGTACTGGACGGTTGCAAATATCAGCTTGTGTATGACCGACGAATACACCGTGCGAAACCATCTGATTCGCCGTTTTGGCGAAACCAGAACGAACCAAATGATTGCAACTTTCCAGAACAACTACATTACGGAGACAGACATTCAGAACATTGCGAATATGAATATGAATTTCGTCCGAGTCCCTGTATACTGGATGGATTTCATGCTGAAAGACGGTACCATGAGAACAGATCCATACAATGGCTTCGCAAAGCTCGATTGGCTTTTGAATGTTTGCTAACAGTACGGAATCTATGTTCTAATTGATTTCCACGGCGCTCCCGGCGGTGTCAACTGCTGGGCAAGCTGCGGTCAGGCAAGCACAATTCCCACGGAACTGTATACCGGAAATACAGACACAGTTGCATGGAATCAGTCAGTCGTCCTGAATATTTGGAGTGCACTGGCGACCAGATATAAGGATAATCCCACCGTTGCGGCCTATGGTCTGCTGAATGAACCGGTTTTGAACTTTGATGCCAATCCTGCCTATGAAAACCTGAAATATGGCTTCTACGACGAAATCTACAATACCGTCCGCGCAATTGATACCAATCACATCGTAATATTTGAGGAATTTATGGACTGGAATGTTGCAACAAATCGTCCGGAAAGAGCCGGATGGACAAACTATATGTTTGATAAGCATCCGTACGATATGCCAAATCGCCTTTCGTGGGATGCCCAGAAAAATCTTGCCAATACTACCGTTTCAACGATGTCTGCGATACAGAATCAATGGAATGTCCCGCTGATTGTCGGTGAGTTCTGTCTTTATTACTTCTCGGATATTTGGGATGATTTCCTGTCTGATCTCAATAAGAACCATATTTCTTGGGCCAACTGGAACTATAAGGTAAGAGGAACAATTTATGAAAGCGGCGGTGGCAACTGGGGTTACTATAATACCTGGGATGGCAGTGACCCGGATTTGATGCACGATACCGACGCAGAGATCGAAGCAATCTGGGCGGCGACCAAAACGAGCGAGCATTATCAGGTCAATACACCACATATCAATATTGTTTCTGCCAGAGCAGACGGCAGTACCAACTATCCTTACGTAGCGCTCGACCGTTCTCCATGGACTGTTACCGCCAGCAGTTCCTCTCTTCTTCCCTATAATCCGGTTTCTTATATGATTGACGGAAAAAGTACAACTCGCTGGAGTACCGGCACGGCACAAACGGAAGGTCAATTTGTGCTCGTGGATTTCGGCCAGCAGGAGAATTTTGATAAGATCGTCCTGGAGCATGACGGAAATGATTACCCTGGAAGCTATCAGGTCGAAATTTCGCAGGACGGAATAAACTTTACACAGGTAGCACTGAATAATATCCATATTGGTTTTGGCCCCAAAATGGTTCTCCTCCCAAGCATCCCACAGACCGCCCGATATGTTAAAATCAGCTTGACCGGTCCCCACACGATCAACAACTGGTGGTCTATCTGCGAGCTGAATATCCTATGGAGAAACGTAAATGGCTGAAATAACCATATGATGACAAATTCATAATCCAAAAAAAGGATCCCTCAGGGCATCCTCCGTAAGGAAGATGCCCTGAGGGATCCTTGTGTCTCAGTTAAGCACAATCATTGAGGTTTCTGTGTACATGAGTAATATTTCTAGCTGCTGCGCCGCAGGCTCTCCGGGTCGATGCGGATGCCGTCGCCCCAGATGCGCTCCAGATCATACAGAAGACGGTTTTCGCCGTCAAAAATATGGACGATGATATCGCCGAAATCCAGCAGAACCCATGAGGCGCTGTCGTAGCCCTCCACCTGCCTGCACAGGTAGCCGGAGCGCCCGAGGAACTCCTGCACCCCGTCGGCCAGCGCCTGAATCTGGCTGGTATTGGTTCCGTTTGCGATGATAAAATAATCTGCAAGTACGCTGACATGGCTGATGTCAATGACGCGGATCTCCTCCGCCTTGCGGTTTTCCAGCGCTTCCATGGCGATACATGCCATTTCACGGGATCTCTCCCGTCCCTCTTCCTCTCTCTGATTTTCTGTCATGGTCATATGTTTTCCTCCCTTTCAGGCGCAGAGCCGTCTGTTCTGTACGGCGCTGCCGCATGAACCCGGCTTCTGTAATAATCATAGGTTTTCTGCGTCATGGAATCAACTGCGGCGCCGGAAACGCGCAGATAACGCAGCGTATCGCTAAGAATCATAATCAGAGCTTCATCCGGATCCCGGAAAGCTGCGCTCCGGATCTCCGGAAGACGCTGCGCCGCATTTCTTCCCGGCTCAATGTAATCGGCAATAAAAATGATTTTTTCCAGCAGCGTCATGGCCGGACGCCCTGTCGTATGCCATGCGATGGCGTTTAAGATCTCCTCGTCCTCCACACCGTATTCCATGCGGGCCAGAACGCGGCCCGCCTTGGAATGAAGCAGAGCCGGATTGTTTCTCTCCGGCTCGCTCAGCGGCATCCTCGCCTCGATGCAGATCGTCCGCATTTTCTCTGGGCTCATACATTTTGCGCAGTCATGAAGAAGTCCCGCAAGCTCCGCCTTTTCCATATCCGCGCCGCAGCGCATAGCCAGAGCGGCGGCGGTGCCGGCGACTCCCAGCGTATGGATGAAGCGCTTGTAATTCAGCTCCTTTTCCAGTCTTCGGATCAGTTTTACCCGCTGCTCCTTATCCATGGTACAATCCTCTCGCGCGGATATAGCGCTCAACCGCCTCCGGGATGCGGTAACGGACGGAGCGGCCGCTGCGCAGCGCCTCCCGCAGCTCCGTCGAGGAGATCGGAATATCACGCATCGGCAGTACGGAAATCCTTGCGCCGTACTGCTCTTTCAGCTCGGCGGCCGCCTCCTGAAGCGCTTCCGGGCTCACCTTATCTCCGCGCTCGACCGCCAGAATACGGCAGGCGGAAAAAAGACGATCCGGCCGATACCACGATGCCATCTGGAGCACGCTGTCCGCGCCGCAGAGAAAGCAGAATTCATTGTCCGGCTCCGCCGCGCGCAGCGCCTCCATTGTCTCACAGGTGTAGCTGTTCCCCCCCCGGCGAATTTCCAGATCCGATACGCTGAAATATGGATTTCCCTCTATGGCAAGGCGGCACATTTCCAGTCTGTCCCCGGCCGGCGATACGCCGTCCTCACGGCCCTTTTTCAGGTAAGAGATGCCGCTGGGAAGAAAGCGAACCTCATCCAGTCCCGCCGTATCTCGAACACATTCCGCCAAAATCAGATGTCCGATGTGAACAGGATCAAAGGTACCTCCCATAATTCCGATTTTTTTCATCTCATTCTCACCCTGCAAAGCAGCCCGCTCAGTCGCCGGAGACAACGGTTTCGCGCGTTCCCGGCAGCACGATCACCGGTTTATCCCTGTCCGGGCGGTACAGGATAAAGCGGCGTCCGATGACTCTTACCACCGTCGAGCGTGTGCGTCCCGCCAGCTTTTCCGCGGCATCCCGGGGCGTCTCCGGCGCGGTCTTGAGCACAGCCCCTTTCAGAAGCTCCCGGCCGTGAAACGCCTCGTCGGCGGACTGCACCGCTTCCGGGCTCACGCCGTTCTTGCCGATCTGCACGATGGGCTCCAGCTCATTGGCAAGGCTCATCAGATATGCCCTCTGTCTGCTGTTCAGTTCCATAATCATCCTTTCCATCTGCACGGGGCCCGGCAGCGCTTCGCACATCATTCATAATATTCAAAGGAATGGCCGAAAATACGGACCGTATCACCCTCCTGCATCCCCAGCTCTCTCAGTGCGTCAAGTATGCCGTTGCTCTCGAGAAATTTCTGGAAGTACAGGAAGCCTTTTTCCGAATTGAGATTGGTATAGCCGAGCATGCGCTCCACTTTTGCCCCGGAGACAAAATATTCCTTGTTCTCCTCATCATAGCTGACCGTAAAATCATCCTCTGTCAGGATCAGCTCCGTCTCGGGATCAAACTCCTGATCGTAGGTCATAACCGTATGCGGCATGGATGCCAGCACTCCGCTGATATAATAGAGCAGCTCCCGGATGCCGTCGCCAGTCGCCGCGGATACGGCAAACACACGAATGCCGAGCGGTTCGTACTTCTCACGGATACGGCGCACCGGGTCGTCACCCTCCGGGATCAGATCATACTTGTTTGCCACAATGATCTGTTTCTTTTCCGAAAGCCCGATGCTGTATGCCGCCAGCTCACGGTTGATCGCCTCGATATCCTCGACGGGGTCTCTTCCCTCCGAGCCCGCGGCGTCCACAACATGGACAAGAACCTTTGTCCTCTCGATGTGGGCAAGGAACTGATGTCCCAGCCCCACGCCCTCGGCGGCTCCCTCAATAAGTCCCGGAATATCTGCCATCACAAAGCCCGGCGCATCCGGAAGATCCACAACGCCGAGTATGGGATTCAAGGTTGTAAAATGATAATTCGCAATCTTGGGTTTGGCATTGCTTACCATGGAGAGCAGCGTCGATTTGCCGACATTCGGGAAGCCGACAAGACCGACGTCCGCAATGACCTTGAGCTCCAGAAGAAGCTCGATCGAGCGGGCCGGCTGCCCCGACTGCGCATATTTCGGAGCCTGCATGGTCGAGGTCGCATAATGCTGGTTTCCGTTGCCTCCGTGACCGCCGCGCAGAAGCACGTAGCGCCGCCGCTCGCCGGACATGTCCGCAATTACCCTGCCGCTCCCGGCATCCTTGATAACCGTTCCCTCCGGCACCTTGAGCACGATGCTCTCACCGTTCCGGCCGGAGCACCGTCTCGTTCCGCCGTCCTGTCCGGCCTGCGCCGCATATTTGCGGACATGGCGAAAATCCTCGAGTGTGTTCTGTCCCTCATCCACCTCAAAGATCACATCCCCGCCGTTGCCGCCGTCGCCGCCGTCCGGACCGCCCGCAGGCACAAATTTCTCGCGGCGGAAAGAAACATGCCCGTCGCCTCCCTTGCCGCTGCTGACGATAATTCTGGCTCTGTCTGTAAATGCCATATGCTCAAGCCTCGCTCTGCTGTCATTGGATGACCGCGGTATCTGCCGCTGTCCATGGAACGCGCCATGGCGCGCATACCGAAAACAGGCTCCGGACATTGCTGTCCGAAGCCCGTCTGTGTTCAGCAAACTATTCTTACTGCTCTGCCGGATATACAGAAGCCTTGGTCTTGCTCTTTCCGACACGCTCGAACCGAAGAACACCGTCCACCTTGGCGAACAGAGTGTCATCGCCGCCGATGCCGACGTTCGTCCCGGGATGGATATGCGTGCCGCGCTGTCTGTAAAGGATGTTGCCGGCCTTGACAAACTGCCCGTCAGCTCTCTTTGCACCAAGTCTCTTGGCGTTGGAATCACGGCCGTTTTTGGTCGAGCCAAGTCCTTTCTTATGGGCAAAAAATTGAAGGTCTAAGTTTAACATAATTACGCCTCCTTGATTTCATAGCGCAGATACTTCCCGCCGTACTGCCGTATGATCCAGTCAAAACCATAGATCATGCAGTCGATGAGAAAACAGGCCCGATCTCCCGGCGCATTTCGGAATTCGCAGGAGATATTCCCCCCCGACTCCTCATCCGCGCGGACTACCACCGCCTCATGCAGAAGATCCTGCAGACAGTTGATCGTATTGATGACCAGAGCCGAAACCCCGGCGCAGACAATATCCGATCCCGCCTCCGAATACTCCGCATGTCCTCTGCAGGAAAAGGCCCGGTAAAGGCCCTTGCTGTCTTTTCTGATCTGAACCCGGATCATGATAAAATGCTCGGAATTTCCGATCAGCCGTTGATCTTTTCGATCTTGACAGAAGTATAAGCCTGTCTGTGACCGTTCTTCTTGTGATAGCCGGTCTTCGGCTTATATCTGTAAACGACTACCTTTTTCTCTCTGCCCTGATCCAGCACAGTCCCCGTGACGGTCGCTCCGGACACATCGCCGGCCACCCTCAGGGAATCCCCACCGATGGCAAGAACCTGATCGAAAGTGACGGCGTTCCCGGCCTCCGCATCCAGCTTCTCAACCTTGACGATGTCTCCCTCGGAAACCTTATACTGCTTTCCGCCTGTTGCAATAATCGCGTACATGATAGGTACCTCCTCCTTTATTATACTCGCTGACTTCGGCGCCGACGGAGAAAACTCCCGCCGGACTTCCGGAAAACTGCAGTACCCAGACAGTTCTCAGGGTAAAACCTGTCCCAGCCTCATCATGCGGCACATACGATAATTAAAATACCATCCGTCCCGCCAAATGTCAAACATTTTTATTCTTTTTTCAGAGGCGTTTTTCAAGTTTTTCAAGGTTTTGTCAACAGAGCTTCCAGCGGTGCCCCCGCCTTTTTCCGTGTGATCTCCGCAAGCCCGAGCGCTGTGAAATCCACCCACACGGTTTTCTGCGGATCGCGGCAGCAGAGCTCCCGCAGCCTCTCTCCCAGCAGCTCACGATGGCGTTCATCCATATTGATGAAATCCACAAGAATCATCCCGGACAGGTTACGGAGACGGAGCTGACGGAAAATCTCCTCCGCCGCCTCGCAGTTCACGGCAAACGCCGCGTTCTCCGCCGCCTCCCGTGAGCTCTTCCGGCCGCACCGGCCCGCCGCGGAGGACTTCCCGGAATTGACGTCGACGACGGTCAGCGCTTCCGTCCGGTCGAAGATAAGATACGCCCCGGATTTAAGCCACACCTGCCGCGACAGAGCCCCTCTGAGCTGCCTTTCGAGCCCCATCACCGTCAGGTACCGTCCCCCGTTCGCATCCTCGTAGCGCCGCAGCAGCCCGTCGGGAATACGGCTCTCGTCAAAGGAAGCGCCAAGGCTCCCGATGTCGACAATAACCTCCGCCGGATTCCGGTCCCTGATCTGCCGCTCCAGTTCGCCGAGTGCCCGATAAAGCACCGAAAATCCGGTCCTCACGGAGGACTCCTCCACAATCTTCGAAAGCCTCCGGGACAGCTCGCGGCTCTCCTCGAGCAGCGGCTCCGGATTCTGCTGTTCTGCGAGTTCCCCCGCGTTCGTCCGGATAATGAGGCCGATGCTCCCGCTTTCGGACGCATTCCATGCCTCGCAGCTCTTTTTCAGAAATTCTGCCGCCGCTCCGGAGAGCTTCTTCGAGACGCTCACGCCCCGATATCCCAACCCTGCGACGCAGTACCGCCCGTCCAGACTGAGCTTTCCCGTGACCCGGCAGGGCTTCGTCCCCATCGGCAGCGCGCTGATCTGCACCGGAAGAAGCTGCTGCGGGCGGAGCTTCTCCGGCTCTCCCGCGAGCTCACTGAACGGCAGAAATGCGGGACCTCCCGCTTTTTCCTCGCGCTCTGTTCCCGAAATAAGGGAAATGAAACAGGCGCGCAGCGAGGGAACCACCGCCGTAATTCTCCCCAGAATAATGTCTCCCACGCAGAGAGCATCCCCGTTCCGATCGGCCGGGAACACCTCCCGCAGTCTGCCGTCCTCCAGAAGAAAGCCGAAATTCTGCTCGCCCCACCCGGAAACCAGAATTTTCACGGCTTCTGCTCCCGCCGGGCAAGCTCCTGTGTGATATCGTTCCATTCGATTCCTTTTTCCGCCATGACGACCATCATGTGATACAGATAATCCGCCATCTCATAGACCAGCTCGGTTTTTTCCGGATTTTTGGCGGCGATGATAATTTCCGCCGCCTCTTCCCCCAGCTTTTTGAGCTGCTTGTCAATGCCCTTGTCAAACAGATAATTGGTGTAGGAGCCCTCTTTCGGATTGCTCCTGCGGTCCAGAATCGTCTGATAGACCTCATCAAGAACATTCCCGGTGCTCCCGCGCACTTCCCCGATCTGAAGATTCTGCCGGAAAAAGCAGGAATGGGCGCCGGTATGGCAGGCCGGTCCGATCTGATCGACCCGGGCCAGAAGCGTATCCATATCACAGTCCGCATAGAGGGAACGAAGATACTGGAAGTGCCCGCTGGTTTCCCCCTTGACCCACAGCGCACTGCGGCTCCGGGAATAGTAGGTCATGCGTCCGGTCTCGACGGTCTGCGCATACGCCTCCTTATTCATATAGGCCACCATCAGCACCTCGTCCGTCGCCGCCTCCTGCACGACGACCGGAATCAGGCCGTCCTGCCTGGTCTTGAGCTCTGCCCACGCAAAATTCGCCCTGCGCCGGTCGACCGCAATCCCGTTCTCCTCGCAGAGCTTCTTGATATCCCCGAGCTGTGCGGCATTGTCGTTCACCGCATTGCCGGTAATTCCGTCGATGCTCTCGTAGGACAGAAGCTCCAGAATTTTGTCAAGAGACACCTCGGGAATACATATGATCGTCGGAATATCCCGGAAATTCAGAGCATCCCGTATGCCGTTCTCCTCAATGAGTATCATCTCCTGCACATACTGTACAATCAGCTCACGGCGGGAAAGAACGTCGTCCGTGAGACGGTAGCAGGCCGCGATGCGGTTCTTCCCGAATTTTTCCGAGACCTCGCAGGTCAGCGCGATATTAGACTCCTTGGAATAATTGAGCGCCGCCATGGAGCATCCCGCATAGAGAAGCTTTTTGACATCCTCCATGCGCTTTATATGTCCCGCCCCGATGACCGGAACCCGGACCGCCGCGGCGATGCTCCGGATCATCTCCAGCGCCGCGTCATGCTCCGCGTCGCTGTCGTCCGCGGAACGGTCAAACACAAGAAGCGCATCAATACTCTCCCCATCGTACCGTCTTGCCAGCTCCACCGGGTCCCCGGACACCGTCGTGTTGTCCCGGAGGCCTCTGACCGCTCTGCCCTGATACAGAAAAATACAGGGAATGAATTTTTTACAGTTTTTCTTTATCATGTCCGCTGCGCCTCTCCTGCCGGTTCATACTCCGCCCGGGCCGTCCGCCGCTTAAGAATCTCAAGCTTGAAAACTCAAAAAGAACCCTCAGAGAACTCCCTTGGTGCTAAGCACGCCGTCGATGCGAGGCTCCCCCGCGGTCGCCATATCCAGCGCCTTGGCAAAGCACTTGAACATCGCCTCGATGATATGATGCGTATTGCTGCCCGAGAGCATGCGGATATGAAGATTCATGCCCGCGGCGTACGAGACGGAATAAAAGAACTCGTTCACAAGCTCCGTCTCAAAGTCCCCGACACGCTCAGAGGGGAGCTTCGCGTCACACACATAGAACGGCCGGCCGCACAGATCCACGGCACAGCAGATCAGCGCCTCATCCATCGGCAAAATGAAACAGCCGTAGCGTCGAATCCCCTTTTTATCTCCCGCCGCCTGACGGATCGCCTCTCCGAGCACGATTCCGGTGTCCTCCACTGTGTGATGCCCGTCCACCGCGAGATCGCCCCGGACCCGAAGCTCGAGGTCAAACAGGCCGTGTCTGGCAAAGGCGTCCAGCATATGATCAAAAAAGCCGATGCCGGTTGAAATGTCCGCTCTGCCGGAGCCATCGAGCCCCAACTTCATGGCAATGTCCGTTTCCCCGGTGATCCGGGTCACTTCCGCTGTACGCATGTTCCGCCTCCCTGCTCTGCGGCGTCCGCAGCATCCTCTGCGAACCTGACTTTAATGGAATTTGCATGCGCCGTCAATCCCTCGTTTTCGGCAAAGAGCTCAATGTCCTCATGCACCCGTTCGAGCGCCTCGCGGGAATAGGAAATGATGCTGCTCCGTTTCACAAACTGCTCCACGCCGAGCGGAGAAAAGAAACGGGCCGTTCCGTTGGTGGGAAGAATGTGGTTGGGACCCGCATAATAATCCCCCAGAGGCTCCGAGCTGAAGCTCCCGAGGAAAATCGCGCCGGCGTTGCGCAGCTTCGTCATAACGGCAAAAGGCTCCGCCGTCATGATCTCCACATGCTCGGAGGCGATGGCGTTGGCCGCCTCGATGAGCTGTTCCATGTCCTTTCCGACAAAGAGGCAGCCGTAGCGTTCGAGCGACTCGCGAATGATGTCCGCCCGGTCAAGCTCCGGGAGAAACGCGTCGATCTCCCGCGAGACCGCCTCCGCCAGCTCCCGGCTGACGGTCAGGAGAATGGCGCTCGCCATCGGGTCGTGCTCCGCCTGCGACAGGAGATCCGCCGCGACATAGCGGGGATTCGCCGTCTCGTCCGCAATGACGAGAATTTCACTCGGCCCCGCAACCGAATCGATGCCCACATAGCCGAAGCAGGCCTTTTTAGCCAGCGCGACGAAAATATTTCCGGGGCCCGTGATCTTATCCGCCCTCGGAATCGTCTCCGTGCCAAAGGCCATCGCGGCGATGGCCTGTGCCCCGCCGATTTTATAAATTTCATCCGCGCCCGCGATATCAGCCGCCACCACCGTTCCTGTCGGAACCCTGCCCTCCGGATTGGGAGGCGTGCAGACGAGAATACGCCTGACGCCGGCCACCTTTGCCGGTATCACATTCATGAGAACGCTGGAGGGATATGCCGCCCGTCCGCCCGGCACATAGCAGCCCGAAACTCCGATCGGCGTGATCTTCTGCCCCAGAATAACTCCGTCCTCCGAAGTGGAGATCCAGCTCTCCTGCCTCTGCTTTTCATGATAGCGGCGGATGTTTTCCGCAGCTCTGCGCATGACGCCGATAAAGGCAGGGTCAAGCGCCGCATAAGCCTCCTCGATTTCTCTCCGGCTGACGCGGAGCGTCTCTTTCGAGAGGCGGCACCGGTCAAACTGCTCCTCATAGCGGAACACCGCCGCATCACCCTCTCTGCGGACTCTGTCTGTGATCTCCCGGACCGTCTCCTCGTATTCTCCGTAATTGACCGGATTTCTCCGGAGCAGCGCATCCATGGCTTTCCCCTGCTCTTCCCCGGTCAGCGTCACGATTCTCATGCTTTCCCTCTTTTCCGCGAGGCGAATTTCAGATTCGCCGATGCGCTCTGTGCAGCCCGCAGCATCGCGATGAGTCCGCGGATCCTCACGTTTTCCATCTGCATAGAAACCTGATTGACGATCATGCGGGCGGAGAGAGGACAGACTTCCTCGAGAACCCCCAGCCCGTTCTCCCGGAGCGTCGAGCCGGTCTCCACGATGTCCACGATCACATCCGACAGACCGACAATAGGCCCCAGCTCCACAGAACCGTTCAGCTTGATGATATCCACGGTCTGCTGCTTTTCATTATAGAAGTATTCGCGCGCAATGTTCGGATATTTGCTCGCAACGCGGATCATTTCGTGATGCCGCAGCTTCTCCCTCGCCTCCTCCGGCCCGCATACGCACATGGTACAACGCCCGAAGCCGAGGTCAAGAACCTCGTAGACCCGACGCTTTTCCTCCATGATGATATCCGAGCCGACGACGCCGATGTCCGCCGCCCCCAGCTCCACATAGGTCGGGACATCCGGCCCCTTGGCGAGGAAAAAGCGCAGACGCTGCTCCCTGTTCTCAAAGATCAGCTTCCGGCTGCCGTCTTTCATCTCCTCCATCGAAATTCCGATCTTTTCAAACAGCGCGAGCGTCCGGTCCGCAAGTCTCCCCTTGGTCAGCGCAATCGTGAGATATTTTTCTTCCTGTGTTCTTTCCATCCGCTTCTTTCCTCCTGCCGGCAGAGCCATGTGCGGCGCCTCTCAGTGCGCCGGCTCCAGAACCACCGGCTGTCCTCCGGCCCTCAGCTTCTCCGCTTCCCGGAGCTTCTCGGAAAACGTTTCCTCCGTATAGAGGAGACGAACCGCCTCTCCCGGGACCGGCACGGAAATCCTCTGTCTCCGCAGCGCCTCGAGCAGCGTGTCGACCGGGATCATGAAGCCGATTGCCGGCGCAGCCTTGCCAAAGCGCGCGAGCAGCGTATCGTAGCGGCCGCCGGAGGCGACGGCATCTCCCACGCCGTAGGTGAAGCCGCGGAAAATGATGCCGGTATAGTAATTGTAATTGCTGAGCATGGACAGATCAAAGCGAAGCTCTTCGTCAAAGCCGTACTCCCGCAAAACCCGGCAGACCGCGCGGAGCCGTTCGACGGCCCGCTGCGACCGAGGATTATCGGCGCTCGCCGCGGCCTCATCCAGCGTCTCTGCCGTGCCGATGAAGTCCGATCCCCTGAGCAGCCGCTCCCTCTCCTCCCCGGCGACGCCCGCCTCCTCCAGCAGCTTTTCCGCCGCAAAAAAATTCTTCCCTGAAATCAGCTCACGGAGAGCCGCTTCCGTCGTCCCGTCAAGACCGGCCGCCTCCCAGACCCCCCGGAAATAATCCGCATTGCCGATGCTCACACAAAAATTACGGAGCCCCGCGCTTTGCAGCGCGTGAATCAGGAGAGCGATGGCCTCGGCGTCCGCAAAGACCGAGCCGTCGCCGATGAGCTCGACGCCGGTCTGCGTGGATTCCCGGAGCTTCCCCTGAAGACTTGAGCGGTTGAGAAAGGCCGAGCCCTGATAACAGAAGCGGATCGGACCGCTTTCTTCCATATAGTATTTGGCGGCGCAGCGGGCGCAGGAGGGAGTGAAATCCGGCCGGAGCGAGAGCGTCTCTCCCTCCCGGTCAAAAAAGCGGTACAGCTCCCGGGACGGCGTCGTTCCGATCTCGCGGGAAAACACATCGGAAAATTCAAAGGAGGGCGTCTGAAGCTCCTCATAGCCGTACAGGGTCATCTCCCGAAGAATGCGGGACATGACCGCCCGCTTCTCTTTCCATTCCTTTCCGTATACGTCGCGGACTCCCTCCGGTGTGTGGAGCAGAGCGCGTTCCTCTTCCTGTCTGTTCATTCCGCGTCCTCTCTGATGCGTTATCGAGTGCACTTTATTTTCAACACTTTATTGCTGTGATGTGATAACTCATTATCACGCTAAACTATCTGTGAGTATACAGAAAAAGGAGCGACCTGTCAATGCCGCTCCCATTTCCGCAATATTCCCGCCTTAATCCGCCTTAATCCTCCATGCCGAAACGTTTTTAGCGAGGCACGCGCCGCCGGCGCCCTGTGCCGACGCGCAGGGCGCCGAGCCGCTTCGCGTCTCATGGCGTCCCTCTGCCTGACAGCATTTTTCTTTTGCTGAAAGATCCGCGCAGGCGGCTTTGCGGCTGCGATCAGGGCTGACCGCCCCCGCCGCCCGCGGTCAGCACGACGATGCTTCTGCCGGGCAGTGTCAGCACATCGCCCTCCAAAAGCACGGGCTCCTCCGCGACGCACAGCACCGCGCCGAGCGAGCGGTATTCCGGGCAGACAGTTCCCAGCTCCATGCGGCGCGTCTCCTCCGCCGTGTGATAGACGAGCAGGACGCTCTCCCCTCCCGGGAGCTCCCGCAGCAGGGCGCAGCTGTCCTCATCCGAGAGCTCCCGGATGACCCGGACCGTTCCCCCTGCAATGGCGGGAAAACTCCGGCGGATGTGAACCGCCGTCCGGAAATATCGCAGGATAGAGGCCGGATCCCCACTCTGCTCCTGCATGGGCGGAAACTTCATTGATATACTCTCCATCTCCGGCGGCCCGTCCGTCATTCCCTCCGCGTCCGGATCCTCCGACCAGTACATCGGGGCGCGCCTGTTCTCGTCTCTGCCGGAGCCTTTCATTCCGAGCTCCTCGCCGTAGTAGACGAATGCGTTCCCTCCCATCATCAGATTCAGCCCACCGGCGAATTTCGCGCACGCACCGTCGTCTCCCGCATAATATCCGGCGCTCCGGTTCATATCGTGATTCGTATAGAACGGCGCATTGACATAGCTCTCGGAATATGTCCCGTAAAGGGTCTGCTCCTCCTCCATGGCCTCCGCAAACTGCAGGGCACTGTACTTTGATTTTGCCGTCCTCGCCAGCAGTCCCTCCGCATCCGCGAATGCGAAATCAAAGAACGAATCGATTCCGCTCTCGTAATAGCGGGCATACACCTGCTGATTCGCCCATGCCTCGCCGACGAAATAGCAGTCCGGCCGGATCCCCTCCGCCGTCTGCTTCAGCCATGAGAGGAAAGCGACATTGCGGGCGATATCGTCTGCGTAGTAGGACGTGCAGGCATCCAGCCGGAAGCCCGCCGCGCCGCGTTCCAGCCAGAAACGCAGAACCTCGGCGATTCCCTCCCGGACGCGGCTGCTGTCCAGATTCAGATCCGGCATCCCCGACCAGAATCTCGCCTCATAGTAGAAGCCCGTATCCCCAAGCGGCTCGTATCCCGCCTGCTTTTCCGCAGAAAACTGATAGCAGTCAAGCGCAGGACAATCTTCGGCGGAGGGCTCCTCTCCCTCCGGAAGCGCCCGGAGATAATCCGCCGCCTCCCGGAACCACGGATGCTCCGTTGAGGTATGATTCAGAACAAGATCCGTAAGCACACGAATGTCCCGTTTTCCTGCTTCCCGGATCAGCTCGTCAAAATCCTCCAGCGTTCCGTACTGCGGATCGACGGCAAAGTAGTCCGTCACATCATACTTATGATAGCTGGGCGAGGGGCAGATCGGCATGAGCCAGATCTGGTCAAAGCCCATGTCCGCAATATAATCAAGCCGGGAAATGACTCCCTGCAGATCGCCGATCCCGTCTCCGTCGCTGTCGCAGAAAGAATAGACAAAAATTTCATACGTTGTCCGGCAGTTTCCCACGGGCGGCAGAAGCGGCAGCCGCTCGGTCAGAGCCGCCATCTGTCCGATGCCGGTTTCGCTCTCCCCTGCTTCGCGCGGCGCCGCGATTCCGGCTCCTGCGCCGCAGCCGGCGGCACTCCCCGCAAATCCTGCAAGAAGCAGCGTTATAAGAAAGGAAGCCCATCGTTTTTTCCGCATCATAATCTCCATGCCGAAGCACCCACAGCGAGGCACGCGCCGCAGGCGTCCTGCGCCGGCGGCAGCGCGACGGCCAGTTCAAAAAACTCCCGGAGGCGCCAAAGTCCCCCGGGAGAAAAAGTTTGTTTCCATGTATCGATCAGCCCTTGACCGCGCCGCCGGTAACTCCCTCGACATAATACCGCTGGAGGCACATGAAGAGAATGGTGACGGGAATGGCGACGAGAATGCCTCCCGCACAGAAACGGGTAAAGTAGCCCTGATAGTCGTTGGTCCATACCCAGCGCGTCATGGCGACCGCGACATTATAACTCTTGTCGTTGCCGAACGCCACATAGGAGGCGAAGATATAATCACACCACGGCGCCATGAACGCCGTCAGCGCGGTGTAAATGACAATCGGCTTGGAGAGCGGGATGATCATCTGCACAAAGATCCGGGCTCTCGTCGCGCCATCGATACGGGCCGCCTCGTCAAGCGCTTTCGGAATCGTGTCAAAATACCCTTTGCAGACATAGTAACCCATACCGGAGCTCGCCACATAGACAAGAATCAGGCCCGGCACCGCGCCGGCCTGCGTAAGGCCGAACTGCTTAAGCAGGAAGTACATGCAGATCATCGTGAGAAAGCCCGGGAACATACCGAGAATCAGCCAAAACCGCATGAGGAGCTTTCTGCCGCGGAAGCGCATCCGGGACAGTGCATACGCCACACACAGAACCATCAGCGTCTGCAGCACAGAAACTACAAGAGCGATCAGCACCGTATTTCCGTACCAGCGGAGATAATTGTTCTCCCCGGAAAAGAGGAAACGGTAATTATCCAGAGAGAAACGCTTCGGGATCACATAGCCTATCATTCCGCCGTACTCACTCTCATAGGATCGGAAGCTGGTCATAAGGAGGCCGAAGAAAGGAAACAGCCAGATGATGCTCACCAGAATCAGAACCGCGTAGGTGACGGCATTCCCGATCGCGCGCCTTACCGACATGGAAGAATATTTTTTCTCATTCATCACTGGAAGCCCTCCTCATCTCTGACTGACGGCAGCATATTATATACCACGAGAGAAATCACCGCCGTGACAACGAATACCATGATGCCGATGACCGCCGCCATCTTATAGTTGGTATCGTTGACCGTCATCTTGTAGAGCCATGTGACCAGAAGATCGGTGTGCCCGGCGTTGCCCGCCAGATTGGTGGACAGCGGCTTGCCCTGCGTCAGCAGGTAGATCACGTTGAAATTATTCAGGTTGGCGGTAAACTGCGTGAGCAGGAACGGTCCTGTCACAAACAGCATGTACGGCAGCGTGATACTCCAGAACATCTGCCAGCCGTTTGCCCCGTCGATGCTTGCGCTTTCGTAGAGATCCTCCGGAATATTCATCAGAAGCCCGGTCGCGATCAGCATCAGATACGGGATACCGACCCAGATGTTGATAAGAATAATCATGATCTTGGCAAGCGCCGGATCTGTCCAGAACGGAATGGCCGTGCGGATGAGCCCCCACTTCAGAAGATAGCTGTTCACAAGTCCGTCGGCGGCAAACATACGCATGATATAAAGAAGTGAGACAAACTGCGGCACCGCAATGGTCAGCACCAATATGGTGCGCCACAGCTTCTTAAAGCGTATCCCTTTCTTATTGATCAGCATCGCCACGGCAAGTCCGAGGAAATAGTCGATAAAGGTTGCAAAGAACGCCCATGCCAGTGTCCAAATCAGCACCATCAGGAACGTTTTGCCGAAGCCGCTCGTCCCGAAAGAAAAGAGATTCCGGAAGTTTTCCAGACCGACCCATGTAAACAGGTGCGTCGGCGCCTGATGCTTATCGTCATAATTGGTGAACGCAACGCAGATCATGAAAATAATGGGCAGCACCGTAAAGATGAAAATGCCGAGCACCGGGATGGCAAGCAGTGTCTTGTCAAAATTCTCATCGAGAAGAGAAAACAGGAATTTCTGGTTTGTTTCCAGCGCTTTGCCGGCGCGGAGTCTGTCCTGCTCTTTCTTGTTCTCCCGTACATTCAGCCGCCACAGATAAATAAATGCAGCGATCACGACGATCGTCAGGATTCCGAACAGAAGAATTAGAAAGCTGTTGTCGCCGTATACCGTCTTGCGGCGGATCTTCTGCGTTTCGATGGTTCCCAGCGTTGCAAACTTGGAGATATACTGACCTCCGAAGCTGATCATGTACCAGATGAATAAAATTTCTGACAGAAAAAGAGCCCATCCCTTTGCGTACAGACCGCGGAGTATCGGGCCGAAGCCCATGATGAGATAGGATACTCTCGTCTTCCAATCCCCCTCCGCGAATGTCGTTCCGATCTCCTTTATATCTGCCGAAAAAGCTGACAACGCTCCGGCAAACGCGCTCTTTTTCTTTGCTGTCCCGTCAGCAGTCCCTGCCATATCTACCTCCGTCCCCTCCTGAAAACTGCTCTTTGGAGAAAACGGGCCGGCAAAACCATTTCTGCCGGCCCGTCTGCTGTTTACATCCGATTATTTCGCGTAGGAAATGCAGGTATCCTGAAACTCCTGCAGCTTTGCGAGAAGATCGGCATCGCTCGTTTTATCCGAGATTTCTCCGTTGATCACGCTGTCGCCGAGACCGGTTGCCAGCGTCCAGTAATCGCCGGGATACTGTCCCTGCGGAACGTCGTTCAGCATCTGCTCGTTCAACGCGGTCAGAGCCTCATCCGCCATAACCTTCTCAGACTTCTGCACCTCGAGATTCGACGGTCCCCAGCCGACAGACTCATATCTCGCGAGCTGCACCTCGCCGCCCGAGAGGAACTGCGCCAGAGCATCACAGACCATGAGCTTGCCCTCGTCCTCCTGCGGCTTCACGCCGAGAAGCTTATAGCCCGAGAAACCGGAGAGCTGATAGGTCTTGCCGTCCGCCCCCTTGAAAGACGGAAGCTTTGCGCAGGCATAGTTGTCGCCCAGCGCATCCTTGGCCGCCTGCGCATCCCATGTACCATCCACGATGGCCGCCATCTTTGCCGCGTCCGCCGCACCGACGGAGGAACCGTTTACAAAGGCGGGAGAATTGTTCAGATGAATCATCTCCTTGAGCGCCACTACACCGGCATCCGAGGCATAGTCCACATTCGCCGCAGTGAAATTACCGTCATTGTCCGTCTCATAGCTGAGTGTGCAGCCGGTTCCGAAGAAGAAAGCCGTCTGATACCAGCCGGAGTTAATCTCCATATAGAACGATTTGCCGGCAGCCTCGCAGTCCGCAAGAATGGCGTCCAGATCAGAGGGATCCTTGACGACGCTCTTGTCGTAATACATGAAATAACCGTTGTCCGAGGTCAGCGGATAGGCATAGAGGATATCTCCGACCGTCGCCGCAGCAACCGCGCCGGCATCATTGGCCGCCTTGACCGCCTCCACGTTCTCCGGAGCAACCTCTTCGAGTGCTCCCGCGGAAACGAGACGGGCGATCTGATCCTGTGCAAAGACATAAATGTCCGCACCAGCCTCGACGTCCGTGATCATATTGCCGGCGGCATCGCCCTCGCCGGTCGCCTCGACCACCATGCTGTAGCCCGAGAAATCCGGATTGGCCTCCTGAAACGCCTTGATCTGCTGATTGGTAAAATCAACAGCATTGTCTGCGACCCAGACCTTGATCTCTCCGGTGCCGTAATCGATCTCCTCCTGCGGCGCGTCCTCTTCGGTTTCCGCCTCCGCCGTCTCTTCCGCGGCTGCGGTATCCGCGGTCGCCTCCTGCCCCGTTCCGGATGCCGTGCCGCTTCCGCAGCCCGCAAGGAGCGTCACTGCCACTGCCGAACTGAGTGCGGCCGTCAATGCCTTGTTCTTCATAATAGGTCTCTCCCTTCGTTTCTCACCTGTAAAACTGTATCACCGGATATATTTTCGATAATTTTCGCTCCGGCACCTATAAGGTATCGCAGCCTCGGCTCCTATGTCAATATTGTTCTTTGAAAATCATCATATTTTCGTTATCCTGCACAATTTTATGTGTTCTTTTTCAGAAAGAAGAACTAAATAATTTCGAAAATTTTCGTCTCGCTTGTGAAATGCTTTTCCGCACCATATAATAAGCATAATCATTTATAGAAAAACACAGCGACAGACGTCCGGAATACGGACAGGAGAATATAGAATGGCTACCATCAGGGATATTGCCGACAGGCTTGGAATATCGGTCAGTACGGTGTCAAAGGGGCTGAACGGGGGCAAAGATATCAGCGAAGCCCTGCGTCAATCCGTTCTGGACACTGCCGTTGAGCTTGGCTACATCAACCGCCGCGCAAGAAAGGAAGAAAACCGGCGGCTCTGCCTTTTTATTGAGAACATGGAATTTTCCGACGCGGATCAGTTCGGCTATGAAATCGTGCTCGGCTTCCGTCAGGCTTCCTACCGGGATCACTGGGAGGTTGACATGCTTCCTGTGAATCACGTCTTTCAGGAAATGAACAAATACGACAATTTTATGCTGGAAAAGAATTACAGCGGCTCGTTTATCCTCGGCTTCTCCTCGGACGACCCGTGGATGGAGCAGCTTACCGGCACCTCTGTCCCCACCGTGCTTCTTGACAATTTCATTCCGGCCAACCATGACGTCGGCTCCATCGGTACGGACAGCGAGGAGGCCATCAATGCCGCGCTTGATCACCTCATCCGGCTGGGACATGAAAAAATCGCATTCTTAAACGGCTCCCGGGGCTCCATGATCTCCGATCAGCGCATGCTCGCCTATCTGAACGGTATGGCAAAGCATCATCTGCCGGTCGATCCCAACATGGCCGTATACGGCTATTTCGTCGCAGACGCCGCAAAATATCACGTTCCCGGCTTTCTCGATCTGGGTGCGACGGCGATCCTGTGCGGCAGCGACACCATCGCCGTCGGCGTCATCGAATCCGTGCGCACCGCAGGGCTCTCTGTTCCCGAAGACATCAGCGTCGTCGGCTTCGACGATCTTCCCTTTGCCGCGCATCTGAGTCCGCCGCTCACAACCATCCGGCAGGACCGCCTTGAGCTCGGCAAAAGCGGCTTCTTTGTTCTTCATGCGCTGATCGAGCAGGTTGCGCTCAGCCGCAGCATGATGCGCCCGGATCTCATCATCCGCGAGTCCACCGCCCCCGCAAGGCCCCGGCTTGTCACAAAGCGCGTGGCGGAAAAGGATTCCGTGCTGAATGTCAATCCCCTGCTCTATGAGCAGTATCAAAAGCAGCACCGGAATTTCTGACGCGCCGCGTCGCCTCTCATGCCGTCCCGCTGCGCAGCATCTATCTTTCTGTCAGGTCCTTATTGATCATCTCCAGATACGGCACCAGCACGCCGCTCTTCTTGGGGAGAATCCACGTCTGATCCAGCTCATCAAAGCGGAAGCTCTTCCTCCCTCCCTGTTCGGTCCGTTCCCAGAACGGGAGGAAGAGACGGAACGGCATATAATAATAGATTTCCTTTCCCGTAAAGGAAATCAGGAAAAAGGCAATCCCCTCCTGCCTCTCAAATTCCCGCATGAAATCGACCTGATGTTCATGGATGTTCTGAAGACTGAATGTGAGCGTTTTGGACTCCTTGGCATCGAAGCAGACCGGAATCCCCTGAATGACGCCGATGTAATCCACCGTGCTTTTCTGATCAAAATATGCCAGTGTGATGTGCCTGCTCTCCCTGTCAATATTGATCGGCGTGATCGGCGTCGGCACTTTCTGTATCAGCGCGAGGTGCTGCTCACGGTATTTTTCATTTGTCCTGTTGATCAGCTCCTCAAGAGTGGAGCCTCTAAGGCCTCTGGAATTCCATGTTCCCATCTGCGTCCTCCGCGATAATCCGTCCATAAACTGCCGGTACCGGAACCAAAAAGCTGCGGCGGGACAGCGCGACAAGCTCCCCCTCCATCAGGGGAAATTCAATCCGGCATGCGTACAGAAGCTGATGCCGCACGCCGTATCTTGACCGCAGCTCGTCATTCCACCGGGTATCGCCGTACTTCGGGTCGCCTCCGATCGGATTTCCTCTGTGCGCAAGATGCGCCCGGAGCTGATGCGTTTTTCCCGTCACCAGCTCACATTCCAGCAGCGTCGCGTTTTTTCCATACTTGAGAGCGCGATAGCGCGTCTCCGAATACGGCGCGTTCTCCGCCGCCTTCGGCAAGACCTCGACCTGATTGGTACGCGGATCTTTTCTGATATAGCCGGTGATTCTTCCATTCCCCTGCATGTGTCCCCGAACGACCATGCGGTAGAATTTCCGGAGCGACCGCGTCCGCAGAAGCTCCGACACCGCGCGGCTCCCCGCCAGCGTCTTGGCGCAGATCAGGATTCCTCCCGTATTGCGGTCAAGACGGTTGCAGACAGATGGCGTAAACTCCTCAAGAGACGTCTCCGTCGCCTCCCCGCGCGCAAGAAGACAGCCCACGAACCATTCGTTCATCGAGATATCCTCCGGCCTCGCTTTCTGGGAGAGAATGCCCGGCTTTTTATCCGCAAGAAGAATGTGGGCGTCCTCATAGATGACGGGCGAACGGCGGTACAGGGCGCCGATCTGCGCATAGGCCGCCCGGTAAACCGCACCGCAGGCCGCATCCTCCCCCGTGCCCGAAAACTTGGCATAGGTTTCATCCGAGAGGAAAAAGACCACCTCGTCTCCCGCGCGGACGTTTTCGCCGCCCTCCGCCCTGCTGCCGTTCAGGGTGATGTTTTTTTTGCGGAGCATTTTATAGATGAAAGAGCTCGGAGCCGCAGGCAGCTTTCTCCGAAGATATTTGTCAAAGCGCTGCCCCTGCTCGGGGGCCGAAACAATCATTTTTTTCATCGCCGTTCTTCTTTAATTCATCAGGTAATGCGCCGCTGCATGCGGCGCATTCGGCGTTCTCAGATCGAGAGCACAAGCAGCAGCTCGCGGACATTCCGCAAATCTTCTTTTTCTGTCTGCTCCGCAAGACGATTCAGAGAATCCAGTCTGTCAAGGTAACGGTCGAGGCTGAAAAAAAGCTTCACACTGTAACCGCGCATCCCGTTGTTCTCCAGCATATCGCGGATATGCTTTTCCGCCGCCGGTCCGTCGCAGTCCCGCGTTTCCGTAAAGGCGACAATATTCTTACAGGCGAACGCCGCATGACTAATCTGGAAATTCCGGCTGTAGCTTGTCAGATAGAGCTCATACAGATGGTCGAGCGCTCCGACATGTCTGCGTATCTGCTCTTCCGCGCCGGCAGAGCACCCGCGGGCCCGGAAGAGAACAATCGCGGAGACGCCGCATTTCGCAATCGGAAGACAGATCAGAGCGGCAAAGATGCTGAACAGGTTCCGATTGCTCCCAAAATAAACCTGCGCCGTGAAAAACATGATGAGATCCGCGGCAAGGAGAAGCAGCGTAAGATGATGCATCCGGTTTCTTCGCATACGGATGTAGCCCGTGCTTCCCTTTTTTATTCCTCTCATTGTCCCTCTGATTCCTCCCTAATTGCGCCGCCCAGCAGCTCCCGATAGTCCCTGATGTAACAATCGGCGAGCTGCTGCTTTTCCGCTCTCTGTCCGGCGGAAAAAAGATCCTCCACCGCCGTGACATACATGCCGGCCGCCTTGCCCGCACGGATCCCGTCCGGCACATCCTCAAAAACCATGCAGCGCTCCGGAGATACCCCGAGCCGCTTCGCCGCTGTGAGATAGATATCCGGCGCAGGCTTGCCCCGCAGCGCCTCGTCTCCCGTCACCACCGTGTCAAAATGATCTGCAATTCCGTGGGCGGACAGCACCGTCTCCGTGAGCTCCCGCGAATTGCTCGTCGCGATGCCCAGACGCAGGCCACTGCTTCTGCACCATTGCAGAAAGTCCAGCGCATACGGTTTCAGCGGGACCTCCTCCGCATATTTGCGGCGCGCCATGTCGTTCCAGTCCGCCATCATGATTTCTTCCTCGTCCGGAATGCCGAAGCGCTCACGAAAATACACCGCCGTCTCGCGCATGCTCCGGCCGCCGAGCTCCTCCTGCAGTCCGTCGGGCATCACGACATCGTAGCGGGCCAGATACTCGATATCGATCGCCCGCCACATCCACATGGAATCGACCAGTGTGCCGTCCAGATCAAACAACACGGCCTGCAGCTCTTCATAACACTCATAAAGAAAGACCGGTTCCCGAACGGAATCGGTCTCTTTGAAGCTCCTGTCTTTCATTCTTTCCTCTCCGGCAGCGGTCACCGGCCGACCCCATCCAGATTCAGCGAAGCTGTCGTGCTAAAGCCACCGGCTCTCCCGAGCGGATTATCGCTCTGCGGGATGGAACCGGTTGCTGTCTCGGCAATCCCCGACTCCCTGCCGTCTCCGTTCTCGCCAAGGCTGATGGCGCCGGTAAGCTGCTGCTCCTCGGGGCGGAGCGCCTCGCGGTTTCCTGCAAGCTGCTCCACATACTGCTCCACCATCCGGGAGAACTGTCCGTAGGCCGCGTTGGTCTGCTCCTGACACCGCTTTGTCTGCTGTTCAAGCGTGGAGAGCATATTGTCCATATACTGTACCGCCGCAAGGCGATAGTTGTTCGCGTCGATGATCGCCTGATCCGTCGTCTCCTGCGCATTCTGCGCCGCCTGCGCCATGATCTGGTTCGCTCTGGCGTAAGCCTGCTTCATGACCTCCTGATCCGTCACCATCTGATTGGTGCGCGCCTGCGCCTCGTCAATGAGCTGCTGCGCCCGGCGCTGCGCCTCGTCCATGATCTTATCCCGGTCGTTGACGACACGCTGATACTTGGCCAGCTCCTCCGGCGTGGAATCTCTCAGATCCTGAAGCATGTCGAGAAGCTCCTCCCGGTTGACCCGTATCTCCGCTGAGGAAAAGGTCACATACTTTGCTTGATCCACATAGGCAATGATCTCATCTATCTGACGTTCGATTTTGTTAGCCATGCTGCTCCTCCATCTCCGGCCGGACCGATCCGGACCGATATCTGGCGTAGACCCTCTCCGCAATCTCCGGAGGGACACAGGGACCGATATCACCGCCGAAAGAAGCGATTTCCTTGACGCTCGAGGAACTCAGATACGCATATTCCAGACTGGTTGTAAGAAAAATCGTATCCAGCCTCCCCTTTGAAAGGAGACGGTTCGTCTGCGCGATCTGGAGCTCGTATTCAAAATCCGTTACGGCCCGAAGCCCGCGGACGCTCACGTGAACATCTTTTTCCCGCGCGTAATCGACAAGAAGTCCCTGAAAGGATTCCACCGCGACATTGGGAATATCTTTCGTCACATCCCGTAGCATTTTAACACGTTCCTCCACGGAAAACAACGGAGTCTTGGCCGTGTTGTCAAGCACGCTGACGATCAGCTCGTCAAACATGTCCGCCGCCCTGCGGATGATATCAATGTGGCCGAACGTCACCGGATCAAAGCTGCCGGGATAAATTGCCGCTTTCATCGTGCCTCTCCTTTCATGCCGCTTACCACTGCTTCCGGATAAACACATGTTGGTTCGTCTTGTATTTTTTTTCACGGACCACCGAGAGGCCAAGCTCCCCGACGTAGGAGAAATCCGCATCCAGCGCGGCCTCCACGATGATGAGCGTGTCCTCCGTGACATAGGAGGCGCCGGAAAGAGGCCCCAGCGCCCGCCGCGTGATGTCCGAGACATAGGGCGGATCGAGATAGATCACATCGACTGCCTTTTCATGAATATTTCCGATGGAATTCAGTACATCCTGCTTCATCAGCGTCGCCCGGTCTTCAAATTTCGTCTTGTGAAGATTGGCTTGAATACAGGCTGCCGCCTCCCGGTTGTTTTCCACAAAATAGCAGTGCTTCGCGCCGCGGCTCAGCGCTTCGATTCCGATGCCGCCGCTCCCCGCGCACAGATCGGCGAACACCGCGCCCGGAACCTCGAGCTGAATGATATTGAACAGCGTCTCCTTGATCCGATCCTGCGTCGGCCGTGTGATCTCCTCGCCCTCCGGCGAAATCAGCGGTATGCTCCGCGCAGAGCCCGCAATTACTCTCATGCCCGCACCTTTGTTCCCTTTCCGTCTCTTGACGCCAGCTTCAGATGATTCAGCGCCAGTTCTCTCTCCCTGTACCGGATCACAGAGCTTTCCAGATTATTGGTAAAATACACGGCCTCGATCTCGTCCCCGTCGCCGAGCTTCATACCGCGCGCGCCGACGGCGCCCTTTTTCTTCTCCGGGATCTGCTCCACAGGGAATTTCAGGAAAAGCCCTTTCTCCGTCTGAAGAACGATATTCTGCTGATTCGAATAAATCTCGATTCTTGCGACGCGGTCTCCCTCCCGCAGATTGGTGGCCGCCACCGTCATTCTGCGGACGTCGAACTCTCCTCCCGGAACGATCTTGACCATGGCCTGTCTCGTCACAAAAATCAGGCGGTACAGGTTCATCTCCGACTGCCCTGTCACAAAGACAAGCTGCTCTTTAGAGGAATCAAAATTACTGACATTGTCAATCGGAACGCCTTTATCGCGCAGCTTTCCGAGCGGAAGATCACAGACCTTGGCCGTGTGAAGCTGACCGTCCTCCGTAAACAGACAGATTCTTCCATCGCTCCGGCAGCGGAAGCAGCAGCGGTTCTCCGCCTCGATCGTCTCGCGGTTTCTCTCATAGGTCCCCGTATCCACGGTTCTGGCATAGCCGAAGCGGTCCATCAGAAACCACACATCCTCCGCCGGCTGCTCCTTTTTCACAAATACAGCCTGTGTTTTCTGCGTAATCTCCGTGCGGCGCTCCCGGGCATAGGCTCTGCGAAGCTGCGCGAGCTCTTTCTGAATTACCATGGTCATGGATTCCCGCTGCTCCAGAATATCCTCGTAGCGGTAAATATTCGCCACCGTCTGCTCATGCTCCTCGATCAGTGCGTTCAGTTCGAGGCCGATCAGCTTGTAAAGGCGCATATCGAGGATGGCGTCCGCCTGTGCCTCTGTAAACAGAAGCTGCTGCGCCATGACCCTTGATTCCTTTGACTTGAACGCGACGCCCTCCGTCTCGCCCAGTGTAAGGCAGCGCTTTGCCATCGGACGATCCTTGGAGCCACGCAGAATCTCAATGATCAGATCGATCACATTGCAGGCCTTGATGAGGCCCTCCTGAATCTCACGCTTCTTCTGCTCTCTCTCAAGCAGATTCGTATATTTACGCCTCTGCGTCTCAAACTGAAACTCGACGGAGGCCTGCAGAATCGATCGCAGGTTCATCGTCTCCGGCCGGCCCCTGTGAATCGCCAGCATATTGACGCCGAACGTATCCTCCAGCCGGGTCTTGGTGTAGAGAAGATTCTTGAAGTTCTCCACATCCGTGTCCTTTTTGAGCTCGATGACGATGCGTATGCCCTCCTTGGAGGACTGGTTCGTGATATCGATGATATCGCCGGTCACCCTGCTCTCCGATAGCTCCGCCACATCCTGCAGGAATTTGCCGATTCCGGCCCCGACCATGGGATAGGGAATCTCCGTAATCACAAGCCGGATATGGCCGTTCTTTCCCTTTTCCTCCGTCACGCGGCCGCGAACTCGTATCTTCCCCGTCCCGGTCTCATAAATTTCCGCCAGATCATCCTCGTTGACGATGATGCCGCCGGTGGGAAAGTCCGGCCCCTTGATGTACTTCATCAGTTCGGCGGTCGTGATATCCGGGTTCTCCAGATACGCGTTTTCCGCATCGATCACCTCCCCGAGATTATGGGGCGGCGTACTGGTCGCCATGCCGACCGCAATGCCCTCGGAGCCGTTGACCAGAAAATTCGGAATCCGGACCGGCAGGACGGACGGTTCTTTTTCCGTCTCATCGAAATTCGGGACAAAGTCTACGACATCCTTGTCGAGATCCGCGAGAAACGCTTCTTCGGTGATCTTCTGCAGGCGTGCCTCCGTGTAGCGCATCGCGGCCGCCCCGTCGCCCTCGATGTTGCCGAAATTACCGTGCCCGTCAACCAGAGGGAGACCCTTTTTGAAATCCTGCGCCATCACGACCAGACAGTCGTAGATCGAGCTGTCGCCGTGCGGATGATATTTACCCATGGTGTCGCCGACAATACGGGCGCTCTTGCGGTATGGCTTGTCCGAGCGTATTCCCAGCTCGCTCATGTCATACAGTGTGCGCCGCTGCACAGGTTTCAATCCGTCCCGGATATCCGGGAGAGCCCTTGCCACGATGACGCTCATGGCATAATCAATATAGGATTTCTGCATCAGCTCCGAATACTCGCTTCGGATAATTCGTTCTTTAACCGGCATCGATCTGTCTACTCCAACTCTTTATGCGTCCACGGCCGCGTCTGTCGCGTGACTGTGAATGAATTTCTTTCTCGGCGGAACATCATTTCCCATGAGAAGCTCCGTCATCTCCGAGGCCATGCGGGCGTCGTCAATTTCAATCCGGCGCATGCAGCGGCGCTCGGGATCAAGCGTCGTCTCCCAGAGCTGCTCCGCATCCATCTCGCCCAGCCCCTTGTAGCGCTGCAGCGTGAAGCGGCTGTCCTTATGGGCCGCCCGGTATTTCTCGAGAGCCTCATCGTCGTAGAGATATTCCTCTTTCCCCTTGCCCTGCGGCATGACCTTGTAGAGAGGAGGCATCGCAACGTAAACATGTCCCTCGAAAATCAGCTCCGGCATGAAGCGGTAAAAAAGAGTCATCAGAAGCGTGGAAATATGGGCGCCGTCCACATCAGCATCCGCCATAATGATGATTTTGTCGTAGCGGAGCCTGCTGATGTCGAAATCGTTCCCGTAGCCCTCCGAAAAGCCGCAGCCGAACGCATTGATCATGGTCTTGATTTCGGCATTGGCGAGCACCTTGTCAATACTGGCCTTTTCGACGTTGAGAATCTTGCCCCGTATCGGCAGAATCGCCTGATACATGCGGTCTCTTGCCGTCTTGGCGCTCCCGCCGGCCGAATCTCCCTCCACGATGAAGATTTCACATTTTGACGGATCGCGGCTCTCACAGTTCGCCAGCTTTCCGTTGGAATCAAAGGAGAACTTCTGCTTTGTCAGAAGGTTTGTCCTTGCCTTTTCCTCATTTTTCCGGATCTTTGCCGCTTTTTCCGCGCAGCCGATGATTGCCCGCAGCGTGTCTAGATTCCGGTCGAAGTAGCGGACGATCTCGTCCCCCGTCACCTTGGAGACCACGCGCGCCGCATCCTGATTGTCAAGTTTGGTCTTGGTCTGTCCCTCGAAGCGGGGATCGGGATGTTTAATCGAGACAACCGCCGTCATGCCGTTGCGGATATCGGTCCCGGTAAAGTTCGCGTCCTTGTCCTTGAGTATGTTCAGTTCCCGGGCATAGTTGTTGATCACCTGCGTAAACTGGGTCTTGAAGCCGGTCAGATGCGATCCGCCTTCGGCATTATAGATGTCGTTGCAGAAGCCCAGCACCTCCTCATGAAACTCATTGACGTACTGGAGCGCCACCTCAACCTGAATGTCCTCACTCTCGCCCCGGAAATAAATGACATCAGTCACTGCTTCGTTGTTCTTGTTGATCTCCCGGACAAAGCCGCTGATTCCCTCCGGCTCGTGGAAGCTCAGCTCCTCCTCCGTGCCCTCACGCCGGTCGGCATACACGATGGTCAGATTCGGGTTCAGATATGCCGTCTCGTGGAGATGGCTCTTGATATCGTCCTCCTTAAAGCGCGTCTTCTCGAAAATATCCGCGTCGGGGAGGAAATTGATCGTCGTCCCGGTCTCTCTGGTCTTCCCGATGATCGGAAGCAATCCATCCGTCAGCTCCTGCGTCGGAACGCCGCGTTCATAGCAGTCGCGATAGACAAAGCCGCCGCTGCAAACCGTTATGGTCAGATACGCAGACAGCGCATTGACGACCGAAGAGCCGACGCCATGGAGTCCGCCGCTCGTTTTATAGGATTTATTGTCGAATTTTCCGCCCGCGTGGAGCGTCGTCAGCACAATGCGCTCCGCACTTACGCCTTTTTCATGCATGCCGACCGGAATGCCGCGCCCGTTGTCCTCCACCGTGCAGGAGCCGTCCTTCTCGAGCGTGACGCGTATTGTGTCACAGTACCCGGCCAGATGTTCATCAACGGAATTATCCACGATCTCATAGATCAGATGATTGAGTCCGCGCGTCGAGGTGCTGCCGATATACATCCCGGGACGCATGCGGACGGCTTCCAGTCCCTCCAGCACCTTAATGCTTTCTGCGTTATAACTGCTGTCAACCTTTGCTGCCAAAATCCACCCCCGTCTGTCCGTCAGATTTCAAGCTTTTTAGAACATGCTATCGCCAGTGCGCCGGGGCCGATGTGGCAGCTTACGCTGAGCGAAAGCGCATCCTTTTCGACGTGGAAATTCGGGAAAAACTCCTGCACCTGCGCCGCCCATTCCTCCTCGAGCTCAGGCACATTGGCATGCACCGCGTACAGATGCACCGTCTCCTCCGCAGTGCCGCCGTACAGCTTCTCGATATCGTTCTTCATTGCGCTCAGCATGGTACTCCTGCCCTGCGCTGTCGTCCTCGCCTTGGAAAACGCGTCAAGACGTTCCCCCTTGATCTGCAGTACCGGGCGGATCCGCAGAAGCGAGCCGATCGCCGCGGCCGCTGGTGTGATCCGGCCTCCTTTTTTCAGGTATTTCAGCGTGTCCAGCATAATATAGATACTGCTGTCAAAGCGGACATCCTCCAGAATCTGCCGTATCTCAGCCGCTCTCTTTCCCATCGCGGCAAGCTGCATCGCATCGAACACCGAGGCTTTCTGCGTGACGGAAATACGCTGATTATTGACCACCTGTACTTTGCCGTCGTAATCGCTCGAGAGCATGCGCGCGCTCTGGCAGGAGCCGGAGAGCCCCGAGCTCATCGGAATATAGACAACCTCGTCGCACTCCTCAAGCGCCGCGTCCCAGACCTTAAGCACCTCATTCGGCGCCGGCTGGCTGGTCATGATCTGCTCCTCCGTCTCAAGCCGCTCAAAAAATTCGGCCCTGCTCAGATTGATATCTTCATAATATGTGGTATCGTCCCTGCCAAACATAAACGGCATGGGAACCACGCGGATACCAAGCTCTTCGGCCTGCTTCTGCGTAATACCGCTGTTGCTGTCCGTAATGACCTGTACTCGTGCCATAAGCTGATCTCCTGTAATTTCCGCATAAAAATACAAATATCAGTATGCCGTCAGATACTCCGAAAGTCAATGGATTTCGCCCGATCGCGCAGGAGACGCCGCCGGATCCCGGTGTTTTTCTCCTCTTTCAGCTCCGGATCGGCTCCAAGAACCGCCTCGGCCAGCTCGGCCGCCTGCCTGAGAACATCCTGATCCGCATAAATATCGGCGCTCTCGAAGCCCAGCTCGCCGCTTTGCCGGATGCCGAAGACATCCCCGGGGCCGCGCAGCCGCAGATCCTCCTCCGCAATATAAAAGCCGTCGGTAGAATGCTCCAGAATTTCGAGGCGCTTCGGCTTTTCCCCCGTGCCGCTGTACAGAAAAATGCAGTAGGACTGCTCTGCCCCCCGCCCGACGCGGCCCCGGAGCTGATGGAGCTGCGAGAGGCCGAAGCGCTCCGCATTTTCCACCAGCATCACCGTCGCGTTCGGCACATTGACTCCAACCTCCACAACCGTCGTGGAAACGAGGACATCGATTCGCTGCTCCGCAAAATCCTCCATGATCCGCTCTTTCTCCAACGGCTTCATCTTTCCGTGCAGCGACCCGACGGAAATTTCCTCAGGCAGCGCCTCTCGCAGCGCCGGCGCATAGTCCTCCACATTCGCGACGTGATCCAGTTCTCCCGCCTCGATGGCCGGGCAGATCACGTAGGCCTGCCTCCCCTCTCTTACCTGCGCGGCGATGAAGCGGTACGCCTTTCCCCGCCAGCGTTCATCCACCACCGAGTTTTTAACCGGGAGACGCCCGTCCGGCTTCTCGCGGAGCACGGACACCCGCAGATCGCCGTACAGAATAAGAGCCAGCGTGCGGGGAATGGGCGTCGCGCTCATCACAAGAATGGGAACCTCCTCCCCTTTTCCCGCAAGATTCTCCCGCTGCCGCACGCCGAAGCGGTGCTGCTCATCCGTCACCACCAGACCAAGGTCCCGGTAAACCAGCTTTTCCTGTATCAGCGCATGTGTCCCGACAATCACACCCGCCGCACCCGACGCGATGTCCTCATAGGCCCGGCGGCGGGCCGTCCCCTTGACAGAGCCCGTAAGGAGCACCGGATGAAACGGAATGCCGTATGCCTCCGCCATGGCCTCCATGCCGCGCATATGCTGCCGTGCGAGCACCTCCGTGGGAACCATAAGTGCCCCCTGCCTGCCGTTTGAAGCCGTAAGGAGAAGCGCAAGGAACGCAAGAATCGTCTTTCCCGAGCCGACGTCCCCCTGCAGCAGCCGGTTCATGACATGACCGCCGCACAGATCGTCACGGATCTCCCGCCACGCCTGCCTCTGCCCCGCCGTCAGCGCATAGGGAAGCCGCTCGATGAGGCGCTCCGGCTCCGCCGTTTCGAGCATCGGCCGGCGGTTCGCGAGCTCCTCCCGCTGTCCGCGCGCCCCGTAAACCGCAAGAAGAAAAAAGAAAAATTCATCGAACGCGAGCCGTCTGTGCGCCGCGGCGGCCTCCGCAGCCGCCACAGGAAAATGAATGGCCCGGAGCGCCTCCGTCTCCTCCATGAGCGCAAGCCGCGTCCGCTCCTCCTCCGAAAGATAATCCGCCTCCCAACCCTCCTCCCCGATCCGTTCCAGAATGCGGGAGACCGCGCGCATGATCTGTCCGTTCTTCAATCCCTGCACAAGACCGTAGCGGGGCTGCATGGATCCGGAGAGCGCCACATAGTCCTCCGGCCTGTAAATCTGCGGCTGCTCCATGTATCGGTTCCCGTTCCGGCTCTGCTTCAGAATGCCGCGGAAGATGCGGATCATGCCGGCTGAAAGCGTCCTGCGAAGATACGGCTGGTTGAAATAACTGAGACGGATTTCCTCCTCTCCGTCCCCCGCCCGGAAATAACACACCGAACGCCCCCCTGCATGAAAGCTCGAGCCGCCCTGCCGTATCGTCAGCTTCACCGCGCAGAGTTGTCCGGTCACACATTCCGAAAGGGGTTTCGGATCTTCAAAAAAATCGTAGCTTCGCGGATAATGGCGGAGCAACTCACCCGCCGTGTTCCAGCCGCCGGAGGCAAAAAGCTCCGCCGTCCTTGCGCCGACGCCTTTCAGCTCTGCGAGCGGCGTGTCCGGCGCAATCGCCCCCGCTGTTCCTTTTTTACTCTTTTTTTCTCCCGTCATGCGCCGCCCCTTTTCCTGCCGGAACCGACCGCAGAAGTCGTGCCGCCTACCCGCCCGATGTTCAACGGCGGGCAAAAGCAAACATATGTTCTGACCCGCATTGTAGCACAGCGCACCGTCCGGCGGCAAGTTCTCCGGCAGGCGGACTTATACCATAGCGCGAAGCGCTCCCGCCTCTTCGTTCCCGGCGCGCCTCCGCTTTCCGCGGAAATATCCGGAAAACAAAAGACCGCAGGATATGTAACAGGATGAGCACGTTTTGCCATTCAGCGCGCCCCGAAGCGCATGTAATATAGAGACAGGCGGGATAACCGCCTGCGTACCGAGGCGTCAGAAAACGAAATATACGGGAATGAATCAGTTTTGCGAACAGCTCTATTCTTATTTTTCCCTGTATTTCTGCGGTTTCTCGCGTTTATTCCGGCCGGATGCGCCTGCCGTTTGCTTTCTTCCGCACTTGTTTTATGCTTTCGCAGGCGGTTGACAGCCTGCCTCTTTTCCTCCATGGAGGAATGCACATACATATTCAGGGTGACGGTGGGATTTGAATGCCCGAGCAGCTCGCTCAGCGTCTTGAGATCGCAGCCCGTCATCAGGCAGTTCGTCGCAAAGCTGTGCCGCATGGAATGGACATTGATATCCGGGATCCCGCATTTTACAAGCCATGTCTTGAAGCTCTGCTCATAGCTGCGGGGAAAGACAAAGCGGTCCGTGCGCCCGTTCAGAAAATATGCGGCATCGCTCCGCACCGTTTCATGCAGTATCCGCAGCTGCGCCCAGATGAAATCCGGCAGCGGAACCTCCCGGTAAGAGCTCTCGGTCTTCGGCGGGCCGATCACACAGCGCGCCCTGCGGCAGTCTGCATCCGCCGGCACGCGCTTCACGGTCTTGCAGACATAAAGGCTTCCGCGGCAGAGGCTGATATCGCTCCACTGAAGCGCGCAGAGCTCGCCTATCCGCAGGCCCAGATACAGCGAAAGCACCACGCCGTATTCGCGGGCTCTTCCTGACGCCTCGCAGAATGCGACGATCGACGCGACATGCCGGGCTTCAAAGCAGCGTCCCCGGGATCTGTGCGCCCCGTGCACGCGGTAATGCAACGGGATATCCGCGATATTCTCTTCTTTCATAAAATGCAGAATCTGCCGGAGTATGGTCACGATATGCCCCAGTGTAGAGGGGGAAAGTCCGGGCTCACCATGCTCTTTTGCAAGGGCATCAAGCGCACGGATGAGCGCCGCTTCGTCCAGCTCCGAGAGCGGAAGCGGCCCCATGGCGCGATAAAAATACCGCATGACCACACTGTGATACTCATAGTAGGTCGACCCGGATACCCTTGTCTGAATAAACAGAAGCCACCGATCCATGATTTCCGAAAAATACATATCCATCGCTGCTTTTCCACCCTCCTGCATCGCCCTGTGCTCAGGGAGATCAACAAGATGTGTTTTCGGGAACATTTCCCGTATATTGGTTAAACAGCCGAGGTCCAGAATCGGTGAATATGAGGTAAAAATCAATTATTTTTGCCGATTTTTTGATTTTTTATTGCACAAATTGCGGTCAGTGCGTATGATAAATGGCAGAATCATCCTGAAACGTTTCACATTCCGCATCTTGCACCGCTCTGATATACGCAAAACTGATTCAATGTAGCGTATCTCAATATAAACCCATCGCTTGCTGATCCATGATGAAAAGGAGAGCTGCCATGTACGAAAGAGCAGAAACCCGCAGACCGATCGGCGCCGATCTGGCCCGCTATGTGATGCACCCCGTCTTTCACGTCATCCTGCGAAAGGCGGCCCGTGATGCACAGAACGGAGCCGTCCGCCGGCTGGACGACGCCGTCCGTGATTTCAGCGCCGAGTGCAGCCCGCAGGCAGACAAGACGCCGGTCTTCCCTCCAGCCGTCACAAATTACCGCCCTCCGGTCTGTATCACGGCTTTCGCGGAGGAAATCCATATGCGGAATCTCTGGCACATCAAAAAGAGCTGCTTTTCCTCTCCCGCCGCTATGGTCTCTCATTTTTACGAGGAGGCGAGGCTCCGCATCCGGAAAGGACAGTTCTTCCGCATACCGCTCGAACCGGCGGAAGAGGGCGTCCATATCGCGCTGATTGCCGACGACTGCTGTCTCCTCTGCCGCTTTCACTGGAAAAGCAGAACATACACCGTGCTGTGCGCTCTTCCCGCTCCGGAATTCATCCGGCTTCCGGAATACTGAGCGAACGCTACACCGCAATATGCAGAACGTGCGTAGCGATGGTGAAATAAATCGTCAGAGAAACTGCATCCACGATCGTCGTCAGCAGAGGACTTGCCATGACCGCCGGGTCGAAGCCGATCCGTTTCGCCAGCATGGGGAGCATGCAGCCGATGCTCTTGGCTACAAAAATAACAAACACCAGCGTGACGCAGACAATCGCCGCCAGCTCCACGCCGATCCGGTCCACCGCGAGGAGCTTCAGAAAGTTGACCGCCGCCATGGACGCGCCGCACATCAGCGCTACCCGCGACTCTTTCCACAGCACGCGGAAGAAATTCTTGAACTCGATTTCATGCAGAGACATTCCGCGGATGATGGAGACGCTCGCCTGCGAGCCTGCATTTCCGCCGGAATCCATCAGCATCGGAATATAAGCCGTCAGAATCACGTACGAAGCGAGCGCACTCTCATAGCGCGTGATGATCTGCCCCGTAAAAGTCGCGGAAATCATGAGGAACAGGAGCCACGGCATCCGCTTTGCGTAGGTTTCCCAGACGCTCACGCGGAAATACGGCTTCTCGGTCGGAATGATCGCGGCCATCTTCTCAATATCTTCCGTCGCCTCCTCGTCGATGATGTCGACGACGTCGTCGATCGTGATGATGCCAACCATCCGCCTTTCATTGTCCACAACCGGCATCGCGGTGAAATCGTACTTCTTGAATACTTGCGCCGCTTCTTCCTGATCGGTCATCGTATTGATGCTGATCACGTTTTCGTTCATGAAATCGCCGATCAGATCATCCTTGTCGCGGATCAGAAGGTAACGCAGCGCGACCGTGCCGCAGAGCACGCGCTGCTTGTCAAGAACATAGCAGATATTGACGGTCTCCGAGTCGAGCCCGATCCTGCGGATGCGGCCGATCGCATCCTCTACCGTCATTTCCTCTTTGAGGTCCACATATTCGACCGTCATGATGCTGCCGGCCGAATACTCCGGATAACGCATCAGGCGATTGATATCCGCGCGGGTCTCCGGCTTGGCGTTGCTCAGAATCCGCTTCACGACGTTGGCCGGCATTTCCTCCAGAAGATCCGTCGCGTCGTCGGCCATCAGATTGTCTATGACGCTGGACGCCTCTTTCTCCGACAGCGCCGTGATAATATACTGCTGCCCCTCCAGCTGAAGCTGGGCAAACACGTCCGCCGCCATATCCTTGGGCAGCAGACGGAACATCTTAAGCGAATCCTCGTCCTCCATCTCGTCCATGATCGCCGCAATATCCGCATCGTTCATGTCCTCCAGAGTCTGACGAAGCCTTGTGTACTGCTTGCTGTCGAGAAGCTCTCTCAGCTCCTCGGGCGTGTTTTTCTCTTCCTCCATGGAAGCGCTCCTCTCTCTGATGTGGTTTTCATGCTGCGGCACAATCGCGGCAGAGGGTTATCGCTGCTGTGCATGCCCGTACTTTCCATAAAAACCACCTCCTTTCACGCTTCCGGCCCGCGTTCTGCATCTCTCCGCACAAACGCAATTTTCAACTTACCTTACCCCACGGAAAATTCATTGTCAATGGAAAAAAAGCCGCTTTCCTCCACCGCAATCTCCGCCTTTCCCGCGGTGAGCTCCTCCAGCTCTCTTCTCCGTTTCTCCGTTTCGGCACAGGGAACGGTAAGGCGCAGCGATATCTGCTCGGCATACACCGGCTCCTCAAAAGACAGCCTCTCCCGCGACAGCCAGAAAAGGATGCGGTCAAGCTGGCGGTAGCCGATACGGAGCCCGAGCACATCGCAGGCGCACATTCTGACAATCTGCGCCTGCGCAAGAGCCGCCTTTGCCGCCGCGGTATAGGCGCGCATCAGCCCGCCGGTTCCAAGGAGCGTCCCTCCGAAATAGCGCGTCACAATCACCATGCAGTCCGTCAGATCGTTTCCTTTCAGGAGTTCGAGCATCGGGTTCCCCGCTGTCCCGGAGGGCTCCCCGTCGTCTGACGCGCGCTCGGTGCGGGGTGCCCCGCCCGTGCCGGTGATCCATGCCGAGCAGTGATGCTTTGCATCATAATAGCGTTTCTTCTCCTCTGCGAGCGCGACAGACACCTCCTCTTCGCAGCTCACATGCAGGGCTCTGGCCAGAAAACGGGACTTTTTTTCCGCATACGCCCCCGTTCCTTCCGCGCCGATTGTCCGATAGTCTCTGCGCTGCTCCTCCCGCAGCGCCCCGTCCTGTTTTTCCGCCATACATTTTCCTCTGCTGTTTTATGATATAATGAGCTGTACATATTTGCACCAAACGAACCGAATCTTCGTTTCCGAAAGGATATAACCACAGTATATATGAACTACGGCAAATCGAGTATCGAGAAAACAAAAAAGGAGCTGGCCTCCCGCTCCCGCAAGCGTTCCCGTAAGATAGCGCTCAGCGTGGTGCAGCTCCTCCTCATCAGCCTCGGAGCGGCCGCCGTCATGGTTCTCGCCATCGGCGTTGGCGCTTTCCGGGCCATTATCGACACCGCTCCGGACATCGGCAATATCGACGTGACGCCCAGCGGCTTTTCCACCTTTGTCTATGACAGCGAGGGCAATCAGACCGCCAAGCTGGTCTCCACCGACTCGAACCGCATTCCCGTCACCATGGATATGGTTCCCAAGGATCTGTGCAATGCCTTTGTCGCCATCGAGGATGAACGCTTCTATGAACACCGCGGCGTCGACATTCAGGGCATTCTCCGCGCCGGCGTCAAGGGACTGACCTCCGGGAATTTTTCCGAGGGAGCCTCCACAATCACGCAGCAGCTTCTCAAAAACAACGTGTTCACCAGCTGGACGAGCGAAACCTTTGCGGAGAGCGTCCGCCGCAAGATTCAGGAGCAGTATCTTGCCATCGAGCTTGAGAAAAAGATGAGCAAGGCCGATATTCTGCTCAATTATATGAACACCATCAACTTAGGGCACAGCACGCTCGGCATTCAGGCTGCCTCTCTCCGGTATTTCGGCAAATCCGTCAGCGAGCTTTCTCTTTCGGAATCCGCCGTCATTGCCGGCATCACGCAGAACCCCACCCGCTACGATCCGATTGTCTACCCTGAAAAAAACGCCGAACGGCGCGCAATGGTTCTCGGCAGCATGCTGAAGCTCGGCTTCATCACCGACGAAGAATACCGCAAGGCCTCGGATGACAACGTATACGACCGCATTCAGATCGTCGACGTCGAGACGGATGACACCGAGGTGAACTCCTACTTTGTCGACGCCTTGACCAACCAGATTCTGGAGGATCTGATGGCGGCGGGCTATACCGAAACGCAGGCTTATACACTCCTCTATTCCGGAGGACTCAACATCTACTCCACGCAGGATCCCGCCATACAGGCAATCTGCGATGAAGTGACCTCCAATCCGGAAAATTACCCCGAGGGCACCCGTTATCTCATGAGCTATCAGCTCACCGTCCGGTCTGCAGACGGCGAGATCACCAATTACAGTTCGGAAATGTTCGAGGACTGGCTCCGGCAGAACAACATCAGCCGAAGCCTCCTTTTCCCTGATGAAAGCTCCGCCGACGAGGCCGCCGCACAGTTCCGCGAGGCCGTTGTCGGGGACGGCGAGGTGCAGGGCGAATCCCGATCTCTCACGCCCCAGCCGCAGATTTCTCTGACCATCGAAGACCAGCACACCGGAGCCGTCGTCGCCATGGTCGGCGGGCGCGGCGCGAAGCTGGCCAACCGCACCCTGAACCGCGCGACCGACACGATGCGGCAGCCCGGTTCTACGTTCAAGGTAGTCTCCACCTATGCCCCCGCTCTCGACAGCGCCGGCATGACGCTGGCCACTACGCAGGACGACGCGCCGTTTTCCTACGACAACGGAACGCCGGTGCGCAACTGGTACGGCGAAGCCTACCGCGGACTTTCCTCTCTTCGCGTCGGAATCCAGAATTCCATGAACATCGTCGCCGTCAAAACGCTCAAGGAGATCACGCCGCAGCTCGGCATCGACTATCTCAAAAACTTAGGCATCACCACGCTCGTAGAGGGTGAAACCATCAACGGCGTGTATTATTCGGACAACAATCTGTCGCTCTCCCTCGGCGGCATCACGAACGGCGTAAAGAATATCGAGCTGAACGGCGCCTACGCCACCATCGCAAACGGCGGCATATATATCAAGCCGAAGCTCTACATAAAAATCACGGATCACGACGGCAAGGTGATTCTTGACAATACGGAGGGCGAGACCCGCCGCGTTCTTAAGGAGACAACGGCATGGCTCCTCACCTCCGCCATGGAGGACGTCGTCACAAAAGGTACCGGAACCCGCGTCAATTTCGGGACGACCGCCATCGCGGGCAAGACCGGAACCACCTCCGACTACAATGACGTATGGTTCTGCGGCTACACCGATTATTATACCGCCTCCTGCTGGGCCGGCTTTGACGACAACACCAAGCTCAGCTCCTCCACTGAAAAGGCGCTTGCCCAGACGATCTGGAAAAACTGCATGGCACAGATTCACGCAGAATTACCCGCGCGGCAGTTTGCGATGCCGGAGGGCATTGTGCGGCAGACCATCTGCACCGCCTCGGGGCTTCTCCCCGTGGCCGGCCTGTGCGACGCTACGCTCGGACAGGAATATTTTGACAAGGACACTCTGCCCACACAGACATGCAACATTCACTATCAGGGAATGATCTGCGAATATTCCGGTCTCCCCGCGGCCGACGGCTGTCCTTTCGCCGTGCAGGGCGTTCTCAGCGTCCCGCCCGAGTCCGTCGGGCAGCGCTGTGAGCATACAGCGGCCTTTATGGCGACCCCCGAGGGGCAGGCCACCGCCGCACAGCAGCAGCAGGAGCTCAGCCAGCGACATCTGGCAGCCTCCATAGGCGATGCCAACGCCCGACTTCAGGCCGCGGCGGATGCGCTCGCTCAGGCACAGTCTGCGCTGGTCGCCGCGCAGCAGGGAGGGGACGCCGCTGCGATCTCCGCCGCGCAGCAGCAGGTGCAGACCGCCGCAGAGGCCTATAACGCCGCTGCCGCCGTTCAGGCGGCCGCAGCTGCAGCAGCGGCTGCCTCCGGCGGTTCTGCTGTTCCCGGACAGTAATCAAAACAAGCCAGATAAAAAGGAGGAATCGGTGAAAAAGGGCCGAATACCGGAAATCACATTCATTGATTTCATCCACGGGCGCTGTAAATCCTTTTTTTCCTCACAAAATATTCATAATAGATCCAGAACGCAGCCGACGAGACCAGCCATGAGAACGGATAGCTGTACAAAATGGTGTGAAGCCCCTGCCATCGCGGCACCACGGTGTAAATCCAGACGATACGCAGCAGGCAGACGCCCCCTATGGTAATGATCGTCGGTATGACCACCGCGCCCATCCCCTGCAGCGAGCTGGACAGAATCTCAATGCTGATGTACGCGATCAGCATCGGCGCCATGAATTCAATGACCTCTCTCCCGATCTCCATGACGGCGGGATCGCCGGTAAACAGGTGGAGAAACGGTTCTTTCTGCGTCAGAAATACGGCAATCATGAAAAATGTAAAGCCTGCGGAGATCACCATCCCCTCTCTCACACATCTTCTGACCCGGTCATATCTTCCCGCCCCGTAGTTCTGTCCGATAAAAGTCGTGACTGCAATGCCCAGTGAATTGATGATCATCCAGTAGATCGCATCGATTCTTTCCCAGACCGTCCACGCTGCAACCGTATCCGTGCCGAATCCGTTGATGCAGCGCTGAATCAGAACATTGGAAAAGCTGTACATCAGCGACCGCAGCGCCGCCGGAACGCCGATCCGGAAAATTCTTATGAAATATTCTCTCTCCACGCGGATTCTGCGCAGCTCCAGACGGTAAATTTCCTTTGAACGGATCATGTAAAAAAGCGTTGCCGCGGCGCTCACATACTGGGACAGTATCGTCGCCAGAGCGACACCCCACACACCCATATGGAAAATCATGACGGTCACCAGATCAAGAATGATGTTCGCCAGGGCTCCCGCCACCAGAAAGCAGAACGGCGCTTTGGAATTTCCTGCCCCGCGAAGAATGGATGCGCCGAAATTGTAGATCATATTGCCGAGCATTCCGCAGGCATAAATCCGCATATACAGGAGGGAAAGGCCGGCGATGTCCTCCGGCGTCCCCATGGCGCGGAGCATGGTTTCCGAAAAGAGAAGAAGCGTCACATTCAGCACCACGCCCCCGATCAGCGCAAGCGCCATTGATGTGTGCACGGCCCGGTGCACCTCTTCTCTCCGTCCGGCTCCGACAAACTGAGCCACAACGACCGATGAGCCGGCGGAAATTCCCACAAAAAGCCCAACAAACAGACTGATCAGAATCCCGGTAGAGCCTCCCACCGCGGAGAGCGCCTCTTTTCCGACAAAACGCCCGACCACGATCGCATCGACCGTATTATAAAGTATCTGAAAGAACGTTCCTCCCAGAAGCGGAAAGAAAAACAGCAGAAGCTGCTTCCAGATCGTTCCTGTTATGATGGCGTTCTTTTCCTGCGCTGTCTCCGTCATATTCACCCCCGTGCCGCACCCGCTGCGTTCGGCACGTGCAAGATCATAGCATGTTTTCCGGGCTTTGCGTCATCACATTTCATTTCTTTTTTATAAATAAATCACAAATTGGAAACACAACTCCGAAAAAACTGCGCTACAATCATCAGAAAGGAGTACGAAAATGAACGAAGTAAAGCCACCGAAAAAACCACTCATGTTTTATGCAACAATCGCGGCCATGCTCATTCTTGTCATGAATCTGTTCATGCTTCCCCGGGTCCGCAAAATGACTGTGCAGGATGTGGACTACGCCACATTCATGTCCATGACGGAAAACCGGCAGATCGGAAGCGTGCAGATAGACGGCGATGAAATCCTGTTTACCAACGCCGATGACACCCGCCTCTACCGCACCGGCGCCATTGAGGATCCGGAGCTGGTCGAGCGGCTGTACGCCTCCGGCGCACATTTTTCAAGCAAAATATACGAGGATGTCTCGCCGATCGTGACGTTTCTCTTCTCATGGATTCTGCCGATCCTTATTTTCTGGCTGCTCGGCCGCTGGCTCTCCAACCGCCTGATGAGCCGGGAGGGCGGCCCGAACTCACTGATGTTCGGAATGGGAAAGTCCAATGCCAAGATCTATGTGCATTCCTCTGACGGCATCCGCTTTGCGGATGTCGCCGGTGAGGAGGAGGCCAAGGAAAACCTGACGGAAATTGTGAACTACCTGAAAAACCCCTCCCAGTATCAGGAAATCGGCGCGCGCATGCCCAAGGGCATACTGCTTGTCGGCCCTCCCGGAACCGGCAAAACCATGCTGGCCAAGGCCGTAGCCGGCGAGGCTGCCGTCCCGTTCTTTTCCATGTCCGGCTCGGAGTTTGTCGAAATGTTCGTGGGCATGGGCGCTTCCAAGGTCCGCGACCTGTTCCGGCAGGCCAAGGAGAAAGCCCCCTGCATCGTCTTCATTGATGAAATCGACGCCATCGGCAAAAAGAGAGACGGCGGCGCATTCGGAGGAAACGACGAGCGTGAACAGACGCTGAACCAGCTTCTGACAGAAATGGACGGCTTTGAGAGCAACAACGGTGTGATCATTCTTGCCGCCACCAACCGTCCGGAATCTCTGGATCCCGCGCTGACCCGTCCGGGCCGCTTCGACCGCCGGGTTCCCGTCGAGCTCCCGGATCTGCAGGGACGGATTGATATCCTGAAAGTCCACGCAAAGAAAATCCGCATCTCTGACGACATCGACTTTGAAAAAGTCGCCCGCATGGCCTCCGGCGCGTCCGGCGCGGAGCTCGCCAACATCGTCAACGAGGCTGCCCTGCGCGCCGTTCGAAGCGGAAGACGCTTTGCAAACGAAGCGGATATGGAAGACAGCATCGAGGTCGTCATCGCCGGATACCAGAAGAAAAATGCGATACTCACCGATAAGGAAAAATGGACGGTCGCCTACCATGAAATCGGTCACGCGCTGGTCGCAGCGATGCAAACCGACTCGGCCCCCGTCACCAAGATCACCATCATCCCCCGCACCAGCGGTGCTCTGGGCTATACCATGCAGGTGGATGAGGGCAACCATTATCTGATGAGCCGGGAGGAGCTGGAAAACAAGATCGCAACGCTCACGGGAGGAAGAGCCGCCGAGGAGCTGGTCTTCGGCACAATTACCACCGGAGCCTCCAACGATATCGAGCAGGCCACAAGAATCGCCCGCTCCATGATCACGCGCTACGGCATGAGCAAAAACTTCGACATGATGGCACTGGAGACGGTGAATAATCAGTATCTAGGCGGAGATACCACCCTCGTCTGCGGCGCGGAAACCGTCAACGAGGTCGACAGACAGGTCGAGACGCTGATCCGGCGGCAGCATGGAAAGGCGACGGAGCTTCTGACAAGGAACCGCGCAAAGCTTGACGAGCTTGCAAAGCATCTCTATTCCCGTGAGACCATCACCGGCGAAGAATTCATGAAGATTCTGAACCGCCATGAAGAGGGCAAATCGGAGAACGCTTCTCCCGACGCAGCTACAGCGTCCTGAGCCGCAGCGAAGAAAAACCGGCAGACTGTCCGCTTTCAGACAGCCGCCGGTTTTCTTCTGCTTTTATGAATACTCCCTTTATAAATACTTATGGTGCGATCACAGATTGCCGTTCTTCTTTTTTAATTCCTCCATCGACGTGACCAGAATCTGTCCCTTTCCGTCCAGAAGATTATCGGGAAGAAAGAGGCGCTCGCTGGTATCCAGACCCTCGAATGCAATGTCCATCAGCTCGCCGATCTCCCGCTCCGGCCATGCCGCCGCCTGATCGTAGATGTCGGAAATGCTGGGGAGCACAGACTCCCCTCTCACCTCATATTCACGAATCGTCGGTCCCTCGCTGTAATCGTACATCACGACCGGCGTTCCGTCTTTTTCAAGAAACGCGTGAATCATAACGAGGAGACGGTTTTCCCCCCTCATCTTCGCGGCGATTTCCCGGATCTCTTCTTTCGTAATCTGCACAATCTCCGTCTTCTGCATATTCAGACCTTTTCCTCCTGCTTCTCCGCCGCAGCCTTTTTCTTCGCCTCTGCCGCCGCTTTCATCGCAGCAAGCTGCTCCGGCGTAAATTTGGGAGCGGCAGGCTTCTTTTTCTGAAAGCTCCCCGTCACGAGAAAGTCCTTGGGATCGCTGCTGACCATCATATAATCATCCGTCATAACAATGGAATGCTGCGAGCAGAAATCCGCACACATGCCGCAGAATGTGCAGCTTGTCATATCAAAGGTGAACGTGATCTCCTGCGTCTCCCCGTCGATCTCCCGGATGGTGCGGGTCATGCACTGCGGGGCACACACCCGGATGCACATTCCGCAGTTAACACACTTTGTCGGGTCATAGGAAAGCCGCCCCCGATAGCACTCTGCCGCTTTCGGCGCCGCGCTGCCGGGAAATCGTTCCGTCGCCGGTTTTTTGAACAGATTTCTGATCGCCTCACCAAAATAAGGTAACATAAGCGTACATCCTCCGCCATCGTCAGCCGTGCATCCGGCTGCGTTTTTTCTCAAGAAGCTCCGCCGCCTGTGCCAGCGCCGCAATGATCGCTTCCGGCTTCGGCGTGCAGCCGCCCACCGATACATCCACATGCGTCCACTTCTCCAGCGGTCCGTCGATCGCATAGCTCCCTTTGAATACATTCCCGGAACGGGGGCAGGAGCCCAGACTCACCACACAGAACGGTTCCGGCACCTGTGCCAGCGTTCTGACCAGCCTTTCACGGCTCTGCATCGTGATCGGTCCGCTGACCACCACAATATCCGCCTGCCTCGGCGAGCCGGTGAGCCGGAATCCGAAGCGCTCCGCGTCGTAGCGCGGCGTGAGAACAGAAACCAGCTCGATATCGCACCCGTTGCACGAGCCCGCATTGATATGAAAGATCCACGGGCTTTTCTTCATACTGCTGTCAATCCATTTCTGAAACATAGGAATCACCATGCCGAAGCACTTTGTGCGAGGCACGCGCCGTAAAATCCGCGCAGGCGGTTTTACGGCTGCGATCAGAGGCTATTTGGGCTTCGGCACAAATAGCAGTGTAAAAAATCAGCGCATCAGCATGATTTTTTACACTAACTCTCTTTTCTCTCCGTCAGAATCAGAGGCCGAACCAGACCAGCACAAGGCTGACCAGTGCAAGCCCTGTCACAACGGTCCAGTAAAAACGGAACAGCTGCTCTACGCGCAGGCGGGCACAGATTCCGTGCGGCAGCGCCATGCATAGGAACGTGAGCACAATGCAGACAGCCACCAGCAAAAGGACAGCGAGGCCATCGTTTCCTGCCGCCAGTCCTCCGAGGAACAGAGCGGCAAACAGAGCCGTCATGATAAACAGCCTTACGCAGTGCGTCAGCCGGTAAAACGCCAGAGGAAGCCCGCTGTATTCCGCCAGCAGTCCCTCGCAGATCTCCGTCTCGGCCTCGGCCACATCAAACGGATGGAGCCCTGCCTCACAGGAGATGACAAAGAGCATGGCGATCGCCGCGGGAATCATACTCCAATGAAACAGCACCGGTCCGTGAATCCTCTGCCACTCCGCAATGCTCTGCAGGGAAAAGGTCACGCCGCCCGTATCCGAGCCCGCGAGCTTCCCCACGGCAAGGAGAATCAGCACAAACGGCAGCTCATAGGAGATCATGGCAACCATCTCGCGCGAAACGCCCACCCCGGCAAAAGGGGAGCCCGTCGATGCCGCGCCGGCCATTGCCATGACGCTGCAGAATGTCAGGAGATACAGGACGACAATAACATCCGCCGTCCCGGAGAATACGGCCCTGCCGCCCATCGGGATGAAGAAGCCCGCCGTGCACAGTACGGCAAAGCCCAGCACCGGCGCACCGATATACACCGCCCTCCCGGCGTGCTCCGGCACGATCATCTCTTTCCCGAAGCATTTCAGGATATCGTACCACGGCTGAAGTACCGGCGGGCCCACACGGTTCTGCAGGCGGGCCACCAGCTTGCCGCCGAGACCCGTAAGGAGCACTCCCATTGCGGTCATAAACAGGAGACCGGGGAAAACAAGAATTTGAACTGCAAGCATCAGAAAATCCATGACTGCTATCTCCCGTCCGGCATCAGAGGCACAGCACCGCAAAGGCGAGCATAAAAGCGAGCGCCGCGATGCCGTATCTCGTATAATCGTTCACATTGCCGCTGTGCCATCGTCTCATATAAGAGAAGTAGCGGCGCAGGCTGTACTTGAAGCCCCAGAAGAGATCCGATCCGCCGACATGAGAAAACTCCGCCTTTTCTCCCGAGAAAAAGCTCTCATACTTCGGATCCGGAAGTCCCGCAAACAGCTTTTCGGAAGCCTGCCTGCGCTCCTCTGCATCGTCTGCCTGCACGGTCCGTCCAAAGGGCCGGCCGCCCAGCACCATCACAAAGCAGACCGCACAGGTCACCGTCAGCAAAAGCCACAGCCACGAAAGCGGCTCCCAGCAGCCGATCAGCGTCTCCGATGCTTTCGCCGCCTCCGGAATATGCGCTCCGGCCGCCGTTCCCACTCCGAACACCGCGTCAATATAGGCCGCCGGATTGCCGGCAGCCGCCGCAGCGGGCGCGAGCAGAATATTTCTCACCGCTCCGGGGAAAAGTCCCGTGATCACGCAGAGCGTTGCCAGAATCCACATGGGAACGCGCATGGCTGCGGACACGTCCCGCAGCTCCGCGTACTCCGGCCTGCACGGTCCGAAAAAGACGCTCTGTGTGACTTTCACAAAGGACGCCAGCGTGAGCACCGAGGAGAGCAGACAGAGGACAAGAACAAGAATAAACACGGGATTTCCGGATTCCTCCGCTTTCTCAAACACCGACTGATATATCATCCATTTGGAAGCAAAGCCATTGAACGGCGGCAGTCCGCTGATCGCCGCCGCGCCGATCAGAAACAGCAGAAACGTACGGGGCATTTTGCGCGCAAGACCGCCCAGCCGGTCGAGATCCAGCGTCCCTGCGGCGTGCTGCACCGCGCCCGCCGCAAGGAACAGCAGTCCCTTGAAGATGGTGTGGTTCATGGCATGAAAAAGTCCCGCCTCCAGACCGAAGAACGATCCAAGGCCGACAGCCGCAATCACATAGCCGATCTGCGAAATTGAATGAAACGCCAGCAAACGCTTAAAATTGTGCTGATTAAACGCCATGGTCACACAGATGAAGCAGCTCACCGCCCCGATCAGTGTAACCGCCGTCGAAACCGCCGGCAGGGACATATTCTGCCAGAGCACATAGCACAGACGGATGATTCCGTATACGCCGCACTTGGTGATCACGCCCGAAATGATCATGGAAATGGAGGCGGGAGCCACCGCATGGGCATCCGCCGCCAGAGGATGGAACGGGAACAGAAACGCCTTGGAGCCGAAGCCGACAAACAGGAACGCAAACGCGGCCGCCGTCGCCGGACTGTTCGCCTCCGGAAGCCGGAGCGCAAGCTGCGCCAGATTCAGCGTATGGAGCTGGGAATAAAGGATGGCAATCCCCACCAGCACCGCCGAGGAGCCGATGGAGCCGACGATCATATACTTTATCGCCCCCTCCAGCGCCCCGTCATAGTCAACGCGGAACGCCGTCAATGCGACGGCCGTCATGGTCATAATTTCGATCATGACAAAAATATTAAAGAGATCACCGCTCAGCACCAGACCGAGGAGCGAGCCTGCCAGCATCAGATATAACGTATAGTAATTCTCCGGCTGAGAATCCTGCGCCATATACGGAAAGGAATACAGCGCCGCGGTGAACACCGCCGCCGTGACGATCAGCGCGAAGAACAGGCTCAGCGCATCCGCCTCCAGACCGATGCCGATCGCCCACTGGCCGACCGGCTCCCAGCCTCCCATCCAGTACGTGATGATCCAGCCCTCCGACATGACGGGAGGGATCATCAGAATAACCAGTACAAGAGACACAAGCGACGAGACAAACACGATGCCTCTTCTAAGAAGCGCGCGCCGCTTCCCGACAAGCGCCGTCAGAAAAGCTCCCAGAAACAGTGATATGACGGCAAAAATCGGAAAATGCGCGACCGCGCCTCCGATCTGCCCGTAGATCATTTCCATCATCCCCGCAGCCTCCTGATCTCATCCGAATTTAATGTCCCGTATTTTTCTTTCAGACGGATAATCAGACTCAGCGTCATCGCCGTCGTACAGGCCCCGATCACAATCGAGGTAAGGGTCAGCGCCTGCGGCACCGGGTCAACGAAAAAGCTGGCCCTCGTCAGCTCCCCGATCGTAAAAATCGGAGCGGTTCCTCCGTCATGGAAGCCTACGGAGACAATGAGAAGATTCGCGCCGTAATCCGCGATTCCCATTCCGATACATATTTTGATCAGATTTTTCTTCACCGCCATGCAGTAGAAGCCGAGCGCAATCAGGGCAAAGGCAGCGATATAGTTGATCAGAATCATAATGTCCCCCCGCTCCTCTCACTCTGTCTGCTGCTCTTCCGCGCGGTCCGTGTTCAGCGCCTCGAGCATCAGAATGAGCAGACAGCAGATCCCGGCCATGACATGATAGCCCACCGCATCATTCATCAGCATCGCCGTCTCCTCCGTCCCGGAGAGAACAAAGTTGAAGCAGAAATTTACCCCCTCGAAGATTCCCATCAAAGCGATAAACACATACAGGATCTCCGCCAGCGTCTCGGAGGCGTGAAGAAAGCCCCCGTGAAACACCCGCCGCACACCGGTAAGGCCGTAGGCCAGATAAACCAGAAGAACCGTGCCGGCCGCCAGCACGCCGCCCTGAAAGCCGCCCCCCGGACTGATCGCGCCGTGGAGGACGATATACCAGCCGTACACGGCCGCCAGAGGAAGCAGAAAGTCACAGCCGCACCGCATGATGAGCGGCCTGCGCCGGTAGCGGCCTCCTTCGGGCGCTGCCCCTGCGGAAACAACCGGGGGATCCGTCTTTGCCTGCGCGGCGGTCTCACCGAAGCCTCTTCCCGCATAATCCACGACCTGCTTCGGCGCCCTCTTCTCTCTGCGAAGAATCGCCATGGTCCCGGCGATGGCTCCGATCAAAATGAAGCTCTCTCCCAGCGTATCGTAACCGCGGTAGTTGAACACGACGCTGTACACCACGTTCTTCGCAGCTGTTTTCTCCATATTTTCATTTACCATGACCGCGGCGACGCCATCGGCGGCGCTGTTGTCATAGGACTCAGGATGCTCGTACAGCGCCGTCACATCCGTCCCCGACCCGTCATAGGTCGGCGCTCCCAACGCCATCTGTACGGCAGATGCCGCGCCGCATATCAGAATGACAGCCAGTGAAGCCGCAAGAACAAGAGAAGAAATCTTTTTTCTGTTCATTCCATTCCTTTCCGGCCGTCTGCTTTTTCCGCAGCTTCCGCTCCGACGACCGTATCGCGGATATTGACCTCGCGAACCTTGCGGAGCGCGACGATGTACAGAATCGTCGACAGAATAGCCCCCACCGAGACCTCGGCGATCGCCACATCGGGCGCCTGCAGAAGAATAAACTCCAGACCGACAAAGGAACCCGTAGCGGCCAGCGCAAGCACCGCTCCGATCAGACGCGGCGCATGAACCGCCGTGACTGCAGAGACAAGAGCTCCCGCTATCACCAGCGTATTCAGCACAGCAACAAGAACACCGTTCATTGCTCTCCTCCTTCCGGGACGATCTCTCCTTCTTCCTCCGCCGGGATCGGCTCGTTCGCCCGATCAAACTGTTCATCCGGAAGATCCGCTGTCACCTCTGTATACGCCTGCTCCCCGAAATCCTCTCGGTAATCATCGATCACAAAATCACGGGCCGGGCGGATGCCGATGCGGTACGCCGCCTTGCAGAGTGCATGGTTGGCAATCGGGTTCGTGCACAGAATCAGCAGCACGAGGAGGACGAGCTTCACCACCGTCCCCGCCGACATTCCCGTATGAACCGCATAGAGTATGCCTGCCGCCGCAGCGCAGAACGTGCTGAGCGTGGCAATGCAGGTCGATGCCTGAAGACGCCCGTACACATCCGGCATTCTCAGGATTCCGACCGTCCCCGCGAGCGCAAAGAACAAACCCGCCGCCAGAAAAACCGCCATCGCTGCCAAGATCACCGTCGTCATACTCTGCCCTCCAGATAGCGGGATATAAATACCGTGGAGATGAAACCCAGAATCGCCACGATCAGCGCGATATCAAGATAAATCGCTCTGCCGCAGTACAGGGAATACAGGACCAGCGCCGTGGCCGTGATGAGGTCAAGCGTATCCGCCGCGCACAGCCTGTCCGCCGCCGTAGGTCCCTTAGCGATGCGGATGAGAAGCAGCAGCCCCAGAACCGCATAGCCCAAAGCTCCGATTAGAAGTATGGTCGTCATTTCCAGATCCTCCCGATCCAGCGCTCCATTCTGCCTTTGATCATCTCTCCCGCCCTGTTCCGGTCCGTGGTCTCCACGTCGATCCAATGGACGTAATAATAATTGTGTCCCTCTTCATCGGCGGCGGCATTCAGCGTAATCGTGCCCGGCGTCAGCGTGATGCTGTTGCTGACCATCGCGAGCCCGTATTCGCTCCGGATATCATCGCTCCCCGGAATGCGGATTATTCCCGCCCGATAGGAGAGCTTTGGAGAAAACACCAGCTTCACCATTGCGATATTTGCCTTGATCACTTCCCAGAGAAAGATCACGCCGACGTAAACGGCAAGAAGAATCAGGCGCACCGGATGAAACAGATAAAAGGCGCGGCTGTGAATCAAAAAGCGTCCGGCGAACAGCGCCGCGCCGGCAGACACCAACACTCCGAGAACCAGCTCCCGCGGCTCTGCGGACCACACGAGCAGCATCCAGAAAAGATAGCAGAAAACAAATGTTGATATCCATGCCGAAATTTTCTTATTCATGCCCCTCCCCGTCTCCGGCCTCTTTGCCGTCCCCGTCGATTTCAATGCGCTTCACCTGCATTCCCCAGCCCCGCAGCATCCGGAAGTCCGCCGAGCCGCAGCGGGGACAAAGCGGATCGTCTTCATCGCCGAGCACGTTCGCTGCTCCGCAGCTCCGGCACAGAATTTCCACCGGCTCGCTCTCGAACCGCAGTTCCGCCCCCTCGGCCATTGTTCCCGCCGAGGCGACGGCAAAATATTTCTCCACATATTCCGGAAGAAGCCCCGAATACCTGCCAAGCTCAATCCATATGGTCTGTATCTGCGCTGCCTCATGCTCTTTCCCCGCCTCCAGCGCGATGGCGAGAATGCTTTCGGTCGCCGCCAGCTCGTGCATATCAGCGGTCCATACAAGAAAAACAGGGATCAATCGACGCGACGATCAGTCCGGCGTCCGCCACCGTGTTGCCCCGGAGCATGACGGGAACCGTCGGCGCATTCTTGAACGTCGGCACATGAATGCTGACACGGTAATTGTTCGGCCCGCCGTCGGTGCAAACCTGATAGACCAGATGGCCGCGGGGCGCTTCATAGCGCAGGGTGCAGCGGCCGGCCGGCACCTTGGGAAGACGGACGCCCAGATTGACCGGTCCCTCCGGAAGTCCTTCGACCGCCTGCCGTATGATGCGGATACTCTCGTAAATCTCCAGAACACGGATCACGACGCGCGCGTACACATCGCAGCTCTTCTGCACCGGCACGGAAAAGGTAAATTTGTCATAGGAAGAATACGGCGCGTCCCGCCGAACATCCATATCAATGCCCGACGCTCTCGCGTGAGGTCCCACCGCCCCGATACGCTCCGCATCCTCCGTCGTGAGCACACCCACGCCTTTTGTCCGCAGCGCCAGCGTCCGGTCCGTTGTGAGGAAATGCGTGATCGGCTTCATGCGCTCTTCCAGATCATCCATGGCCTCCAGAATATCTTTTCTCATCGCGTCGTCTATATCCCGGCGGACGCCTCCGATGATATTCATGGCGTAGTTGACCCGGTTGCCCGACAGCCTCTCCAGCGTGTCCATGGTGCGCTCCCGGTCTTTCCATATCTGCATGAACAGACTGTCATGTCCTACAATATGACAGGCAATGCCGAGCCAGAGAAGATGGGAATGAATGCGTTCCAGCTCCGAGGTCATCACGCGGATATACTGCCCCCGGACCGGCACCTCCACGCCCGCGATATTTTCGACGCACATGGCATAGGTCATGGCATGGGAATGAGAGCAGATGCCGCACACCCGCTCCACCAGAACGATGGTCTGAATGAAATTGCGCTCCTGCGCGAGCTTCTCGATGCCCCGATGGTTATAGCCGATGAAAACCCTTGCGTCCGTGATCCTCTCCCCGTCCACAACGAGCCTTGCATGAACAGGCTCCTCCAGCGCCGGATGATACGGCCCGATGGGTATGATATAACTCATTTCACGGCTCCCCCTGCTTCTTTTCCGAAATTTTTCGAGATCAAAACGAATGAAACGGCAAGAGAATTCTCCCGCCATGTAGAGATTAGACAAAAATAATTATATGGTTTTGTTAATATTTAGTCAATTCATGTACTACTTTAAGAACAATCCGCAGCAGAGAGCCGTCGATCTGCACACCCCTGCTGCCGGTCAGAACGATGCGTTTATAAAAAAGCGCCGCACGGCGGGCAATGTATTTCCCCTTTGCCGGACATCCGGCAGCAGGAAACGACATTCGCGTCCGCGGCGGCGCTTTCTTTTTTTATGACGTTTTCCTATTTTTTACAGCGGCTTCCCATGGGTACATATTCCCTGTCCGGAATGACCGTGGTATAGGCCGGGCGAATGATCTTACTGTTGTTCGCCAGTTCCTCCATGCGGTGCGCGCTCCATCCCACAATGCGGGCAATGGCAAAAATCGGCGTGAACAGCTCCTTGGGAAGCCCCAGCATCTGGTACACGAAGCCGGAATAGAAGTCCACGTTGACGCTGACTCCCTTATACATCTGGCGCTCGCCGGCAATAACCGCGGGAGCGAGTCGCTCGACCCGGTCGTAGAGCTCAAATTCCCGGTGCCGCCCCTTGACCGTCGCCAGCTGATCGACAAAAGCTTTCAGAATCACAGCGCGGGGATCCGAGAGGGAGTAGACGGCATGCCCCACACCGTAGATCAGGCCTGCTCGGTCAAAGGCCTCACGGTTCAGGAGACGGTCAAGATATCTCCTTACCTCGTCATCATCCTGCCAGTCTCTCAGCTCCGCTTTCATATCCTCGAACATATCGACGACCTTGATATTGGCGCCGCCGTGGCGGGGCCCCTTAAGGGATCCCAGCGCGGCCGCCATCGTCGAATAGGTGTCCGTCATGGTCGAGGAAACGACGTGTGTGGTGAACGTCGAGTTGTTTCCGCCGCCGTGGTCCATATGCAGAATCAGACAGATATCCAGAATCCTCGCCTCAAGCTCCGTGTAGCGTCCGTCCGGACGGAGAATATGCAGCAGATTTTCCGCAAGCGACCCGTCCTGCAGCGGCTGGTGAATGAACAGGCTCTCACTGCTGTTGTAGTAGCTGTTCGCCTGATAGCCGTAGATGGAAAGCATCGGAAAAAGACTGATGAGCTGCATGCACTGGCGGAGAACGTTCGGAAGCGACACATCATCCGCATGATCATCATAGGAATACAGCGTGAGAACAGAGCGCGCCAGCATATTCATCATATCGCCGCTCGGCGCTTTCATGACGACGTCACGGACAAAGTTTTTCGGCAGACTCCGGTAAAAAACAAGCTGTCTCGAAAAGCTCTCAAGCTCCTCCCTTGATGGCAGCTCCCCGAACAGCAGCAGGTAGCAAACCTCCTCAAAGCCAAAGCGTTTTTCCTCCCGGATCCCCCCGATCAGACTTTCAATGGAATATCCCCGGTAAAACAAATGGCCGTAATCCGGCTCCTCCCTGCCGTCCACCACTTTTTTTGCGCGGACCTCGGAAATATTCGTAAGCCCTGCAAGCACGCCTTTCCCGTTCAGATCCCGCAGTCCCCGTTTTACATTCAGCGCCGTATACAGCGTGGAATCTATGAGATCAGCCTTAGCGGTCTGCTCCGCCAGTGCGCGGATTTCCGGTGTGATTTCGGAATACACGTTGATTTTCTCACTGGTTGCCATAATTTCGACCTCCTTCTTTCTCGTTTTCCTTTTCAGACACTTCGACGCTTTATTGTAGCATAATACTTCTCCATGCCGAAGCATTTTATGCGAGGCAAGCGGCATAAAATTCCGCAAAATTCCGAAGCATTTTATCTCAGCAGCATACGGCAGGTTATGGTTATATGGTATGATAAACATACAGCTTGCTTACCTACGGAGGTTTGCCATGATCGATGATTATCTCAAAGCCAAAAAACAGGGAGACAGCGCTGTGCGGCGCGCCATCATCCAGGGGCGGGATCCCTATCTGTTCTCGCTCAGCAGCTTCCTGCCGGACTATGACAGCCTTGCCAAAATCTCTCTCGGCATCCGCGAGATCCCGCTCTACATGATCGCAGGAACCGTGACGGCGGGACGCACGAATTCCTTTGCGTGGAACTTCATGCCCCTCCTGAACGATCACACGGAGTTTGCCCTCAAGTGGTCCAATCTCTACGACTCTCAGCTCGAATTCGGCATACGTGATCCGATCAAGGTCTATGAATACATGAATCGCTTCTACGTGCAGGAGGGGAACAAGAGAGTTTCCGTCACCGCGTTTAACGAGGGCGTTTCCATCGCCGCGGAAGTGATCCGTGTCATGCCGCGGCGCACCGGCGATAAGGAAGTGAATATTTATTACGAATATGTAGATTTCTTTAACGTGACCGGGCTGTTTGAGATTACGTTCAGCGAAGAGGGATCCTACGATAAGCTGGCGGAAAAATACGGGCAAAGTCTCTCCGCGCCATGGCCGGAACGCAGCGTGCAGCAGCTCCGTACGGATTTCCATGCATTTCAGGAGGCGTTCAACGCCAAGGGTGGAGCCAAGCTCGACACCACGGCCGGCGACGGCTTTCTCAAGTACATCGACGTCTATACAGCCGAAAGTATTGACCGGGACAGCCCGGTGCAGATCGCCAAAAACACGTCCGCCATATGGAACGAAATTCTGGCTTTCGGCGAGGACAGCATCGTTCTCATCGACAAGGCCGATCCTTCGAAAAAAAGCACCGGAAGCCTGCTGAACCGCTTTACCGGCTACTTCGGCTCCGCCTATACAAAGGAGGATCCGCTCCGCATTGCGCTCATCTATGAGAAGAACCCCGCGGACTCCGCATGGACCTACGGCCATGCCCTCGGCCTCAATGAGATCAACGAGAAATATGAGGGGACCGTCGAGGCGATTGCCTTCGAAAATCGTTCCGACAGCGAAGCCATCGACGAAGCGTTCGACGCTGCGGCGGCCGATAAGGACGCCGTCGTCTTCACCACCTCTCCCGCCATGATGGAGAACGCGCTGCGGGCGGCGATCCGCTACCCGGACATGAAGATTCTGAACTGCTCGATCAACCTCTCCAGCAGCGCCGTCCGAACCTACTACCCTCGCATGTACGAGGTCAAATACATCATGGGCGCGCTGGCCGCCGGCATCGCCCGGGATCATCGCATCGGCTATCTCGCCGACTATCCGATCTACGGCTCCATCGCCAACATCAACGCCTTTGCCATCGGCGCCGCTATGGTGGACCCTGCGGTTCAGATTCATTTGAAATGGTCCGGCGTAAAAAACAGCCGCTGGGAAGAGGAAATGAGCGCAGAGGGCATCAGCACCATCTCTGGCCCCGATCTCATAAAACCCGCGGATCCTTCCCGCAAATACGGCGTATACCAGCTCCGGGAAAACGGCTCCATTGCCAACATCGCTGCGCCGGTGTGGCACTGGGGGCGCTATTACGAGCTGATCATCGACCAGATTCTGAGCGGAACATGGGATTCGCGAGAATCCGTCAAGAAGAGTCACGCACTGAACTATTGGTACGGCCTGTCCTCCGGCGTCATTGACCTGTTTCTCTCCGATGCGCTCTCCTACTATTCAAAAAAGCTGGTGGATCAGCTCCGCCGCTCGATCGCCGGCTGGACGCTTCTGCCTTTTGACGGAGAGATCCGCAGTCAGAGCGGCGTGGTTCACAATATCGGCGATCCCGCCATAAGCTACGAACAGATCATCACCATGAACTGGCTGAACGACAATGTCATCGGCTCCATCCCTGAAGAGGACGAGCTGATTGACAGCGCCCGCGGTACTGTGGGCATAAGCGGCGTCAAAGCCGACAGGCGAGGCTCCCTTTCCCGATGAAAATACTTGCCATTGCCGATGAAGAGAGCAAGCCTCTCTGGGACTATTATAATCCGGAACGCGTAAAGGATGTCGATCTGATCATATCCTGCGGAGACCTCGATCCCGCCTATCTGGAATTTCTGGTCACGATGACAAACTGCCCGTTGCTCTACGTGCACGGAAATCACGACACCAAATATGACTACAAGCCGCCCCTCGGCTGCACCTGCATCGAGGACAGGGTCTACAATTTCCGCGGTCTGCGGATCCTTGGGCTCGGCGGCTCCATACGGTACAACGATTCCAAATATATGTGTACGGAAAAACAGATGCAGAGCCGCATCAATCGTCTGCGCACGGAGATCACGCTCAAAAACGGCTTCGACATCCTCGTCGCCCACGCTCCGGTCAAGGGCTACGGCGATATGGACGACATCCCGCATCGCGGCTTCGACTGCTTCAACGACCTGCTGACGAGGTATCGGCCCAAATACATGCTTCACGGTCATGTACATCAGACTTACTCCCGGAATTTTGTCCGCAGCATCAATCATCCCTCCGGAACAAGCATCATCAACTGCTACGAGAGCTTTATCCTTGATATCGGTGCGGACGAATACCCGGCCCCGGGCAAAACCGGCTCCGCCCTGTACGATCTGTACATGAATATGAAGCGCCGCCGGGAGCTGTGAGCCCTTCTATTTTTCGGCGCGGCGGCGGATATAGTCCGGAACCTCATCCGGCCGGATCCCCAGCGAATAGGCAAAGCTTTGGCTGATGATGCTTTCCGCCGCATCCCGGTCCCTCTCGTCGGCCGCGCTGAGCTTTCTTCCGATGCTCCGGCGTTCCGCATCCTTTTTATACAGGGTGGAAATAATGGAGAGCAGGTCGGAATATTTGCCCTCATGGATCCGGGATGCGTTCTGCACCTGGCGCTCTTTCTCGTCGGCGATCCATTCCTGATCACGGATTGACGCAATGAGGCCGTCAATCTCCGCTACAGTCAGAGGGTGGCGAAAGCTCTCTCCGCCTCGCTTCTCATCGACATAAATCGTCATTCTGGTCCGGTAAAGAGGCGCGAGAATGTAGTACGTCTTCTCCCCGTCTTCCGTCAGTCTCATCCGCTGAATATCCGTAATTCTGCATATTCCGTTGTTCCCGTAGATGACCGCATCTCCGATTTTCCAGTCCATCGCGCACTCTCCTTTCTCTCCCCGCGGAGTCCATTTAAAAAGGGAATCGTTCCGCTGTTAAAGATGGAAAACGATCCCCCACACAAAGCTCTGTGTACAAGCCCGAACTATTTTAATTATATCATAATTTTAATAATTGTGCAGTATGTTCCTCTCAAAATAATAATTTTATTTCTATTGTCGGAAAATTTTGTTCTTCGGAAATCAGAGCACATCGTCGCGGTGAATGTAGCCCGGACGTTCTCCGCTCGCCACAATCTCTTTCATATGCACGATTTTCGCCCACTTATCGATCACCTGATACTCAAGATGGACGTCACAGTCAATGATCGTATGTCCGAGAATCATGCAGTTGCGGACCACCGCGCCTTTCCGTATGGTGACGCCGCGCCCGATCACACTGTTTTCCACCACTCCCTCGATCGTACAGCCGTTCGCAATCATCGAATTACGCACGGATGCACCCTCGGCATACTTGGTCGGGCAGGAATCCGTAGTCTGCGTATAGATCTGCCAGTCGGGCCGGAAAAGCTCACGCGCCGTGTCGATGTCAAGCAGCTCCATATTGGCGTCATAGTAGCTCTGAAAATCGCAGATCGCCGCAAAATACCCCCGGTGCGGCACTCCCCGGATATCCAGATTGGCGTTCTCAATGTTGACGACCTCCGAGAGCGTGTAGACCGACGACAGCTTGTGTCCCTTGCGGATCAGGCTCACAAACAGCTCTCTCTTCATGATGTAGGTATCCATGAAAATATTCCGTTCGTTCGCAGTCCCGAGATTCGGCCCGATCGCATTGAGCCCTTTCTGCCGGTTCAGTTCGAGTACATTGCAGTTCTGATAAGCCGTCTTCGCGTTGTCCACGCGGTGATACAGCAGGGTGATATCCGCACCGGACTCTATATGCTGCTCAAGAAGCGTGTTGAAATCCTGCGTAAACACCATGTAGCCCGGCGTAAGAATGACATATTCCTGCGGCATTCTCTCAATGATTTCAATATTTTCCAGATAGCTTGAGAGGTCCGTATTGTAGATATCATTGAGACGGCTGTCCTGATTGAACAGAAGCTGGAGCTTACCGCGCTTCGAGTTGATGTTATAGTGCTGTCCCCCGGCCAGATGCTCCGCCAGCGAGCGCGGGTTCTGACTGACATACACCTGTATCCTGTCGATATTGCTGTTGCTCAGATTCGAGACCGGAAAGTCAATGACACGGTAACGTCCCAGAAAAGAAAACGCACCGATCGGGCGATGATCCTGCAGCCCCTCCACTCGGAAGCGGCTCCCGGACGAAGTTACGATTCCAAACGCTGTTGCCATATCCATCCTCCATGCCGAAGCACTTGTGCAGCGTGATTTTTCACACTATTTCTTTCCCTTTGACATCCTGCGCAACGAGCAGGATATTCTCGCTGTCTGCGCTTCCTGCAACCGCGCCCTTTCCGATATGCACGCCGTCCGCGACCAGAGCCCGGGTCACAACGGCTCCCTCGCCGATTTCCACCCCGGGCATCAGCACCGAGTCGATGACTCTGGCGTGCTTATCCACTCTGGCCCCGGTAAACAGCACGGAGCGCTGTACCTCGCCCTCAATGGCGCAGCCCTGCGTAATATAGGCAGTATCGACTTTTGCCTCCGGTCCGATATACTGCGGCAGGGCATTCTGATTCTCCGAATAGATAAGCCAGCTCGAATCATCCAGATTCAGGGCGTTCCGGCGATCCAGAAGATCCATATTGGCCTCCCAGAGAGAATCGATGGTTCCGACATCTTTCCAGTAGCCCTTGAATTCATAGGCATACAGACCGCAACCGTTTCCAAGCATCGTCGGAATGATATCCTTGCCGAAATCATGGTGCGAATCGCAGTTCTTTATATCGGAAAGCAGAAGCTCTCTCAGCAGCTTCCAGTTGAAAATGTAGATTCCCATCGAGGCCAGATTGCTTCTGGGATGCTCGGGCTTCTCCTCAAACTCGACAATGCGATTATTCTCATCGGTGTTCATGATTCCGAAGCGGCTCGCCTCCCTCATCGGAACACCGATCACCGCAATGGTCGCATCTGCGCCGTGCGCCTTATGAAAATCGAGCATAAGATCATAGTTCATCTTGTAAATATGATCTCCCGACAGAATCAGCAGATATTCCGGATCATAATTGTCGATGAAATCAATATTCTGAGAAATGGCATCCGCCGTTCCCCGGTAAACGTCAAGGTTCGCATCCGCTTTCTCGCGGGGCGGCAGAACAAAAACACCGCTGTCCTTGCTGTCAAGCCCCCAGCGCCGACCGGCCGCCACATAGCTGTTCAGCAGCACGGATTCGTACTGCGTAAGGACGCCGATGATATCGATGCCGCTGTTGGAGCAGTTGCTGAGAGGAAAGTCGATGATACGGTATTTCCCCCCGAAAGAGACAGCCGGTTTGGCTACCTTGTTGGTGAGCTCCCTGAGGCGGCTTCCCCGGCCGCCGGCAAGGATCATGGCCAGCATTTCATTCTGCTTCATGGATGGTCCTCCCTGTCCTTGGATTGAATAATCCTACAAAAATAGTATACTGCATTTTTGCCGTCTTTTCTTCCTGATTCAGAACTTTCCGCCTGCTTTTTTCTGGATTTTTGCGCTTGCATTTTCAAAATTTTCGTTTTATCCTGTATTCGTTCGGAGTTTCATACTCCGTCTTATGTCTCGGGCATTTTTCTTATTTCGATTTTCCGGCTTCCGCTTTCTGTTTTCTCCGCTCCCGCTTTTCACTCCCACCTTTTGCTTCTGTTTTTATTTCCGCTTTTTCTATTTTTGTTTCTATTTTCCGGGTTTCTGTTTCTTTTTCCATTTTCTGTTTTTATTTCTGTATGACAAGGAGGACCCGTCATGTCATCTGTCTACCGCGGTTATAAGTATCGTCTTCATCCCACGCCGAAGCAGGCCGGTCAGCTCGATGAAATCCTTTCCGCCGTCCGTCTTGCCTACAATATGCTGCTCGACTTTTCCATTGATCAGTATGGCAGGAACAGGCAGTTTCCGTCCCTTGGTGAGCTGAATGCCGCCTTTCCGGACATCCTGTCCCGGCAGGACGTCCTGTCTCCCGTTGATCCCGCCATACTGCAAAAAAGCGTGCAACAGCTCGATCACGCCCTGCGCTCCCGCGAGAGCGGCGGCGCTCGGCAGCTCCCTCGGCATAAGTCCGCAGCGGACTTGCGCTCCTCCTTTACCGTCCCGTACCGGGGCGAAAACACGCTCTCCATCTCCTGTCTGAATATTGCCGGCATCCATAATATCCGCATTGCTCCCGGCCCGACAGTTCACTCATCTCTGGTCCGCCTCAGCATGACGCTCACCCGCACAATATCCGGGAAATATCTCGTCTCCCTGCTGTGCCGTCAGTCCGCACCCGCCCCCGCTTGGTTTGATGTTTCCGGGATCCGCTATCAGCCGCACCGGCCGCTCTCGGTTGTTCCTGCTTCGGCAGACGTCTGCCACGGCAAAACACTCCGCAGCGCCTCCTATCACTGATTCTTTTCGTTCCGCCGTACTGCCCGGGAAGCACTGCCCGGAAAATGCGGCCTGGAAAGCCGTCCCCGCCGCTGTTCCCGTCCGCATTTTTGCGGTTGACACCGCTCTCCGGGCTTGTTATAATCTCTCTTGCGTCCGGAAAACACCGGCGCAGGCAGCAGGCTGATGTAGCACAGTCGGTAGTGCGTCGCATTGGTAGTGCGGAGGTCACGGGTCCGATTCCCGTCATCAGCTCTCAAAACGAAAACCCCTGAGATTTTTCTCAGGGGTTTTCTGTTATCCGATTTCCGGGTTTATAGAGTTAATAGTGATATAGGGCAAAGAGATTTTTATCTTATCAGAACGTCCAGTTTATCCTGCGGACCATATTGACAAACTCTCCGTTGCTTCTCGTCTGCGCAAACAGGTTCAGAACCTTGTCCACCGCTTCCTCGGACTTCATTCCGTTAAAGGCCCGGCGTATGGTGTTGATGCTGTCCAGTTCATCCGGCGTCAGCAGCAGATCATCCCGCCGCGTGCCGGACTTCTGAATATCAATCGCCGGGAAGATCCGCCGCTCGGACAGCTTGCGGTCCAGAACCATCTCCATATTTCCGGTTCCCTTGAACTCCTCATAGACCACATCGTCCATCTTGCTTCCCGTGTCGATCAGCGCTGTCGCAAGAATCGTAAGACTCCCGCCCTCCCGCATGCTTCGCGCCGCGCCGAAAAAGCGCTTCGGCATATGGAGCGCGGCGGGATCCAGACCGCCGGAGAGCGTTCTTCCGCTCGAGGGCTCCGTCAGGTTGTAGGCTCTGGTGAGACGGGTAATGGAATCAAGAAGAATCATGACATCCCTGCGGTGCTCCACAAGACGCCTCGCCCGCTCGATCACCATTTCCGAAACGCGCTTATGATGATCCGGCATCTCGTCAAAGGTCGAATAAATGACTTCGACATTATCGCCCTGTATGGCCTCGCGGATATCGGTCACCTCCTCCGGGCGCTCATCAATCAGAAGAATGATGAGATGCACCTCCGGATTATTGATCAGAACCGACTTGGCGACCTCCTTGATGAGCGTCGTTTTCCCCGCTTTCGGAGGAGAGACGATCATGCCGCGTTGCCCCTTGCCGATGGGATCCATCAGATCCATGATCCGCATCGCAATGCTGCACCCCGGCTTTTCAAGACGGATTCTCTCATTCGGAAATACCGGCGTCATGTCCTCGAAGTTAAAGCGCTTGTTCGCTTCCTCCGGCCGAAGCCCGTTGATGGAGCGGACAAAGAGCAGCGCGCTGAACTTCTCGCCCTGTGTGCGGACGCGAATGTTGCCGACAATGATATCTCCTGTTTTCAGATTGAAACGGCGGATCTGGCTCGGGGCGACATAAATGTCATTGTCTCCCGGAAGATAATTCGCACAGCGAATAAAGCCGTAGCCGTCCGGCATAACCTCCAGAATCCCGTTTGCGAGCTGTCCGCTGTCCAACTCCGTGTTCAGTTCGTCCTTATGCAGAATCGGCGTATCCACGCGAATCGGCGCACTGCCGCCGTTTTCCGGCGCGCCGGCCGCCATACGCTTTCCGGGCCCCCGGCTCCCCGACGGTCTGTTGCCGCCGGAGAAGCAGCCGGAAAAGCGTTCATTTCCATTACCGGAAAAGCGTTCCCGCTCCCGTTCTCCGGTCTGCGGTGTTCTCGGCGCTCTGGAAGCGCGCTGCTGCTCACGCTCCTCGCGCATACGCAGTGCATCCTGCCGGTCCTGCTCCAGCAGAGCGTCCACCAGCGCCGCTTTGCGCATCGCCGTTGTGCTCTTCATACCCCGGCGCTTCGCAAAATCTCTGAGATCCTCCAGCTTCAGAGATTCATATTGTTCTCTTGTCATACACAAATACTCCTTGTATTCTCATTCCGATCAGGCTCTGTGGGAAATAGATGCCAGAAATTCAAGATAAAATCGAAAGGATATAGAACTGCATCACATTATCGGCGTCTCTTAAAAGACGCTTTCATTCTAGTACAGACAAAGCATAATTTCAATATCTGTCGAAACCGCAGACGCATGGCCTATTCCTTGCCGTTCCAGCAGTAGGTGCACAGGCGGCAGGGCTCGATTCCGACCGACGCGAGCATATCATCCAGCCGATGATAGTGGAGAGATGTGAAATTCAGCTCCTTTCGAATCTCCTCCAGCATAGCCCGGTACTGCTCCGAATCCGGATCACAGTACTTGGCCAGAAGCTCTTCCCCAACCTGATCCGTTCCCTCCAGCCGTTCAATCATCCGACGGGTAATCAGCTCTTTTTCAGAGTTCGATCTGGAAAAGTTAAGATAGCGGCAGCCATAGACGAGAGGCGGACAGGCCGGCCGGATATGCACCTCCTCCGCACCGCTCTTATAGAGATACTCCGTCGTCTCGCGCAGCTGCGTCCCCCGGACAATAGAATCGTCGATCAGCAGGAGACGGCGTCCCCGAATCAGATCGTGGATCGGAATCAGCTTCATTTTGGCGATCAGATTCCGCCGGCTCTGCATCGCCGGCATAAAGGAGCGGGGCCATGTCGGGGTATATTTCACAAAAGGCCTGCAGTAGGGAATATGCGACGCATTGGAGTAACCGATCGCATGGGCTACTCCCGAATCCGGAACACCCGCAATGAGGTCGGGATAAACGCCTCCTCTCATCCGGTCCCTGTCCGCGAGCTTCGCGCCGCACCGGTAACGGACATCCTCCACGTTCTGTCCCTCATAGCAGGCAGCCGGAAAACCGTAATAAATCCAGAGGAAAGAACAGACTTTCATAGCCCGGCCGGGCTCCGCCACGACCTCAATGCCGTCCGGCGTGATAAAATCGATCTCTCCGGGACCGAGCTCCCTCTCCGGAATATATCCCAGATTCAGATAGGAAAAGCTGTCAAAGCAGACGCAGTACCCGCACTGTGCCTGAGCCTCGGAAGCCGCCAACGCAGCGTCCGGAGACGCTCCGGCCTCCGCCGCCCGGCTGATCGGTCTGCCGTTTCTGTCAAAGGTCGGAATATGCTCCACCGCACCGCTCAGATCCTCACTGACTTTTCTGCCGATCTCCACCGGCGTGCGTCCCATGCAGTCCCTCGCCGCGTAAATCCCCTCGCTTGTCATCAAAAGCAGCGTCAGCGAGCCGTCCACCAGTTCCTGCGCGTAGCGGATCCCCTCCACAATGGAGCTTTTCTGATTGATGATGGCGGCAACCAGCTCCGTGGGGTTGATGTCCCCTCCGCTCATTTCAAGGAAATGCGCATTGCCTTTTCGAAAGATCCGGTCAACGATCTCCTCCAGATTGTTGATTCTCGAGACGGTAGTAATCGCGTAGGTTCCCAAATGAGAGCGCACCATGAGCGGCTGCGGCTCATAGTCCGAGATACAGCCGATCCCGATATTCCCTTTCATTGACAGGATATCCTTTTCAAATTTCGGCCGGAAATTTGTGCTCTCGATATTATGAATGGCGCGGTTAAAGCCCTCCTCGCGGTCATAGGTCACAAGTCCTGCCCGTCTCGTCCCCAGATGGGAGTGATAATCGGTTCCGTAAAACACATCAAAAACACAGTCTCCGTGTAATGCTGCTCCGAAAAATCCTCCCATGCTGCTCCTCCATATGCGGTGCTCCGCGGCGCGCGGAACAAAAACAGTTTTCTTTCAGCGGCTCCTGTCTCTATGACTGCCCCGTCCCCAGATAGCTGTTTTTCCCCAGAACCAAAATTCCGACCCTGACGCCATGAGAATCGTAGATCTCAAGATAGCTCCAGTATGTATATTCCCCGATCTGTACGGATACAGGACAATAGCGCAGACCGCTATGTTCATCAGTATAATCGGCAGGAAGAGAAAAGTCGACGGTAAATATTCTCCGGTAAGGATCATAACTCGCTCCGATCCGCACAGGAGCCCGCCGGGAATTGACGAAACGGAAGTCTTTATAGCCCCATGCCACGGCGGCATCGAGACCGCCCGGCGCGTACTCCACCAGCATGGAATGAGCCGAACGCTCCGTCACGTCCATGCCCGAGATAAGGCAGAGTTGATAGAGCATGGTCGATATCTTGCAGATACCGCCGCCGATATCATGCACCACCCTGCCCTTGCTGTACGTCGTCCCATAGACATAGCGGCTCTCCTCATCTCTGGGCCCCAGCGTTTCATTATAGGAAAATTCCTCTCCCGGAGCCAGAATCACGCCGTTGACGGCCCGGCAGGCCAGCACGCCGTTGACATTGCTCCCGCGGCCGCCCGGATGATTATTATAGGGAAAGCTCAGAGAATGAAACACTTTCCAGTCGATCTGATCTTCGCTTTCACTTTCCGCCTGCGCCGAGACAGAAGCCCCCGCCTCTCCTGATACGGGCGCAGCAGGCGGCGAAGCAGCCGAAACGGCCGCAGAAGCAAAGACACCCGAAAGGAGGCAGAGCAGAACGACACCCGTCAGGAAAAGAAGCACTCTTTCTTTTGATGTCAGAAGCCGGATAAAATAGAAAAACATAAATTTCCCTGTCAATATCACATTTTTTGAGCTAAGATATAGATTGTTTTTATCAGCGTACGAATTAGGTTATAACACAGGTACCCAGCCGAACGCCAGCGCGTTCGGCTCCGAGACGCTTCGCGTCTCATGGCGTCCCACCGCACAGCTGCTTCAGGATGCTCCCCCGGGGCTGCCGAACGCCAGCGCGTTCGGCTCCGAGACGCTTCGCGTCTCATGGCGTCCCGCCGCACAGCTGCTTCAGGATACTCCCCCGGGGCTGCCGAACGCCAGCGCACAAAATTCTTTGAAAGGATGACTTTTATGAAAATCGGTTTTGATAACGATAAGTATCTCAAGACACAGTCCGCACACATCCGGGAACGCATCAGTCAGTTCGGCGGCAAGCTCTACATGGAGTTCGGCGGCAAGCTGTTCGACGACTTTCATGCCTCCCGCGTTCTGCCCGGCTTCCACCCGGATTCCAAAATCACCATGCTGGGCGAGCTCCGGGATCAGGCGGAAATCATCATCGTCATCAACGCCAACGATATAGAAAAGAATAAAGTCCGCGGTGATCTCGGCATCACCTACGATATGGACCTGCTCCGTCTCGTCGACGCGTTTACCGCAAAGGGCCTCCTTGTCGGCAGTGTGGTTCTGACGCAGTTCGCCGAGCAGCCCTCCGCCATCGCCTACTCGCGCAAGCTGCAGGCGCTCGGCCTGCGCGTCTATCGCCACTACCCCATCAGCGGCTATCCGTCCAATATCCCTCTGATCGTCTCGGACGAGGGATACGGGAAAAACGATTATATCGAAACGACCCGTCCCCTTGTGGTTGTGACCGCACCCGGCCCCGGCAGCGGGAAAATGGCGACCTGTCTCTCCCAGCTTTACCATGAAAACAAGCGCGGCGTGAGGGCGGGCTATGCCAAATTCGAGACTTTTCCCGTCTGGAACCTGCCGCTCAATCACCCGGTCAACCTCGCCTATGAGGCGGCCACGGCCGATCTTGACGACATCAACGAAATTGACCCGTTCCATCTCGAGGCCTATGGGAAAACCGTGATCAACTACAACCGCGATATCGCTGTTTTCCCGGTTCTGAATGCCATTTTTGAAAAAATTCAGGGAGTTTCTCCCTACAAGAGTCCCACCGACATGGGCGTCAACATGGTCGGCTTCTGCATCAGCGACGACGATGCCTGCCGGGATGCGGCGGGACAGGAAATTCTGCGCCGCTATTACGCGGCTCTGTGCGAAAAGCGCAAGGGCAACGCCGGCGACGCCCCGATCATGAAGATCGAGCTTCTGATGAAGAAATGCTCCCTCACCATCGGCGACCGTCCTGTCGTATACGCCGCCAATGTCAAGGCAGAGGAAACCGGCGCTCCCGCCGCCGCCATGCAGATGGACGACGGAACCATTCTTACCGGCAAAACCTCTCCTCTTCTCGGAGCGTCCTCGGCGCTGCTCCTCAATGCGCTGAAATATCTCGCCGGCATCGACGACAAGATCGATCTCCTGTCTCCCGAAATTATCTCGCCGATACAGGATCTCAAGGTGGATCATCTGGGAGGGCACAGTTCTCTTCTTCATTTGAACGAAATTCTGATTGCGCTGTCCATCGCCGCCGTCACCGACCACAATGCGAAGCGCGCGATTGCCGAGCTGAACAGCCTCGCCGGTCTCGAGGCGCACTCCTCGGTGATTCTCTCACAGATCGATGAGAGCGTATTCCGCAATCTCGGCGTCAACCTGACCTGTGAACCGCATTACGAAAGCAAAAAGCTCTACCACAACTGAGCGGATATTCCCGCGGCGGCAGAACTGCGCCGCACTACGGGCCGCCTCCTGCATTAAATAGGAGTCCTGTAACCCGAATATGAAGAAAAAAGCCTTGGAAGACGCATATCATCCGCCTCCCGAGGCTTTTCTTTATCACGGCATATTTTCCGCCGTACTCTGCGTTATGCTTCCGCCGAAAGTATATAGTAGTAGATCGGCTGACCGCCCGCCTGCAGCTCCACATCGCAGCCGGAGAATCTCTCCGCAGCCCGGACGCGGAACGCCTCGGCAGCCTCTTCCTCCACATCGGAGCCGTAATAGATGCTGATGAGCGTCGTCTCGTCCGTCACCATGCGAGCCAGCGTCTCCAGCGTCGTCTCATCCCGGTCGCGGCCGACGGCAAGGATTCCGCTGTCCCCGATTCCCATCATGTCGCCCTCATGAATCGGCACATCGTTCAGCACGGTATCGCGCACTGCGTAGGTCACCTCTGCGCTGCGGACGCGACCGATCTCCTGAAGCATATTGTCGTGGCTGACCGCAATATCGACCTCCGGCATATAGTTGATCACCGCCGTAATCCCCTGCGGAACCGTCTTCGTCGGAATGACGATGACGCGCTTGTCCTCCGTCATACCTGCCGCCTGATTGGCCGCCATGATGATGTTCTTGTTATTCGGGAGCACAAACACCGTGTCGGCATTGACCTTTCCGATCGCCTCCAGAACATCCTCCGTGCTCGGATTCATGGTCTGTCCGCCGGAAATGACATAATCGACTCCCAGTCCCTTGAAAATCTCCTCAAGCCCCTGTCCGGCGCACACCGCAACAAAGCCGACCTCCTTGCGAGGGAGCTTTTCTTCCTTTTTCTCCTCCTGCTTTTCCTTGCTGCCGGTCATGGCAAACAGCGTTTCCTGATGCTCCAGACGCATGTTGTCGATCTTCATATTCGACAGCTGGCCGTACATCAGCGCGCGCTGAATCGCGAGACCCGGATCATTGGTGTGCACATGGACTTTCACGACCTCATCGTCCGCAACGCAGACAATGGAATCGCCGATCGACTCAAGAAACGCCTTGAAGTCCTTTTCCGTCTTCGCATTCCAGCCCGCCCCGGCCTTATTCAGCATGATGATGAACTCGGTGCAGTAGCCGAAGCGGATCTCCGCGTTCGCGCGGACCTCGGGGTTCACCAGCGCCTCTTTCTTCTCCGCCGGCTTTGCCTCCTCCGCAAGACTCTCCGCATCCGGAATCTCCCTGCCGAGCAGCCCGTCATAGGCTCCCTTTAACACCTGCACCAGCCCCTGTCCCCCGGAGTCCACAACCCCGGCTTGCTTCAAAACGGGGAGGAGCTCCGGCGTGGAGGCCAGCACAGCCTCCGCGTGGCGGATGATTTCCATTCCGAACACCTCAAGATCCGTTTCACCGGCGTCTGCCAGCTCGCGCGCTTTCTCCGCCGCGCCTCTGGCGACGGTGAGAATGGTTCCCTCTTTCGGCTTCATGACCGCCTTGTACGCCGTGTCGACCGCCTTTTCAAAGGAATCCGCGACAATGCGGGCATCGATCTCCGAATATTCCCTCGCCCCCTTGCAGAAGCCGCGGAGAAGCTGGGAAAGAATAACGCCCGAGTTTCCTCTCGCCCCGCGGAGAGAGCCGGATGAAACAGCCTTGCAGAGCGTCATCATGTCGGGATCTTCCCCCAGCCCCATGACCTCTCTCGCCGCGGACATGATCGTCATGGTCATGTTCGTCCCCGTATCCCCGTCCGGAACCGGGAATACGTTCAGCTCGTTGATCCACTCCTTATTGTCTTTCAGATTGCGGGCGCCGGCTAAGAACATTATGGAAAGCGTCTTAGCGTCGATGGAATTGATGCTCAATGTCATATCCTCCTGACCACTTTTTTGGGGTTTAATCGATCGCCTTGACGCCGTCGATATAAATATTAATCTTTGCAATTTCCTGTCCGGTGAATTCCTCTACCCGATAGCGGACATTGCTGATGAGATTATCCGTGACCGTGGGGATATTCACCCCATAGGAAACGATGACGTGAAAATCAATGGCGAGCTTGTTCTCCGGCGTCAGAGAAACCGTGATCCCCCGGGTCATGGAGTCCTTTTTCAGCAACTCCGCCAGACCGTTCTTCATCAGCCGCGCCATTCCCACAATGCCGAAGCATTCTGTCGCGACCGTGCCGGCATACTGAGCGATAACCTCATTGTCGATCGATATGTTACCCATATGGGTATTCATGGAAGATGACTTCATAGCAGACCTCATGCTGCGGCTGTTCTGATGAGCAGAGTCTCACCCGGATTCCGGCGCAGCGCAGAATCCACGAGCGAAAGGACAGGCCTCTCCCTCTCCGTCGACATTTCATTACTGTAAATTATACGACGAAAGCTCCGAAAAGAAAACACCGGCGTATTTACAGACACCTCCCCCGTCAGCCCGGAAACAGCGTCCAGACGCAAAAGAAGACTGCCGTTTCAGAGAATCAAGGCTCTGAATCGACAGTCCCGCTGTTTTTCATCCACAGATAGCTATCCGTCCGCAGGATTTATGCGCGCTCGACTTTGCCGGAACGCAGACAGCTCGTGCATACGTGCATCTTGCGCTTGCCGCCGTCAACCTTTACGCTGACAGACTGAACGTTGGAATTCCAGATTCTGTTGGATCTTCTATGTGAATGGCTGACGTTATTTCCAAAATGAGCGCCTTTTCCACAGATATCACACTTCGCCATTTCCCACACCTCCTGACCTTACAAGATTGCTGAACAACATTGATATGATACCAAACGGATATTCCGTTTGCAAGCGGATTTCAGTTTTTTCTGCTCAGTCCCGGGCCGGTGCGTTTCTCCCGGGGAAAGCGCGCTCCACCGCCTCGTCCTCTCCCATGACATCCGTCTCTCCTCGTCCCGCCGCGAAGCGGTCCACAACGTCGGGAATCAGGTCTACCAGCTTCGATATCGCGTCCTGTGTTTTAATATTGACGACCCTGACGTTGCCTCCGCGGATAATCAGGACTGCATTCGGAGAGAGCTTTGCAGAAAATCCGCCAAGCCCCATATCCTTTTTGTCCGCATTGTCGGCTCCCGCGCCGCATCCGATCGTGATGTCGGAGAGCGGAATGATCGTCGTATCGCCGACGATCACCGGCTCCCCCACAACCGTCCGCGAGGCCAGCGCCGTTCCGACGCACTCCATCATGGAATGGACAATGCCCTTTACATGATTATTCTGCTCTGCCATCGTTCTCGCTGTTCTCCTTTCTGAAAAGCTGGAGCGTCTCCCGCACATCCCTGTCAAAATACAGTATAAGCACACAGACCGCCGCGGTAAACAGGCGGATTTTTCCTGCGGCCTCTCCCCGCACATCCGCGCGGTATGCCATAAACTCGGGAGCAAGCTCCACATGACCGCGGATAAACGGCCAGAGAAGCGCCAGCCCCGAGAGGAGCTGTCCCGTTTTTTCCGGGTCGCCGAGGCCGACTGTCCCGGAAAGCCGCCATTTTACAGGAAGCAGCATACGGAGCACTTTTTTTAGCTGTCCGGAGACTCTGTGAAACGCCCTCCGGAAACGGTCGCTTCGGAGAATCTCCGTGTAGTATCGGATATTCTCCGCCATACTGCCAAAGCGCACCCGGGCTACGCCGAGAGCAGCGCTGCTCCGGTGCGGCGTCTGCTCCGCCGTCCCCGTTTTCCCGGCGCCGGCTCCCGTCTGCGAACTCTCCGCCTCGTGCGGCGCATCCGTTTCCCTGACGCTGCCGGCCTCTCCGCGGCGTCCGGGGCCTCTGGCAGGCGCCGCCTCCTTATCCGGCTTTTGCGCTTTATCCGGCTTTTGTTCTTTATTCAGATTTTGTTCTTTACTCCACCTTGTCCGGGATACCGTAATTCCGAGGACGCGTACACGAAGCTCCGGATCCCCGGGATAGGAAATGCCGCCGCTCACAAAGCGGAAAAGCCATGAGAAACGAAGCCGAAAGGACAATCTCTCGCGCAGACGCGCCGTCTGCAGCTCCTCATGCGGCTCCGGATCCTCAACGATCCCCCTGATTTCATAGCGTATCGGCAGAAACAAGGCCAGCAGCAGCAAGGCCATGAGAATGCCCAGAACCCATAGCAGGACAATCCCGGCGCCTTTCAAACCGGCAGAAACAGACAACAGCATGCTTTCCTCCCCGCAAAACGCCGTCATTCCCGGATTCCGTGCGGAAAAAGATAGCGCACGACATCCGGCGATCCCGTGTGCTCCAGCGCTTCTTTCACAATGTCCGCATAGAGACGGACCGCATCCGTCTTCGACGCGGCAAGACCGATGATATACACCGGCTTCTCCGGGCGTCTCTCAAGAAACAGATTGTGCAGAATCTCCACGCTTCCGCGATCCTCCGTCAGACGAAGCACATAAAGAGAAAGCCGGACGGAGTGGTGGCGGAGTCTCCACTTCGTCAGAGCCGGATCCGCGACCCCGGCACTCACATAGAGCTTCCGATAAAAGCGCACGTTCTCTCCTTCCTCTGTTCAAGCAGCCGCGGTTCGCCCTTTTCACTTCGCAAAATAGCTGTCAAACACGCGTCTGGCGATGGGAACGGCATAATCCCCGCCGCTTCCCATGCCCTCGATGATGACCGTCACACAGATCTGCGGGTTCTCCGCCGGGGCAAAGCCGGTGAACCACGCATGCGACCGGCTCTCATCCTCCGGATCGTACTCCGCAGAGCCGGTCTTTCCCGCTGCCGTATAAGAAAATCCGGACAGCTTGGTTGCCGTTCCTCTCTCCACCACCGCCTGCATCATGCGTCGGAGCTCTGCCGCCGTTTTTTCGCTCATGAGACGGGCATACGGCTCGGGCATATCCTGCCGCAGCACGGAGCCATCCGCCGTCCGGATGCTCTCCACAAGGCGCGGACGCATCAGTATACCGCCGTCCGCAGCTGCCTGTGTGATAAGGTGCAGATGAAAAGGAGACATTGAGGTTTCTCCCTGCCCGATCGCCATCTGCATGACCTCTTTCTCCGGCGTCTCGGCGTCCAGATACACATGGCTCTCTGTATAAGGATAGGAGAACGGGAGTTTCCCGTCAAACATCAGTTTTTCCAGCGTGTTTTCATAGGCGCTCCGGTCCAGCTCCAGCCCGAGGTTCGCAAAGGAGCAGTTGCAGGACTCCGCAAAGGAATCCACGAGATCCACGGAGCCATGCACCTCATAGTGGAAACAATGCACGGCGCCTCCCGCCTTTTCCAGCGTGCCAGTGCACTGATAGCGGTAATCCTGCCACGTATCCGGATGTTCCTCCAGATACTCGATGGCATCGATGAGCTTAAAGGTCGAGCCGGGCGGATACATCCCCTGCGTCGCGCGGTTCAGAAGCCTCCCCTCCGCGCTGTCCCCCGCAAGGTAGGAATTCCAGCGAACGTCGATCTCATTGGGATCAAAATCCGGCTTGGAGACCATGGCAAGAATCGCTCCGGTTGCGGGATCCGTCGCAATCACGGCGCCCCGGTACATCCCCAGCGCATCGCTTGCCGCCTGCTGGATCTCAGGACGCAGCGTTGTGAAAACATTGTTCCCGGGGTACTTGCTTCCCCTTTCATCCGCCGCCGCTTTTTCGGAAAGCGGCAGATCCGAATGAACAAGCGCGTAGTTCTCCTCCTTTTCGATACCGCTTCTCCCCTTGGTGCTGTAACCCACCACATGAGAAAACAGCGATCCGAAAGGATAACGGCGCCGCTCGCTCCCGTCAGCCTCCGTCACCGTCTCGGCGAGAACCTGTCCGTCGGCCGCAAAAATCTTTCCCCGCGTATTCTCTGCCAGCAGCTTTGCCTCCCGCCCGTTGTAGCTGTTGTCAAAAAATGTCTTCCTGTTGCGGACAGCATATATGCAGATAAACGCCGCCATCGCCGCGAACAGCGAAATGAACAGCCATTGAACAAACAGAATCTGTCCGCGTATTCTCTTTTTCTCAGCCTGCCGGTCCTCGGCATATGGCTTCCAGTCCCGCGCTTTCATCCCCCTCGTCCCACGGCTCTGCGGGCTGCGGCCTCCTCTCTCTCGAAGCGCTGCTCAAAGGAGCGCATTTTTTCCCGCTGAAGAATATAAATTGCCTCCACAACGGCGAACATGAAGATCGTCTGGAGCACCGAGCTTCCCCCGTAACTGATAAGCGGCAGCGTCACACCGGTGAGCGGGATGAATTTCACCTCCCCGCCGATTGTGAGAAAAATCTGAAAAATATAAATAACCGCGAAGCCGAACGCCGTAAAGCGGTAAAAGCGATCCGCGAAATTGAGGGAAACCCAGAGAATATCAAGAAAAACTGCGATGCAGAGCGCCATCAGACACACGGCGAAAATCAGCCCCAGCTCCTCTGCGACGGCGGCGAAAATGAAATCGGATTCCACATAGGGAATCTTATCCGGCGTCCCACGCGTGAGCCCGGTTCCGAAAATCCCTCCGCCAGAAATCGAAAACAGAGACTGTGTGATCTGATATCCCATGGTATCAATGACGCTCCACGGATCGAGCCACGCCTGCACCCGGACCCGGACATGGGCAAACAGACGGAAGCCGGCCGCCGCACCCGCGCCTCCCGCCGCCATGCCGAGAAACAGATACCTCCATTTCCCGGAGGCCAGAAAGGTCATGAACACATACGCGACAAAATAAATTGCCGCCGTGCCCAGATCTCTCGACGCCGCAAGAATCAGAATATGAACCGCCGAGACCGCCGCCGCAGGAAGAATCTCGCGGAGCCCTGCCGCCTCATAATAGGCGGAGGCCAGATAGAACACAAAAAGAATTTTGACAAACTCCGACGGCTGCACCGACACGCCGAACATACTGTACGAGAGCTTCGAGCCCTGCGTCACCTGCCCGAGCACCAGCACCGCAAGCAGGGCCGCTGCACCCGCCCCGGCATAGACAAACGTGAGACGCTTCAGAAAACGAAACCTTTTAAGAAGCGCCGGCACTGCAATGGCAAGAGACATCCCGGCCGCGGCAATGAAGAACTGCCGGACCGCCTTTGCAAAGGACAGCCGGGTCAGCATGACAAGGCCGATGCTGAGCAGCATGCACACATTCAGCCAGAGTGCAGTATTGCCCTCGGGATAAATGGCGCGGTACAGCACAATAGCCGCAGCAAACGCCAGCAGTTGAAACAGCCAGAAAAAGAGATATTCCGGCTTCTGTCTCGCCGCATAAATCGTGAGAAGTCCGGCCGCATGCACAAGAAAAAGGAGAAAAATCATGCAAAAATCAGCCGCCGCGCTCTTCCGGAGAGCGGTTCCAGCCCCCTCACCGCGCCGGCTGCCGTACCCGAGTCGGAGAAAAGCCAGCAGCGTGTAGACCAGCATACCGGCTGTGATCACATATTTTGACAATGCCAGAATATAAGTCCGCATATCAGAACCGCATATTTCTTTCCGACGCTCCTGCCATCACTCCACGCCTTTCCGAAAATGTCCCCCGGTAAACGCCGCAAATGGAACGGCGACCTCTCTTTCCCCGTCCGCCATACGCCGGAACGAGCGCGTGATCCGCTGCGTCTCTCTTCCGTCCTCCGTCGTAAAACTCATGACAAAGCCGCGGCAGCCGGAAAGGAGAGGAGCTCCAAACGCCTTATGGAGCGAAAGGGGCACGCTGTTGTAAATGATGTTCTGGCAGTGCGTGCACACCGTGCGGACCGGAAAGGTCTGCTTTTTCCGATCTTCCAGAGCCCAAAACCCGTTCTCCTCAAGACGGCAGCTTTTCTCCGTCTTCCGGACGCAGCCCGCCGTGATCATCATCGGAACTCTCCCGTACACAGCGGCATAATGCCTGCCCTCCGGAAAGCTTTCCCGCAGCTCCCGTCCGCTGAGCTCCAGCGGCAGAATACAGTGATCCGCGTTCTCCCCAATCACCTCCATGGCCGCACGGTTCCAGCCGCAGACCGGCGTATCCGCAAAAACCGGACCGTGATATCCGCGGAAACGCAAGAATTCCAGCGCCTCAAGGCTGCGAATCAGCGCGCCCCGGTATTCTCCGGACAAAAGACGACGCAGCGCCTCATCCATCCACGCGGCGTCTCTGCGCCGGACAACATAGGGAAAGGCAAGCAGTTCCGCCGTTCCCGAGAGAAGAAAGGACTGGGAGTCATCTGCGGTTGCATCGGCGCCTCCTGCTCTTGCCCCCTCCGCCTGCGCGCGGGATATCACAACGGCAAGGAGCCTTACGGATAAATTCTCAGAAGCGCCTCCCGCACTCTCCTGCTGCGGCCTTTTTGGGGAAACCGTCTTTCCCGCTCCGTCCGCGGCCAGCAGTCTCCGCCGCCCGGCAAGGCGCGCCGCGCCGTCTCGTTTCCAGCACGCCTCGAGTTCCCCCGAGAGGCGTTCAAACGCCGTCCGGCGGAGCTCATTCAGCGACCGCACCGGAAGAAACACCTCGCCTGACCGGCGAATTTCAATCCGCTCCGCCGCAAAAACCGTGTCGCCGGTTTTCCCGAGGCTCCTGCGGATATCCTCCTCGGAAAGCGGGCGCTTTTCCGCCAGCTGCACAAGATCGCCCTCCGCGAGAACATCCCCCGTGAGGGCGCAGGGCGGATTTTCCCCGCCGAGGCGGAGCCGGAGCGCCGCAGGCTTTCCGGCCTCCAGCGTAATAAGCTCCGCCACTTTCGTCCGGCGGATCGGACGGACGTACTGCTCGCCCAGTCTCCGGATCAGCGCCTCATCCGCGCCGCGGTAGCCCGGTGCGGAAATGGTCACCATCTCCCGCCCGTTGCTTCGGTGATAGTACCCGCCGCAGAGATCCGTCCGCAGATAGAGAGCTTTCAGCTCCTCCATATCCTCCGGCGCCACCCTCCACGAGGACGCATCGCCCCGCTCCCGCAGACGGTAATAGAGGTCCATATATTTCCGGTAGAGCGCCGTAACCCCCGCCGCATATTCCGGGCGCTTCATCCGCCCCTCGATCTTGAACGAGTCAATGCCGGCCTCGATGAGCTCCGGAAGATATTCCAGAATGCACATATCACGCATCGACAGCGGATAGTATTCCCGTTTTCCCGCGTCCGGTCCCGCCGGAATCCCTTTTTCGTCCAGAATGCGGTAGGGCAGGCGGCAGGTCTGCGCACACCTCCCCCGATTGCCGCTCCGTCCCCCAAGAAAGCTGGAAAAGAGGCACTTTCCGGAATAACAGTAGCACATGGCTCCGTGAACAAAGGTCTCCGTCTCGACCGGAAGCTCCTCCCTCAGAGCTCGGACCTCCGAAAGAGAGAGTTCTCTTGCCGGAACCACTCTCGTTACGCCGAGCCGGACAAGGAAGCGCACGGCATCCGCGGTCGTAACAGACAGCTGCGTGCTCGCATGGATCGGGAGATCGGGAAATGCCTCATGAAGCACTTTCATCACTCCGATATCCTGAACGATCACACCGTCCAGTCCGTCCTCGCAAAGAGGCGCGAGAAACGGAATCAGCTCTCCCAGCTCTCTCTCCCGCGTGAGCGTATTGACCGTGAGATGAACACGGACACCGGACAGATGCGCCTCGCGCAGGCATTGCCGCAGCTCCTCATCGCTGAAATTGTCCGCGTAGGCCCGGGCTCCGAAGCGCCGCCCCGCAAGATATACGGCGTCAGCTCCGGCATTGACCGCGCCGCGGAATGCGTCATAGTTTCCGGCGGGAGCAAGAAGCTCCGCTCTGTGTTCCATTTTTTTACTCCTTACCGCCTGACACAAAAAGGAGCCGCCTGCAAAATCCCGGCTTCGCTCCCTGCCCGCCGCTCCCGCGACGGATACGCAGTTTACGAAGCTCCGGTCCTGCCGCACAGCACCCCGCCTGCCCTTATCCCGTTTTATCTCTGTTATTTCTGCCCGGCTTCGAGACGGACAATCTTCTTCGCTTTCTCCTCGTTTTCGGACTGCGCCCTGCGGAGAGCCTTTTCCGTCGTTTCCAGCTTAAGCTGCGTCGTGACAAGCTCATGCTTTAAGTCGTACAGATCCTTGGCCTTGGCATCCATTTCCTCCCGAAGAGCCTCCATCTGCCGCTTCATCTTAAAGCAGTCGTCCGCGATGTTGATCTCCAGCAGGAGACTCCGCAGCTCCTGAGAAATATGACGATATCCCTCTTCCCGCTGCATCTCTTCCAGCTTGCCGTTCAGATACGAGGCGATCTTCTGAATATACTCCTCGCTCTCATAACCGCTGAGGGTATATACCTTTCCGCCGATCACAACCTTTGTGTCATTTTTCGGTGTTTCCATACTCCCCCCCCACAGGCCCGGCCGTCCCATTTTCAGACTCCGCCGTCCGCAGCTTCACTGATTTTCTGCAACGGCTCTCTTATCATTCTATTCTGTATCTTCCGGCATTTCAAGACCGAGGTGGCGGTAGCAGGCCGCCGACGCGACCCGCCCCCGCGGCGTCCGGCTGATAAAGCCGAGCTGAAGAAGATACGGCTCGACTACATCCTCGATGGTCCCCGCATCCTCCCCGATGGAGGCTGCGAGCGTATCCAGTCCTGCCGGGCCGCCGCCGAATCTTCCGATAAGCGCATCCAGAAACTTCCGGTCCGTATAATCCAGACCGACCCGATCCACATCCATCATGTCCATGGCCGTCTCGGCGACCTTTACCGTCACCTTTCCGTTATGGCGAACCTCCGCATAGTCGCGCACACGCTTCAGGATCCGGTTGGCAAGACGGGGCGTCCCGCGGCTGCGCCGCGCCATCTCCTCCGCCGCGTCCTCCTCCACCTCGACGCCGAGCACCTTTGCCGAGTGAAGAAGAATCACCTGAAGCTGCGCCGGACTGTAAAAATCAAGCCTCTCGATCATGCCGAAGCGATCCCGGAGCGGTGCGGAGAGAAGCCCGGCCCGCGTCGTCGCCCCGACCAGAGTAAAGCGCGGAAGCTCCAGACGGATAGATTTGGCTGAGGAGCCCTTGCCGATCATGATGTCGATGGCATAGTCCTCCATCGCCGGATACAGAACCTCCTCCACCTGCTTGTTCAGACGGTGGATCTCATCGACAAAAAGGACGTCCCCCTCCTGAAGACCGTTGAGCACCGCCGCCATGTCGCCGGGCTTCTCGATGGCCGGCCCGCTGGTGATCTTGATCCCGACGCCCATCTCGTTGGCAATGATGCAGGAGAGCGTCGTTTTTCCGAGACCCGGAGGGCCGAAAAAAAGGACGTGGTCGAGAGGCTCCCCCCTCTTTCTTGCCGCCTCAACCGCAATACTGATATGCTGACGTATTTTATCCTGTCCGATATAATCCGCGAGCCGTCTCGGGCGGAGCGATCCCTCGATCGCTGCATCCTCCTCCGTAAAGCTCGTTTCGATCATACGTTTTTCCATGAATCTCTGTCTCCCGTTGCAAGCCGAAGCGCCGGCCCCGCGAAAAATCAGCGGATCAGCTTAAGGCCGCTCCGCAGCAGCTCCTCCGTGCCCGATGCGCCGCTCTCTTTCGCCTTTCGCACCGCACGGAGCGCCTCTGTCCGGGAATATCCGAGCGCGATGAGCGCCTCGGCCGCCTCCTCCGCGTCCCCGGACATATCTCCGCTTCCGGCCGTTTCCCCGGATGTCAGCGCCCCGGCGGCCTCCGCCGCCTCCTCCGCGCCGATCTTCTCGCGAAGCTCCAGAATGAGGCGTTCCGCCGTGCGCTTTCCCACACCGGGTGCACGTGAAATCGTCCGGGCATCCCCCGCCATAATGGCAAAGCGGAGGTCGTCCGCGCTCATCGCAGAAAGGAGAGAAAGACCCGCTTTCGGTCCGATCCCGCTCACCGTAATCAGCCTGCGGAACAGTGAAAGCTCATCCCGTGAGGCAAAGCCGTAGAGCGCAATCTGATCCTCCCTCACATAAGTATAAGTATACACCGTCGCCTCCGGACCGGAGCGCTGAAGCTTCGACGCTGTCGCGGGGGAAACCTGCACCTCGTAGCCGACGCCGCCGACCTCCAGCTCAAGAGCGGTATCCGAGATATGGTCAATCGTGCCTTTCAGAAACGAAATCATAGCCCGCTCTGTCCCTCCATTCCGTCCGTGACGGATGCCGCCTCGGCCCGGTATTCCGCCGCGGTTGCCGCATCGCCCATGCCGTCACAGACTGCCGCGCAGTTCCTGCAGATCAGCGCGTAGCTCTTCCCCCTGCCGTCCTGCTTCTCGATAAAGTCCCTGAGCTGCTCGTACTGCGCAAGTGCTTTTGCCGGACTTCCCTGCCGGTACAGCGCCTCCGCAATGCCGGCCATATTGGAGGCATAGTAAGGATTCCGGAACAGTTCGCCGCTCTCAAACGCGCGATTTGCCTCCCGGAAACAGGCCTCGGCCTCATAGAATCCGCCCTCAGCCAGATGGTTCATTCCCATGTTGGAAAAAAGCGTTCCGACGGACTCCGCGCCGCCCTGAATGCGGTCCAGAATCTGTCCTGCCCTCCGGTAGCAGCGGTCGGCCTCCTCATATCGCCCTGCGTCCCGATAGCCGTTTGCATGGCGCACCAGCACGGAAGCAAAATATTCGGTGTCGTCCTGCTCCATCTCCTCCAGCAGAAGAAGCAGATCATTCGATGCCGCCTCCGCCTTATCGAACTGCCCCGTCATCTGGTAGAAACGGACCATCTCCTCCGCCGCCGCGGCATACGCCTCGTAATTTTTTTCCTTATCCGCACGGAGGAGACTCCGAACCAGAAATTCCTCGATTTCCTCTGCGCTACCGTTCTGCGAAAGCAGATCAAGCGCCTGATAAAACTCTTCCGTCATAAAGCCGCCATTTCACTTGCTGTTGATATAATTGATCAGTCCCTCGGAGTCGATAATCTTTTGCATGAACGGAGGAAATGCCTGCCCCCGGAACGTCTCCCCGGTCGTCTCATCCGTAATAATTCCGGTATCAAAGTCCACCCGGACCCGGTCCCCCGCATGAATCCTCTCGGAGGCCTCTTTGCATTCCACAATCGGCAGACCGATGTTGATCGCGTTGCGGTAAAAAATACGGGCAAAGGTCTCCGCAATCACACAGGAAATGCCCGACGCCTTAATGGCGATCGGTGCATGCTCTCTGGAGGAGCCGCAGCCGAAATTTTTCCCTGCCACAATCATATCGCCCCTCTGCACTTTTGTCACAAATTCCCGGTCAATATCCTCCATGCAGTGCTTTGCCAGCTCTGCCGGGTCGCCGGTCGCAAGATATCTTGCCGGAATGATGACATCGGTATCCACATTGTCCCCGTAACGAAGTACGGTTCCGTTCGCTGCCTGCATAGCAATCCTCCATGCCGAAGCATTTTTAAGTATTTGTACTCCACAAAAGACGGGGTATTTGACCCTCGCGGCATTCGCCAAATGGACATGCAAGCATGCCCACTTGGCTCATTGCTCGCGGGAATCAATTCAGAAACCGGTAGGATCGGTGATCCGTCCCGTCACCGCGCTGGCCGCCGCCGTCGCAGGGCTCGCAAGATAGATCTCCGAGCTCACATCTCCCATGCGTCCCACAAAGTTCCGGTTTGTCGTCGACACGCAGCGCTCCCCGGCCGCAAGGATTCCCATATAGCCTCCGAGACACGGGCCGCAGGTGGGTGTGCTGACCACCGCGCCCGCCTCGATAAAGATCCGCAGCAGCCCCTCCTCCATCGCCTCCAGATAAATGCGCTCCGTGGCCGGAATGACAATGCAGCGGACTCCCTCTGTGACATGCCGTCCCCTGAGAATCTCCGCCGCCGCCCGAAGATCGCTGATGCGGCCGTTCGTACAGGATCCGATGACGACCTGATCGATCCGGATATCCGGAATATTTTCAAAGGTTCTCGCGTTCTCCGGCAGATGCGGGAACGAAACCGTGGGCCGCAGCGCGCAGAGGTCGATGTCGATCACGCGCGTGTACTCCGCGTCCGGATCCGCCGCACAGACCGTCCCGGGAGCCGCGCCGTGCTCTCTCTCATAGCGAAGCGTCTGCTCATCCACCGGGAAAATACCGTTCTTCGCCCCGGCCTCGATGGCCATATTGGCAATGGTAAAGCGGTCGTCCATGCTGAGCGCGGCGACGCCCTCGCCGGTGAACTCCATGGACTGATAGAGCGCGCCGTCCACGCCGATCATGCCGATGATATGCAGAATCACGTCCTTGCCCGATACGCGCGGAGGAAGACTTCCCGTCAGGCGAAACTGTATGGCCGACGGAACCTTGAACCATGCCTTTCCCGTCGTCATGCCCGCCGCCATATCGGTGCTCCCCACGCCGGTTGAAAATGCGCCGAGTGCCCCGTAGGTACAGGTATGGGAATCCGCGCCGATGACGACGTCTCCCGGCGCGATCAGGCCTTTCTCCGGGAGCAGGGCATGCTCGATGCCCATCTGCCCCACCTCAAAATAATTGGTGATTTTATTCTTTTTGGCAAACTCCCGGACACACTTGCAGTTTTCTGCCGACCGGATATCCTTTGCCGGGACAAAATGATCGGGAACCAGTGCAATCTTATCCCTGTCAAAGACCCCTTCTTTCCGGAATTTTTCCATTTCACGGATCGCGACGGGCGCTGTGATATCATTGCCGAGCACCAGATCCAGATCCGCCTCGATCAGCTGCCCCGCCTCCACCTCCGAAAGACCTGCGTGCGCCGCAAGAATCTTCTGTGTCATTGTCATTCCCATGGTTTCCTCCCCTCCGCGGCCGGTCCGCAGATGCCGCGGGTCAAGCGCCTTTCCCCGTTCTGTAAGGAAGCAGAAGTCTTCGCTCTTTTTACCAAAGAGGCCGTCTGCCGGAGAGCAAGCTCCCGTAGACGGCCTCTTCTTCATGATATTCCAAGGCAGATCAGTTATTGATCAGCTTGTCCTCTTCCTTATTCCAGCTGTACAGCTTGCGGATCTGCTCACCCACCTTCTCAAGCTCATGCTCGGCGTGGAGCTTGCGCATAGCCTTGAAGTGAACCTGTCCGCCAGCCTCGCTCATTTCCAGCAGGAACTCTCTGGCAAAGCTTCCGTCCTGAATATCGGACAGAATCTTCTTCATGGTCTTCTTTGTTTCCTCCGTGACGATCTTGGGGCCGGTGACATAATCGCCGTACTCCGCCGTATTGGAGATGGAGTAGCGCATGCCGGCAAAACCGGACTGATAGATCAGATCGACGATCAGCTTCATCTCATGGATGCACTCAAAATACGCATTGCGCGGATCATAGCCCGCCTCGGTCAACGTCTCGAAGCCCGCCTGCATCAGAGCGCAGACGCCGCCGCACAGCACGGCCTGCTCGCCGAAAAGATCCGTCTCCGTCTCCGTGCGGAATGTCGTCTCGAGAAGCCCCGCTCTTGCTCCGCCCATCGCCGCACCGTAGGCGAGCGCTTTCTCAAGCGCCTTTCCTGTGGCATCCTGCTGCACAGCCACCAGCATCGGGGTGCCCTTGCCCGCCTGATACTCGGATCGGACCGTGTGGCCGGGCGCCTTGGGAGCGATCATCGCAACGTCGATGTCAGCCGCCGGACGGATAAGGCCGAAGTGAATATTGAAGCCGTGCGCAAACATCAGCATGGATCCGGACCGGAGATTCGGCTCGATGTCTTTCCGGTAGCAGGCCGCCTGCTTCTCATCCGGGATGAGCACCATGACGACATCCGCCGCCGCGACCGCCTCTCCGACAGGAAGCACCGCCAGCCCCTGCGCCCTTGCCTTGTCCGCCGAGCGGGAGCCCTCATACAGACCGACGACGACGTCCATGCCGGAATCCTTAAGATTCAGCGCATGCGCATGACCCTGACTGCCGTAGCCGATGACAGCGATCTTTTTCCCCTCCAAGAGGGACATGTTGCAGTCTTCCTGATAATAGATCCTTGCTTCCGACATCTTCCTTTTCCTCCTCTGTGATCTGTCTTCTGATCCGTGTTCTGTAAAGCTGTCTTCTGTGAACCTGTCTGCCGTCTTTCGTCCTGCCGCGGTCTGCGCTGCCTTCCCTCAGACCACGCGGTCCGTCCCGCTCAGATAGACGACGTTCTCTATCCCGCGCGCAAGACCCGCAATCCCCGTTCTTGCCAGTTCAAGGATCTCATAGCCGTCCAGCAGCCGCAGAAAAGCGTCGATCTTGGCCTGATTGCCGGTAATCTCGATCATCAGTGATTCGGGAGCCACATCGATGATGCCGGCGCGGAAGATATTCGTCAGGGCAATGACACCCTGCCTCTGCTGCGCGTCGCAGCGCACCTTGATCATCGCCAGCTCCCGGTATACGGAATCCTCCGGCCGGAGCTGCCGGATGTCGCGGACATCGACCAGCTTCGCCACCTGCTTCTCGATCTGGTCCAGAATATCGTCGTCGCCGTGCGTGACAATCGTGATGCGGGTGATCCCGGGATCCGCCGTCACTCCGGCCGTGATGCTGTCGATATTGTATCCTCTGCGGGAGAACAGGCCCGAGATCCGGCTCAGAATACCGAACGTATTGTCGACAAGAAGCTGCAGAACCACTCTTTTCACCTGCTGTTCTTCCATTGGCGTCCCCTCCTCTCCGCCCACAATGCGCCGCCTCGTCTCTGTCCGTGCGAGGCGGACGTATGTCGCCTCAGCACGGGCGGGTTAATCGAGATTATAGCGCCGGGACAGGCCTGTGTCAACGAGAAGCGTCGCGGCATTTGGACAGGGCGAGCGTTCCGGTCCGCGTGATCTCCACGATGCTGACCGTGCGCAGCGTGTCGAGAAAAATCTGAACCCGCTCCGGCGTGTCGCAGATCTGGATCGTCATCAGATTTTTGGACATATCGATGATCTGCGCACCCATGATCTGGCTGTTCTCCATGATATCCCTGCGGTTGTCACGATTGTACCGGAGCTTGACCAGCATCAGTTCCCGGGAGACCGCCTCCTCTTCGCCGTAGGTTTTGACCTTGATGACGTCGAGCTTCTTATTGAGCTGCTTCTCAATCTGCTCCAGCGTCCTGCGGTCTCCGCTGCTGACGATGATCATATTGGATATCTCCGGATCGTCCGTGGTTCCGACCGCCAGCGAATCAATATTGAAGCATCTCCTCCAGAAAAGCCCTGCGACCTTGCAGAGCACGCCGGCCTTGTTTTCCACCAGTACGGAATAAATTCTTTTCATATTCTCACCCCTGCGAAGTATCCTGCACAGTCCCTGCCGCCGCTCCCGTCAGGCAATCTCGTCGGGATCGACGATCACCTCCAGAAGAACGGATTCCTGCGCGTCCAGAAACGCGCGGATACACTCCTCCATGGGAACCTCCATATCCAGACGCTCATAACGCATACCATACGCCTCCGCAATGCGGTCAAGTCTGGGACTTCCCGTGAGATCCGTGACGGAATACCGGTCGCGGTAGACAAAATGCTGGTGCTGACGGACCAGTCCCAGCGTGTCATTCCGAAGCACGACAATCTTTAACGGCACGCCGTACTGACAGGCCGTGCCCAGCTCCATGAACGACATCTGGAACGCGCCGTCACCGGTCACGGCGACCACCTGCCGCGCAGGAGCCGCGAGCTTCGCGCCGAGCGCCGCGCCGACGGAATACCCCATGGTTCCCATGCCGCCGGAGGTGAGGAAGCGCCCCTCCCGTATCACGGCCGAAGAGCAGGACCACATCTGATTCTGTCCGACATCTGCGACATAGACGCCGTCTTTCTCCATGGCAAGGGTGAGCCGGCGGATAAACGCTCTCGGATCCACCGCTCCGGCAGCCCGCGTCTTTGCCGCGCTCTCCTCCCGAAGCGCCCGGCTCTCCCTCTCCTCCTCCCGGAAGCCGCCGAGCTCCTCTGCCCACGCCGTATAGTCTGCCGTGAGCTCCTCCTTGCCGAGCGCATCAAAAATCGCCCGGATATCTCCGACGAGGGGAATGTTCGGCCCGACGTTCTTTCCGATTTCCGCCGGATCCACATCAATATGCACCAGCGTTTTTCCCTCTGTAATGACCGCCGGGCGATTGATCGACCGGTCGGCGACGCGGGCGCCGGCCATAATAACCAGATCCGCCGCATTCATCGCCCGGTTTGCGCAGGCTTGTCCGTTGTTCCCGACCATGCCGAAAAACAGAGGATGCTCCGTAGGCATGGCGGAAAGCCCCATCATCGTGCAGACCACCGGGATTCCGTGGCGTTCTGCAAAATCCCGCACCTGTTCCGCTGCCCCGGCAAGATGTACGCCGCCTCCGATGCACATGATCGGCCGCTCCGCCTCTCCGAGCTGCTTTGCCACCTTACGGATCTGCACCATGTTGCCGCTGACCGTGGGCTTATAGGTGCGCATGGAGACCGTTTCCGGATAGGAAAACCGGCTCAGCGTCTCTTTCTGGATATCCGCCGGAAAGTCAATGAGAACCGGCCCCTTTCGTCCCGAATTCGCGATGTAAAAGGCCTCGCGGAAGATGCGGGACACGTCCGCAGCCCGCCGGACGATGTAGCTGTATTTTACAAAGGACTCGACCGCGCCCGAAATATCCGCCTCCTGAAACACGTCCGAGCCCATCTGCCCGGTGTCGACCTGCCCGGTGATGCAGACCATGGGAATGCTGTCGGCAAAGGCCGTGGCAATTCCTGTGATCAGATTCTCCGCACCGGGGCCGCTTGTGACGGCGACGACGCCGACCTTTCCCGAGATCCGGCTGTATCCGCTGGCTTCATGCGCCGCATTCTGCTCCTGCCGGACCAGAATCGTCCGTATCTCCGTATTCAGTATGCTGTCATAGAAAGGACAAATCGCTACGCCGGGATAGCCGAAGACATACTCGACCTCCTCCGCCTCAAGACATCTGACTGCCGCATCCGCACCGTTCATTATGCTCCTCCTCCGGGCTTTCTCTGCATGAACATACCGGCTCCTTTCGTAATTGTATTTACTCTAGCACAGTTGACCGCAAATTGGCATCTGTTTCTTTCCGGTCGCCACAGACAGCGGGACGGCTTCCTCCGCAGGCGGAAAAGATTGCCGTGCGCCCCCGGCTGTGCTAAAGTAAGCCGGTATAAAGAATATTCTGAGAATCGACGATTTCATACAGAAATTTCATATGGAGATTTCACACCTTGAAGCATAACAGATTCTGTTCATTCCGTCCTGCGCAGCTCCTGTCCGCGCTTTTTACGCTTTTTCTCGCCGTCTCTCTCGCCGCCTGCGGCGGGGAGGAGCCGCCGGAGGACATTGCGGCCTACCGGGAGGCCATGACAGGCTTTTTCGACGAGCTCTCGGCATGCCAGACGGAATTTTCCTCCATCGATGTCTCCGCAGACGACGCTGAGACAAGGCTCCTTGCGGTGATCGGCCGGATGGACGAGTGCTGCCGGAGCGCCGCGGAGGCGGAGCCCCCTGCGGAATTTGAGAATGTGAGGAACATGGCGAAGGAGGCTTCCTCCTGCATGGAGGAGGCAAAAACGCAGTTCCATGCAGCCTTTGAGGGTGAGGCCTATGACCCGGAGGCCTACGACCGCGCCATGCAGTCCTATGAGGCGGCCGGCGTCCGCATCGGCTATATGGCCTCCCTGCTCCACGGAGTCATTCCGGAGGGCGTCACCGTCATCGATTCGGAACCCGTCTCCGAATCGGAGGCCGCTGACCCGGGAACCGCCCCGGCCCCCGGATAAACGCAGAAAAACAGCCCGGCAGAAGCACCTGTCTGATATGCTCTGCCCGGGCTGTCTGTATAACTCTCACAAAAACACACTTACAATACGACTTTCTTAAAGCTCTTCTTTCCCCGCTTCACGAGAATTCCCTGCCGAAGCTGCTCTTTCGTATAGGACTCGCGGATGGAACTCACTTTCTCTCCGTCCACCGTGACGCCGCCCTGCTCCACATTCCGGCGCGCCTCCGACCGGGTTCCGGCAAGTCCGGACTTCACCATAACCGCGAGAATATCAATGGTTCCGTCCTCCTGAAAATCCTCTTCGGCAAGAGTCTCGGTCGGCAGATGCTCGGAATTCATGTCCACCGCGCCGGAGAACAGTGCCTCCGCGCCGGCTTTCGCTTTCTTCGCCTCCTCCTCGCCATGCACCAGCGTGGTGAGCTCCGAGGCAAGTATAGTCTTGGCCTCGTTCAGCCGGCTTCCGTCCCAGCGGTCCATCTCGTCGATTTCCTCAAGGGGCAGGAATGTCAGCATCCGCAGGCATTTCAGCACATCGACATCGTCGATGTTTCTCCAATACTGGTAAAAATCATAGGGGGAGGTCTTGTCCGGATCGAGCCAGACCGCGCCGCCGCTCGTCTTTCCCATCTTGGTTCCGTCGTGCTTCAGCAGCAGCGTGATGGTCATGGCGTAGGCGTCCCTGCCCAGCTTTTTGCGGATCAGCTCCGTGCCTCCCAGCATATTACTCCACTGGTCGTCGCCACCGAACTGCATATTGCAGCCGTAGTCCTCATAGAGCTTCAGGAAGTCATAACTCTGCATCAGCATGTAGCTGAACTCCAGAAAGGACAGCCCCTGCTCGAGGCGGTTCACATAGCAGCGCGCCCGGAGCATGTCGTTCACGGAGAAGCACGGTCCGATGTCACGCATGAAATCCATGAAATTCAGATTTCTGAGCCAGTCTGCGTTGTTGACCATCTGCGCCTTGCCGGGGCCGAATTCGATGAAGCGGCTCATCTGCCGCTGAAAGCACTCCACGTTGTGATCAATCGTCTCCGTCGTCATCATCTGACGCAGATCGGAACGGCCGGACGGATCGCCGATCATCGCGGTCCCCCCGCCCACAAGGGCGATCGGACGGTTGCCTGCCATCTGCAGGCGCTTCATAAGACAGAGCGCCATGAAATGACCCACATGGAGCGAGTCGGCCGTGGGATCGAAGCCGATGTAGAACGTGGCCTTTCCCGCATTGATGAGCTCACATATCTCCTCTTCGTCCGTAAGCTGTGCCAGAAGCCCCCGGCGCTGCAGCTCTTCATAAATTTTCATTCAAATCCTCCCTTGCATCTCTGTAATAGCTTGCGAACCCTGTTGTGCGGAGGACGTATCCGCCGCACCCTGACACAGACCGCTCTAGGCGGTCCACTCCTGTGAAATCTCCGTCTTGCGGTCGCGGAGCATCAGATCCCGCACCGCCTCCGCCGCCGGCTTGTTTTCCATCAGAATCGCGTAAACCTCATCAATAATCGGCGTCGAAACGCCGTACTTTTCCCCGAGCTGCTTCCCCGCTTTCGCGGAATAGACACCCTCGACGATCTGCTGTACCTCGCGCATCGCCTCCTGCGGCGTTCTGCCCTGCCCGATGAGGATGCCGGCCCTGCGGTTGCGCGAGTGCATGGAGGCGCAGGTCACGATCAGATCGCCGATGCCCGTGAGCCCCGCAAAGGTTTCCGGGTGTCCGCCCATTGCCGTGCCAAGCCTTGTGATCTCCGCAATGCCGCGGGTGATGAGCGCCGCCTTGGTGTTGTCCCCGTAGCTCAGACCGTCGGCAATCCCCGCTCCCAGCGCCACCACATTCTTGAGAGCCGCGCCGATCTCCATCCCCAGAACATCCGGCGAGGCGTAGACGCGGAACACCTCATTCATGAAAATATCCTGTATATATTTTGCTGTTTTTTCGTCCGCCGCACCGGCGACAATCGCCGTGGGAATCCCTCTTCCGACCTCCTCGGCGTGCGTCGGCCCGCACAGAACCGCAACGTTCGCCTGCGGGATCTCCTGCCCGATAATGGCGGACAGAGTCATCAGGCTGTCCTCCTCGATGCCCTTGGCCACAGAGACAATCAGCTGACCGTACTTGCAGAACTCCGCCATGCGCTTCGCCGTCGCCCGCGTAAAGGGGGACGGCACGGCGAGAACCAGCATATCCTTGTCCGACATGACGGGGCGGAGCTCCTCCGAGGCCTGCACTGTGTGCGGCAGCAGCGTCCCCGGAAGCTTTACTTTCTGCTCGTGGTCCCGGTTTATCATTTCGCACTCCGCCGGATCGATCGACCACACGGACACGCGGTGCCCGTTGCCCGCCAGCCGGTATGCGAGAGCCGTTCCCCAGCTTCCCGCGCCAATTATTCCGATATCAGCCATTATTTTCCTTTCTTACCGCGTTCGCTTTTCAGCTTTTCCAGATCCTCTTCGGAAAGGGCCGCATGATTCCGCCGGCCCAGATAGGTCTTCCGCTCGCTGCCGTTCCGGAGCCGTTTGAGATTGCCCCTGTGCTGAAACCAGCACAGTCCGGTGATCAGCGCGCCGAGAAGATACATCTCAAGCCGTGTGCCGACAGATGCCGCGCCATAGCCGCCGCACTGTCCCATCACAATCAGCTGGATATAAAACACCGTCACCATGCAGAGCGACCCCAGCGACACAAAGTGGGTGGAGAGCCACGGAATCATAAAGCTGAGAAAGCCCACCGGAATATAGGACCAGTGGAAGCCGCAGAGAAAGCCCGCCGTGACGGCGACGCCCTTGCCTCCGTGAAACTTCATATAAAACGGATAATTGTGCCCGATGATGCAGCCGATCGCCGCCCACATCTTAAGCAGATAGATCTGATCCGGATAGCGCTCTCCAAAGATCAGCGCCGTGATCCACAGTGCCAGAACCGTCTTGAGCATATCCCCGGCGAGGACAATGATGCCGGAGCGGGTTCCCAGCGTCCGGAGCATATTGGTCGTCCCGGCATTGCCGCTCCCATAGTTCCGGATATCGATCCCCAGGAGCCGCCCGTACAGATAGGCCGTCTGAAACAGACCGAACAAGTATCCTATAAGAAGACAGTACAATCTGACCATAACGATCCTTTCCGCGCTCAGTCTCTTCCCGCGCCGTTTTCGCCGCGTTCGCGGACAATGATCTTTAACGGCGTGCCCTTGAAGCCAAAAGTCGCCCGGAGCTGATTCTCCAGATAACGCTGGTACGAAAAATGGAACAGCTCCTTGTCATTGCAGAACATGACAAACGTCGGCGGCTTGACGCCGACCTGCGTCGCATAATAAATCTTGAGCATCCGCCCCTTGTCCGACGGAGGCTGCTGCATCACAACCGCCTCGGTGATGATCTCGTTGAGCACGCCCGTCTGAATACGCAGGTTCTGATTCGCCGAGACCGTGTCGATGAGATCATAGAGCCTGCCGAGGCGCTGCCCCGTCTCGGCGGAGATGAACAGGATCTCCGCATAGCTCAGAAACGAGAGCGTTCTGCGTATTTTTTCCGTGAATTCCCCGACGGTGTGATTGTCCTTTTCGATCAGATCCCACTTGTTGACCGCGATGATGACCGCCTTGCCCCTGTCATGCGCAATGCCGGCAATCTTTGCGTCCTGCTCGCTGACGCCCTCTTTCGCGTCAATGACAAGAACCGTGATATCCGCCCGCTCCACGGCGCCCACCGTGCGGACGATCATATAGCGCTCCAGCTCCTCCCTGATTTTGTTCTTTCTCCTAAGTCCCGCCGTGTCAATGAAGATATACTCCTGCCCACCGTGCATCACCGCCGTGTCGATGGCATCCCTTGTCGTCCCGGCAATGTCCGAGACGATCACGCGGTTCTCGCCGATCAGACGGTTGATGATCGAGGATTTGCCGACATTCGGCTTGCCGACGATTGCAATGCGGACGCGCGTATCCTCTTCCTCCGTCTCTTTCGGCTCGGGGAAGTGCTTCACCACCTCGTCAAGCAGATCGCCGATGCCGAGACGGTTCGCCGAGGAAACCGGGAAAGGATCGCCGATGCCGAGATTGTAAAATTCGTAGACATCCGGCGTCATCACATCGAAGCGATCCACCTTGTTCACGACCAGAATGACCGGCTTGTGCGCGCGGCGCAGCATATCCGCCACCTTGCCGTCCGCGTCCATCATACCGGTTTTCACATCCGTCATGAACAGAATCACATCCGCCATATCAATCGCAAGCTGCGCCTGTTCTCTCATCTGGGACAGAATGACGTCCTTGGAATCCGGCTCGATGCCCCCGGTGTCGATCAGTGTGAACTCATGATTCAGCCACGCACAGTCCGCATAGATCCGGTCCCGCGTCACGCCGGGCGTATCCTTGACAATCGCAATATTTTCCCCTGCCAGCGCATTAAACAGGGTGGACTTGCCCACGTTCGGCCGGCCGACGACGGCGACGATGGGTCTGGATTTCTTTTTGCTCATAAAAACCTCATACTGTCACAAAACGTTCTGCCTCCCGCAGATATAAAACAGGTTCATTCTATCGAAAAAAAACAGATTCTTCAAGCTCTGCGCTCCGGGTTTTCCCCTTGCCCGCGCCGCGTTTTGCACGTATAATGGGGAGCGGCCCCATGGGCGGGCCCCTCCGCAAATATTCTTAATTACGAGGTCAGACATGTCCGACAAACCGCTTCACGAGCAACTTGAAAGATTACTTCCGGCCGCGCCTCTTGGCCTGATTGTTCTTCCCTCCGCGGCGGAGCTCGGACGCTCCGTCGATCACTGGATCTGCGATTTCCGCAGGGCGGATCACAGCATCACCAAAAAGGATCCCGCTTTTCGCGATTATGTACGGGAGAGCTATCAGATCAGCGCTCCCACGCCCCGCTTCGGCTCCGGCGAAGCCAAGGCCGTTCTGCCCGAGTCTGTCCGCGGCAAGGATATCATGATCCTCGCGGATGTCTGCAATTACTCTCTCACCTACCGGATGCGCGGCTTTACCAACCGCATGTCGCCGGACGATCATTTTCAGGATCTCAAGCGCGTCATTGCCGCGATCAACGGGAAAGCACATCGCATTTCCGTCATTATGCCTTTCCTCTACGAGGGACGCCAGCACAAGAGGAGCGGCCGAGAGTCTCTCGACGGCGCCATGATGCTGAAAGAGCTCGTCGATATGGGAATCACCAACTTCATCACCTTTGACGCACACGATCCCCGGATCCAGAGCGTGGCGCCGCTCACCAATTTCGACAATTTCCTGCCCCCCTATCAGTTCCTGCGCACGCTTCTTTCCAGCGAAAAGGATCTCATCATCGACAAGGATCACATCACCGTCATCAGCCCCGACGAGGGGGCCATGGAGCGGGCGATCTACTTCGCCTCCGTCATCGGGGCGGACACCGGCATGTTTTACAAGCGCCGTGATTACTCTCTCATCGTAAACGGGAAAAATCCGATCGTCGCCCACGAGTTTCTCGGCTCCGACATCACGGGGCGCGACGTCATCGTGATCGACGACATGATTTCCTCCGGCGGCTCGATGCTCGATACGGCGAGACAGCTCAAGGAGCGCGGCGCTCGGCGCGTCTTCATCTGCTGCACGTTCGGCCTCTTCACCGATGGTCTCGCGCGCTTTGACGAAGCATATGAAAACCGCTGGTTCGACAGAGTCATCTGCACCAACTTAAGCTACCTCAACCCCGCTCTCGCCTCCCGCCGCTGGTTCTCCGCTGCGGATATGAGCAAATACCTTGCGACGATCATCGACTATTTCAACCACGATGCCTCGATCAGCAATGTCACCACGCCCACGGACAAGATCCACGAGATTCTCGACGCCTACAACAGCAACCGGAGCCTTGTCGACGAAATATAAGGCCTCTCGGTCGAACCGGAGGCGGCTGCAGCCGCGGCGGCGCTCCGCATGGATCACAGCATCATACTCCTCTGTACGGAAAGGCATTGCGGATCCAGCGGATCCCGCTGTCGTCGATTGCGATCACATCATAGCGGCAGGACTCGCTCTCCGGCAGTCCGTGTACTGCCCGGTACACATCCGACGCCCTGCTGATTCTTTTCTGCTTCGTGCCATTCACGGCGTCCTCGCCGCAGCCGAAGCGATCTGATCCGCGGTATTTCACCTCCGCAAATACCAGCGTTCCATCGGCCTCCCGGGCAATCAGGTCGATCTCGCCCTGTCCGGTCCGGAAGCTGTGCTCCAGAATCGCCAGTCCTCTTCCCTGCAAATACTGCGCCGCGCGTTCCTCCTGTCCGGTTCCGAGCGCGCGGAGATTCCTGCCCCAAGGGCCTTTCCCCGCATAGGCCGAATCCGGAGCCGTAAAGCTGCGGATGAACGACCGGCGGTGTATGGGACAGGGGCCGTATTTTTTCAGCGCTTCGATGTGCCGCGCAGAGCCGTAGCCCTTATTCTCCGCAAAGCCGTATTCCGGAAATTCGAGATCGTACTCCTGCATAATACGGTCCCTTGCCACCTTTGCCAGAATACTCGCAGCCGCGACCGAAAGACAGAGCGCGTCTCCTTTCACCACCGGGACCTGCGGCAGATAGACGCCGGGAATCCGCACCGCATCGTTCACAAGCACCTCCGGCTGCGGATCAAGACGGGAAAGCGCGCTGCGCATGGCCTCATAGCTCGCCTGCAGGATATTGATTTCGTCGATGCGCCCCGGATCGGCAAAGCCGACGGCCCACGACACTGCTTCCCGGGTGATCACGTCATAGAGCTCCTCCCGCTTCCCCGCGGACAGCTTCTTGGAATCATTCAGATAGAGCAGCTCATGATCCGGGGGGAGAATCACCGCGCCGGCCGCCACAGGCCCCGCCAGAGGTCCTCGCCCCGCCTCGTCGATGCCGCAGAGAAAGCCCGTGGTAAGATAGCCCGACGCCGCGCGGAGCTCAAAGGCCCGCATGTCCGCCACTCTTTTTCTCTCCCGCTCCGCCTCCGCAAGGCGTTTTCCGGCGCGCGCCGCAAGCGCCCGCACTCCGTTCCGTCCGTCTTCGCCGTACTGTTCAATGAGAAGCGGCAGCTCATTCTCCGATGCCGCCTGAAACCGTTCCCGGATTTCCCGAATCGTCTCCATCTATATGCTCCCGTCCTCCAGAGAAATGCGTCCCAGACGGCCGCTCCGGAAATCGTCGATAATCAGCGCGGCCGCCCGTGCAAGATCGGGCTCCTGCCCCTTTTTCCAGAGATTCCTCACCATAGCCACCGCCCTCAGATGCGCCGTCTGATCCTCCCCCTCAATCACGGGAAAACGGACGTTTTCTCCGGCATACCGTCTTTCCATGATTCCCGGATATTTCGCCGTAAGGTAGCGGATCAGGCGCGACGCCAGCCCGCCGATGTCCAGAATATCGTCCGAAATCGAGCCGATGAGCGCGAGGCGCACGCCGATATCCGGATCCTCAAAGCGGGGCCAGAGTATCCCGGGCGTGTCGAGGAGCTGCATGGTTCCGCCCAGACTGATCCACTGCTTGCCCTTCGTGACCCCGGGCCGGTTTCCGACCTTGGCAGAGCCTCTCCCCGCAAGCGTGTTGATGAGCGTGGATTTTCCCACATTCGGTATTCCCACCGCCATGGCGCGAAGCGGACGGTTCAGGATGCCCCGCTTCCTGTCCCTTTCGATTTTCGCCCGGCAGGCCTCCTCCATTGCGCGCCTTACGCCCCCCGTATCCTTTCGGGTACGCGCATCCATGATCAGCACCAACTGCCCCGTTTCACGGAGCGCAGAGGCATAGCGCTCGGTGCGGACCGGATCCGCCAGATCCGCCTTATTCAGAACAAGGATGCGCGGCTTGCTGCCGCACAATGCCGCTATATCGGGATTGCGGCTTCCCGCCGGAACACGGGCGTCCGCCAGCTCGATCAGCAGATCCACCAGAGCGAGCTGCTCCTGCATCATGCGCCTTGCCTTGGTCATATGCCCCGGATACCAGTTCAAATTCTGCATAATAATCCTCATGCTTATCGGATCCGGCCCATGCCAGAATCCCCCTCCGGAAGAGACAGCCACGCCCTCCCCAGAATCGAACTCTCCGTCACCGCGCCGATTCCCGCCGAACGGCTGTCCTCGCTGTTGTTGCGGTTGTCGCCGAGCACAAAATATTCCCCGTCCTGCAGATGAATCGCCTCCGCAGCAATGCCGGCGTCTTCCATTTTATCATATTTCCCCGAAGAGACGTCCGGAACACCCCCTACCATCAGCTCGCCGTCGATGATCTGAATGACGTCTCCCGGCTCGCCCACGACCCGCTTGACATAAGGATGCGCTCCGGTGTTTCCCCCGGGATAAAAGGCGATGACATCGCCGCGGTGAATGCCGGTGAGGCGATGCATCACCCTGTCGATCAGAACGTTCTGCTCATTCACAAGCTGAGGCTCCATGGACTGTCCGATGACCAATATGCGAAATCCGAAGCAGATCACAAAAACGACCCCCAGCAGGACCGCCACGGCCGTATAGACGATCCAAAGCAGGATCTCCCGGAAAATTCCCGAATTCAGTCTGCGTTTTCTTTCATAAAAGCTGAGCCCCTGATTCTTTCTCCGCATCGTCTCTCCTCTCTGCTTCTCCCTCCGGACAACACAAAACCGCCGCACCTTACATTACGATAAAGTGCGGCGGTTTTCAATCTTCTTGGTAAAGAACGGCCGGTGCTGTCGCGAAGCAGACGGATTACCGCAGCTCCTTGACTTTCGCTTTCTTGCCGCTCAGCTCGCGGAGATAATTCAGCTTCGCTCTTCTGACCTTACCCCGGCGAATCACATCGATCTGCTCGACGTTCGGGCTGTGAAGAAACCATGTCTTCTCAACGCCGACACCACTGGAGGACTTGCGAACCGTGAACGTGGTTCTGGCTCCCGCGCCCTGAATCTTCAGAACAGTTCCCTCGAACATCTGCACTCTCTCGCGGTTTCCCTCCTTGATGCGGTTATGCACGCGGACGGTATCGCCCGTGTTGAACTGGGGAACCTCCTGCTTGAGCTGCGCCTGTTCGATCTCTCTGATAATGTCTGACATATGCTTCACCTTTCCTTTATGGATGTTCGTACTCCGTGTGAGTACACCGCCGCAGACCGGCGCGTGCGCAGTTCCCGTGAACCGCCGGACAGTGGAACATCTCCCTGCCTTGAACACAACATTGTAAGATTAACACGAATGCTCCCGCTCCGCAAGCTGATATTTCTCATAGAGATCAGGCCGGCGCTGCTTCGTCCTCTCGAGAGACTGCGCAAGCCGCCACGCATCCACTTTGGCGTGATCTCCGCTCAGAAGAATCTCCGGAACCCGGCGCCCCCGCCACTCCTCGGGCCGCGAATACTGGGGATATTCCAGAAGACCATTCTGAAAGGAGTCCGTCTCTGCCGAGCTCCCGTTATTCAAGACGCCGGGAACCAGCCTTGCAACGGCGTCGACGAGAATCATGGCCGGAAGCTCCCCGCCGGTCAGAACATAATCGCCGATTGAAATTTCGTCCGTTACGATCTCCTCCAGCACCCGCTCGTCGATGCCCTCGTAATGACCGCACAGAAGAATCAGCTCCTCCTCGCGGGAAAGCTCCTCAGCCGTCTCCTGCGTGAATACCCGCCCTGCGGGCGTGAGATAGACCACGCGCGCTTTCTGCGGAAGCCTCTCCTGAATCGAGCGCCAGCAGTCGTAGACCGGCTGGGCCTGCATCAGCATGCCCGCGCCGCCACCGTAGGTATAATCATCCACCCGACCATGACGGTTCTCCGTGTAGCTGCGGATATCGACCGCCTCGCAGGAGATCAGCCCCCGATCCATGGCCCGCGCCAGAATACTGGTATTCAGTCCGTTCATGACCATATCGGGGAACAGCGTCATGATATGAAAATTCATAGCCCACTCCCCATCCTTACAAATCGGTCAGCCCCGGCATGAGAAAGACCCGGATATAGCCCTTTTCCGGGCAGACCTCCCGCACGCAGTCCGGAATCACGGGGAGAAGAAGCTCTTTTCCCTCTGGCCTCTGCACCACATAGACCTTGTTGGCGCCGGTTTCCAGCACATCTGTCAGCGTGCCGATCGCCTCATCCGCTTCGCCGATCACGGAGAGTCCGATCAGATCCGGGATGAAATGTTCGCCCTCCGCAAGCGGGACGGCGTCTTTCCGGTCAATTTCCAGATCAAAGCTGCGGAGACGCTCCACATCCTCGATCCGGTCAAATTCCTCAAAGCCGAGCACCACAAACTGGCCGACAAATTTCACGGAGCGGATGGTGAGGATCTGCTCCTGCTTTCTGCCGACCAGATATACGGTCTTCAGCTTCCGGAAGCGCTGCGGATCGTCCGTCGTCGGGAAAACCCGAACCTCGCCTTTCAATCCGTGCATTCCGGCAATAATTCCTACGCGAAACCGTTCTGTCATATGCCGCTCAGTCGATGTCCACATCCACTCTGGTGTTGTCTCTGGTGGACGCGGCCTTGACCACGGAACGGATCGCCCGCGCGATTCGCCCCTGCCTGCCGATCACCTTGCCCATATCGGAGGGGGCGACATGAAGCTGAACCTTGACATTTTTTCCGTCTCTGGTTTCTGTGACGACGACTTCATCGGGATGATCCACCAGAGATTTTGCGATCACTTCCACTAATTCTTTCAATTTCGACCTCATAGCTGCCGCTGTGCGCACGCCTCCGTATTCGCCCGGCGGGGGCGCGCAGTGCAGATCTCTTCCTCTGACGGAAGCAAACGGACGGGATTTACTTATTGACGCCGGCCTGTCTGAACAGCTTCGCGACAACGGTCGTCGGCTGCGCGCCCTTCGACAGCCATTCCTTTGCCAGCTCCGCATCCACTTTCAGGTCATGCGGCTGCACATTCGGGTTGAAGGTGCCGATCTGCGCGATAATGCTGCCGTTTCTGGGAGTTCTCGAATCCGCCACGACAATTCTGTACATGGGGACCTTCTTCTCACCGATTCTTGCCAGTCTGATTTTAACCATCGTTCTTTCCTCCGCTTGAAAACTGTTTTTTTATTTTGAAAAAGGCTTCCGGTCTGTCCGGATCCTTTATTCACGATTGTTCCGCGCTCTCTGCACCGGCAGAGAATACGCCCCCGGGAATGCGCCCGTGATTCAGAACGGGAAGCCTCCCCGCCGGCCGAAGCCCTGTCCGCCAAGCATACCGCCGAACGGGCTGCCGCGGCGTTTTTTTCCTGTCAGCCCACCCATCTGCTTCATCATCTTCTGCATCTGCTCAAACTGCTTGATGAAACGGTTGACCTCCGCGATATCATTGCCCGAACCCTTTGCAATCCGGAACTTGCGCCGGGGTGTCAGAAGCTTCGGATTCGCTCTCTCCTCCGGCGTCATGGACAGCACGATCGCCTCGATGCGCTTCATCTTCTTTTCATCCACCGCGTTCTCCAGATCCTCCTGCCGCACGCCGAGCCCCGGCATCATGCCGAGAATGCTTGTCAGTCCGCCCATCCTGCGCATCTGGCTCATGCTGTCGAGATAGTCGTTGAAATCGAATTTTCCCTTTTTGACGCGTCCCGCCATCTCGCGGGTACGAGTCTCGTCCGACGCATCCAGATTGGCCTGCGCCTTTTCGATGAGGGACAGAACATCGCCCATGCCGAGAATGCGTCCCGCCATGCGGTCGGGATAAAACTGCTCGAGATCTGAGAGCTTCTCTCCCATACCGACATATAGAATCGGGCGTCCCGTCACCGCCTTAACGGAGAGGGCCGCGCCGCCGCGCGTATCGCCGTCCATCTTGGTGAGAATGACGCCGTCCACGCCGATGCGCTCGTCAAAGGTCTTCGCCACGTTCACGGCTTCCTGCCCCGTCATGGCGTCCACCGTGAGAATGGTCTGGTGCACCGTGACGGCGGACTTGATCTCCCGGAGCTCCTCCATCATGGCGTCATCGATCTGAAGACGCCCGGCCGTGTCGAGAATAACCACATTCCGGCGGTTCTTCACCGCATGCTCGACCGCCGCCCTTGCAATATCGGCGGGCCGGTGATTCTCTCCCATGGAGAAAACCTCAACCCCCGCCTTTTCTCCATTTACCTGAAGCTGGCGGATCGCTGCCGGGCGGTAGATATCAAGCGCCGTCAGCATGGGATTTTTTCCCTTGGTTTTGACCTTTGCCGCGATCTTGGCCGCGGTAGTCGTCTTGCCGGCGCCCTGCAGGCCGACCATCATAATCACGGTGACCGCCTGACCGGGCTGAAAAGAAATCTCGGTCGTCTCAGAGCCCATGAGCTTTGTCAGCTCCTCATTGACGATCTTTACGACCATCTGTGCCGGGTTCAGACCGCTCATGACATCCGCACCGACGGCGCGCTCCTCCGCCGACGCGATAAACTGCTTGACGACGCGGAAATTGACATCTGCCTCGAGCAGCGCCATCTTCACCTCTTTCAGCGCCGTCCGGACATCCGCCTCTGTGAGACGTCCCTTGCCCCGAAGCTTCGCAAACGCTGCGGTAAGTTTATCGGTAAGGCTCTCAAATGCCATCCGTAAGTTCCTCTCTGATCCTCTGAATCGACGTCAGATACATCTGCCGCGCCGCATCCGGCGCCGCTCCGTCCTGTGCTGCCGCGCGTTCCGCCTCCCCGCACAGGGCCTCGATCTTCTGAAAGCGCCGTATCATATGCAGGCGCTCCTCATAGCTCTCGAGAATCGCAGTCGTCCGCCGCAGCAGATCGTGAACCGCCTGCTTGCTCACCTGCTCCGCCTCGGCAATCTCCGAGAGCGAAAAATCATTATAAACGGCAAGCTCGTATATCTTCTGCTGATGCGCGGTGAGGAGCGAGCCGTAGAAATCATACAGAAGCCCCTGTGCTACGATTTTCTCAGTTTCATCCGCCATGGCAGCCGCATCCTTTGGAAATGAAAAACAGGCATCCTGCCGATGCCTGTTACATCATACGTTCCCGCAAAAGCTCTGTCAAGTATTTTTTCTTGACCCGCATGGAATCCAGCGAATCGGCGAATCAACGGAACCGGAGAATTACCGGTCCGGTTCGGACACCCACAGATCGAGGTTCACTCTGCCGTCGATCCCGTCCACCTCGCCCCGGTCCGAATACTGCCAGTAACGGAAGCGATACGGAAAATACAGCTCTCCTCCGCGGTCGGAAACCCACTTGGGCTCCTCTGACAGCGCGGCGAGATCCAGCTTCATCGTATAGGCCGTAATACCCGCGAAAACCACGGTGTCATAACCGGCGTCCCGCACCGCTCCCGCAAATGTCCGGACACAAGCCGTAAGCTGCGCTCTGCCGAGCGGAAAGCTGCGATCCTCCTCCCCCGGCATGGGGACGACGACGGCAACGGGCCCCGTGATCTCATCACCGGCCGCGGCAAGCTGCCTTTTTACCCATTCCGCATCCTCCACGGCTTCCTCCTCCGAAACTACCGTCAGGCGATAGTAGGCCCCGGTTTCCAGACCGGCCCTGGCCGCACCCGACACATTTTTATCAAAACGCGCGTCTTTCCGGATGTTTCCGTCCGCGTCTCGGCCTCCGAGGCTCACAAAGGCAAAATCCATGCCGTCGTCATAGACCGCCTCCCAGTCGATCTCTCCGCTGTTCTCCGAGACATCGATCCCCTGCCGCGTCCGGACAGAGCTGTCCGAACCGATATAGCGCATTCTTCCGGCGGCGTCCTGCTCAAAATCCGCTTCTGTGAAAGAGCTGATGGGTACATTGCTCTGGATGGAATAAAAATAATAGCGGTCGCCGTTCCTCACCACAAGATCATCCGGGAAGAGCTTCCGGAGCATTGTGAGCGTGTTCTCGCCGGATTCCAGCGAGGACTGTATTCTCTGGAGCATCGCATTCCGCTCCGTAAGCCTTGCGTCCCGCTCCGCCTCCGCGACCTCCCCGTCAACCTCCTCCTGCGTATAGAGCTTGTCCTTTTCCCCCTGCACCGCCTCGATGCGGGCCTCCAGACGCCGCAGCTCCTCGCCGGTGCCGCGCAGACGGAACACGAGAAAGACCGCCGCCGCGAGCACAGCCAGCGTAAGTCCGCAGAGGAAAAGGATATTGATGAGATATGCTGTCCGGATCCGGTTCGGATTTGTCGTTTTTTCCTGTCTGCTCACTCTGCCTCCTCATCTTTTCCTGCCGCATCAAAGCTGCGTCTGAATGATATTCGGCCGATAGCCCTTTTGTTCCAGCGCCGCCGTGATTTTTTCCTTATGCTCCGGCCCGAACGCCTCCAGCGTAATGCGGAGCTCCACGGCCGCTGTCCGGTTGATGGATACGAACTGATTGTGCTCCAGACGGATCACGTTTCCGCCCTCTCCCGCAATCACGCCGGACACCCGCGACAGCTCGCCCGGCTTATCGGGAAGCTGGACGGACACCGTGAAGATGCGGCTCCGGAGCACCAGTCCGTGCTGCACGACCGAGGACATGGTGATCACGTCCATATTGCCGCCGGAGAGCACAGAAACAACCTTTTTCCCGGCGCAGTCCACATGCTTGAGCGCAGCCACGCTCAGCAGTCCGGAATTCTCCACAACCATCTTGTGATTCTCCACTATATCAAGGAACGCCGTGACAAGCTCCTCATCCGGAACCGTGATCACAGTGTCAAGGTTTTCCCTGAGATAAGGAAAGATCACAGAGCCGGGCGTCTTGACCGCCGTGCCGTCCGCGATCGTACTGACGGAGGGGAGCGTCGTCACCCTGCCCTCGCGAAAGGATGCCGAAAGACACGCCGCTCCCTCCGGCTCGACGCCGATTACCCGGATCTTGGGATTCAGAAGCTTTGCCAGCGTGGAGACGCCGGCGGCAAGTCCGCCGCCGCCGACCGGCACCAGTATGATGTCGACGAGAGGCAGCTCCTTGATGATCTCCATGCCGAGGGTTCCCTGCCCGGTCGCCACCACCGGATCATCAAAGGGATGGATAAAGGTATAGCCCTTTTCTTCCGCGAGCTGCAGCGCCTGCCCGCAGGCCTCGTCGTATACATCGCCGAAAAGAATCACCTCCGCGCCGAGCGCCTTGGTCCGGTTGACCTTGATCAGCGGGGTCGTTCTCGGCATGACAATGACGGCCTTTGCGCCGTAGGCGCGGGCGGCATACGCTACCCCCTGCGCGTGATTGCCGGCCGAAGCCGTAATGATGCCGCGGGCGCGCTCCTCCTGCGACATGACGGAGATCCTGTAATACGCGCCTCTGATTTTATATGCGCCCGTTCTCTGCATGTTTTCGGGCTTCAGATAAACCTTTCCCCCCGTCTGCTCGCTGAAATAATCCGAATACAGAAGATCGGTGTTCAGCGTCACGCGGTTCACCGCCTCGCAGGCCTCTTCAAACGCTTCCAGTGTCAATGGCTCTCTGCTCATATCTGTTTTCTCCCCGCCTGAGATATCCGTCTTTCCGGTTCCCGTCATCAGGCCTGCGCCGCCGTTTCCATCCCTGCGTCGAACAGGGCGTCGACAAATTCATCCGGCCGGAATTTCTGCAGGTCGTCCATTTTCTCCCCGATACCGATGAATTTTACCGGTATGCCGAGCTCCGACTGCACCGCGATCGCAATTCCTCCTTTTGAGGTTCCGTCCATCTTGGTCAGAATAATGCCCGTGAGATCGGTGACATCGTTGAATTCCCGGGCCTGCGCCAGCGCATTCTGGCCGGTCGTCCCGTCAAGAACAACCAGATTTTCCCGCTTGGCGCCGGGGAACTCTCGGGATATGATGCGGTCCATCTTGCGCAGCTCCTCCATCAGATTTTTCTTATTGTGGAGCCGTCCCGCCGTATCGCACAGGAGAATGTCCGCCCGCCTTGCTTTCGCCGCCTGCACCGCATCGAACAGGACGCTGCCCGGGTCCGAGCCCTCCGGAGCGCTGATCATATCCACTCCCGCCCGGGAAGCCCACTCCGCAAGCTGCTCGCCCGCCGCCGCGCGGAATGTATCCGCCGCCGCGATGAGAACCTTTTTCCCCTGTCCGCGGTAAATGCCCGCCAGCTTGCCGACCGAGGTCGTCTTGCCGACGCCGTTCACTCCGATGACAAGGACGACAGACGGTCCCTCCTCGAAATCATAGGCTCCCTCGGCCACTCGCATCTGCTCGCGGATATTTCCGATCAGCAGCTCCCGGCACGCCTCGGGCTCATGAATGCGGCGCTCGCGCACCTGCTCCCGCAGTTCCGAGAGAATGCGGTCCGTCGCGCCGATCCCGATGTCCGCCATGATCATCGTCTCCTCGAGATCCTCATAAAAGTCGTCGTCGATCTTCGCATAGCCGGTGAACACCCGGTCCAGACTGCCCGCGATATTCTGCCGGGTCTTGGACAGCCCCTCTTTCAGTCTGGCGAAAAAGCCGTGCTTTTTCTCTCTCTCTTCTTCCATCTGACATCACCATGCCGAAGCACTTTGTGCGAGGCACGCGCCGTAAAAGCACCCTGCGCCGGCGCGCAGGCTGCCGAGCCGCTCTGCGGCTCATGCCATCCCTCCACCTGACAGCATTTTTCGCTTGCTGAAAGGTCCGCGCAGGCGGTTTTACGGCTGCGATCAGAGGCTATTTGGGCTTCGGCACAAATAGCCGTGCGAAAAATCAGCGCATCAGCGTGATTTTTCACACTACATCACCTTTTAATTTGTAAGATCCTTGTCGATCAGATTGACGCTGACCAGTGCGGAGACGCCTTTCTCCTGCATGGTAATTCCATAGAGCCGGTCCGCGCGGTCCATCGTTCCCCTGCGATGCGTAATGACAATGAACTGCGTTCCCTTTGTCAGCTTGTGCAGATAGTCTGCAAAGCGTCCCACATTGCTCTCGTCGAGCGCCGCCTCGATTTCGTCGAGCAGGCAGAACGGCGACGGCTTGAGGTTCTGTATCGCAAAGAGCAGGGAAATCGCCGTCAGGGACTTTTCCCCGCCGGACATCTGCATCATATTGACCAGCTTTTTCCCTGGGGGCTGCGCAATCACGCGCACGCCGGCCTCCAGAATGTCCGTGTCCTCCACGAGCTCCAGCGATCCGTGCCCGCCTCCGAAGAGCTCGCGGAACACAATGTCAAACTGATGATTGATCTTTGCAAACTGTTCACGGAACTGCTTCCGCATGGAATCGTCCAGCTCCGCAATGATCTGCCGAAGCGTCTCCGCAGCCCGGATAAGATCGTCATGCTGCGTCTTGAGAAACGTATAGCGCTCGGAGGTTTCCCTAAATTCCTCGATTGCCCCCACATTGACATTCCCCAGCTCACGGATCTGCTGCCGTATCGCCGCGATTTCCTTTCTCATCGGGGAGAGCTCCGTCAGCGTCTCGTCGCGGAGCGCCTCCGCATCCGACGGGGTGATCTGGTATTCATCCCAGAGATAATTGATCTGGGAATCGACAGCCTCCTGCAGACGCTCTCTCTGCGTATTCAGCCGGTAGCATTCTTTCTCAAGCGCTGTGATCCGGTCGCTGAAAAGACTTCTCCGGTCAAAGAAATCTTTCTGCCGTCCCGAGAGCTCGCCGCGCCGCGCCGTGCTGTCGGCGAGAAGCTGCTGCGCCGCCGTCTCCGCGGCATGGGAGGCCGCGATCGTGTCCCGGATATCGGCGATATCCTTTTCCCTGCGGGATATCTCCTCCCCGCTCGCCGAAAGGTGCTCCCTCACCTCCCGGAGATCATCGCCGTAACGCCGCGCCTCCTCGTCCAGGCGGTCCAGATTCTGCTGCTGAAAATCCGCCGTCTGCCGGATCCGGCTGATTTCGAGATCCCGCTCCGCCACATTGCCGCCGAGCGTCTCCTCCTCAGAGCGAAGACCGTCTCTTTCTTTCTGAATTTCCGTGATGCGGAGGTTGGTTTCCTCCTCGAAGCGCAGAGCCTCTTCCAGACGCTCATCCAGAACCGCCCGCTCCGACTTCAGCTCCTCTGCCTGTTCCCGGATGCTCCGGTCCTCCTCTTTCATCTGATCGACGCTGCCGGCCGTTTCCTCTCTCCGGTCCTTTTCCCGGATCACGGCAAGCCGGGCCGTATTCTGCTCGATCTGTCCGGCCGAGAGCGCCGCCGCTGTGCGGGCAAGCTCCTCTCGCAGCGTATTCCGCCGCTCCTTGAGTGCGAGGATCGCATTCTGCGCCTCCTGTGCTGTCCGCCGTCCCTCCGCAATCTTCTTTTCCAGCTCGGCGATCTCGCGCCGTCTGGACAGGAGAGAGGAATTGTTGCGAAATGAGCCGCCGCTGATCGAGCCGCCGATATTGAACTGATCGCCCCGCAAAGAAACGACGCGGTAGCTGTGCCGGTATTTGCGCGAAACCGCCGACGCATGGTCGTAGCTGTCAGCCACCACAATGCGCCCCAGAAGACTCTTTGCCACGACGCGGTAGCGTTCCTCACAATGGATCAGGGAATCGGCAAGCCCAATCACCCCCGGCTCGCGCAGCACCTCCGTCTGCCGAAATTCCGGCGCGTGTCCGATCTCCGTGAGCGGCAGGAATGTCACGCGCCCCGCTTTCTCGCGATTCAGAAAGTCGATCATGCGGCGGACGGTGCTCTCATCCTCCGTGACCACGTTCTGAATGCTGCCCCCCAGAGCCACCTCGATGGCCGTCTCGTACTTCTCATCCGTTTTGAGAAGATCCGCCACTACGCCGAGAAGCCCTCTCTCGCGGCTTTTATTCTCCATCACGCGGCGAACGCTCTGCCCGAAGCCGTCGTAGCGCTCCGTCATATTCTTAAGCGTCTCGAGCTTCGCCTCATTCTGATGAAAGCCGATCTGCGCACTTCGGAAGCTCTCATCCAACGCCGCAAGGCGCGCTTTCATCCCGCCGAGCTCCTCGTCGATCGAGCTCCGACGTCTGCCGAGCTCCGCCACCGCGGCGCTGATCTCCTCAAAGTGCTTCTCCGCCTCGGCAATCACCTCATCCTGACGGCTCTCGTCTGTCCGGGCGCTCACAAGTCTTCCGGTCAGCTCGGCGCGGCGCACGGCAAGCTGCTCCTCCTGCGTCGTGATGCTCGAGAGCCGGGACCGGATGTTCGAGCGCTCTTCCATGGATTCGAGGATGCGGCTCTTGCTCTCCTCTGTCTCCGTCTCCGCCGCGGCGATCCGTTCCTCGACAAGCTGCAGACGGCTCCTTACCTCTTCACGGGCCGCCTCAAGACGGGCGATCTGCTCTCCGGTAATGTTTTTCCCTCCGAGAATCGCCTCCCGCTCTGCCCTGATACGCTTAAGATCCTCCTCGAGCTGCTCCCCGCGGCTTCGGAACTGCTCGAGATTCCTGCGGGCGGAACGGATCTGCTCCTCGTAGACATTGATATTTCCCTGAAGCTGTTCCCGGATAATCCCGGCGTGCGCGACCTCATCGCGCTTTTCTCCGATGGTGCGCTCCAGCTCCTCCAGCTCCGTCTGCACGGCATCATATTCCGCCGCGATCTGCGCAAGCTCCTCCTGCGCTTTCTCGAGGTCTCCCGAGGCGATGCCGAGCGCCTTTTCATTCTCCCCGAAGCGTCTCCGGAAATCGCTGTTTTCCAGCAGAAACACATTGATGTCCAGCTGCTTCTGACGCTCTCTCGCTTTCAGATAGACCCTTGCCTTTTCCGCCTGCCTCTCGAGCGGTCCGATCTGATGCTCTATCTCCGAGAGAATATCATTCACGCGCACGAGGTTCGACTGCTCGCTCTCGAGCTTTTTCTGTGTGAGCTCCTTGCGGCGCTTGAACTTGACAATGCCGGCCGCCTCGTCAAAAAGCTCGCGGCGGTCCTCCGGCTTATCCGAGAGGATACGCTCGATCTGCCCCTGCCCGATGATGGAATAACCCTCTTTTCCTATACCGGTGTCATAGAACAGCTCGGCGATGTCCTTTAAGCGGCACACCGTCCCGTTGATCAGGTATTCGCTCTCACCCGAGCGATACAGCCGTCTTGCGACCGTCACCTCAGCGTAATCAATATCGAGGCTCCGGTCCGCATTGTCGAGCGTGATCGCCACATAGGCATAGCCCATGGGCCGGCGAGCCTCCGTGCCGGAAAAAATAACGTCCTGCATGTTGGCGCCGCGAAGCTGCTTGACTCTCTGTTCCCCGAGCACCCAGCGGACCGCATCCGCCACGTTGCTCTTTCCCGAGCCGTTCGGCCCCACGATCGCCGTGATCCCGTTATGAAACTGAAAGTTGATCTTATTGGCAAATGATTTGAATCCATGGATTTCGATTGATTTCAGATACATTGATTTGTTTTCTTATCCGTCTTTTCTGCTATCCTTTTGAGCGCAGCGGCGGCCGCTCTCTGCTCCGCCTCTTTCTTGGACCGGCCCTCGCCCTGCGCGAGCTCCCGGTCTCCGACAAAGGCAGCCACGCGGAACGTCATCCGATGATTCGGCCCGCTCTCCTCCTGCAGCTCATAGCGCACGTCTCCGCCGTTTTTCTGCACATATTCCTGCAGCGCCGATTTGCTGTCCCGGAACATCACCTCTCCCTCCGGATCAGAGAGAATATACTTCATGATATATTTCTGCGGCTCCTCGACGCCTCCGGAATCAAGGTACATGGCCCCAATGGTCGCCTCCAGAATGTCGGAGAGGATGGAGTCGTTCTGCCTGCCTCCGTTCCGCTCCTCGCCCCGTCCGAGTCGAATGTATTCCTCAAGCTGAAGTTCCCGCGCGCAGTGCGCAAGCGCCGGCTCGCATACCAGAGAGGAGCGGAGCTTTGTCATCTCGCCCTCCCTCTTGTCAGGATAGCGCCGGTAAAGAAAAGCGCTGGAAACCATCTCCAGCACGGCGTCTCCCAGAAATTCGAGTCGCTCATAGCTCTCGAGAGTGTGAATCTTCTGTTCATTGGTAAAGGAAGTGTGCGTCAGCGCACACTCCAGCAGATAGTGGTTCCGGAAATGGTAGCCCATACGCTCTTCCAGACGCCTGATCGACGGATATTCCACAGCAACAGCCTTCTTCCCCTGCTTCAGTCCGCAGCTTCGGCACGGATCAGATCCAGAACATCCTGAACCGTCTTTACTCCCGCAACCTTTTCATCCTCAATCTGGCGATCAAACGCATCCTCAATCTCCAGCTTGATCTGATAGAGATCGAGAGAATCCGCCCCGAGATCCTCTGTGAAACGGCTCTCTGCCGTGACCTCCTCCGGATCCAGATTCAGAACGTCCGCGATGATTCCTCTGAGCTTATTGAATTCCATATTGTCCTTTCCGCCCGCAGTTCTCCTGCCGGCCTGCCGCAGACAGCGGCTTCTGTACACCCTTAATGTACGCCTTCTTCCGTCAGTTTACCGCCGTCCGGTCGACGAGCTTCATTCTGGTTCGGAACTGATCGTTGACCTTCTTTTCTTTCCATTCCGCGCACTGCTCGATCGCATGCTGAATTTCAATCGCTCCGGCGTTGCCGTGCGCCTTGACCACAAGACCGTTCAGGCCGAGCATCGGCGCCCCGCCGTAGGTGGAAGCCGAGAACTTCTTCATAGTCTTCTTAATCGCCGGTTTGATGAGAAGCCCGCCGAGCTTTGCGCGAGTGCCGGAAAGCAGTGCCTTTTTGATCTCGCCCAGCAGCATCGCCGCCGTCCCCTCATAGGTCTTGAGTATCATATTGCCCGTAAACGCGTCGCACACGACCACGTCCGCCGCGCCCGACGGAATATCTCTTGCCTCAACGCTTCCGATAAAGTTGATGCCGTCAAGCGCCCGCAGGAGCGGCATGGTCTCCTTGACGAGGGCATTTCCCTTTTCCTCCTCCGCGCCGATATTCGCGAGCGCCACACGGGGATTCCTGATTCCCACGACGCTCTCCATGTAAATCGAGCCCATCTGCGCGAACTGAACAAGCTGCGACGCCCTTGCATCCACATTGGCTCCGCAGTCAATAAGAAGAAACGGCCCTCCCGCAGAGGGAAGAACCGGAGCAAAGGGAGGCCGTTCAATCCCCTTAATCCGGCCCACCAGTACCTGACCGCCGACCAGCGCCGCACCAGAGCTTCCGGCTGTCACGAACGCATCGCACTCCCCGCTCTTTACAAGCTTCATTCCCTTTACAATCGAAGAATCCTTTTTTGTTGAAATGGCCCGCACCGGAGGCTCCGCCATCTCAATCACCTCCGACGCATGGAGAATATACAGACGATCCTCCGGATAGCTGCAGTCTTTCAGGGCCGCCCGGATCTCCTCCTCGCGCCCCACAAGAGTCACCTGCAGCTGCTCGCGGGAGGCCAGCGCCTGCAGCGCGCCGCGAACCACCGCTTCGGGAGCGTTGTCCCCTCCCATGGCATCCACCGCCACCTTGACATAATCCATATATTTGTCCCCTGTCCTGCCGCATCCTCTGCGGCCAAGGCCTCCTGATACACGCTTTCCCTGCGCTTTGCCGCCGAAAGAAAACAACCCGACAGCCTTTTTAACTATATCCGAGACGGGTGCAATTTTCAAGTTCCGCCCTGTGACACGCCTCCTGCAATCCCGATCGGCGAATTGACAGCAAAAAACCGGCAGAGCTTACTCTGCCGGCCTTTATATCACATATTATACTTTCCGGTGCTGTTATCGGCATCAGTCCTCAACGCTGACAACAACCTTTTTATTGTACGTGCCGCACTTCTTGCAGGCTCTGTGGGGCATCATAAGCTCGCCGCACTTGCTGCACTTCACAAGAGTCGGAGCGTTCATTTTCCAGTTCGCTCTTCTCTGATCTCTGTGGCCTTTGGACGATTTATTCTTAGGGCAGATGGACATTTTTACACCTCCTTAGCTGTTCCCTCATAAACGGGTTTTATTGCTGTTCCCAATCGGGAAAGCCTCGGTCATAGGGTCATATTACCACACAACGTAAGTAATTATATCGACGGCATATCTCTTTGTCAACGGCGTTCTTTACGTTTTTCCGCCTGCTTTCAAAAAATTACTCAAAAAATATAACCCGCTCTCCGATCTCCTCCGCCGCCTTGACTTCCGGCTCTTTGACAATCCCGCCAAAGGGCATCTGTGCAAGGAGCTTCCAGTGATCAGGGATATCAAAACAGCTTTCGGACCGCCTCGTCTATCACGGGATGGTGATTCATATAAGATCGGCAAAGGCCTCCGCCAGCTCTTCCCTTGTATTCATGACGATCGGGCCATACCATGCAACCGGCTCGTCCAGCCTCCTCGAGCTGTACAGATGGATGTCATAAAAATCCAGCGGTAAATAACCGCCCTGCCAGCCCTCTTCATCCTGAAAGCTGCCGGAGACAAGGCGGAGCAGACCGCCCTCCAAAGGAATTTTCCTGATCTCATCCGCAGAAATTTGGATCCGTATTGTCAAAAGCGTCCAGCATCTGCAAGCGTGCTTTCCGCTTATTTTCCTGCCTGTCCTGTGATACTCTTAAAAAGCACGGAAGTTCTTTAAAAAGAATAGCCCCTCTGCCGCGGCAGCCGCCGCAGGGATATCCGGCAGAGCAATATCAAGCGAAGAGATACCAGACAGGGAATTATCAGACGGAGAAACTATCATGACAGTATGCGGAATCATCATGGAATGCTCGCCGCTTCATCGCGGCCATGTCCATCTTCTGGCCGAGGCCCGGAAACGGACCAGAGCGGATTATATCGTTGTCGCCCTCGGCGGCGACTTTATGCAGCGGGGCATCCCTGCCGTGATCGACCGACATGTCAGAACGCGTGCCCTGCTGGAATCCGGAGCCGATCTGGTGCTGGAGCTCCCTGTGTATTATGCCTGCGCCGCCGCCGGATATTTTGCCCGCGGCGCGGTCGCTCTCCTCTCCGCCGCCGGCGTCGTCACAGACCTCGCTTTCGGCTCAGAGAGCGGAGATGAGGCCGCTCTCATCCGGATCGCCGAAATTCTTTCCCGCGAGACGCCGGAATTCCGCGCGGCGGTTAAAAAAGCTCTTACCGGAGGCGCTTCATGGCCCGCCGCAAGGAGCCTCGCACTCGCGCAGGTCTTCGGCATCGAGGCGCCGTTTCTCCCGAACGATCTTCTGGGCGTGGAATATCTCCGGGAGCTGGACGCACAGGGCAGCGCCATCCGTCCCTGCATCATTCCGCGCATTTCCGCCGCCTCCGCCTCCGCGCTCCGGGCCGCCATGGCAGACAATGCCGGGACTCTTCCCACTTCTTTGCAGGAGGAACTCCCGCCCGCCATGTCCCGGGAGCTGCGCCGCGCCGCCGGCCGCTGTGCACCTGTTTTTCCGGATGATTTTTCCGCCGCGCTCGGCTGGCTTCTGCAGTCCCTTGATGGAGACGGACGGAACGCATCCGGCCTCCGGCTTCCGGAATATATGGACGTCTCCGAACCGCTTGCCGCACGCATCTTGTCACTTCGCGGGGAATATCGGGGCTTCACCGATTTCTGCTCACGGCTGAAAACAAAGGATATCACCTATACCCGCATCTCCCGGGCGCTTTTCCACATTCTCCTCGGGATGCAGACCCGTTCCATGGAGCATTACCTGAATGGGGGCGTCATCGGATATCTCCGCGTTCTCGGCTTCCGGCAGGAAGCACAGCCTTTGCTCACGGCCATCGCCTCCCGCTCCCGCGTTCCTCTTATCGGAAAGCTTTCCGATGCGGAGGCGGCGCTCCCTCCCCTCTTTCGTTCCATGCTGAACGAGGAGCTCCGCATTGCCCGCCTCTATCAGGCCGTCTGTGCGCAGAAGTTTGCGGCCTACCCCCACCCGATCCGAAGTGAGCTCGAGCGGCCGATAATTGTGATTCCAGAATCGAAAAATGAGCAGGCAAATCCCGCTCTTCGTCATTCCTGAAGCGGCGTCCCGGTTTCCGCTCCCAGAAGATAGTCGATAAACTGACGCGCCGTGCGTCCGGAATATCCGCCGTGATTCAGCTCCCAGCGCCGCGCCTCGGCCTTAAGCTCCTCCTCAGACAGGCCGATCTCCGGATGCTCCGATGCCAGCACACGGACAATCTCATCATATTCCAACGGCTCCGGCCGGAAATACCCTATGGAAATGCCGAAGCGATCCGCCAGAGAAAGCTTCTCCTGCACCGTGTCAGAGCGGTGCAGCTCATCCTCGCTCCGGTCCGAACGGTCAGACCACGTCTCACGGATCAGATGTCTGCGGTTTGACGTCGCATAAATGAGCACATTGTCAGGCCGCGGCTCCAAGCCCCCCTCGATCACCGCTTTCAGATATTTGTAGTCCGTCTCAAACTCTTCAAAGGACAGGTCGTCCATATAGATGATAAAACGATAGTTCCGGTTCTTGACCTCCGAGATAATTTTTGAAAGAAAGCAGAACTGATGCTTGTATATTTCGATCATCCGGAGCCCCTGATTATAATATCGATTCAATATTGCCTTGACGCTGGTCGATTTTCCAGTTCCTGCGTCACCGTAGAGGAGCACATTGTTTGCCTTTCGTCCCGCAACAAAGGCCTCGGTATTGCGAATCAGCTTTTCTTTCTGCAGCTCATAGCCTACCAGATCCTCCAGCCTGACATCACTGGTCGCCGTGATCGGCAGGAGAAGCTCCGGCTCTTCCTCCGAGACGCGAAAGGCCTTGTTAAGCCCCAGTCTGCCTACGCCAAAGTCCCGGTAAAAACTCGTCACCGCAAGATACATCTCCTCCACGCTATCCGCCTCCTCAATGCGACGGCTGAAATAGCGGACCTTTTCACTCACGCTCCGGTTGAACACCCTCTCTTTTTTCAGCACTGCCCGATAATTCTGAATGACTGAGAAGCAGCGGATGCCCAGCTCCTTTTCCATCTGTGAAAAATCATACGAAAAAAGCTGCTTAAACAGCATCAGATCATTTTCTGCAAAAGCACGCACGGATCCCTCGCCGATCTCCGCCTTTTCGGCAACCAGCGTAAACGGCGTTTCCGTCATCGCCAGAAGAAAGGCCAGATAATTGTGCCAGAGATTATCGTCGAAGCCGTAGCGGGTGGCAATATCCAGAAGACGGTTGATTTGTTCCAGAATTTCCGCCGTCAGCGCCTCTCTTTCATATTCTCCGCCTTGAAAGCGGCGGCAGATATCCGCAAGGCAGAACAGCACGCTGTCCTCCGGAATGGAACGGTAAATTACCAGCTTTGAAGTCAGACGGTACATGGAAGCTTCCCCTCCTCTGTGGATCCCGCGGCCAATGGAAGCAGGGCACGCGCTCTTTCAGAAGTAAGTAGGATTATAGCACTTCTGACGCAGCGTTCAAGACATTCTCCGGCTCTGCCGGTCGCTGTTGACGGCCGGTCGCTGTTCCGGCCAGTCCGCAGAGCCTGCGTTTTGCAAAGTTTATTCCCCTCCGGCAGACGCCGCTTTCCCATCCTCTTCGCACTCTGCTTCTGATTCGCCTTTTGTGAGGCTTTCTTTTTGGCTTTCTTTCAGAGCGTTTTCTGCAGGTACCTTGGTCTCGGAGCCGTTTTTCTGATCAGGACTGTTTTCTTCCGGAGAGGGACTGTCTTCCGCAAGGCCCGGGATTTCCCCGGCAGACAGATCGGCAGATGGACCGGCCGACGGTACAGCCTTTCCCGGATCACTCTCTTCCGAAACGGAGCTGCTGCCCGGTACGGCGCCCGCGGATAAGCCGCTTTCCGCCGCGGCATCTGCTGCCGGGTTCTCCGCCGCAGCAGCTTTCTCCATCCCGCTCTCTTTCGCCGCCGGGGTCGCCCGCGCCGGTATGGCCTCCCGTTCTACGGCGCTTCCCGGCTCCGAACCCCAGAATATCTCAGCCTTGATAATCTGACCGTCAAGACAGCCGCAGGCGGGCGCGTATCCCAGCGGCTCCGAGGTTGAGATCCCGCAGATAATATCGTAGTTCCTCTCAGTATCCATGCCCTGAAAATGCTGAAATAAAGTATGCCGGCAGGTGATGCTCCCCGTCTGCACCGTGCCGTCATCATAGAGCTTTTTCCATTGTCTCCGACAGACGGAATAGGACGGATTGCCGTTCTCATCATGCACAGTGGTGCTGTTCTCGCAGCCGTACAGATACATCGTGTAGTACCGGTAACAGCCTGCGCTGTGCACATGATAATACGGCGACGTAAAGCAGCCGCCCGCCGTCTCGGTATATTCCCTGTCGCCTGTCGGCCTGCCGCTTTCGTCCACATGATAATGACGTGTATAGTGTATCGAAGAGGCCGGAATATCACCGACGGTTATCGTCTGCGGAAGATCATTCACCGCCTTTGAAAACTCTGAAAATGTGACCTCCCGACTGGCATCCTTGCCGAATGTTTTCTGAACATCGACCCCCTTGGTGAGCAGCGCGTTTGCCAGTAATTCCTTTCCGCTACTCACAGATGTAAAAGACCGGTCGATCCTCTCTCCGAGCGCGCCGAGCTGTGTCCGCAGTTCCCCGTAATCGCTCCCGTTCAGCACTGTATAGTCCGCAAAGAGCTGACGGATGCTGTTCTGCACGTTCTCTGAAATCTGCGCCGCCTGCTCTGTTTCTTTTCCCGCCATTTCCCGAAGCAGCTCTGCAAGAGAATCCAGACGCAGTCTCGCAGCCCGGTGATTTTCCTCCTCTGACGCAGAGAGTGCATCCAGCTTTCCTCCCACCGCCTCCTGCGCGTGACTGAGCGTATCGTGCCGCTCCCTTGCCTCCTCTGCAAGCTCCTGAATCCGCGTATTCAGAACCCCCGTGACCGCCTCCCGGTTCTCATCCATCAGATCGGTAAGCTGCCGGTAATCGGTGTCGATCAGCGTATGAAGAGAGCTCTGCGCTTCCCTGAGAAGTCCTGCCATTTCACGATGCCGTTCATCCTCCCGGCTGCCGTATCGCTCAATGAGACGCGAAAAGCTGTCGTCCAGTTCCCCGATCCGCCTGTCCAGAGAGCTGTGATCTTCCATCAGTGCCTCATAGCGTTTTTCCAGCGTTTCTTTCAGCCGTTTTGTTTCTTCCCCGATCTGCTCTGTCTGCGTATTCAGCGTATCGGTATGCGTCGCCTCCGACGTCCTGATCTCTTCAAGAAGCTGCAGAGTGTCGCTCCGGCTCTTCTCGCTTTCCCGCAGAATTTCCTCCATTCTGCTGCGCAGTTCCTCCACGGATTCCCGGAGCTGCTTTCCCTCCTCTGTCCCGGAGATATCCTTCCTCTCCAGCCGCTCCGCATAACCGCTCAGCTTATCCTGAATATCTCCCAGCGTCTGATCAATCGCACGGTAGTGCTCCTGCGAGGCGCTCGCAAAACTGTTCGTCCTTTCAAGAATCGCCGCGTTCTCATTGATGGTTTTGTCCAGCGCATCAAGACTCTCCCGGCTTCCTCCCTGCCGGCTCATGACGCGGGCCGTGAAAAAAATGATAATGGCCAGCATGATGAGCACCGCCGCCATCAGCAGAATATAGGACTTTTTGCCCGCCTCCGCCTCTCCCTCTCCGTCATACGGTTCCCCGTATCTGTAATCCTCCGCCATAGTTCCTCCGTTCTGACCTCTGTGCGTCTGTCTGCGCGAAATGCGCGGAAATGTTAAAAGCAGAAATAAAAGATATGAAGAAATAAAAGAAATCCAGATCTCCGGCAGTGCGGCAGCTTCCGGACGCGCCGCCTGCGGTGTGGTCCTATTATAGGCAGTCAGCCCGCTCTGTTCAAGACAGCCGCCGGAGCCCTGTTCGTCATTTTTCTGACACAAAAAAAGCACAGAAACGCGTTGTCCCGTTTCTATGCACTGACCCGTACTTATATTTTTGTTGACTATTTTACAGATTCAAAAATTTTTACAATGCCTTTCTTTCTCTCCATCGCCGCCTCAGGAAACCGGCGTCATACCCTCCTCGTAGTATTCGACACTTTCTTTCTGATAAAAAAGTTTTGTTCCCCTGATCCAGTCCTCCGCTTCCTCCGGGTACAGGAGAGCCGGATCAACATTAAGATGATACACCTGCACATTGGCCGCGTCAGATTCAAGAATCGCAGTATTCACGGCCATCTGATAGCCATAGTACTGACAAGTCTGATGCTTCAGACCATAAAGCGCGGAATCCGTGAGATAGACCGTCGGATTCTGAGAAAGGGCTGCACGGCACATCCAGAAAGAAACTCCCAGTCCCACCGCGAGAACAGTGCCCTGCACGGCCTTTCCGGAAAGCATATCAAGCCCTCTTCCGGCATGAACCGACAGCCAGCCGATCCCATAGAAAAGATTGCACAGAATGAGCAGCAGATATAAAAAGATCATTACATTGTCAAGCCTTTTTATATGCACTCCGGCACCGGAGGTATAGATGGCCGGCGCATTATACGCACAGAACAGACAAAAGCTGGTGAACGCCGCCAGCAGAGGCAGCGGGTAGCGGAATGAGGCGAAAAAATCATCCGGCCTCCTGCGTTTTCTTTCCCTGAACACATGCAGAAGCACCAGCGACGATATCACAATAAACGCCAGTACATACCCGTTAAACCACAGGCCGAGATTCTTCCATCCCTGAACAAACGAGTAACGAACCGTGTCAAGAACCGTCTCTCCCTCGTTCCGCATGACGTCTTTTCTCACCGCATTTCCGGGCGCTCCGAAGTTGACGGCAGCTCCGACAAAAAAGGAGAGCGCAGCCGGCGCCATGCGCATAAGCGCGGCAAGCACCTCCCTCCTCCGCTCTCCCTTTACATAAACTGCGGCATAAAACAGCGCCAGCGCAATAAAGAGAAGCAGCGTCAGCACTCCATTGAATACAGAAAGATTATTACCGCCCGCCGCAAGAAACCCGAGCAGGCATATCCCGATTTGTTTCAGCCGGGCGGATGCCCCTTTTCTCTGTTTTTCACGCACCGCGTCCACAAATACATCTCTGATCACAAGGGCCAGATACAGAATCCACAGCGCATGCATGAATGTGTAATGAACGGCGGAATTGTACCATGTATAAGTCTCAGACTGACTCTGCACGGTCTGAAGAGACGCGATCGCAGTAATCGCATACAGCGCCAGAGCAGCCGCCCTTTCCGCCCGAAAAAGCCTGACAAAAACACTGTCAAACAGCACATAATACGAAATAAGAATACTGCCCAGCATAAAGACGCCGGTGAGATGATACAGCCTGATTCCCCACACCGCCGGCTGCAACGCCATCAAAAAACAGGATGTATAGGTTCCCTGCCACGACCGGTAGGTTTCCGCCATGGTCCGGAATGCCTGTGCGATTGCCGGGAACGGACTGCCGCTTTCCAGAAAGACCGCCCGCACCTCGGCGGAATAGGAAAAGTCGTCCGCCCAAGGGTACGCAAAGCGGGAAGCGTAAATAACAGGAATAAGCGACACCGCCAGCACGATCAGCAGAATCATGCTAAATACCGAAAGAAAGCTGCGCTTCATATGAATACTCCTGACAATTTCATGCCACATTCCGTACTGCGGGTTCCGTGCTGTGATAAAAATATTATTCCAACATAAAATAACAATCAAGCGGTGCGCTGCTGTTCATGCTTATTATATCGCAAAAACAGGGCACCGGAGCGGCCGGTTCTGCCGCTCTTCCGTTGTCTTACTTACGCAGTCTTTAAGAAAATGCGGAGAATGGGCGCAGCCCGGACCCGCGCCATACCCTCCCGGTCTTTCCAGAGCCGTTCCTTTGCCTTTTTATCCGCCGTCTCCCGGCCTGTCTCCTCAAAATAGCGTTCAACGATTTTCAGCGCCGTATCATACGCCGCCTGCTCGTTGTCCGCGCCGTAATCATTCACGACCCGGGGACGCAGCGTCTCCATCGCGTCCGCCAGAACCACCGGCTGATCGCCCGCATTCACATTCGCATCCATCACGCCATAAGAAAGCTCTGCCAGCTCCGCGAATGCCCGGTCAAGCGGCATACCGTTTTTCTGGTCTATCCTTCAGCGCCTCGGACCCCTCATCGAGAATCGGAACAGAGGTGTCGAACGACGTCTGCATATCCGCGTCCGGGGTGAACATCGCCTCGTAGCGGCCAGGAATGCAGGCAATTGCTGTTGCTTCCGATGACTTAATGCCGGACGAGAGTCATAGCACAATCAGCAGAGATTATGAATACAAGCGATCAGGAACGGTTTCCCTGCTTGCTGCAATCGATTTGCAGACAGGTGAAGGCATCCCGCTGATACGTGATAAACACAGCAGTAAAGAGTACATCGAGTTCCTTAAGGTATTGGATGAGAAATATCCAAGCCGAAACACGGATCATGGTTAAACATGATAGAAGATTTCTTCAACAAAATGACTCGCCAGATGCTGCGCGGAATCCGGGTAAAAAATAAAGATGAACTCGTTAACCGGATCTATAAATACTTTGAAGAAGCAAACGAGGAACCGGTAGTGTTTCACCGGAAATACAAGCTTGATGATGTCGATGTATCGGAAGCAGTTATCGTTGATACGCTTCTGCTCAAAAAGTCCGGTTAATTCAAGGACGATATACTAGGTTTTGCCTCATATTTGCCCCACGACATGGCTTTTGAGAAAAATAAAAACTCCGGGAACGCCGTATTTACAGGCTTCCGGAGCTTTTGTCATCTAAATATTTGATGGAGATAGCGGGATTCGAACCCGTGACCTCTGCGTTGCGAACGCAGCGCTCTCCCAGCTGAGCTATATCCCCGGATACGGGCGCTCGCTTTCGCCAGCGCCCAACGCATGTGTTATCATACTGCGGAGTTCAGAATTTGTCAAAGACTTTTTTCAAAACCTGTTATCCAGCTCTGTCAAAATCTGCGGAAACGCCCGTTCCCTTTCTCCGTCTCATCCTCATCGTCATCCAGATAGCCGCTCTCCGTGCCGCCGGCACCAAGAGAACCGCTCATCGTCGTATTCCCCGTTTGGCTGCCCGTCATAAAGCCGGGGACATCAATCTTAATGAGCTTTTGCGCCTGACGGGACGGCTGAACGGACGGCGTTCCCATATCCGGGAAAGAAAGCCCCTGCATTCCGGCCTGATTCTGCCGGGGTGCAGTTCCCGCAGCCGCTCTCCCGCCCGCCGGAGGAATGACCGGCTGGAAGAACGCAGGCTGTCCCTGAACCGCCGCACGGTTCACAAACGAAGCGCTGCCCTTGGGGTCCTTGCCCTCCCGTATTCCGGTGGCAATGACCGTGATGCTGCAGCTGTCCTTTTTTGAATCATCGTACATGACACCGAAGATAATATTGACATCCTCTCCGGCAAGGCTCTGTACATATCCGGCCGATTCATAGGCGTCGTCGAGCGAGACATCTCCGAAAATATTGATGATCACGTCGCTCGCACCGTCGATCGAAGTCTCAAGCAGCGGGCTGTCCACCGCCATGCGGACGGCGTCCTGCGCTTTCTTCTCGCCCTTGCCGAAGCCCATGCCGATATGCGCCAGACCCTTGTCGCGCATCACCGTCTGCACATCCGCAAAATCCAGATTGATGATCGCCGGAAGATTGATCAGATCGGTAATGCCGGTCACGGCCTGCTGAAGAACCTCATCCGCTTTCCGGAGCGCCTCCGGCATGGAGGTCTTGCGGTCGATGATCTCATACAGCTTGTCGTTCGGAATCACGATCATGGTGTCGACATTCGGCTGAAGATTCGCAATGCCCTCCATGGCTCTCTTCATCCGCGCCGGCCCCTCAAAGCGGAACGGCTTTGTCACCACCGCAACCGTGAGGATTCCCTGATCCTTGGCGAGCTTCGCCACGACCGGAGCAGCGCCGGTGCCCGTACCGCCGCCTTCGCCGCAGGTAATGAACACCATATCCGCGCCCTTGACCGCATTGGCGATCTCCTCGGAGGTCTCCTGCGCCGCTTTCTCTCCTACATCAGGGTTTGCGCCGGCTCCGAGGCCCTTGGTCGTCTTCTCGCCGATCTGAAGAACTTTGGGAGCTCTGCACATATCAAGCGCCTGCTTATCGGTATTGATCCCGATAAACTGAACGCCTGCCACATTCTCCTCCACCATCCGGTTCACTGCGTTGTTTCCACCGCCGCCGACGCCGATTACGACAATCTTTGCAGCCGATTCCGTATTATCCTCTTTTACCTCTATCACGGCAGGCCCTCCTTACTCCTTTATCTGCATCCGCGCACCCGCTCCTCGGCGGGTTTCTGCCCACTTTTCACCAAACACGGAAATCATATACCCCCGCAGCACTCTGCTGAGGCAGACCCGTTTGTTATAAGCGTGAATAAAGACAATATATCTTGTTCATAATACAATTTGCACAGTAAATAATCAATTCATTTTTTCCATAAACGAGATTCCCGCGTGATTTGACGGTGTAAATCCGGTCAGATCAATCGTTCCGGACTGTCCCTCGAGCTTGGGGAGTATCTGTGCCAGATTGGATATCTTCTCATCCATATAGCTGTCCTGCCCCATATTCACGCGGACCTCCCCGTAAAACAGCGTGAGTGAGTTCAGCGAATCAAAATAGATGCGGTCCACAGCCAGATTATACTTGTTCAGAAGCTGCGTGATACGGAGGATACGGTCAAACACCGACGCATCGTCCACCGGCAGCTTCTCCTGCAGGAGGATATGATCAAAGCTAAGCCCCGTGACCTCCGGAATCCCCTCGACCTCCTCCGACGAGGATTCGACCACGGTGCCATCCCTCGTGAAATACATGTAGCTGCCCAGATAGCTGACGTAGCCTGCCAGCGCCTTTTCATAGACTGTGACACGGATCCGGTGCGGCGAGACGATTTCCACCGTCATCTTCTCGACAAACGGCACATCCTCTACACTTCTTTCCCGATAGCGAAACGCAAGATAAAGCGAGTTGTGCCCCAGCGGACCGGCGCAGACGATATCGGCGATCTCCTCGTCCGTGCGCATGGTATTCCCGCTCACCTCCACATCCGTGACACGGTGCGCCGCAGCAAGATAATATACGATTCCCGCGAGGAGCAGAACGACAGAGACGGCTGCCGCCGCCCGGATCAGAAGTCCCCGGTGGCTTTCCACAAACGCAGCCCGGCGCTTCCTCATAGAGGCTCTGCGCCATTCCCGCTGCCTGCGTGCGGATTCCTCCCGCTCCGCCATTTCCCTGCGGCGCAGCCTCTGTGCCCGTTCGCGTATGCTCTCTGCGCCCGAATCAAAGCGTTCTGCCGGAGCCTCCGCTTCCTCCATATCGTCGTCCGCATCATAATAGAGGGGCTCTGCATCGTCAGGCTCTGTTTTTTTTCTGCGAAATATCATCATCTCAAAAGCACTGTGTCCTCAGCGATCCGCTGTGCGCACGCGGGACGCAACGTTGAGCACCATTCCCATTTCCGCCATGGTGAAGATCAGCGCCGACCCGCCGTAGCTGATAAACGGAAGCGTCACACCGGTATTGGGGATCGTATTGGTCACGACAGCGATATTGAGCAGCACCTGCACGGCAATGTGACAGAATACGCCCACCGCCAGAAACGCACCGTAGGCATCCTTTGCATTGGCTGCCGCAGCCATCAGACGCCAGCACAGAAGAACAAACATGAGAATAATGGCCGCCGCGCCGAAAATTCCCAGTTCCTCACACACGATGGAAAAGATCATATCATTCTGAACCTCGGGAATATAGCCCAGCTTCTGCATGGATTTTCCGAGTCCCTTGCCGAAAAGTCCTCCCGAACCGATTGCGTACAGCGCCTGCACCGTCTGATAGCCCACTGATTTCGCGTATTTTTCAGGATCAAGCCACGCCACAATTCTCCGGAAGCGGAAATTTGCCCCCTCCTGCATCCCCATCCGGATCACGGCATACACGCCCCCAGTCGCCGCCAGCACGCCGCCTGCGCCGAACAATATGAATTTCAGATAATCCTGCCGCGCCACAAAGAACATCCCCATCGCAATCGCCGCGACAATCAGTGCCGAGCTGAGGTTGCGGGTGATGCCGAAAATCAGGAGAGACGCCACCGTCGGAAACGACAGCATAAAAAGCCATACGCGGGCAGAACGAACCGCCGTGCCGAAGCGGGCGATCATATCCGCCATCATAAGAATGGTGACAATCTTCACAATCTCCGCCGGCTGCAGAGAAAAGCCCGCGATCTTCACCCAGCGCCGTGCTCCGTTCACCGGGTCAAAAAACAGACAGGCGACCACCAGCCCCAACGAAATCAGATAAGCCGGAAACCACAGCCTGCGGTATTTTTCATAGGGAATGACAGCGACCAGAAGCATGGCAGCCGTGCCCGCCGCCATCCACGTCGCCTGCTTTTTAAGATAAAAAGCGGGATCATAGCCCGTCGCGCTGTCCATCGAAGCCTCGTAATAGCTCGCCGAGTAGAGAACCACAAGGCCAAAGGCAAGCAGAAAGAGAATTACGAAAATCAGCGTATAGTCAATATAGAGGTGCGTTCCCGTTTCTCTTTTTGCTGCCGGAACACGCTGTCCCCCCCGCTGCTGCGGCAGGGCTCGTACCGATGCGGCGCGCTGCTGCGGAAGTGTCCGCATAGGAGTCGTGCGCTCCTGACGCGTCGGAAGCGGAGCCGGTGCCGAGCGGCCTCTCTCCTGCCGGAGAGGGGACACCGGCCGCAGAGAGGTCTGCGTGCCCCCGGAACGCTCCCGCGGGCGGGGCGCTCTTCCCTGTCCGTTATATTTTCGATTTTTCCCGGAACCGTTCAAAGGCTGCTCTCTTTCCTGCAATGCAAAATTCTTTCCTGTAACGCAGAATCAGGATCGCATCCGCCCGCCGCGCAGGGCCCTGTCTCACCCCTGCCAGCAGCCCAGCATTCCTGCCGCACAAAGCAGCAGTGTAATGACGGAAAATACCGTTACCACCTTGGTCTCGGACCAACCGCCCTTTTCAAAATGATGATGGATCGGCGCCATGCGGAATACTCTCTTTCCGTGGGTGAGACGGAAATATCCCACCTGAAGAATCACGGATACCGCCTCCGCCACATAAATAAAGCCGACAATCGGGATGAACAGCGGCATGCGGAGCATATAGGCCATGCCGACCACAAAGCCTCCCAGCGCCAGCGACCCGGTATCACCCATGAAAACCTGCGCCGGATGGCAGTTGTACAGGAGAAACCCCAGCAGCGCTCCGGCCATCGCCGCCCCCGCCGGAGCCGCTCCGGAGCCGGACAGCACCGCCGCCGCCGTAAAGAACAGCGCCACCAGCACCGTAACGCTTGAAGCAAGGCCGTCCACGCCATCCGTCAGATTGGTGGCGTTCACCGTCCCCAGTGCAATAAACAGCAGCACCGGAATATTGAAAATGCCGAAATTCAACGTCATTCCGGGAACAAACGGAACTTTCATCGAAAGCGGTATCCCATGAACATTCAGGATATAAAGAGTATAGCAGAGCGCAACGAGAAGCTGCAGAACAATTTTCTGCCATGCTCTGAGTCCCAGATTTCTCCGCTTTCTCACCTTGATGAAATCATCCGCAAAGCCGACAAGGCCGAAGCCGACCGTCAGAATCGCCACAGGAATCACCTGCGGCGCACGCGCTGCGCAGACCGCACAGGTGATGAGGAAGCCGCCAAGAAACATGATTCCGCCCATGTTCGGCGTGCCCGCTTTCTTCCGGTGACTCTCCAGTCCTTCTGTCCTCTCCTCCTGCCTTGCATTCATATGCAGGAGCATGCGGATAACGTATTTTCCGGAAATGCCGCTGATCGCAAAGGCTGCAAACATCGGCAGCAGAACCGGAGCAAGCTTTATTCCGTCGCTCATCCTTTTCCCATCCTGTTCATCTGATTCATTGCTGCGGCGCGGCCTTCGGAGTCTCCCCCTCGGGCGCCGCCGGCTGCGGGTTCTCCACGGCGGCCGGTGTCTCCGTCACCGTTGTATTCTGTGCGGTTTCCGGATTTTCTGCCGCCGCGGGGCCTGTGGAAAACTCATGGCCCGTCGTGGGATCAACATAATGCCCCGTATCCGGATTGACAAGATATCCCGAGGCCTCGTCCAGAGGGAACGAACGCCAGACCGGTTCCTTGCTCTCTGCCGCCGCGGCCGCCCCTGCGGCCGCTTCCGGATCCGCATTTTCTTCTCCGGGCTGCGCCTCGTCCCCCAAAACAGCTTCGGGGTCGCCCCCCTCCACATCCGCCTCTTCGGCTGCCTTTGCCGCAGCCGCCGCATTGAGCTCCTGCATGGCCGACGCGCCGAGCGCGATTGTTCCCGACTTTTCAAGCTCCTCAAGCTCCGCCTTTTCCTCGTCGCTGAGGGGCTCCGTCATCGGAATATTAAGATACGGAAGTATTTCCGTCAGACAGCCACGGACAATGCCGGTCGCATACTTCGCATCGTCCGACGGAGAAGCGTTCGCCCGATCCACCACCACATAGATCGCGATTTGGGGATCATCCGCCGGCGCATAGCCCATAAAAGAAACCACATACTGCATGTTGTCGCGGGGAAGCGTCTCCGCCGTGCCCGTTTTTCCGCCGATCATGTAGCCGGCCGGCCGGGCCGTCTTTCCGGTTCCGTTCTCTCCCTCGACCACCTGCCGGCAATAGGAACGAATCCATTCGCTCGTCTCCTCCGACACCGTCTTTTTGATCACTCTCGGCTCGATGTTTTTCACCGTCGCCCCGCTGGCGCTTGTGATCTTCGAGACGATGTGCGGCTGATAATAATTTCCCCCGTTGATGAGAGAGCAGAACCCCGTGATCACCTGAATCATGGTCACGTCAAAGTTCTGTCCGAAAGCATTGGTCGCAAGGTCGGTGATCCCCATCTTGTCCGCCTGATAGATCATCGTGTCCGTGCGGGCCTCGTTCGCCAGATCAATATTGGTCTTGAGACCGAAGCCAAAAATATTCTGGAAGCGGCAGAAAACCTCCTTGCCCATGGCAAAGGCCTCCTGCATCAGCGCCACGTTGCAGGATCGCTCGATCGCCTCGCCCACCGTAAGAACGCCGTCGCCGAATGTGTTGTGACATTTGATCGGCTTCTCTCCGTCCGCAACGACGAGCCCGCCCTCACACAGATACGTCTGCGTCGGGGGGAATGCGCCGCTCTCAAGCCCAGCGGCCGTCGTAAACGGCTTTGCCACGGAACCCGGCTCATAATAATCGGAAATGCAGTAATTTTTCCAGAGCGCGCTGAGATACTTTCCCTTTTCCTCGTCGGTCAGCGCCTCGACCTCCTCCGCGGTGAGATATTCCCCGTGCAGAGGCTGGTCCGAATTGTCAAAGTCCAGCTTTGTCATGCCGGTAAGAAGCTCTGTCGCATAAGGATCATTCAGATTGAAGCCGGGGTAGCTCGCCATGGCAAGCACGCCTCCGCTGTTCACGTTCATGACAATGCAGCCGACGTTCTCCGCACCGTTCCCCTCATGGACGGAATTCTTGTGCTCGTCGTTGAATTTCTGCAAATATTTCTCGACAATGCTCTGGATATTGGCGTCCAGCGTCAGCACCAGATTATCCCCGTCCGCCGCCGGAATCGTTGTCCTCTCGACGTCCGAAGTTTCGTCGATGTAACCGTAGGAGCGCCCCGGCGTCCCGTTCAGCGTGGTGTTGTAATACTCCTCCAGACCATAATGCCCGCTGTTGTCGCTGCCGGCAAAGCCGATGACGTCGCTGGCCAGCGCATTGTTCGGATAGCTCCGGATATAGGCCTCCTCGAACCACACGCCCTGTATCTTAGACGTGCCGTCCTCCGCGCGGCCGTCCGCGACAAGCTGATCGAACTGCTTCTTGGCCTCATGGGAGACCTCTTTGGCCGCAATGTAATACTGCGAGTCCGGATGCGACCGGACATACTCCCGGATCGGAGCCGTGTCGAGACCAAAGGCGGTATTCAGCGCCGTCAGCGACGGTTCCAGATAGCTCTCGTCCTCCGCCATGGCCCGCGCATCCACAATCACATTATAAACCAGAGTGCTGCTGGCAAGAACCGTTCCCCGCGCATCGGTGATTGCTCCCCGCCGGAACGGCAGCGTCGTACTGTCATAGGCCTGCTGGAGCAGCACCTGTCTCGTATAGCGGTCCCCGTCGTCCCTGTTGATGCGGACAATATTCGCTATCAGAGCCAGAAAGAGCATGACGACAAGCGAAAAGAGAACAAAAAGCTTTCGCCGCATCCGTGCGCTGAACCTTTGATACGGCTTCCAGCTCAGCGGCTCCTCATTCTTATATTTTCTGTCTCTGCCTCTCTTTTCGCTCAAACCCGCGCCTCTTGGTTGTTCCGATTAAAAAAAGCCGGACTGCAATCCGGCTCATATTACCACTTTTCCACACAATAAGACAAGAACCTGTCAGCGGCCCACTTCGGCCACCTGATGCACATAGTCGTTCGGATTACTGCTGTATTTGACGATCTGCTCCGCGCCCGCGTACTTCATCCCCAGCTCATTGATCGCGATTTCCTTGATTTCCTCAAGGCTGATGCTGCTGTTGATCTCCTCATAGTGCTGATCGTTCGCCGTTTTCAGCGTCTTGAGCCGACTCTGCATGCTCGAAATATTGCTGTTTGTCGTCGCCACTGCCGCCATGAGCTGCACATAGTAGATGACCGACACCGTGAGAAAAGCCACCATGCCCGTGAGGAGCAGTGCCGGCACATGTGAGACGGACACCGGCTGCTCCACGCTTCTTACAGACCGGCTTTTCCTCCGCGGCTGCGTATTCCTCCTGCCCTCTTCCTCGTAAGAGAGCTCACGTGCAGCCGACTCATACATATAATTATAACGATACGCCCCCGGATGGCGGTTCCCTGCGGCTGCCGCCGTATTCCCCCGCCGCGGCGCCGATACGCGCCCATAGCTGTTGCTCATTATAATCACCATACCGAAGCACTTTGTGCGAGGCACGCGCCGCGAAATCCGCGCAGGCGGTTTGCGGCTGCGATGGGGGCGATTTGGGCTTCGGCACAAATCGCCGTGTGAAAAATCATCGCATCAGCGTGTTTTTACAATGCTTCCTCCCTGGCGGGGATCCTGTTCTCACTCCCCGCTTCCGGTTCCTTTTTCAAAAATGCGAAGCTTTGCGCTCGCCGCACGCCGGTTATGCTCCAGCTCCCCGCGGCTCGGGACAATGGCCTTTTTCGTAATCACCGCGCCCCTTGACTTCTTTCCGCATACACAGACCGGAAATTCCGGCGGGCAGGTACAGGGATTTTCATTTCTTCGGAACGCATTCTTTACGATCCGATCCTCCAGAGAATGAAACGTAATAACGGCAAGGCGTCCTCCCGGCTCCAGAAGACCGATCATCGTATCCAGCGAATCCTGCAGAACCTCGAGCTCCCGATTGCAGGCGATACGAATTGCCTGAAAGCTGCGTTTGCAGGGATTCCCTCCTTTTTCCTGCATTCTCGCGGGAATTGCCCTGCGTATGATCTCCGCCAGCTCGCCCGTGCGCTCCAGCGGCTTTCTCTCCCTCTCTCTCACGATGCTGCGGGCGATATTGACTGCGTACCGCTCCTCTCCGTAATCCCGAAGGACCCGAACCAGCTCCGCTTCCGGCCACTCGTTCAGAATATCCCGCGCGCTCACCGCACCGCGCTGATCCATCCTCATGTCAAGCGGCGCATCCTGATTATAGGAAAATCCCCGCTCCGGATTATCGAGCTGATAGGAGCTGACGCCGAGATCCAGAAGAATTCCGCTCACCTGATCGATACCCTGCTCCGCCAGCACCTCGGCCACGGCCTCGTAATTGCTCCTCACCAGCAGAACCCGGTCGCGGTATACCGCAAGGTGGCGTCCTGCCGCTGCAATGGCATCCTCATCCTGATCAATACCGATCAGCCTCCCGCCGTCCGTCAGCCTTGCGGCGATCTGAAAGGAATGACCGCCTCCTCCCAGCGTTCCGTCCACATAGATTCCATTCGGCTTTATGCAGAGATTCTCAATCACTTCATTAATAAGAACCGATTCGTGCTTGAATTCCATAGCCGTCCTCTCAGTCCGGCGTCCCGTTTCTGTCTGCCGTGCCTGCGCCCGCTGCCGGGGCAAAGCTCCCGGTCTTGCGGTCGTACAGTTTTTCCCGTATCCGGAGTATCCGTTCCTTTCCGAATTTTTCGTTCCAGACGTCCTTATCCCAGATCTCCAGCTTGCGCCCGACCCCTGCGATGATGCAGTCATGACCGGGGCGGATCCCGGCGGCGTCGCGCAGCCAGTCCGGTATCAGGACGCGCCCGGACTTATCCAGCTCGCAGTCTGCTGCCGAAGCGAGCAGATACCTGCGATCGTCGCGGTTCGCAGCCGGGCCCTCGTCGATATCCGCTATGCCCTCCGCGAATTTCTCGAATTCCGCCTCGTCATACGCATACAGACACGGATCATAGCCGATCACAAGATAAAAGCTCCTGCCCAGCGCCTCTCTGAACTTTGCCGGAATAATCAGCCGTCCCTTATCGTCTAAGGAATGACTGCTCTGCCCTACGAACATACAAGCTCTCCACGGACCGTTTCCCGAGCCATAATCTCCCACAACTCACCATTTGTTATTATTTTACCCCCATTTTATCCCATTTTCAATCAAAAAGCATAAATTCATTGCTGTACTTCGGTTTTTCTTTCTGCCGCGGCGTTCCTGTCCGGCCGCAGCTTTCCGGCAAAATTTCTTTCCCGGGCAAATGGGGGCCAGTGGAGACGGCATGCAGGGAGAGCCGCGTATTTTCCCGACAAAAAACAGCCGAAAGACCCTTTCGAGTCGATCGACTGTCATTTCATCCCACAATATGTTTTTATCCGAACTTCACTTCATCCTGCGCCCTGCAAGCTGGTACCATATCCCGCAGACGACAAAGAGTGAAAACCCGAGTACCATATTCACCGGGATCCGCGTCCCCGCAAAATAGAGCTGATCCGTCCGGATGTATTCGATCCAGCCTCTGCCGAGACCGTAACCACCCAGATACAGCAGCGTAATCTGTCCACGGAAGCGCCTTCTTTTAAGAACCAGCAGCATCAGAAGCAGAAGCCCGATATTCCAGAGACTCTCATACAGAAAGGTCGGATGCACCTGAATATAATTCGTCCCCTCTACAATGTGAGAGGCGAGGGACGCGCTGATATCCCGTTCCCGTACCATCTCGATCGGGATGCGCATGGCAAGCAGAGAATCCGTGTAGCCGCCGAACACTTCCCGGTTCATAAAATTCGCCCAGCGTCCGGTGATCTGCCCCAGAACCAGACCGAAAACCACCGTGTCAAGCAGCTCCGTCACCCGCTTCTTCCGAAGCCGCGCATAGACGATCACGGTCAGAAGCCCTCCGATCACCGCCCCGTAAATGGCAAGGCCGCCGCCTCGAAGATTCAGAATCTGAATCGGGTCATTCTTATATGCATCCCAGAAAAAGCAGACATAATAGAGACGTGCGCCGATGATCGAAAAAAGCAGAAGCCAGATGGAAAGATCCCAGTAGATATCCGGGTCCTGCCCTGTCTTCCGGGCAATGTAAGTCGCAAAGAAAATCCCGAGCAGCATGCTGACCGCAAGAATCACGCCGTACCACGCAATCGGAAAGTTTCCCAGCATAATTGTTTTGGGGACATCACGCAGATAGATCCCCAGATGGGGGAACGCGATATCCATCGTATTCATGATATCAGGCATAGCAATCCTCCATGCCGAAGCGCTTTGTTATACATTGAAATGAATCAGCATGACATCGCCGTCTCGGACGACATACTCCTTGCCCTCCATGCGGACCAGTCCCTTTTCTCTCGCCGCTGTAAGCGACCCCTCGCGCAGCAGCACCTCATAATTCACCGTTTCCGCCTTGATGAAGCCCCGCTCCATATCGGAATGAATCTTCCCGGCCGCCTGCGGCGCCTTGGTGCCGATGCGGATCGTCCACGCCCGCGTCTCATCCTCGCCTGCCGTGAGAAAGCTCATGAGCCCCAGCGTCGTGTAGCTGGCGCGGATCAGTTTGTTCAGCCCCGATTCCCGGATGCCGAGTTCTTCGAGATATTCCTCTCTCTCCGCCTCCTCGAGCTCCGCGATTTCCTCCTCAATCCGGGCACAGATGACAAACACCTGACTTCCGGTCTGCGCCGCGTACTCGCGCACTCGCTGCACGCCGGCATTTCCTGCCGCCTCGTCCGCAAGCTCATCCTCCGAGACATTGGCGGCATAGATGACGGGTTTCCCGGTGAGCAGCGCATAGCCGGCCAGCCACTTTTTTTCGTCCTCCTCCGCATCGTCCAGCACCAGCGCGGACGCAGGCTTTCCGGCCTCGAGAAGCTCTTTCAGGCGCAGAAGAAGATCGTATTCCTTCCCCGCCGTCTTGTCCATGCGGGCCGTCCGCGCCACCTTGGCAATCCGACGCTCCACCACGTCAAGATCAGCAAAAATCAATTCAAGGCTGATGGTCTCGATATCCCGGATCGGGTCCACCGTGCCGTCCACATGAATGACGTTCGGATCCTCAAAGCATCGGACCACATGCACAATCGCGTCGCACTCACGGATATTGGCAAGGAACTGGTTTCCCAGCCCCTCTCCCTTCGACGCGCCTTTCACCAGCCCCGCAATATCAACAAATTCAATGACGGCCGGCGTGATCTTTTTGGAATGATACATCGCGCCCAGCCGCTCGATCCGCTCGTCCGGCACGGCGACGACACCCACATTCGGTTCAATGGTGCAGAACGGGTAATTGGCCGCTTCCGCGCCCGCCCTGGTGATGGAATTGAACAGGGTGCTCTTTCCGACATTCGGGAGGCCGACGATTCCGAGCTTCATTTTTTATAATTCCTCCTTGATTCTACTGGTTTTGAAGGCATCAAAGAATTTTTGTCCCCTATTTTTTAGGCTTATATTTGCAATTCGTTCCATCATATCATAAAATCAGGAAAATTTTCATCTGGTTCAAAATTCTTCAACAATCCATTTAACAATAGCGCCCTTGGAATAATGATTCAAAGAATCGTGAGGTACGCCCTTCTCATCAATACCATTCCATGATTCCCAAATGGTAGTGGCACCCTGACGCACGGAATACAGCCAGCTTGGCATAGTGTCATTTAACAACACCTTCATAGCAGTATCTCGATAACCATAATCACTAAGTGCAGGACACAAATCCGGTGTAGACAAAAATCCTGTATTAAGATGATAGTCGCACTTTATAACTAAATCATTCAAGTCTGCCGCTGCCTGCTTTTTCTCATTTTCAGACAACAAGTCAAAAGTAATCGCTCTGACATACTCTGCCTGACGGTCAGAATGAATCCTTCCATTATCCGTGGCTATATGCTTAAAGGCAGCTTTTGCCTTTTCTGAAATCTCAGCGTATTTTTTTGCATCCTCAGCTTTCCCAAGAATCCCGGCAATCTCAGACAGCATTTTACCCGAACGGGCAAAATAAGCCGTGGCCACCTTACTCTGTGGCGTACGCATGGCATTGGTACTGACGACACCCGGTTCACACCACTCTCCATAATCTATTCCTGTCTCTATGCAGTAATCTCTGTCCGGAAAGGACTTAAATCTTTTAACTGGATTAAGAGGCTTGTCCTTTGCACGCTTAATAAGGTATCCATACCAGGAAGTCATCATATCATAGTTTTCCTCAAGGATACGAAGATCCCCATATTTTTTATACATAACATAAGGAACTATGATACACGCGTCTCCCCAGCCCACGGAGCCGGCTAACAACCCGGAAAAAAAACCGGGATTATTGTTTCTGGGAGCGATGTTTGCTATCCTGCCATCAGCATATTGCGCCAGACGGCACTCAGCAAGCCACTTTCTAACCACCGTATAACAATCCATCATGGTAAGACCAGCCTCAATAAATACGCCGATATCACCGGTCCATGCAGCACGCTCTCTGGTAGGACAGTCAGTCGGCACATCACAGAAATTTGACTTCATGCTCCACATGGCATTTTTTACCAGCTGATTCATGTCCTCGTTATCACACTTAAAATCAAGCAGCTCCTCCATATCGGAATAAACTGCAATGGAGGTGAATCTGGCACTTGAAAGATCTATATCCGTCTCTACCAGCGCATATCTGAAACCCCATATTGTAAAAAAAGGCTTGTATTTGTTTAACCCATCTGCACAGATAATTGTAAGCATCTGCTTAGGGCCACCCTCTTTATGACGTTTTCTGTCCTGAAAATTCTCCTGGGTAAAATTGTCGTTTTCATCCAGTGTCTCACCGGTTGTAAGCGTAATAACCTGCCCCGATGCCGCTTGAACCTCAACCTCAATATATCCTGCCAGATTCTGACCAAAGTCAATAACAATCTGCCCATTTGGCGTTGTTATAAGCTTGCCCCCAAAACGTTCGTGCTCTGTTACAGGTACTGCATTTGAACAGCACAAATTATTGATCGGAAAATCTACCGCTTCAACTTTATGGTAGTCAGATATATCAACCAGCCTGAGGTCTGCAACCTCTCCCTGCTGCATATCATTCTCTCTGACAGGTCCCTGCTGACTTGCCTGCCAGTTTTCGTCTGATACAAGGACAGCTTTTCCATCAATTTCCAATTGACAGTATAAGGCCGCATCCGTTCCATATAGATTTCTATCTCCATCAACACCCGATACGCTTCTGTACCAGCCATCTCCAAGAACAACACGAATCTCGTTATTTCCGGACACAAGCAGATCACTGACATCATAGGTCTGATATGCGATGCGCCTGTCGTAATTGTAGCTGCCAGGTGCAAGAACAAAATTTCCTGCTCGCTTACCATTTATATATGCAACATACAACCCGTGACAGGTAATATATAAACGTGCCTTCCCCAGTTCTGCCACGTTAAAATTCTGCTTTACATAACTGGCCGGCTTGTGCTTAAGCGGATCACATTCCAGTTCCGGATTTATCCACTTTGCCACAAAATCCTCTGCGCAAAGCAGACCCATCTCATAATGAGCCTTCGCCACATTACTGGCAGTATCATTTCTATCCCAGATTATGAGTTCTACATCTACGATTTCACGGGAGTCCGCCTCATAATCGAGTACCGTATGAGGAACTGTCGAGTATACTTTCCCAGTGGAAAAGACTTTTTTACCATCGGAAAAAGCCTCAAGACAGTATGCACTCTGCTTTTCATCCGGCTCCCAACGTACAAAGGGCCTGTTATGATCAATTCCCATTGGATTCTTTAAATGATCTATTAAAAGTTTTTCAACTCTCATTCTTCTTCCGCTCCTATAAATACTTGGAAAGATATTCTCCGCTTACCGTCAATGACCTGACCGGACTCTTGTCTATCCAATTTTTATGGGTTTCTAAAATAATTGCATCTGCATTGACCCGCTTAGCCTGCTCAATCATGGCTAAAAGAGGCATATTCCCTGTTCCAAGCTCCATCGAATCTGACTTCAGAATCGGTGTCACAGGCGTCTTTATCACCTTGGTTCCTCTATCATTAATGTGATATAGTTTCATCCTGTCACCGAGTTTTTTCATCTCTGACAGCGCATCCACACCTGCTTCAGTGGGCCAGTAGGAATCAAACTCAAAGTTAAGATAGCTTGGATTGGTTCCGGAAATTATTCTCTCATAAGCAGTCGTTCCGCCACAATCCAGCCACTCAATGTTGTGGTTGTGGTAAAGGAGTTCTATTCCTTCTTCCTTCAGCTCCATTCCTGCCTTGCTCAGTCTGCTGCAGAGCCTGTCGACCTCGGCAGCATTCCTGTAATCAAAACGATACATGCCGGTTATTACAACTTTTTCTGTACCATACTGCCGTGCTTCTGAGACAACCGCCTTGACATCCCGCTCTATGCTTCCCAAATCCTCATGAATAGAGGTAACGGATAAGCCAGCATCCTTTAGCAAGCCACACCAGTTATAGCTTCCTCCTTTTCCTGTGGGCATACCTGCAAGCTTAGTAAGTGTACGCACCATCAATGATGTCGGCTTAATCATAAAGCCATTGAGCTCCAACGCATCATAGCCTGCTTTTTTTATACTTTTTAATGTGTCTAAGGTCTGCGTCTCACTGGTACACACCGTACCCAGCATAATCTGTTGAACTGCTTTTTTCATCATTCTACAAAGGTAACCTTTCCTGTTGTAATGCCGCTTTCATTGAAGGAGTCCACTCTTACGTCGTAGGATTGTCCATCTACCAGAGCACCGACTCTTAAATCCTTATCAAATGTCATATAGCTGTGGTAAAGCTTTTCTCTGCTGTGCCCCCACAAAACATTATAACCAACAGCATCCTTGACCGGTTCAATTGTAATTTCCATATCAAGCCCTGTGGTTCTTGATACTGTGTAATCTACTTGAGCGCATTTCATGCCCATCTCAATTCCAAATACTCTGGATATCTATAATGAACATTCATTGGATTGCAGTAATATTTCATTCATGACCTCTCGTATTATGAATTTAACAGGGCACAGTAATTCTCATTACCGTGCCCTGAATAATAAATCTTACAATTGTCCTAAAAAAGAAAGGCTGGGCTTCGGGGTTCGCTGCATCGTTGTTCGATCGACTGAAATAAGTCCAAATCTCATGGAAAAACCTTTCTGCCATTCAAAATTATCCATAAGAGACCAGTAGCAGTAACCAATTACCGGCAATCCCTCTGTAATGCAATCCGCTACGCCTTTTGTGGCCTGATCAATGAAGACTACCCGTCTGCTGTCATCATCAGTAGCAATGCCATTTTCAGTTACAATAATCGGCATTGTAACACCTTCTCTGTTAAATTCCGCACTGACCCTTTTAATAACATCAGCCAAAGCCCTGGGATAAAACTCATAATCCATCTGTGTGGTTTCTGCTCCTTTTGGAACCGGCTGAATGCCATCTGCACCAATGATTGAACGTGTATAGTTCTGAAGGCCAAAAAAATCATCATTCTTTATATACGGAAGGTAGTGGGTAAACTCATCCGCCCACTCTTTTGCTGCCGCTTCCTCTCCACCCTCAACAGGCTGAATATCGTGAAGAGAAAGAGACAAGCCTATCTGCAGATCCGGTTTCACCGCCTTCATTGCCTGCCTTGCTGCCTGATGAGCCTTCATTACAAGAATATCCCCCTCGGGTGTTCTTGAGCTTACAAAGGTCTGCGGGCTTCTTGTACCGAAAACTCTCTTGTTCTCAAATCCCTGCCAAAACATATTCTTCAGCATTTTGTTGAAGTTCATTCCGACCTGGGCTGTACCCTCCAGATTCCCCTCCGACTTTTTCCCTGCTTTCTTATTGGCCTTGTCCGCCTGCATTTTAGCCATCATCTGACGCTTGTAGCGCTCAGCAATAGCTGCCACCTGCAGTCCCATGTTAGCCTCATTGATAGTAACAACATAGTGCATAAGGTCGCCCAGTTCCTTTGCCACATACTCACAGTACGTGGCAAAGGCAGCAACCGTAGCCTTGTTCTCCCAACCTCCGTTTTTAATAAGCCAAACCGGAGAAGTAAAATGCATCATCGTCACAATTGGCTGAATACCATTATCTCTACAGCACTGTAAAACCTTGCGGTAATGATCTGTTTCCGTCCTATCAAACCGCCCCTGCTCTGGCTCAATCCGCGCCCACTCAACGGAAAATCTGTAAGTATTCAGGCCCGCATCCGCAAGAAGCTTTATATCTTCCTCATAGCGGTTATAATGATCTACTGCATCAAGAGAAAGATCATTGAAATTGGTATGCTTAAAATGCTCCATGGCCCAATAGTCACTGTGTATATTGTTGCCTTCTACCTGATGAGCCGCTGTAGCCGCACCAAGTATGAATTTTTCCGGGAATCTGCTCATGTCCTGTCTCCATGTTCTATTTATTATTCTTAGGAATACGTTCCAAGGCTGCCGCGAGCTGTTTTGCCTGCTCACCCTCCAAGTCAATCCCCCCCTGGACTAAAAGTTTTTTCATTGACTGCCTTGCAACAATTGCCATCATCGCCTTTGGAATCTTGACATTTTTACCCATTCCTCCGGCTGTATTTGCCTGCATCCTCTGCATCATGCTATCCAATAAGGCTTTTCCTGCCTCTGTGGCCTGTATCTCAGCCATGGTGCTGTCCAGGGAAAGGAAGCCCTCCTCGGCAGTCTGTACCTCCAGCTCATCAAACCAGTTTTTCACCTTGTCTGCAGATACAAAATAGCTGGGATTTGGCTCTGAAACTTTGGCAATCTCCATCTTATCCCTGCAATCACCTGACATCGCTTCGATTAAATGGACTCCGGATATTCTGACTTTCCACCTAAAAACATGCTCTCCGGTCTGGCTGCCTACTTCCTTGCCATCCACAAATAATGCAACCTGTTTCTGATTTGAGTAGACCTTTATCTCAGTCTCTTCCTCAATCCGGTCATGGTACCTGCTTCCGCAAAGATGCACAAACGGCTCATCTGCCCACCATGCCTTATAGATGTAGTAAGCATCTTTCTTTTTCTTTCTATCAAAGGTAATAAGCCCTTTGTGGTTCTTGCCCGGATCTCCTGCCTCGTCACGACCTGCTGCTGCAAACTCAAACATGTTCCAGCAGTAGCTGCCCCAGCTATAAGGTCTGACGGAAAGCATCTCAAGCATGTGCTCATGATAAATCGCCTGATAGCTTTCGGTATAATCGCCTTTCTCAGGTTTTGGCGACTGAAGATTAATTACAGAATCTGCACCATACTCAGTAAGTCCTATGGCTACATTCGGATACTGCCTGTGGAAATCATCAAACCATGCATCATTGTCCTCCATCTCACCTACATACCACCCGTAGTACAGGTTGTAGCCTCTGATATCCGGTAAGCTTACAAGAGGACTGTCTGTCTCAAGCAGGAACAGATTGGCCATAGCGCTGAGCCGCTTCGGATCCATCTTATGTACCAAATCATTTAGGATTTTATGATTTTCTATTACGTTCTCAGTAACTCCCTGAAGGGTAATTTCATTGGAAAGTGCCCAGAAGATAATAGAAGCATGATTATAATTCTGCGCAATCAATTCTTTCATCTGAGAAATCGTATTCTCTCTGCCGCCATCCATATGGACTGTGATATATGGAATTTCTGCCCAGGCTATCACCCCCAGCGCATCACACAGATCATAGAAATACTGATCGTGCTGATAGTGAGCAAGTCTAATTGAGTTAGCGCCCATTGAGAGGATAAGGTCCATATCCTCCTTGTGCATTTCTTTCGTCAGTGCATTTCCGACGCCAAGTCTATCCTGATGACGGGATACGCCATGAAGCGGGTAACTGCGACCATTTAAAAAGAAGCCCCTTTCAGGATCGACATAATACTCCCGACATCCAAACCTGTCCGTAACCTCATCTGCAATAGTACCGCCTGCTATGAGCTGCGCCTTTGCTGTGTATAAATAAGGATCCTCTAACCCATCCCAACGATGGACATTCTCGATTACGATAGAGCCGGTGGCCTTGTTTTCAGAAACAGCAAGTTCTGCTTTTCCCGCCCCTTCGATTTCTACGGAAATAGAATCAGCAGTTCCGGTGTAATATGCCGCAAAATCAACAGTCGCTTTATCGCCCTCCAGATTAGGGGTGATCAGGAATCCATTGCCCCCAAAGTAATCCAGGTCGAAATGGTTTTCGTTTACTACCAGAAGATATACATCTCTGTATATCCCACCATAGAACGTAAAGTCGGCACGCTGAGGATACACTCTGTCATTTACCGAATTATCTACAAGAACCCTTATCGTATTCTCTTCTTCTAACAGCTCAGTAATATCTGCTCTAAAAGTTGAATATCCGCCGTCATGGGCAGTAACTTTCTTATCGTTAACATAGACTGCGGAGCTTGAATTAACGCCTCTGAACTCTATATAGACTCTTTCAATTGGGGTAATCTCAGGGCACACAAACTTTTTTTCATAAACACACTCTCCCCTGTAATAATCAGCCTGACTCTGTCCATCAATTGCATTCCATGTGTGAGGAAGTGATATCACTTCCTCACAACCATCTTTAACAAAGGTCCAATTGTCATTAAATAGTATATTTCGTCTGTTCATCTCTGCTCTTTCTTTCCCGCTATTCTCTTCTGAACCTCCACCATCTCTGCCTTATCAAGCTTGCAGCCTTTCATGGCAACAAGTGTAATCATCCATCCAATAATCGGAAGACCAAAATAAACAACCAGTGTTACGGCAAAGATTTCCGGCGTAAGGGCATCCGTTGGCTGAGGGACGGTATGAATATAACCAACCAGGGCCACTGCACCGGTTGCCATAAGAACACCGAACGAAGAAATAAGCTTATCAATAAGTGAATACGTACCTGTAATTACTGCAGGAATAAATTTGCCTGATCGATCAAGCTCAAAATCAATAACATCCGCCATAAACGATGTTGCGCATGTTGTGACGCACATTTTAGCACCGTTAAAAGCCAGTGAAAGAAGCACATAAAGAATCATTGTGATACTTCCGATTACAGCTATCTCTCCCGGATCAATAACTACAAAGAAAATGCACATCAAAACTGCAATAACCATACAAATCTTTGTCCAAAAAACTATACCGTTTTTGGCTCCATGCTTTCCTGCGTATTTTGCCCCAAATACCGCAAAGATAATCGATGGAAGCATTGAAACGACCGATAGAATTGTAGCAAGTCCCATGTTTCCTATGATGATTCCGTACATCATCGTTGCAATGATTGACTGCGAAGCCGTAATTTGGGCAATCTTATCAGATGATTGTGCTGCAATATATGACTGAAATGGCTTGTTGTACTTAAGTACCTCAAGCATATCCTTAATTTTAAGTGGTTCTGTTGCCGCAATGCCCTTGTAATATTTCGGCTTGTCATATTCCGAGATGCCAATGCAGACAAATATGATTCCCACAGCACCAAATGCAAGACAGACCTTGCAGGCAGTTGCCAGATAAGCTTGATTGTACTCTCCTCCAAACATCGGAAGAAGTACCGTATTAAACACGATGGAAAGTACCATCGGTACTAAATAATTAAAGGCTGTAAACCAGACACCCACAGTAGGTCTCTGCTTTGGATCATTTGTCAAAAGCGGAGGAATTGTCTGGGCCGTCATATTTGTGATGGTATATCCAATTACATAAACAATATATAAAAGCACAAAGGCAACTGTTCCAAGCCCTTTGGATGCAAGACCATCAAACATAGCCCAAAGAGCAACCGCTTCAATTAAAAAGCCACTGATAATTAACACGCGTAATCGACCGAACTTAGTATCAATTTTGTCGTATAAAAGCGCTAAAAACGGGTCTGTAATGCCGTCTAAGATTCTGGTACAGGTCAGAATGACACCAATAACTGCGGTAGTAATACCAAAACCAATACTGGCTGTGTAGCTAGACATACCAATCAAGGTGTAAACCGACATACCCACAAACGCGTTAAAGGCACAAAATATAATTTGCCATAGCTTAGCGCGTCTGTACTCCACCCCGTCAATTTCGCTTTGATTAATTTTTTTCTCTTTCCCCATAAGAACCTCCCTTTAATAATAAAACCGGACCCATTTTTCATTGTTATATGGATAGAATAGCAATAGCAGAATTTTTATATTAGAATATTTATGATATTATTAGTATTATTTTGATTTAAATCATTCTGATCGGAGTTATTCATGAATACAGAACTTTTTTTGCCATTTATAGCTAATATTTTAAATGTAAGAACATGGCTTTTATCAGAAGACCTCAAAGCACATGCTGCTTTTCAAAAAGAGTGTTGCTTCGAGTCTACTCTTCAACCCATGTATACATCTGATTATCTTTCATTTTTACAGGAAAATACTGCAAAAAACACTTTCTACGAAATCACTGATTATTTAAAAACCAGCCTTGTCTTATTTCAGTTTGAAGGTACATTTTATGCCATAGGTCCCTATGTGAAAGCAGCTTTTTCACAACACTGTAACCTCAAATTTTACGTAATAGGTCGACTCCGAGCGTGTCCAGCACGTTCTTTGTCTTCTTCTGGATTGCGGAAACTTTGATTCCCTGTTTGTCTCCGTTGTCCACACGGTAGATGTTCT
>NZ_LR130581.1 GCF_900625025.1 Lachnoclostridium sp. Marseille-P6806
AGAACATCTACCGTGTGGACAACGGAGACAAACAGGGAATCAAAGTTTCCGCAATCCAGAAGAAGACAAAGAACGTGCTGGACACGCTCGGAGTCGACCTATTACGTAAAATTTGAGGTTACAGTGTGTATAATATTAATAAAATATGGTAGATAGAACAATTAAAACAAACCTGCAGAACAATTAAAACAAACATTTTATATCTTAAGGAGGCGAAATGTTTAAGCAGAAAATATCGAGAATCGGTACAAATTGTGCGAAATGGGATGAAATAATTGAAAAGAACGGCAATCCGCTCCTGATTCCGCTGACGGTTGCGGATATGGATTTTCCTGTTGCGCCGGAGATTATGAGCGAAATAATCCGGGCGGCGGCTCACGGTATTTACGGGTACACCAATGTCAGTGAGAAATATCTTGCACTGTCAAAAAAATGGATTGAAGATCACTATGCGTATCCGGCAGAGAAAGAATGGATTGTGTATTGTCCCAGAATTATTCAGGCGATATCCCTGTTTATTCAGAACAATACCGCCGTGGGAGATAAAATAATGGTTCTCACTCCCCTGTACGATCCAATCCAAAGCGCGGTAAGGATCAATAAAAGGGAATTGGTGACCTCATCGCTGGTGATAAAAGGGCGGAGCTATCAGATCGATTTTGAAGATTTCCGGGCAAAGATAGCGGGCGGCGTAAAGATGTTCATTATGGTTTCTCCTCACAACCCGACGGGCAGAGTCTGGGATGAGGCAGAAATCCGCAAAATGATTGAAATATGCAGAGAATATCATGTCCTTATTTTTTCCGATGAAGTACATGCCGATTTCACATGGGAAAAAAATTTCATCAGCTTCGGTCGCTTTTTTGACACATATGAAAATATTATTATAGGAACCTCAGCATCCAAAACATTCAATATTCCCGGGCTTGAGGCAAGCAATATCATAATCAAAAATGAAAAGCTGAGAAATGAACTGAGACTGTATTTAAGGCAGGCCGGCATTCACAATCCCAGCTATTTCTGTATCCCTGCGGTTGAGGCCGCATATGAATCGGGAGAAGAATGGCTTTTGCTTGCCAAAAAAGCGATTAATGATAACCGATGCTTTGCAAGGAATTTTTTTGAAAATGAACTCAAAGGCTTTAAGGTAATGAATTCCGACGGCACCTTTCTCCTCTGGGTTGATTACAGAGAGAGCAATTTGTCGGAGGATGAATTAAAAAATATTATGTACCATAAAGCGAATGTCGTATTTTCCACAGGCAGCGATTTCGGACGAGAGGGGGTGGGTTTTATAAGAATAAACGTCGCTTTGCCGCAGGCGTTATTAAAGGAGGCATTACATCGTTTCAAAGAAAGCATTTGATTGGGGGAAAATAATGAAAAGTACAAAAACCAAGAAAACACCTACATTCGCGCAGGCGGTGCTGCCTGTTATTGCAATGCTTTTGATATTCGGAATAGGAATCGGCAGATTCGGACTGCCGGCAGAGCCGCTCATGCTGCTTGCGGCGGTTGTGTCCGGAATAGAGGCCGTTCTGTTAGGTTATTCATATAACGATATCATGAACGAGATAGCGGAAAAAATTTCCAAGATATGGGGAGCGCTGTTAATTCTGGTAATCGTAGGGTTCATGATCGGTTCCTTTATGGCAGGCGGAACGATACCCATGCTGATATATTATGGATTAAAGCTTATTAATCCTAAGTTTCTGGCTGTGACCGCGTTTATCGTTACCGCTTTGGTTTCTGTGCTTACAGGTACCTCATGGGGATCAGCCGGTACGATCGGCGTGGCTTTTATGGGCGTGGCTGTAGGAATGAACGCAAATCTGCCTTTGGTCGCCGGTGCGGTTGTATCGGGAGCATATTTTGGTGATAAGCTGTCACCGCTTTCAGACACGACCAATCTGTCATCCGCCGTATGCGGAGTGGATCTGTATGAGCATGTTTACAATCAGCTGTGGACAACTGGCTTTGCCGCTGTCCTGTCTGTTATATGCTATCTGATTATTGGGCAGATGGGAGCGTCCGGTCAGGGAGAGGTTCCCGAGATGGTAGGGCTGCTGACCTCCAGCCTTGACAGCATGTTTCACTGGAATATTTTATTGCTGTTGCCTTTAATCATTGTTCTTGCAGGCTCCATTATGAGAAAACCGACGATTCCGGTCATGCTTGCCGCATCATTATTTGCTCTGATCAATGGAGCAATTTTTCAGCACATCGATTTGACAAATCTGGTCAATGCGACCATAAACGGCTTTAACGTATCCATGCTGGGATTTACCGAGGCCGATATGCCTGCGGAATTGCTTCGCCTTTTGCACCGCGGCGGCATGATGGCTATGATGAATACTTTATTGATTGCCATATGTGCGATTTCATTTGCAGGTACTATGACTGTGACAGGGGCACTGACAGTGCTGGTTGAGGGTCTGCTGAGCAGAGTAAATACCGTATTCGGCCTGATTGCATCCACTATTGTCACCTGCCTCATAACAACGGGGGTAACAAGCAACGGGCAGGTGTCTATATTGATGCCGGGTGAGGCGTTCCGTGATGCATATATCAAAAGAGGGCTGCATCCCAAGGTATTATCCAGAACCCTTGAGGATTCGGTTACATGTACGGAATGTCTTATTCCATGGACCGCAGCCGGAGCATATATGGCGACTACGTTGGGAGTCGCCACACTCAGCTACCTGCCATATGCAATACTGAACTATTCCGGTATAGTGTTTGCTTTAATCTGGGCCGCAACAGGCATCGGCATCACAAAGACATCCAAGAAATAAGAATACGGGAAAGCTTCACACGCGGGGCGGCAGTGCGCCCCGCTTTTTATTTCTCTTCTGCAAAAGCAGGAGCCAGAGCAGCATCAGAATCGGAAACACGATCGCCGCAAGAATACCGGTTTTCAGATGATTGCCGGAGGCGGCCGCCACGGTTCCGACCACGGTCGGCCCCAGCGAGCAGCCCGCGTCCCCCGCGAGAGCGAAGAGAGCGAACATCAGCGTCCCGCCGTTCCGTATTCTCGGCGAAGCAATGCTGAACGTCCCCGGCCAGAAAATACCGACGGAAAAGCCGCACAGCGCGCAGCCGAGAAGCCCCAGAGCCGGCGCCCTGCTCAGCGCGATGAGAAGATAGCAGGCCACGCACAGCAGCGCGCTCCACAGCATGAAGCGCTCCAGCCGGAGCCTCTCCCCGAATTTTGCAAAGACAGACCGCGACGCCCCCATAAAGAGCGCGAACATCATCGGTCCCGCGAGATCGCCCAGCGTCTTGCTGACGCCGAGACCCGACTCCGCAAAGGCAGACGCCCACTGACTCACCGCCTGCTCCGACGCCCCCGCGCAGAGCATCATCAGCATGATGAGCCAGAACAGGCGCAGCCGGACAAGCTCTCTAAGGCGCAGCCCTTTTTCTCCCTCTCCGATGAGGTGCGCCACCGGCACAAAGAAAAACAGCAGCAGATTGCAGAGCGGCACCAGCGCCCAGAGAACCGCCATGATTTTCCACTGCCGTATCCCGGCAAAATGAAAAAACAGCGTGGAAATCAGAACAACTCCCATCTGACCCCAGCAGTAGAACGAGTGGAGCAGGCTCATGGCCTGCTCCTTGCGTTTTGTCGGGCACGCCTCCACGATGGGGCTGACCACCACCTCGAGAAGACCGCCGCCCACCGCATAGATAAGCACCGAAATCAATATTCCCGCAAAGGGATCCGACATCCGCTCCGGCAGAACGGTGAGAAGAAGCAGGCCCGCCGCCGCAAAGGCATCGGCCAGAATCATTGCGGCACGGTAGCCGATGCGGTCGATAAAGCCTGCCGAAACCATATCGATCAGAAGCTGCAGCGCAAAATTAAAGGTTGCAAGAAACGTGATCCGCGACAGCGGAAGCCCGTACTGTGCACCGAACGTCAGAAACAGAAGCGGCACAAAATTGTTGACGATCGCCTGCACGATGTACCCCATGAAGCAGGCATATAATGTATGGTCGTAGCGGAGCGCACTCCCGCCTCTTCTTTTGCTTTTCCCGACATTCTTATTCATATTCATCCGTTTTCCCGCAAGTTTTTTCTATACTTCACCGATTGTTTTCGCTACAATAAAGCTGTGCAGACCCCCTGATTATAGCAGGCTGCCCCGCCGGACACTTGTATATTCCTCGACAGTTCCGGTAGATTCCGTCCTCCTGCAGCCGGGGCGTCATTTTTCATTTCATCGGCTTCTAATTATATCACCGGCCTGTGCGCGGCGCTGTCACAGCGCGGCCGCAGAGGCTTCTCAGCCGCAAAGCAGCGCGGCAGGGAGAACAGCATGGAGAAAGCGAAGGTTTATTTCACAGATTTCCGCACGCACGCGGAGCATCCCCTCACAGAAAAGCTCCAGAGGCTCATCCGGGCGGCGGGCATCGGACAGATCGACATGAACGGCAAATTTGTCGCCATTAAAATGCACTTCGGCGAGCTGGGGAATCTCGCCTATCTGCGTCCCAATTATGCGAAGGCTGTCGCCGACGTCGTAAAGGAGAACGGCGGCAGGCCTTTTCTCACCGACTGCAACACGCTCTATCCCGGCAGCCGCAAGAACGCGCTCGAGCATCTCGACTGCGCGAACATCAACGGCTTCAACACCATCACGACCGGCTGCCAGATCATCATCGGCGACGGACTGCGCGGCATGGACGAGGCGACCGTACCGGTTCCGAACGGTGAATACTGCAAGGAGGCCTACATCGGGCAGGCCATTATGGACGCCGATATCTTCATCTCTCTCACGCATTTCAAGGGACATGAAATGACCGGCTTCGGCGGCACCATCAAGAACATCGGCATGGGCTGCGGAAGCCGCGCCGGCAAAATGCACCAGCACAATCAGGGCAAGCCCCACGTCGAGCAGGAGCTCTGCCGCGCCTGCCGCCGCTGTGCAAAGGAGTGCGGCTCCGACGCCATCTCTTACGAATCGGGAAAGGCGTGGATCGACCAGACGCTCTGCAAGGGCTGCGGCCGCTGCATCGGCGCCTGCGCCTTTGACGCCATCCACAACGACAACGCCAATGCCAACGATATTCTCGGCTGCAAAATGGCGGAGTACACCGCCGCTGTCGTCACCGGACGTCCGTGCTTCCACATCAGCCTCATCACCGATGTCTCGCCGAACTGCGACTGCCACGGCGAAAACGACGCGCCGATCCTGCCGGATCTCGGAATGCTCTGCTCCTTTGACCCGGTCGCTCTCGATCAGGCCTGTGTCGATCTGTGTCAGGCCGCGGAGCCTATGCCGAACAGCCAGCTCTCCGACAACCTTGCAAGGGCAGGCGCCGAGCATCACCACGATCATTTCAAGGATTCCAATCCGAACGTGAGCTGGAAAGAGACGCTGGAGCATGCCGAGAAGCTCGGCATCGGCTCGCGCGAGTACGAGCTCGTTACGCTCCGGTAAGCCGCCTGCACGGGTTTTTCGGTAAACGAAAAATGCTGTCAGGCTGCGGGGCGGCATGAGCCGCAGAGAGGTCCGGCACGCTGCGCGGGCGCAGCATGGGAATCCCATCTGAATCTCGCCTGCGACTCGATGCGGGCCGGCAAGTACACCGCGATGGAGGTGGCGGGCGCCTACTCCGTTGAGGACTGCTGGAAGCTGGTGCGCACACACGAGGACACGGGCGTGTCCTGCATGATGCTGGAGAATTGCTGCTATGGCCGGGACGAGCTGATGGTTCTGAACATGGTTCGTCATGGTCTGCTGAGCGAACTGGTGCACTGTCAGGGCGGATATCGCCATGACCTGCGTGAAGAGGTCGCAAACGGCAGGGAAAACCGGCACTACCGTTTCCGCAATTATCTGCACCGCAGCTGTGAAAATTATCCCACGCACGAGCTGGGCCCCATTGCAAACGTGCTGGACATAAACCACGGCAACCGGATGCTGACGCTCGTCTCCGTCGCGTCAAAGGCGGCAGGCCTGCACGAATATCTGCTGCGGGAAAAGGGCCCGGGCTGCGACGCGGCAAAAATGAATTTTGCGCAGGGCGACGTGGTGACGACCATCATCAAATGCGCCCGGGGCGAAACGATCTGCCTGACGCTGGACACCACTCTGCCGCGGCCTTATTCCCGCGGTTTCCATGTGCAGGGGACAAAGGGCATGTATATGGAGGATAACAGAAGCGTCTTTCTGGACGGCAAAGACAATGCGTATGACTTCAAATGGAACGAGCGATGGAACAGCGCAGAGGAATACCGTGAGCAGTACGACCATCCAGTGTGGAAAAAATATCTGGCCGAGGGTGTTCGCGGCGGTCATGACGGCATGGATTGGCTGGTGTTCCGCGCGTTCTTCGAAGCGGCAAAGGCAGACGCGCCCGCTCCCATCGATGTATATGATACGGCGGCATGGATGAGTATTTCAGCCCTAAGCGAACAGAGCGTCGCGATGGGTGGTATGCCTGTTCCCGTCCCGGACTTCACCAATGGCAAATGGATGACGCGCTCTCCTTGGCAGGCATAAAGAAACATAACGTATCACACGGGTAAAAAGGTCATCTGCCGACATGTCTGGCATGTCGGCAGATGACCTTTTTTCATGAAAACATCTTTATAAAATATTATCCCGCAAGAAAGCGCCGCACGGCCTCGAGCTGCCTTGTCCCCTCGGTTCGTCCGATCTCGTACACCTGATGGATCTTCGCGGCGCGGTGCTCAATTCTGCCGATTTCCAGCGCCTGCGGGGGCGCGATGACAAAGATCCGGCCGCTCTCTTCTTCCCCCCGGAGCTCGTCCAGCGTCCGGTTATAGGCCGCCGGCCGGACCTCCAGACGCTGGAACAACTTCGGATAGCGCCGGAGCGCGAGCCGGGTCAGCGCCGGATTCCCGCCGTTTCCGCTTTTGCGGTAGCCGCGGGGCTGCGTGAGAACCGCAACCATCCGGGTATTGCCCTGCGACTGAAGCCAGCGGAACGGGATCGGGTCGGCAATGCCGCCGTCCATGTAAAAACGTCCTCCGATCGGAACCGGCCGCGCCGCAACCGGGAGGGATGCCGAGGCGCGGAACCACTCGAACGTCTCGTCATCGCAGCGGTCGCAGCGGCGGTAAACCGGCTCTCCCGTCTCCGCATCCGTTGCCACGACGTAAAATTCCTGCGGATTATTCTCATAAGTCCGGACATCCATCGGATCGAAAACTCCCGGAAGCGCATGATAGCAGAACTCCGCGTTGTACAGATCCCCCGTTCGAAGAAGCGAGCGGAGGCTGCCGTATCTGGGGTCTCTGGCAAAGCGCAGATTGTAGCGGAGCACTCTCCCCGGCTGCCTCGATTTATAATTGCAGCCGAATGCCGCGCCCGCGGAGACGCCGATGACCGAATCAAAGTCCACCGCGTTCTCCATCAGCACATCGATGACGCCCGCCGTAAACATGCCGCGCATCGCGCCGCCCTCCAGCACCAGTCCTGTTTTTTCCCTCTTATCCTTATCCTGTTCCATACGCTTCCTCCCATCCGGATCCGGAAGCTCCTCCGGCCGGCATCCCGGCCGCCGCGCTCTGTCTCTCCGTCCGGTTCTTACATGCTGATCAGACCGAACACATTCGCCACCGACGAAAACAGAATGACCGCGACAAAGAACGGACAGAGATACCGGATCATGAAGTTGAATACCGGCCGGCGCGCAAATTTTGCGCCGTCCCGCGTCACCTCCTCCTCGATGGCCTTGACGCCGACGACCTGATTGATGAGCACGCAGATGGACATCGCCGCCAGCGGCATCATGACCGAGTTGGTGATGAAATCAAAGAAGTCGAGAAACTGCATTCCGATCAGCTTCACCTCCGCCAGCAGACCATAGCCGAGCGCCGAGAGCGAGCCCAGCGCCAGCATGACCGCGCCGACCGCTGCCGTGGCTTTTTTTCTGCCCCAGTGAAACTCATCCTCGATGGTTGAAACCGCGCTCTCCGTGAGGGCGATGGACGAGGTCAGCGCCGCAAACAGCACCAGCACAAAGAACAGAAGCCCGATGAGACGGCCGATCCCCATAGAAGCAAAAATCTTCGGCATGGTAATGAACATCAGGGCCGGCCCCGCCTGCAGCGTCTCGCCCGCGCCCTCGCCGGAAAAGGCAAAGACCGCGGGAATGATCATCAGGCCGGCCATCACGGCAATCGCCGTGTCAAAGAGCTCCACCTGATTCGTCGAGCTCTCGATCGAGACCTCCTTTTTCATATAGGAACCGAAGGTGATGAGAATCCCCATGGCAATGGACAGAGAATAGAACATCTGTCCCATGGCCGCGACGACCGTCATCCATGAAAACCTCGAGATGTCGGGAATCATCATGTAGCGTATCCCCTCCACGGCGCCCGGCCTCGTCATGGAATACACGGCGATAATCACCGAAAGCAGCACAAGGATCGGCATCATGATGCGCGAAACTCTCTCGATACCGCTGCGCACGCCCATGAAAATAATGACGAGCGTCATCATCGCAAAAGTCACAAAGTATATCTCGGACTGCCAGCCCCCGGTGATGAATGCCGTGAAGTAGCCGTCCTGCGCCGCCGCTTCCGCGCCGTCCGTCACATACGAGATGAGATAGCGGACGACCCAACCGCCGATCACCGAGTAATAGGGCACGATCAGCAGCGGAATAATCGCGTTGATCCAGCCGCCGAAGCGGAACGAGCCGGTTTTTCCGAAATGCGCAAAGGCGCCTACCGGGCTCTTGCCCGTCATGCGGCCGAGCGCCGTCTCAGCCATGATCATCGTATAGCCGAACGTCAACGCCAACAGGATATAAATAAGAAGAAAGATTCCCCCGCCATACTTTGCCGCCAGATACGGAAATCTCCAGATATTTCCCAGTCCCACCGAGGCTCCGGCCGCTGCGAGCACATAGCCCAGCCTGCCGGAAAAGCTGCTGCGTTTCTTTTCCATAATCAGTTCCCATCCTCCACTTGATGTTCTTCGCTGCGTCCCTCCTCCGTCTCGGCCTCGATCTGCTTGATCACACATTCGTTTCCGGTTTCGAGCCACGTTTCACCGCTGTGGCAGTAAGGACACTCGCGTCCGTATTGTACCGTTTCATAGCGCCGTCCGCAACTGCTGCAGTAAGTAACCGCAGGAATTGCCTCAAGACAAAGCTCCGAATCCGCGAGAACCGGGTACCTCCCCTTGAAATAATTCCAGCAGTCGACAAACATATCCGTCATGATGCCGGAGACCTCTCCGACCGAGAGCGTGACGGAGCCGACGCGGATGATGCGGTTCTCCTCCGCCAGCTCGCTCACGGTCTTTGCGAGATTGACGACAATCCCCATTTCGTGCATAGCTTCCTCCCGGCCGGATCTGTCCGGCCGATACAAAAGAAAACTGCCCGCATGACGCCGGTCATACGGGCAGTCCCATCAAATCACTTTTTGTTCAGCAGTATTTTAATCTGACGCTTTGCCGCATATTTTGCGACCGGCCCGATCTTGTTGTCGCACGCGATCATGTTCGATGCCTCCGGCAGGTCCCGCGTGAGATGGATCGCGTCAAACTCGCAGCGGGTTGTGCACAGACCGCAGCCGATGCAGCGGTTCAGATCGACCGTCGTCGCCCCGCAGCCAAGACACCGGTTTGCCTCGGCCCGGATCTGCTCCTCCGTAAGCGGCAGCCGCAGATCGTGGAACGTCCCTTTCGGATCGCCCGCTTTATGTCCGGGCGCCTGACGCGCCGTCCGGTCATAGTCGGGCAGCGCAATGTTTTCCTTGTCGAGCTGAATGAACTCTCTTCTGTCGCGGCCGATCGTGAGCGACTGTCCCGGATGGACAAAGCGGTGCATGGATTCCGCGCCTTTCTTGCCATCCGCAATCGCGTCGATGGCAAAGCGCGCGCCGTGCCCGATGTCCCCTCCGACAAAGATATCCGGCTCCCCGGTCTGGAATGTCACCGGATCGTGCACCACGGTGGCGCCCCGTCCCAGCTCGACCTTTGTCCCCTCGAGGAGGGCTCCCCACTCGGCGGACTGGCCGATCGCCTGCAGCACGGTGCTGCACGGAACCGCAATGGTGTCGTTCTCATCATACTGCGGCTGGAAGCGTCCTTCCGCATCCTTGACCTGCGTACAGCGCTTGAAGACGATGCCCGTGACACGGCCGTTTTCCGTCAGAACCTCTTTCGGTCCCCAGCCGTTCTTTACAACAATGCCCTCGCTCTCCGCGTCCTCGACCTCATCGCGGGCCGCGGGCATTTCCTCCGCGCTCTCAAGGCAGAGCATCGTGACCCTGCCGGACGTGCAGCGCGCCGCGGTTCTGGCTACGTCGACCGCAACGTTTCCGCCGCCGACCACAACGACATCCCCGGGGAGCTTCACGGCCGCCTCTGCGCCGTCCGCGCTCATTCCCGAGGCGACCCGCTTAAGGAACGCCACGCCGGATTCGACGCCCTCCGCGTCCTCGCCGGGCACGCCCGCCTTGCGGCCGCCCTGCAGTCCGATGGAGAGGTAAAACGCCTTGTAGCCCTGCTCGCGCAGCTCCGGAATCGTGACATCCTTTCCGACCTCGACGCCGCAGCGGAACTCGACGCCCATGGTGCGCAGCACCTCGATCTCCGCCTCGAGGACATCTTTCTCAAGACGAAAATTCGGAACGCCGTTCATCAGCATGCCGCCGGGCCGCTCATCCTTTTCGAACACTGTGACGTCATAGCCGCGCGTGCGAAGATAATACGCCGCCGTCATGCCGGCAGGTCCCGCGCCGATCACCGCCATTTTGTATTTCGGGCCCCACATGCCGCCGTCGTCTTTCTCGCAGACGGGGATAAAGCGCTGATCCGCCTCCAGTTCCCTCGCGGCGATGAACTTCTTGATCTCGTCGATCGCGATGGGCTGATCGACGCTTCCGCGCGTGCAGGCATCCTCACAGCGGCGGTTGCAGATCGCGCCGCAGACCGCGGGGAACGGGTTGTCCTGCTTGATGAGACGGAGCGCCTCCATATAGCGGCCCTCGGAGGCCATCTTCACATAGCCCTGAACGGCCAGATGCGCCGGGCAGTTTGTCTTGCAGGGCGCGGTGCCGCTGTCGTAGCAGTTGATTTTTGCCGTGTCGCGGTAATCCGGATTCCACTTCTCCGGCCCCCACTTCACCGCATCCGGCAGTTCGGAGAGGGGATAGCTGACCTCGCTTCCGTCTTTCCGGCAGAGCTTCTGGCCGAGCTTCGCCGCGCCGACCGGGCAGACCTCGACGCACTTGCCGCAGGCCACGCATTTCTCCCTGTCCACGTGCGCACGGTACGCCGACCGGGACAGATTCGGCGTGTTGTAGAGCTGCGAGGTGCGCAGCGCATTGCAGACGCCGGGCGCACAGTTGCAGATCGCGACGATCTTGTCCGAGCCGTCGACGTTGGTGATCTGGTGGACAAAGCCGTGCTTTTCCGAGCGGTCGAGAATCTCGAGCGCCTCCTCGTAGGTGATGTAGCGGCTGCATTCGCGGTCAACCATGAACTCCGCCATATCGCCGACCGAGATGCAGAACTCGCCGCCGATCTCGCCGGAGCCCTCGCCGCGCATGGTCTGCTGCTTGCGGCAGGTGCAGATGCCGACCGCATACTTGTCATATTTGTTCAGCCAGTGTGAAATGTGCTCCACGCTGACCGAGCGGCTCTCCGTCTCGATCGCTTTCTCGACCGGAATGACATGCATTCCGACGCCCGCGCCGCCGAGCGGGATATTCTCCGTCATGCCCTCCAGCGGAACCTGCGTCATCAGATTGAAGAACGACGCCAGATGCGGGTGCTCGTCCGTGAGCCGGTCGTTCATCATCATGAACTCGGCGGAGCCGGGAACAAAGATCGGGACGTTGTACTGCTTCTCTTTCTCCGGATTCTCCCGGTTCATCTCGACAACGCCGATCCAGCACAGGTGATCGATCAGCTCCTTGGCATGCTCCACGGTTATATTGTTTTTCTTCGCCAGCTCCTCCACCCGGTAGGGTTTGCGGATCTTCCCGAAGCTCAGCATGAACTTCGCCTCTTCCTTGGTGAGCACCGAATCCAGCGCCCAGTATTCCGGGTCGGAGGTGTCCATGGAATGCGTCAGCTTCACCGCATAACGGTCCGTGATCATCTCACCCAGCTTGAGGATCAGCTTCTTTTTTTCCTCATCCGGCGCGACATAATTCGGATCCTGACGGAAATCTCTCTCATTCGTAAGACGTCTCGGCTGTTCTTTTACACTCATGTGAAAATCCTCTCCTCATAAAAGTTGTCAAAGTCAAAGCCCCTCCGCGCGGCCGCACATCCGCGCCGGGCCTGTTCTGCGCACCGCTTTTCTGACGCGCCGGCAAATCCCGCCTATGAAACGGACGGAACCGTCTCCCGCCACGCGAGAACCTCTTCCCGGAGCCACTTCTCCCACTCCTCCATGCCCTCGCCGGTCCTCGCCGACACCGGAAAAATGCGGATCGCCGGATTCAACCGGAGCGCTCTCTCCCGCACGGCGTCCATGTCGAAGCAGAAGTACGGCAGCGCATCGGTTTTGGTGATAAGGAGCACATCGCTCTTTGCAAACATCAGCGGATATTTGAGCGGCTTGTCATCCCCCTCCGGCACGCTGAGAATCATGACGTTCCGCCCCGCGCCGGTGTCAAATTCCGCGGGACAGATAAGGTTCCCCACATTCTCGAGAAAAACAAGATCGAGCCCCCCGGTTCCCATGGCCTCAAGCGCCCGTCTCGTCATGCCGGCGTCCATATGGCACATGCCGTCCGTATGCGCCTGCACGGCGCGGGCACCCGACGCCTCCATGCGGACCGCATCCACATCCGAGGCGATGTCCGCCTCGAGCACACCGATGTGCAGCTCTTCTTTCATATCCGAGACGGTCCTCCCGAGGAGGGTCGTCTTGCCGGAACCCGGCGAAGACATCAGATTCACAAGAAGCGTCCCCTGTTCCCGCAGCTCCTCCCGGAGCTGCTCTGCGTCGCGGTCGTTCGACGCCGTGACGGATTTATTCAGTTCTATGACCTTCATGGTAGCCTTTCCGCCTGCGGAGCTCCCCCGCAGACTGTCCCTGTATTCTCTCTGCGCGTCACCCTTTCTTCGCGCGGAATGCCTGAAGCTCCGCCTCGAGCCAGTCGAGCCATTCCTCGAAATTCTCTCCGGTCCCCGATGAGAGCGGAATGATTTTCATATCCGGATTCAGAGCGAGAACGCGCTCCCGGCAGGCCTCCATGTCAAAGTCGAACACCGGCGCCGTGTCGATCTTATTGACGAGCATGCAGTCCGAAACACGGAACATCAACGGATATTTGAGAGACTTGTCGTCCCCCTCCGGCACACTGAGAATCATGACCTTCTTCTGCGCGCCGACATCGAACTCCGCGGGGCACACCAGATTTCCCACATTCTCAAGAAAAACCAGATCGAGATCCCGGATTCCCATTCCCTCGAGACCGCGCCTCGTCATGTCCGCGTCCATGTGGCAGCTCCCGCCCGTATGAAGCTGAATGACGCGCGCTCCGGTGGCCGCGATGGCTTTCGCATCGATATCACTGTCCACATCCGCCTCCATGACCCCGATGCGGTAACGATCTTTCAGCGCTTCGATGGTCCGTACCAGCGTCGTCGTCTTGCCGGCCCCCGGGGACGCCATCAGATTCACAAGGAATACTCCCTCCCCCGCAAGAAGCGCGCGAACTGCCTCCGCCTCTCTGTCATTGTCTGCAAGGAGCCTCGTTTTGGTTTCCAGAATTTCAAACGCTTTGTCGCTCATCGTCTCCCTCCGTTCCTGACATCACACAAAACTAATTTTACCAATTCAGTTTCCATATCACAATGAGGAATCGCCCGGCAAATTGTACAAATCGTGCTCTCTGTTTTTGTCCAACAATGCCATGATACGTCTGGAGAACGTCAAAAGAGCGGCTAAGATTCCGTTACAATAGAACAACAGGCCGGGCAGCTGTGATATTCTCCCGTAAGCTTCTGATGCTCCGAATCGCAGAGCATCCACGCGGAGGTATCCTATTATGTCCAACACACTTGTTTTACTGATCTTTATCCCCATGGCCGTTCTGGGCGCCGGCTCAGGAAAAGGCATAAAACAGAGCTCCCCGGCACAATGGCAGCGCGGCCGGATGTCTTGCCCTGCAGCGCTTCGCCTCTGCCGACACCCATGTGCCGCTTGTTTTTGTTCTCGCCGTCGTCGTGATATCCCGCCTCACGGACGGATACTTTTACGGCATTCTCGGCTCCGTCGTCGCCGTCGTGGGCGTGAATTATGTTTTTACCTATCCCTATTTCCGGCTGGGCTTCACGCCGACCGGCTATCCCCTGACGTTCGTGATCATGCTGGCCGTCTCGGTGCTCGTCTGTGCGCTGACCACCCAGATCAAGCAGCAGGAGCAGGTGACGCTCGATATGGAGAGGGAAAAAATGCGCGGAAATCTTCTCCGCGCCGTGTCTCATGACATCCGGACGCCGCTCACCTCCATCGTCGGCAGCGCGTCGGCCATTCTGGAGAGCGGGGACGCCCTTGACAGCGGGCAGATCCGGGCGCTGCTGAAGGATATTCAGACAGAGGCGCAGTGGCTCACACGCATCGTGGAAAATATCCTCTCCATCACCCGCATGAACAACGCGGACACAGAGCTCCAGACGAGCGAGGAGCTCGCCGAGGAGATCGTCGGCAGCGCCGCCGTCAAATTCCGGAAGCGCTATCCCGACGCCGCCGTCGCCGTGCAGGTCCCCGCCGAGGCGCTGCTCGTCCCGATGGATCCCGTCCTCATCGAGCAGGTGCTTGTCAATCTTCTCGACAACGCTTATATTCACGGGAAGAAGCCCTCGCAGATCCGGATCGATGTGACCGCCCGTCCGGGCGAAGCCCGCTTCTGTGTGGAGGACAACGGAGCCGGAATCGACCCCGGGGTACTGCCTCATCTCTTCGACGGCACGCTGCCCCTTAAGGAAAGCGACAGCGATTCCCGCAGCAGCATGCGCATCGGCCTCTCGGTCTGTATGTCCATCTCAAGGCGCACCACGGCAGCATGAGCGCGGAGAACAAAAAAACCGGCGGAGCGCGCGTCCAGTTCACGCTGCCCTGCCCCGCGGCGGACAGATAAACGGATCAGATAAATAGATGATCAGCTGCATAAGCGATCAGACAGGTAAGAGATTATGGAAGTCAGAGACAGAGTACTCGTCGTCGAGGACGACAGCAGCATCACCAATCTCATGAAAACCGTCCTCCGGGCAAACAACTATGAGGTGCTCACCGCCTCCACCGGTGCCGAGGCAATCAGCCTCATCACCTCCCACTGCCCTGACCTCGTGATTCTCGATCTCGGCCTCCCGGACATGGACGGCGTCTCGGTTCTGCAGCAGGTGCGGACATGGTCCGCCATGCCGATTCTCGTCGTCTCCGCGCGCACCCATGAGCGGGACAAGGTCGAGGCGCTGGATCTCGGCGCTGACGACTACATCGCAAAGCCGTTCGGCACGCCGGAGCTGCTCGCCCGCATCCGCGCGGCGCTCCGCCATTACCGCCTGCGCACCGGCGCAGGGAGCAGTCCGCAGGGCGATTTCTTCCAGACCGGCGCGCTCCGCATCGACTACGCCAGACACCGCGTTTATGTGGACGGGAGAGATGCCGGCCTTACGCAGAATGAATTCCGCATCGTCGCCATGCTGGGCCGCCATGCCGGGCGCGTCATCACCTACGACTCGATCATCCGGGAAATCTGGGGTCCCGGCGCGCAGCGCGACAACAAGATTCTGCGGGTGAACATGGCAAATATCCGGCGGAAAATAGAAAAGAATCCCGCCCAGCCCGAGTACATATGCACCGAAACCGGCGTCGGATATCTCATGGCGGACGGGGATTCCCTGTAAAACAAGGCAGGCAATAATCAAGAATAATAACCAACTTAAGTCAATATAGCGAAAAGTGAATTTTAAGATTTTCCTCATTTTTTCATCATGCCCTGACCGGAATACAGATCTCGGTCACAAACTTTTTCGTATCGTTGGTAACGCCATAGTCGATGAGCGTGACCTCACGGGAAAAACCAACAATTTGCATTTTATGCCTGCCAATATAGTGCAGGAGCTTCTTATACGGATCCTGAGCTTCTGTATGACTGCCCCGAAAGCGCAGTCGCACGCATAGGGTTTCCGGCAGTTCCATCGTTTCGCCGGTGAAAATATCCTCCTGGTCCAGGATCAGAAAAATACCATCATATTGTGCTGTTTCTGCTTTTTTCAGATGCTCTGCCGAAATACCAAGCCCTACTTTACCGAGAAAGACAACGGCTTCTGCGTCGGACTGATCCAGCTTCCGGATCGGTGCTTCCATATCGGCAGATCCTTCAATTTTCAGCGGATCGTCCATCCACACAATGCGGCAGGCCGGAAGCGCAATTAGGGAAATAATGTCCAGCGGTGTATTTTCAGCGTCCGTAAGCCAGTTCAGTCGGTGGTCGATCTTCTGCTCAATGCGTTTCAATTCCTGCTGTTTTTTGAGCACTGCCTGTTTCTGCTGGCAGAGTTTTTCTTCGATACAATTGATGTCCCTGTTTTTCAGAAAATCCTCAATCTCAGACAAAGGCATATCCAGCACCCTCAGGTAGCGTATCGTATTAAACACCTCGAATTGTTCTGCGCCATAGTAGCGGTAGCCCGAATCCGGAGAAATATAGGCAGGGGTCAGCAGTTCGATATTCTCATAGTGACGCAGGCTGCTGACGCTGACATGAAACAGTCTGGATACTTCTCCAATAGAAAAGAGTTTATTTTTGTCCATACCCTCAGCCTTCTGACTCTGTCTGCCTGTCTTTCCTTCGTATAACCGTAAAAGCGGTGACGCAAATCACAACAGACAGCAGAGACCCCGTCGCCGTAGCAAGGCCCATCGGGAAAAGTGTTGTCGGAAACAGCTTCGAAGTCAGATATACGCCGGGTATACGCACCAGCACAATCGCGATGATATTATGCAGGAACGAGAGCCCTGATTTTCTGCAGGCGCAGAAATAACCGCTGAAGCTGAAATGGATACCCGCAAAAATGCAGTCAAAAATGTAGCCCCGTATATATTGACCGCCAAAGCGAACAACGCTCGCACCGTCTGCTGTGCCCGGATCGGTAAACAGGGCAACAATGGGTTCTGCTGTAAACTGAATGATAATCGAAACAAGAATACCGAATCCTACGGCAATCATAACAGCATACCGCAGGGTTTGGACCGCCCGGTCCGGCTTGCCGGCGCCGATATTCTGGGCGCCCAAGGCCGAAACGGCAGAGAGCATCGAGGATGGCACCAGGAACAGAAAACTGATCACCTTTTCCACAATGCCGACCGCCGCTGCTTCATTCAATCCGCGGTGATTGACAATGATCGTGATGACGATAAAAGCGATTTGGATCAATCCGTCCTGCACGGCGATGGGAATACCGATTTTCAGTATCTTTCCCATCACCGGGCAGCGCGGTCTTAAGTCATTTTTTTTCAGTACAATGCTCTTTCTTTTCATGACAGCGGTCAAAGAAACAGCGACGCTGATGGCTTGAGAAATTGTTGTGCCGAGAGCAGCACCGGCTGGCCCCAGGCGCAAAAAGCCCATAAATAAATAATCCAGGACGATGTTGGCGGCACAGGCTATGGCGATAAAGTACATCGGACTCTTGCTGTCACCCATTCCCCGGAAGATGGAGCTGATGATGTTATACGCTGTAATGAACGGGATGCCAATAAAGCAGATCGTCAGGTATGCCGCTGTGCCGTCTACAGCCTCCGCCGGTGTGGACATGGCTGAGACGATTGGATGCACCAGCATGAGCAGAACAGCCATCAATGAGACAGACACCGCCATAAACAATACGATAGTATTGCCTACATCTCTTGCTGCCTGTCTGCGGTTGCCCGCACCGATGGCCTGACCGATGCTGACGGTCGTTCCCATGGCAAGCCCGACGATCATAACGGTGAGCATGTGCATGACCTGCGAGCCGATCGAAACAGCGGTTGTGCTGGCAACGCCGTCAAACTGTCCGATAATAAAGAGGTCAGCCATTCCATAGAGCGTCTGCAGAAAATAGGAGAGCAGGTAAGGCAGTGAGAACAGAATGACATTTTTTAATACGCTGCCGGTCGTCAGATTTTTCTCCATTACGCTCGTTCCTTTCTCATCTCTAATGACCTCTATATCATAAACTCTATAATCGTTGTAGAGTAAAGGCCCAGGCAACAATTTTTAAAAAAATACTCTCCGGCATCTGTTCTGCGCAAATGTCGGAGGGCAAATAATATTTGGGCTGTAATATTTTCCCTGTCCTTATGATTGGACAGGCTTGTCCGCATCTATGAAGATAAGTGCGCTTGACCATCCATACAGAAAAATCAGATCGCGCCTAAAGAGTCACGCATGCGGTGCAGCCCCTTCTCACCGTACGTGCTGTAGATCGACTGAAGTCGTGTGATCATCTCCTGCTTCTGCTCGGGAATCCGCCCATAGATCGAGGTGATGATCGACGCGTTGGTCGCATCAATGAGGGTGTCGTTCTGCAGACCCTTCAGAAATTCAATCCGCTCAAGGATTTTCTCTCCCTCTGTTGCCTCCTGAAATTTTCCGGATCTCACATAAAATGCATTGTCTATCATTCCCTCCCCCATAACGGGTTTCTCATCATTGCTCTGCCGACACCGATCAGATCAGACAGGTACAAACATGGAATATAGACAAAGCCCTGTCTTGAGAAATTTATGATGAGCGCGGACAGTGCCGCACCCATGGCCTGCAGCGCATTGGAAAACATGTAGAACATGCCAGTGATCATTGTCACCTTCATGGCGACGCCGAAACCTGCAACCGCCATATCTCCATAAGAAGCTGCCAATGCGTTGGCGACTATGTTGGATACGCTCATCAGAATATCGCCGATGGATGCCGGAATGCCAATCGCCAGCACATTTTTCATGATGCCGTTTCTGAAGGCCAAGTCCTTCAGGCGAATAAAGAGATTTCCTGCGAGCTGCCCGATCATGGCCGTGCCGGCCTTGCCTTCCGAGCGGATGATGTTGGCATAGCAGTTGGCAATCAGGACAAAAGGCCCTCCAAAGGCGACAATCGTCAGATACTGCTTTGCATATTCCCAAGTATCAGCGCTTGCGCCGATGACTTTCAGAATCGGATCAATAAAGATGAGAATCAGGGCTGCAAAAACAATGCCTACGAGAGCGCACATCCGGAAACAGAAGGCGCAGACATGTTTGGCATACTCCTTCTTCCCCTCTCCCATTGATCTGGAGATAACGGATGTACCGCCGATACCAAAGATGGTCCCAAGCCAAGGAACAAGCCTCTTTCCTTTTCAGAGAGCGGCGACAAAAGCTTTTCTTCTGTTGCATCCATACGCCGCTTTTTGTCTGCCCTCTTCTGTGATGCGGATCATCTTGACCCTCCGGTCATCCGCAGCCTGATAGGAAGAGACCAGGTTCTTTTCCATGCGCTTTACAATGCCGGCAGCGGTCGGCTGGGCGACGCCAAGGAACCCTTCAATCTCCTTCAGAGAAACGGTTTCCTTGCCATTATTGACAAGCTCAGTCAACACACTTGTCTGGATTAAAGTAAGATCCTGCGATCACAGATCGTTATTGGCATTTTTTTCCAACTGGTCATTGATCTGTTTGATCAGTCTGCCGCGATCCTCACGCTCTGCCATTTTCCATTCCTCCTGACATACAGGAGAGGATGCACCGTGCCATTTGCTGCAGAGCATCTTCACAAAATCCGGGCTGTCTATAAACGATTCTTGAGGTCTTTCTATACTATCCCTCTGATCTTCTGCATCTCATATCTGTGACGGCGTCTTTTGATGCGCATCTGCAGCTGCGGTAATCACAGAATTTTCAAAGAGGCCTCCTTGTCCCTGTCCCCAAGTCTCCATGCCCGAAATGCGATACCATGTTCCTGACAAAAACGGATCAGTTGGTCTGATGGATGGAGCGGATTGCTCTCATACTGATCCACCATCGGTGCAATGTCTGTATTGACCATAAATGGCATATGAATCGCGCCGGCCAGCTGTGCTGTCATCGTGATCACCGTCTTTCCTGTCGCCATTGCTGTTTTCTCAAAGGTCATATATATCATTGTCCCGAATGAAAATATTTTGCTGATCCCTGCCAGGATTTACCGGCGCTCCAGCACTTGCCGATCACAGCTCCGATGGAGAGATACTGCGCGCTCTGATTTTGAGGATAAAGTGCTCCGCTTCAGTGAACTGCAGCGCTACATGCCAAACGCAACAGCCAAAATGCTGTCCCAAACGTGAAAATATGGCTGGAACCTTCTGATCAGGCTTTCTTCCCCTGATTTGCCACCGCCTCCATTTTCCGGCGGATAACCTCCTGATCGCCGAGGTAGTGCTTAGAGAGGACATGGAAGTCCTGATCGAGTTCATAGACCAGCGGGGTCCCTGTCGGAATATTGACACCGACAATAGTATCCCTGTCGATATTTTCAAAATACTTCACCAGAGCCCGCAGAGAATTGCCGTGCGCCGCAATGATGACGCGCTTCCCCGCCAGCATATCCTTTTTGATCACTGATTCAAAATAGGGAACAACGCGGGCGATCGTCGTCTCAAGGCTCTCGGCGAGAGGGAGCTCCTTGGGATCAATCCCGCGGTACATCTCCTGAAGCGCCGGATTTCTGTTGTCAGACGGATCCAGAACCGGCGGCTTTACATCGAAGGAGCGGCGCCAGATTTTTACCTGTTCCTCGCCGTATTTGGCTGCCGTTTCCGATTTGTTGAGACCCTGAAGAGCTCCGTAATGCCGCTCATTTAGCTTCCAGCTCTTTACGACAGGCAGCCAGTCCCTGTCCATCTCATCCAGGATATGATCGAGTGTGTGAATGGCTCTTTTCAGATAAGAAGTGTAGCAGACATCAAAATCGTACCCCTCCTGCTTTAACAGTCTTCCGGCATTCTTCACCTCCTCATGCCCCTTTTCGCTCAGGTCAACATCCGTCCATCCTGTGAACAGATTTTTACTGTTCCACTCGCTCTCACCGTGTCTTACCAGTACCAGCTTCATCGTATCCATAATTCATTATCCTTGTCCTTTCCCACCGGTTTTCATGAACAGTTCTGTGCTGTTTCCATTGTATAATCGTCTCTTGCCTTATTGTACAGACAGCGCTTCCTTTGTCTGATAAAATCAGTTTACAGCAGGGAAAAAAATTCTTGAAGACCCTATCTGGCGAAATGCACTCAGAGTAAGAACCGTGTGAAACTGGTCACCAGACATATCCGGGAACCATACATGGAGATAGCGGAAGACATCCGATACACCATCGGCATGAAGCAGCTCTACGATATCCGGAAAGAAACGACAGAGCGAATCTTCGGAACAGCAAAGGAAGCCCATGGCTTCCGCTATACACAGATGATAGGTAAAGCCCGTATGGAAATGAAAGCCGGGTTTACTTACACATGCATGAATCTCAAAAAACTGGCAGGAATGCTTCAAAGAAAGGCTAAAAGAGAGGGCGGATCCTCATCTTATAAATGCTTATTTTTTGTTTTCAGCAGCATAAATGTTTCTAGATAACAGAAAAGTGGATAATCTTGCAGTGCCGATTACCCACTTTGTCTTCACTCTGAGCGGACGGGAATCCCCGTCCGCAGCCTTGCTGTCATCCTATTCCGATTCGCGGAGAAGCATACTGAAACCCCCGCCGATTTTATCGGTCTTTCTTTTTCTCGTCCCGCTTCACCTTGTATACCAGCGCCGCTATCAGCGCGCAGGATACGATGCAGTCCAGAATAAAAACTCCCGTGCCGCTCATGCCGTTTCCTCCCTCACTCCCCATCCTGTTTCCTGTCCCCGGAATCCCCCGGCTTTTTCCCGGTGAGATTGTACCAGAGCCCGAACCAGATCGCCGCGCCTCCTGTCCCGTCCGCGGCGTCCTGCACCGCACAGCCGCGTCGTCCGTTTCTGAGCCGATACTAGCACGGGCACCCGCTAAAGCGGCGTAAAGAGAATGAGTTTTTCCGTTAAGAATCCGTCAAAAGCGTATCGAGCGCCAGCTCCTCCCGCACAACGTTCCCCCTTTCGTCATGCTTCAGAATGCTGACACAGCGGAAGCCGCACGCGGCGGCCGTGCGCAGCGCCGTCGGAAAGCCGCCGTCCAGAAGCTCCGCCTGATGCGCGTCCGAGCTGATAAAGATTTCACCTCCGAAGTCCCGCAGCGCCCGGAGCAGACGCCGGTTTGGGTACAGCTCCCTTTTCCGCTCCCGGTTGAACGCCCCGCAGTTGATTTCAAAGGGCACCCCCTCGCGGACAAGATATTCCATCGCTTCGAGCGCCGGGCCGATGTAGCGCGGATCCTCTTCATCGAGAACGTGCAACTCGTCATTAAAACGCGTCACCAGATCAAAATGCCCCACAAAGGTGCAGTGTGTACGGTCATAAACCTCTGCTTCCAGCGCGAAATAGGCTTTTGCAAGCCGGTAATAATCCCCCCCGTAATATTCCTCCGCCAGCCTCCGGAACAGCTCCGGCGTGCTGTCGACCGGCAGCAGATCACCCCCTGTATCGAGAAAATGCGTAGAGCCGATCACGTACTCCGCGCGCTCTGCCCAGCAGGGGTCGTAGAGGCAGTCCAGCTCAACACCGAGAAGAATGTCGAGCCGTCTCCGGTACTTTTCCCGAAGCCGCATGATTTCCGCCGCATAAGCGTCGAAATCCATATGAATGTCCGCATCCATATGTCCGGAAAAGCCGAGCTGCGCAAAGCCCAGTGCGGCGGCACGTTCCGCCATCTCCTCCGCTGTATTTTTGCCGTCACAGAACGCTGTGTGCGTATGAAAATTTGCTCTCAGCATAAAAGCCGCTCTCCTCTCTGCCGCAAACCGTCATTTTATCCGCTTCTAACACAAAAGCCTCCGGCAAAACCGGAGGCTTAAAGAGCGACAGGCGGGATTCGAACCCGTGGTCTCCACCTTGGCAAGGTGGCGCTTTACCAGCTAAGCTACTATCGCAAACATCTTGGAAGCTATGATTGCAAAACCACGATCATGAAACTATGGCAACGAAGCTGCCAAGAGCGATAGGCGGGATTCGAACCCGTGGTCTCCACCTTGGCAAGGTGGCGCTTTACCAGCTAAGCTACTATCGCAGAAAACACTCTCCCAAAACTGCTGCTGTAAAAATCAGAAAACAGATTGCTCACACGCAAGTGATAATTTACTATATATCCCTCTCTCTGTCAAGGCTTTCCCCTCGAAATCCACGCTCTTGCGGAATTCCCCTGCAACAGCAGTTTCTCCTGCACTCAGTTCGGCCTGTCTCCTTTCTCCAGATCCTTGAGATTACAACGGACAAGAAACTTCCCACCGCTCCAGCTTACTCAAGACTTCACTTTCCGGCGCCCACAGCTCGCTGCCCGGCCGGGAGGAGCGACGCCGTGCTTATCTGGAGCACCCTGCTCTTCTGTCCGCATGCAGCGGACGGTCACTCGGGCATAGCCCCCCACTGTGCAGGTAAACAACGTCAGATCATAACGCGCATCCGTCATATCCCGGATGGCTGTGGCTGGAAGCGTCGTGATCTCCGACACCGCATAGTGAAACTTATTCCCGTCCATATCCGTAAGCACTACCACCGCACCCACAGAAAGCGTGTCAAGCAGGCCGAAATGCGCGCGGTAATTGTGTGCCGCGATCACCATGCCGCTCCGGTACGCCGTTCCTGTATAGCGGCAGGGGGACACGCGAAGGTTCTCATAGCTCCAGCTATCCGCGACCGGAAGCTCCAAAGAAAGCGAGGGGATGGACAGCGAAGCGACATAATCCATGCCGTCCACGGTCTGTACCGGCATCGCCATCTCAGGATGAAGCACATAGTCCGGCAGCATCTCCGAGGACTCTGTACTCTCCTCCAAAGCATTTTCTCCCGGCTCTCTGAGAACGTCTCCCGCCGAACCCTCCTCAGGGAGCGCGGCACTCAGACGATACAGCACGCGCGCACTTGATCGCGCCGCCAGCGAGGCCTCTCGAAGATGACAGAGCATAAGAAAGAGCGCCGCTCCGATGAGGAGCACTCCTGCGCTGATCTCAATTTGTCCCTGTCTCACACGCCTTCTCCCCATACTATTCCCCCCTCCGATGCAGAATACCGAGAAGGATCAGCGCCATACCCGAAACGGCAAGGAGCTGCACCGGCCACCAGAGCTGTCCGGTTTGGGGAAGCTTTGTTCCGAGCGCCCTTTTTCCCGCCGCCGTTCTACCGGCCTCCGGCGACGGCGTTGTGTGCCGCGTATTCGTGATCGTATCCGTCGTCCCGCTTCTCTCCGTCTTTACCGTATAGCCTGGGAGCTCCCTTTCTACGACCGTCCAGTCATCGCTCTCGCTCAGCTTTTCCCAGGTAAAACGCCAGTTGTTGTCCTTATTAAGCGTCACCGTGGCATAGACCTCCCGGTTCCGCAGAAGATCCACCGTAACTCCGGCGGGACGCAGGCTCTCGCTCCCCGCATCGTCCCAAAGCTTGAGCACCCGGCGGGAGGTCATTCCTCCCTTCTGCTCTTTCTTTCTCTCATGCTTTGGAGATACCGTCAGGGCATAGCGCCAGTCATTCTTCTCCGTCTCCGCCCCAGGAAGCATCACAAGAAACGGAGACGCTGTATAAAGATAACCGTCCGCCACGCACTTTTCACCAACGACGAGATAGAGCCCCGGTTTCAGACGCCCGCCGTCCGTAGGGAAAGTGAGCGTCCCGTTTCCATCCGTCTTCCCGCTTCCCGAGGGGGGAAGCTGATCCCGCAGCGCATATCCCGAGAGCGTAAGCGCCAGGGATGTCCAGCCCTGTCCGCTTACGCTCTCTGTATGGAGAGGGTAGCCGGAAAATGCCGGCGTCCGCGTAAATGTCCCGTAAGCATCCACCTCCGCCACCTTATAGAGAGTAAACGTCGCTCCGGAAATCGCCTTTCCTTCATGGATATAGCGAAGCGTCAGTGTCACGTCACGCCCTGTATCGATGGATCCGGCCGCCTCCGCCCGTGCCGGAAACAGCAGGGCAATAAGAAGCGCAGAAAGAAACAGGCGCCACATTGTCATTCGGATTTTCTGCATGCATCTACACCTCTGTATGCCGTCTGTCATCTCTTATTCGGATGCCTAAAACAACGTAAGCAGAACCAGAAGAAGAAGGAGCGGTATGGAAAGAAGCGGCGCGATCACCAGAGGCTCGATCTGCACGGCCTCGGCAATGAGGCGGATATTCCCCGCCTCTGTCCGGTTTTCTATCCGGTGTCCCCGGATCAGAAGCCGGTGCGTATTGATCCCGTAGGGCGTACAGGTGATCAGCGTGCAGTAGTCCTTCCCCTCCGCGATCTGCAGCGCGGACACATCCTGCGGCTCCACGATCAGGATCTGATCCACTTCATATGTGAGCGTCTCATCGAGTACCCTGAGCAGAAAAATATCCCCCGCAGACAGCTTGTCCAGATCCGTAAAGAGACGGCTCGAGGGAAGCCCCCGGTGTCCGGACAGCACGCTGTGGGTGCTTTCGCCCCCCACCGGCAGGCTCGTCCACGCAAGATGCCCCACCGCCCTCTGCAGCACCGCGTCCGAGGTGCCGTGGTAGATCGGAAGCATCACCTCCAGAGAAGGGATCTCAATATAGCCCATCGCACCGCTCCTGCTGATATCAAGAAGCCCCGGATATGCCACTTCCTGTTCTTCCGTGAGTTGATAGGGATTGTCCCGCGAAGAAAGAGAAGCATTATAGATCTCCGCTTTCTGCCGCAGCTCCCCACATACCGCCGCATCAAGCCCCTCCACCTCCTGCGCATAAGCAGCGATCTCTCTCGTCTGATGGAGCACATTGATATAGTTGCTGAGCGAGGGATACAGCACCAGCGACAGGCCTGTCACAAATGCCGCAAGGAGACCGAACGCCGCCGTTTTCCTGTTTTTTTCACGGGAGGGGTACCTCCTCTCAGGCGCAGCGCCGGGAAGCAGCTCTCTCCTCCCCCCCGGCACGCCACCGTAAAAGGACCGGCTCACTTCCGCTCCGCTCTCAGCTTTCTGCGGGTGATGAAGACCGTGACCGTGCCGACAAGAAGCAGTCCGCCCACCGCATAGAAGAGCGTCGTGCCGATACCGCCCGTCTCCGGAAGCGTCGTACCGGACTTATTGGGGATCTCTGATTTCTGCGATACACCGATGCCGAAAGTACCACCGCCGCCCGATGTCGTGGTGTGGGTTATTTTCACCTCCACGTCATGATCGAGCAAATTAAAACCCTGTGGCGCAATTGTCTCGCGAAGATAGTAGGTGCCATCCGACAGGCCAATGAATTCCAGCGCGCCCTGGCTATCCGTCTTCTTCACCGTCGCCTGCGTCATATCACTTACCCATGACACAGTGTCAGTCGCGGCATCATATTTATAAAAGCTCTCAACCCCGCCACTCTTCTTCACAAGAATGAATGAGGCATCCGGCAGCTTCTTTGACGGCGCGGACGCATCGTATTTGTCCACCACAATCTTCGAGGTATAAACCTCCTTCTCCACCGGAGGTGTGGTCGTCGTTCCTCCCATGGGGTCATTGCTATACTCGAGCGTCGCACTGTTCTTCGTCAGCGTCACTACTGCATTCTTATTCACCACCGCGCTGTAGGTAATCGTGATCGCCTGCCCCTTATACTGCTGATAATTCACCATGTCGAAACTCAGGGTAAATCCGTTGCTCGCATAGCTTGGTGCCACGCTGATCGGCGTTCCTCCGAACTTCACACTGAAATTCGCCGTGGTATTGTTGAATGTGAGCCCGGGGCTCATGGTATCTTTCACCTCATACTTATAGCTCGCGTACCCTGTCGTATCTGGCACCTTGCCTGTGACGGTGAATGTCACTGTCTGTCCAACCTCCACATCCTGATCGTTCACACTCTTTTCGATCTCAGGATAGGTTGCCTTCACATTCACCGTCGCCGTCGGCACCGTCGAGGTTAGAGAGCAGATCGAGCCATAACTCCCCCCGATATCCGTTGCCCCCTGCGGATAAACCAAATAGTAGCCAAGAGGAAGACCCGTAAACTGCACCGTCGTCCCCGTGGCAACCTTGGTGTCATCCGCGGGCTTTGCCGCCGCATAGGCGAGCGCCGCCTGCGCAAATGCCGCGATGTTGCTGTCCGTGATGTTGATGTAGTAAGTGGTCCCGTTATGCGTCAGTTGATTGAGCCCCGGCGTCGCCGTCTGGGCCAGGTAGGCTGCCCCCGGCGCTCCCGCTCCGATGAAAAAATTCACCCAATCGGGATCGATCGTGTACGAGACATTCGTCCCCGTCGCCGACTTCGTCAGGTCAAATATCTTGTAGACATCATAGGTCTTGCCCGTCGTGGCTCCGTTGACCGTAATCTGCCCGTTGTTGTCCGCAAGAACCGTCGTCGCTGTCGCAAGGAACAGCAGAACGGCCAGCAGGGCGGAAAAAATTCGTTTCATTCCTTTCATGGTGCTCTCTCCTCCAAATGATAATGATTCTGTTTCCCGGGAGTTCCGTTCGGTGCTTACGAAATATCGCCGGGGAAGGTGCGTCTCTTATTCTGCCTTTCCCTCCTTTCCTGTTCGTACCTCAGCAGTATATAGCCCGCTGCCATGGCAGCCGTGCACAGCGCCGTCCCGCCAAGCAGATAAGGAAGTATGCCGTGCCCCCCCGTTGAGGGGAGCGTCACTCCGGTATTATTCACCACCTCGACCGCCTGATCCCGCATGACGGTGACAGAGGCCGTATCGCCCTGACTGAGCGTTGTCCCTCCCGCGGTGGTATTTTTGATAAGAACCGAATAGCCCTCATGGCCCGTCTCCGTAACGGTCGCCGTCGTACCCACGGGAACCCCTGGGAGCGTCACACTCTCCCCGTTCCGGAGGGAAAATGTCACATCTCCCGTAATCGAATCCACTGCATACAGCGCCGGGCTCGCCGTATCCGCCGGGAGGATCACCGTTCCGCCATCCGCATCCCGGAGCGTTATCTTGAACGGGAAGCTGCCCGCCCCGCCGCCGATGACCGTCTTCTTGACCGTAAGCGCCACCCTCGCCTGTTTCACCTCGGCAGAGACCGGTACAGTATAAACCGGAGCCGGGATCGACGGTGTATTGTAGGCTGCGTCATTATAGTACACATCCCTGTCTCTGTTTCCCGAAAGGTTCAGCGTGACGGTGATCCGGATCTTGGCGTAGGCCCCGACATTTGTCCCCTTGAAGTGCAAAAGAGTCGGCGTTGTCCCCGCGGGGAGCGTCAATGTCGTAACATGACCGGAAACAGATGCCACGGCCGCCGTATAGGACGATGTAAATCCGGGGTCGAATACCGCATCCTCATGCCCCTGCACGGAGGTTTCCGTCGTATAATCCAACGCATACTGCCCCGCCGCGTCATTCAGACGCTCCACCGTCACCGCACTCACTGTATAGCTCCCGTGAAAGCTGCTTCCCCTCTGGTCTCCGTTGTATGGCAGGAGATCAGCGATGTGCATCGTCGGGATCGCCACACTGCTGTTGTTAATGTAAGTGATCGTGTAGATCGCCGGCTTGTTGACATCGATTTCCGGCGTGACAATATTCTTCTGAATGGTCGCATTCTCCAGACGGAACACATGGATGGTCGCTGTGGAAAGATTGCCGTAAGAACCATGGAACGTCTTGCGGCTGTTGGTCGAAAAGATGTTCGCCGTATTGGTAAGGGACTCTCCGTCCCGCACATCATACAGCGGATCGTCCACATTGCCGATCCGGGCACTGTAGTAGAGCCTGGGCATCTCCTGTCCGACCTGCACGTTGGTAAGGATCCATTTAAGCTGTGTTGAACCATCTCCGTTCGGCGTGATAGCCAGCGTTACATCGCCGACGGTTGCCGCCGAAACAGGCGCACCTGTAACGGTTCCGTTATCGGTAAGTGCCGTGCCACCCGTGACAGTTCCATGGCTCTTGCGGTCCGGCGGCTGACTGTATGTGCCGCCAAGGACTGCGCTCCCGGGAACATAGCGCAGCCCCTTGGGCAGCGTATCCGTAACCGTCACAGTTGTCATCGCGACACCGGAAGTCGGAACATTGGAGGCATTCGCCATCACGCGGGGAGAGAGAACATAGTCCACGTTCCGTTCCCCGCTGTCGATGAAATAGCTGCTTCGCGGTGCACCGTCCTGCTCCTGCGCAACGCTCTTGGTAATTTGGGCATTTTCACCGATGACTTTGATGGTACTGCCTGAAAATGCCTCTCGGTATACATCGCGCTCAGCAACTACATATCCTGCAAGATAATATTTCTGCATCGTTGTGCCTATCTGCGAAATATCATATTGCTGATCAAATGACGACAGAACATGCTTGAAAAAGCCAACTTTTTCCGTGTAAACAGAATAATCAGGAATTTGATTGGGGTTGGTATAACTATGAATATAATTTGTGGCTTTTGGAAGCACGGCACTGGTTTCGCGCGAAGTCGTAATGTTTGTTGCATATGACCGGCTCTCTAAAATCAGCTCCTGTATGGAATCTACGGGCGCAGATTCCTTTACCATCATCTTTATCCATGGCTGAAAAACTATATTGCCGTTGGTATCCTCCAGTACCGGCAGTCCCGCCGGATTCCTGATTTCCAGCCATACGCCTACACATGTTGCCCCTGCTGCCTCCAACGCACTGAGGGATGTATAAACCCGAAGATTTCCGCTTTCATGCATATTGGTTGTCAGCATCTCTTCTCTGTTAATCCATGTCGTCCCATCCGCTTTGGCCACATATAATGTTCTGATGTTTAAATTCACACTATTCGCATTAGCTGCAATCAAATCTGTATTTGTGAAATGGGCCCCTGCCGCATCCGGGCTGATGCCGTCTGTGAATTTAATAAAAAAATCCGCACAATATAATTTGGAATTGTATGTACTCTGATGCCACAAAGCAGTAACAAATGGTGTTTCTTTCACATATGCTGCCGCCGAGGAATTGATAGTTCCAATTCCGATTGCCTGAATAAAATCCCCGTTTGGTACATTATTAAAAAACAGACGCGCCCGATTGTCTGACGTACCGGTTTCCGATTTATCCGTATCGGCATCTGCCACCGAAGTCCCATTGATTGTAATCATGTCAGCAATGTCACAGAAAGAAGTGTATTTGCCAGGCTCAGTCAACTCTCCCGTCGGATAGAACACCTGTATCACGCCACTGGCAAGAAGCGCCTCTGAACTGTTAAAGGCGGACGCCATAGTCGCCGAATGGGTCGGAAATATGTAGTCCGAATCAATTCCGATAAAATCTATTTTGATTCCCTGCCCGGATACCTTAGCCGCCGTCATATTGCCGGACTTGAAAACCGCATTTTTCTCATTTCCCAAGCTTCTGTCAGAATAGGGCAGCTGGTTTCTTCCTGACGAAACGTTCGTATCAACGTTCAAAAAAGGCGCACACAGATCCCGTCCCTGTAATCCATTACCGGAGTTTGTCACAAGCGCATATTCCCACATTTCCGGACCATCAGAGACATAGGATGAGAGCAACGATCCATCCTTATAAAACTGCGGCTGCACATAGAACGAGACAGATTGCAGATCCACATAGATTCCCCGCAGTCCCTTGGCACTGTCTGTACTCACGGCAGATATATATATCCCACAATCCACAAGCTGGCCGACTGTGCCGCTGCCAAGTTGTCCTGTATTCGTGTCAAGCTTAATGTTCTTCACAATATTGATCGGCCGGATGGAAACGTTATAATGCGCCGCCGCACTGACAGTTACGGCCCCCGGTGTAATACTCTTTGCCTTCGGCTTATCCAGCCACAGTTTGAAAGAAGGCTCCACCATGCTCCCATTTGGCATCCCCTTGACCGCCACAGCAAGCTTCAGCGTACCGGTGGCCGGGATGGCAAAATCATGATCCCCCGCATCCATGGCATAGCAGCCCGTAAGCGTCTGGCTTGCGCCGTGATCTGTAATCGCCGCATCTTTCATCCACGGCATGGCACCCAGATCGAAGGCCGCTTTCTCCTTAGATAAGGGAAGAACCGCCTCCACGTACAACTTTCCTTTCCGGTAACCGGAAAAGACCCCCTGATATTTATCCGTCAGGTTCAGCGTGTAGCCGACATTATAGAAAATCGTATCAAAGGAACGCACGATGTCGTTGAGCGAGCTGGAATCATTCCCCGGCGCATTATCCGCATCCCACGGAGCCGTGCCCGTGACCATCCTGCAGTTCACCGCCGTCACCTCACCGGTGTTCGCCACATAGCTTTCACCCACTCCGCCCGCTGGTGCGTCGGTCACGCCGATCACCAGCTCACTTCCATCGGAAAACGTGATTATCAGCCTCTCTTCGGTATTAAAAGCTTTCCGGGAGATCAGCTTCCACCCCTCCCCGGTTTCTTCCGCCGAGATAAGCGCGGGATCGCTGAATGTGACACCGATCACAGAACCGGTATCACGGTCGATATTCAGACTCTCGAACAGTTCAGAAAGAAGCAGCTCGTCCTTGCCGAGGATACTGTAATCGTACTCTCCGTAATGGAAATCCACGGTAAAGGTGACTCCGTAAAGCGAAAAATGATCCGTCTCTAAAAAGATTTCTCCGTTTCTGTCCGTCGTGCCCGACATGTCCTCCGCCGTTTTATTCCCCGTATCCACATGGAATACCTGTGCATCGGCTTTCGGTGCCTCAATTCCCGCAAAGGAAACAGTGACCGCTCCCTCCGGCTGCACTTCTTCTTTCCCACGCAGCACACGGATGTCAAAGAGCAAAGTCTCCCGCCGCACGCTCTTCTTATCTTCCGCTCCTGCCTCCGACTCAATCAGACGCTTCGCCGCAGCGTCCTGTGTCTCAGAAACAGACAAAGAGAGCTCCCTCCCGGCCGCGTCGAACGAAGCCGCAGGCGCCCGCAGCGTGATCGTCACACCGTCCCCGGCTTTCGCCTGAAGCACGATCTCCTCTTTCTTCTCCGCTTTTCCCTCTTTCTCTGCTTTCTCCTCCTGCTTTCGCGGAGCATCCGGGTTTTCCGGAAGCCGCCCGTAGCAAAGGATCGAAGAATTCGAAAGATCATAGCGGCGGCTCACCACACGATCCCCCGCATTTCCCTCGATCACCTGCACCGCTTCCGGAACTCCGCTCTCATCCCTCTCTGCTTCCCATACAAGACCTACATGGTCTGCCTCTCCCGAGCCGTCACGATCAAAAAATACGAGATCCCCCCGCTCCGGTCCCTCGGCAGCCGAAAAGCACAGCCCTTTCGCTTCCAGCGCATCCACCCAGCGCGGGCAGCTTGAGTCAAAGGGAAAAAGTGCGGGATCCACGCCTGCATAATGCAGGCAGAATGAACAGAACATCGCACACCAGTTGCCGTATCGATCCCCATACCAGTCGCCGTACCGGGTATAACCCCGCCGCTCCCCTCTCTCGTCATAGATGAAATTCCGCGTGCTCTCGGCATAACCAAGCTGCATGTCAGCAACAGCCAGCACATCCTCTGCCCAGTTTCCGCTCCGATGTATGCCGCAGAACAAGGATTCCCACGCTTCCTGTGATTCCACATCCGCTGTCGGATCCCCCTCCGCAAGGAGCTCTTCCTCTTTTTTCTCCTCTTCTTCCTCGGTCTCCGGTTCCTCCGTGATCCCCTCTCCGGCCTCTTCCTCTGACTCCTCCGTGTCCGGATAGCAGGACGGCGTGTGCACATGCTCCTCCTTTCCGCAGAGCAGGATGCGTTCCGTCGAGTAGCAGTTCTCGTCATGCGTATGGCCCGGCATCTCCTCAAGACCGCAGGAAAGCTGCCCCTCCTCGTCACAGCAGCTCCCGTCATGCATATGACCCGGGGTCTCCTCGAGATCACAGGAAAGGTACATCCTCTCCTCATAGCATGCTTCGCTGTGCACATGCTCCTCCCGGCCACAGACCGAAGTATGCTCCATCGTGATTGCCGGAAGAATCAGCGCATAGGTTGTCACAAAAACAACGACCGCCGAAAGCACACTGACGCAGCGCCGCCAGCACTTTCTTCGGCCGCGCTGCGCTCTGATTTCCTCCGTCCGCCGCTTTACTGCCTTATCCATCCCTTAAAATCTCCCGTTCTGTCCGTCCCCGACCCCGCCGAAATGCGACAGCGGCCAGACGCGGAACACGATACGGCCCACAATCTGTTCTTCCGCGATGCATCCCACCGCGGTATTCCGGCTGTCCGCCGATGTCGAGCGGTGATCTCCCATGACAAAGTAACGTTCATCCGGTACCTGATAGGGAAGACCAATGTTGACATCTCCCAGCGCTTTATCCATAAGATACGGCTCCTCGAGCATCTCTCCGTCGACATACACGGTGCCCTCACCGTCGATATCCACCCACTGCCCCGGTCCTGCGATCACACGCTTAACAAGGAGTTTATTCCCCACGTACAGACCGACGATATCCCCGGTCCGAAAGCTACTTCCCTTCAGCGAAACAACGATCTCTCCCTCACAGAGGGTCGGAGTCATGGACTTACCATAGATGCGCAACACCGGCAGCCAGATTGTCGCGACCAGCACCGATACCGCCGCCACCACCACAAGAGAAAAAAGGGTGCTGCGCAAGGTCGCATGATACCGGCGGGCATCCTGCTCCCTCCGCAGTGCTTCCTCCGCCTCTCCGGACGTCGGGAGTATGACAACGGTTCCTCTCTGTTTCATACGCTCCTTTTGTCCACTCCTCATGACTGCGTCTGCTTTTCAGCAAGAAGCCCTACAAACTCCCTGAGCCCCTGCCGCTCGTGATACAGTGCCTCCAGACGAGACGACAGATCGCTCCAGTACCGCTCTGCCTCCTCCCGACTTCGCTCATTTTGTCTCTGTGCCTCCAGGCGAATCCCCTCGGCCTCCTGCTTTGCCTCCGCAAGAATTGCCTCCGCTTTCTTCTGTGCATCCGAGATCAACTGCAGTGAAAGCGAGCGCTGGTCCCTGCTCAGACGCTCGATATTCTCCTTATACTGAACCACCGCCTGCTCCGCATCCGCAAAGATATGACTGAGCTGCAACGACGCCTCCGCGATATTCCCCGCATCCTGAAGCGCGATCCGCCGCTCGTTCCGCTCCGTTTCCAACGCGGAAAGTTGTTCTTCCTGCTCCTCGAGCTTCTTCGACTGGAGGAATATCACCTCCAGCAGCTCCGCGCGGCTGTACTCCCGAAGCTTCCCCGACGGTTCCCTTGCTGGGCCTGCAACGACAGCCAGCGTCCGATGTTTCCGTTTCATCATTTTCCCTTTTTGTTTTCCATTCCCGAAAGAAACATAGCTGAAAGCTTCCGAAACAGCCAAAGTTCCATCGCTTTCATCTTTTCCCTGTTCTTCTGCGGTGTGCCAGCGCAATACCACATAATAAGAATTATGTGGTATTGCAGCGTCTTCTGTCTGGAAGCGCCGGTCCGCTGGCCTCTTTGCACACAAAGTGCACAGGAAGGGGAGACCGTCATGACCTTTTCAGAAATACTGAACCAATACATCGAAGAACTCGGCAGCAGTGCCAGAAGACTGGCCGGGACCTGCGGCTGCTCCGAGGCGGCTCTCAGCCGCTATCGAAACGGACACCGCCTGCCGGACGAAGCTGCACTTCGCCGACTTGCGGCGGGTATTGCACGGTTAGCCGCAGAAAGACAGCTCACAGCGCTTTCCTGGGAGCGCGTGTATGATGAACTTTCTCAGGCTTCTCAAAAGGCAGGTGAGAACTTCCCGTATGAGATCCTGCGCGTCCGTCTCTCCCTCCTTGTCCGGGAATTGGACATCCGTCTGGGAGAGCTCGCTCTTTACTGCAGCATAGACAAGTCATTCCTTTCCCGCATCTGCTCCGGGAAAAGACGGCCGCACGAACCAGAATGGGTCATCGACCGGGTTTCCCGCTATGTCGTGCACAGCTATACTGGAGAGGGCGACAGGAGGAGGGTCTTTGCGCTTATCGGGTATCATAGCACCTGTTCTGCGGATGAGGATGCATATCGGGAAATGCTCGCTGCCTGGCTTTCAGGGAAGAAAAGGACAGGCAAAACGGCCGTCTTCACGCCGCCGGAGCATCACGCGGTCTTTGCTCCAGAGGAGTTTTTCTGCGCACGCTTGTTTGGAACAGAGGCGCTTCTTCCGTTCCCCTTGTCGTTCCCTTCTATAAAAAGCTACCATGGCACACCGGGCATGGAGCAGGGGCTCGTGGAGTTTCTCCAGGCGACGGTTTCCGCAAAATCCCGGCAGGATATCGTGCTGTACGGCGATCACCCGATGGAACACTGCCTCGGCAGTCCTGAATTCCTCGGCCAGTGGATGCAGGGGATGGCCGCTCTCCTCCGAAAAGGACTTCACGTCCATGTGATCCATCATATCGGCCGGCCTTTTTCTGAGTTGCTTCCGGGCCTTGAGGCATGGCTTCCTCTCTACATGACCGGTCGGCTTTCCGGCTACTACCTTGACGGACCGAAAGAAAAACTTTTTTCTCATCTGCTTCTGGTTTCCGGCGGTGCGACGTTCTCCGGCAATGTCATGCCCGACTGCCCGGAGAGCGGGCACTACACGCTCTGCAGAACAGGTACTGATGTCGCGTGCGGCCGCTTCCGGGCCAATCACCTCCTGCGGCACTCCCATCTTCTCATGGATATCTGCGAGGAAAGCTGCGCCGAGGCGCTCGAAAGGCTTCTTCAGCAGGAAATGGCTTCCTCCGCCCCCTGCCGGCGGCTTCTGACCGCGCCCCCAGTCCATACCATCAGCGACCATCTTCTCGAAAAGCTCCTTGCCCGCAGTCATATCACCCCGGACATGGCGGAACCCATCCGGGCATATGTCCGGGCATCGAGAAAAAGGATACGGCATCTCTTAAAGCGCAGCACACTTGAAGAAATCATCTCCCTGTGGTCTCCGGAGGAATATACCCGCGCCCCCGTCCCGCTCTCCCTTATCTATCTCTCCGGCGGAACCGACGTGTACTACAGCTACGAGGAATACCGGGAACATCTCCGGGAAACCGAGGCATTTGCCGCTCATTGCAAAGGGTATCAGCTCACATTTGACCGGACCCCCTGTCTCCGGAACATCCAGATCACGCTCCGTCCAGGGGAATATGCCGTCATCTCAAGGAACAGAGCGCCGAATCTTCACCTTGTACTGCACCATCCGCGACTGCTTGAGGCGATCGGTCGTCTTATGGACAGCAAAAAGCCTGAACGCATGTTCAGGCTCTGATTGCCGCAGGAGGCAACGGCTTCTATGCAGAGTTGCCGCAGGAGGCAATGAAAATTACCGAAAAATCGTATAATATAGCATTATAGTTTCGTTTTTTGTTCGTGGTTTGCCGGGCAAAACATTTCTCAAGGAACGTCTTCATGGTTCTGATTCTGTCGTTTACCACATAATTCTTATTATGTGGTACATACCTGGCCGCTAGGTCACAAGCCTCAACTTTTCGATGAGACGCAGATGCTCCCGTCCGCTGCTCACAAGGTAGATCCGCGTGGTATTCACCGTCGAGTGGCCAAGAATATCCGCCAGTCTGACCAGGTCCCTTTTGATCTGATAGAACGCTCTGGCAAACAGACGACGCAGGCTGTGGGGGTATACCTTAGATGGGTTTACCTTGGCCAAAAGACAAAGCCTTTTCATCTCCGACCACACATTGCTCCGATCAAGGGGCCGGCCGCCGCGCGTCCGGAAAAGGATCCCCTCACGGATTCCCTCCGACCTCGCATACAAAAGAAGCTTGCGGCGGAGCTTTACCGGGAGCAGCACCGTTCGCATTTTATTTTTGCACGACACCGTGACGCTCCCCTTCCGGACCGCCTCCACTGTGAAAAAGCACAGCTCCGAGATGCGGATTCCCGTGCTCCCCAGAGTCTGCAGAACAAGGCTCAGCCGAGGTTTCTTCTCCGCCGCCTGCAGAAGACGGAAATATTCCTCTCTTGTCAGTTCCCGCTCCACCGGACAATAAACCGGCTTCTGAATCCGAAGTGTACGCACACAACAGTCTTTCCAGCAAAGAAAGCCGAACAGCTTGTGAAGGCTTGCCAGCATGGAATTGATGCTGGCCGGCGCATAGCCCTCGTTCTGCAACGCCTTCTTATATCCGATCACCCTTTCCCTAGTCACCGTACAGCCCCCCATATAGCGTAGGAACGCCCGCGCATCCCGCAGATATTTCTCTATGGTGACCGCACTTTTCTCTTCCTCAGAAAGGCGCCGTACAAAACCCTGCAGTGTCTCCTCCGTCAGTTTCCGTATCATAATATTGTCCTCCGCATCCACCAAGCATCAAGAAGATCATAACGAATTTTCGGAGCGATTAGTGAATGTGTTTTTATTTTAGCATAAGAATTTTACCCAGAATATCACGATACCTCACAAGACTTACATCTCCATACTCTGCCGCCCTTACTCTGCCGCCCTGTCTGCACATTCCCCGGCAAAGCCGGATTTTGCGGCAGAACCCGGGATAAGCATATAGCTTTCCTGCTCCATAAAGGCATAGAGCCCTGCTTCCTGATAGAAAAATCCGCACACCGGCCCTTTCCGCTTGACAGAGGGCCTCCATGCAAAGACAATAAAAGCGCACAACAGATTTATGGGGGATATGATATTGAAAAAACTGTCTTTTCTTATAAAAAATAAAAAATCCCGGCGTGCCGCGCAGAGATTTTCTGCCGCTCTCGCCTTTATCTCCGCTCTCGCCGCGTTTCTTCCGGCGCCGCTCACGGCGGCGGCCGCGGAGCTGGCAGGCAGGAGCTTTTCCATCTGCGGCGACAGCATTTCGACCTATGAGGGATATGTGGATTCGGATATTTTCTATTATCCGAAAGATACGGACGTGGATTCGCCCTCCAAAACATGGTGGGGCCAGCTCTCCGGTCTCACCGGCCTGCGTCTCCTCTCCGACGCCTCTGTCGGAGGAGCAACCGTCTGCGGAAATCCGCAGGACCCGACCGGGAAGTGCTTCACCAGCGACGTCCGCATTCAAAAGCTCGCGGGACCGCGCGGCGTCTCTCCCGACATCATTTTCGTCGAGGGGGGCATCAATGATTTTGCACAGAACCGTCCGGTGCGCCCCGACGCCTTTCAGCAGGCTGTCATCAGCTTCGGCGATCCCGAGGGACCGGATAATATCATTGTGTTCTCGGATGCCTACGATCTGCTGCTCACAAAGCTCCAAGAAGCCTACCCGGACAGCGAGATCATTGCGTTCACCTGCACGGAAATCATTACCTATACCGATGAAACGCACACAAAATGGTTTGCGCCGACCAATGTCTTCGGCGCCTCCATCCGGGATTTCAACGACGTGATCCGGGTGACGGCAGCCGCACACGGGATCCAAGTGATCGACGTGCACGGCTGCGGCATCACTCCCGAAAACGGCGCGCTGCTCACCACAGCCGACGGCGTCCATCCGAACGCCACCGGCTGTATGCTGATGGCGCAGACGATCGCCGCGGAGCTTCTCCACTGAAAGAGCCTTATTCTCCGTCGTAGGGAATGACGTTCCCGTTGTAATTGTCGTTGATGAACTGGCGGATCTCATCGGATTTCAAAACCTCAACGAGCTTTTTGACCGCCTCGTTGTTCTCGTTCCCCTCTTTGACCGCGATGACGTTGACATAGGTCTTCGCCGCCTCGGACTCGGACGACTCATAGGCCAGCGCATCGCCGGAGACGGTGTAGCCTGCCGCCAGCGCATAGTTTCCGTTCATGACAGCGTAGGATACCTCTCCAATGAGATGAGGAACCTGCGCGGCCTCCACCTCCTGAATTTTCAGATTCTTCGGATTCTCCGTGATGTCATTGACGGTCGCGGTAAGTCCCGCATCCTCGGTCAGCGTAATCAGACCGTTGTCCTGCAGCAGAAGAAGTGCCCGCGCCTCGTTCGTCGTATCGTTCGGAACCGCAACGGTATCGCCGTCCGCCAGCTCCGAGAGGCTCTTCTTCGTGCCCGGGTAAATGCCGAACGGCTCGTAATGAATTTTGCCGGCCACGACAAGGTGCGTCCCTTTCTCCTCGTTGAACGATTCCAGATACGGAACATGCTGGAAGTAGTTGGCATCAAAATCGCCGGACTCGACTACCTCGTTGGGCTGCACGTAATCCTCAAACTCCGTCACCTCAAGGGTGACGCCCTCTGCGGCGAGAAGCTCCGCCGCCTTTTCCAGAATCTCCGCGTGGGGCGTGGGGCTCGCCGCGATTTTGAGCGTCACCGGGACCGCCGATGCCTCTGTCCCGCCGTCCTCTGCGGTCTGTGCCTCTGCCGCTTCCAGGGCGTCCGCCTGCGATGCCGCGCCCGCGCCGCTTCCGCAGCCGACAAGCGCGCCCGCCGCAAGAGCCGCGGTCAGCAGTCCTGCCAATACTTTCTTTTTCATAAATCTCCTCCTTGCCGAAGCATCTGATGCCGGCACGCGCGGTCTGTCTGCGCACACCTCCTTAAAAATCTATATACAAGGCGAACAGCCGCACAGACTGCCGCCCGGTATATCTTACGAATGCCGCCGGTCCAGCTTGGCCGCGAACCCTGTCCCCGCAAGCTGGAAGAGCTGGGTGAGCAGAACCAGCAGAAACACCGTCACCATCATGATATCCGTCTGATAGCGGTAATAGCCGTAGCGGATCGCGATATCGCCGAGCCCTCCGCCGCCCACGATTCCCGCCATCGCCGAATACCCGAGCACCGTTCCGAATACAATGGTGACGCCGACAATCAGCGAAACCCGCGCTTCGGGAAGAAGCACCCGGCGGATGATGGTGCCGTTGCCGGCCCCCATCGCCTGCGCCGCCTCGATAACGCCGTGATCCACCTCCTTAAGAGAGGATTCGACCATGCGGGCAATAAACGGCGCGGCGGAAATGACCAGAGGAACGATCGCACCGGTGGGGCCGTAGCTCTTGCCCACCACAAAACGAGTGAACGGAATCAGCAGAATCAGCAGAATCAAAAATGGAACGGAGCGCAGAATATTGATCATAAAATCGAGCGTGCGGTAAACGACGCGGTTCGGATGGATCCCGTCACGATCCGTGACAGCGCAGAGCACGCCGACCGGAAGTCCCAGAAGATAGCCGAACACCGTTGAGACGCAGGTCATATACAGGGTTTCTCCGATGCCCTGTACGATCATGGATACCACCTTGCTGTCAAACATCACCTGTCCACCTCCCCGCCATTCAGCTCTATTTCCTCAACGTCCAGCTTTCTGCCCCGGAGATAGGCTATCATTTCCTGCTGCAGCTCCCGGCCCTCCGGCAGTCCCAGTATCATCTCTCCCCGCGCCGTGCCCCCAACATCCTTGGTATCGGCCTTGAGAATATTGACCGGCGCGCCGAAGCGCAGGATCATGTTGGCGATCACCGGCTCGTAGGCCGAATTTGTAGAAAACACGATGCGGATGCAGCGGCTTCCCCGAAGCTCACGGAGAAATCCCGTCTTCGCGGGTGCGGGGCGCTCCTCCTGCGGAACCTGCCACTCATCCGGGTCCTTTCCCTCTATGATAAGACGCTTTGCCGCGGCCGACCTCGGATGACTGAAAATATCGACGACCCGGCCGCTCTCCACAAGATTCCCGGCCTCGACGATCGCGACGTTGCTGCAGATTTCCCGAACGACCGACATCTGATGCGTGATCACGACGATCGTGACCCCCATCTCACGATTGATTCGCCGCAGGAGCTGCAGAATCGACTGCGTCGTCTGCGGATCGAGCGCCGAGGTCGCCTCGTCGCAGAGCAGAATCTTCGGATCTGTGGCGAGCGCACGGGCAATCGCCACCCGCTGACGCTGTCCGCCGGAGAGCTGCGCCGGGTAGGCAAGCTCCTTGTCCGAGAGGTCCACCGTCCGCAGAAGCTCCTTTGCTTTCTGTCTGGCCGCGCTCTTTTTCATGCCCGCAATCTCGAGAGGAAACATGACATTGCTGATGACGGTGCTCTGCATCAGAAGATTGAAGCTCTGGAAGATCATGCCGATGCTGCCGCGCAGCTTTCGCAGCTCTGCATCGCTGAGGGATGAGAGGTCCCTCCCCTCCACCGTCACGGTGCCGGAGGTCGGCCGCTCAAGGAAATTGAGGCAGCGCACAAGCGTGCTCTTGCCTGCGCCGGACATCCCGATGATACCGTAGACATCCCCCTCCTCGATCCGGAGAGAAATATTCTTCAGCGCATCCACCGACGCTTCCTTGGTCTGAAAGGTTTTGAACAGATCCTTTACTTCAATAATGTAAGACATAACTGCCCCCGCCGCTCAAAGCACCGCTTTCCGAAACAAAAAAAGACAGCCGCCGTCGTATGCGCTGTCCCGAAGAGCTCTTCTTGCAAAATCCGTACTGCGGGCCCGTTGCCATTGCCCTGTCTGCACAGCAGACTCTCTGTACTTTCTGCGGAACGAATACATACCTGCCGGCGCCCGCGCGATACGGGAATATCTCCCGCCCCGCGCCGTGCGATGAATCTCTTTTATTTCCTACTGTTTCAATATGCTTTGAATTTCTTTACCGTACTGTACACTGCGCCTGTCTGTTTGTCAACAACAGATTTTCAAAAAAAGCCGGCTCCTCCGCTCACGCTCAGCGCTCCATCCGCCAGAACGCGGCGCTGTATGCCGGAAGAAGACTTCCTCCGCCGAAGTCGTGCGTCTTTCCGGTGAGGAGCTCCTCCGCCGTCCCGCATCCCGCGTCGAAATGCGCCATAAAGTCCGCTCCGTCCGCATTGATCGCGACAAGAACTCTCTCCCGCTCTGTCCTGCGCTCGAAAATGCACTGGCGGTTTGTCAGAAGAATGCTGCGGAAATCGCCGAAGCAGAGCGCCTCCGACCCTCGTCTCGCCTCGGACAGCCTGCGGATGAAATCCGTGAGCTCCGTCCATTCCGGTTTTGGCGCCGGTACGCGGAGCGCCGGATCGCCGTCTTTTTTATCACCGCGCAGTCCCCATTCGCTTCCATAATAGATGCAGGGGATCCCGGGCATCCCGAATGCCAGCGCATAAATAAGAGGAAGATGCGCCGGGTTCGATAGAATACTGGCAACGCGCGTGACATCGTGGTTATCGACAAAGGTCAGGAGGTTCTTCCCGCGGTACAGGCACCACGGCTCCGAACCGAACTGCCGCTGGAGCGAATGGTTGATTTCAAACATATTCATGCTGTTGAAGCTCGAAAACAGCCCCTTGTAGCATTCGTAGTTCGTCGCCGAATGCAGCATGTCGTCTGCCATAATGGTCTTATAATCGCCCCCGAGGATCTCGCCCACCATCCAGAAATCCGGCTTCAGCTCATCGGTGAAGCGCCGAAGTCTCCGGAGAAAATCCCGGTCAAGGCAGTACGCCACATCGAGCCGCAGGCCGTCGATGCCGAATTCCTCCGTCCAGAAGCGCACGGTATCGAGAAGATACTGCACCACCGCATCTTCACGCAGGTTCAGCTTCACCAGCTCGTAATGTCCCTCCCAGCCGTCATACCAGAAGCCGTCATGATAGGCGGAATCCCCGTCGAAGCTGATATGAAACCAGTTCTTATAGGAAGATTCCCGGCGGTGCTCCTGCACATCACGGAACGGGCCGAAGCCCCGGCCGACATGATTAAACACCGCATCCAGCACGACACGGATTCCCGCTTTGTGGAGCGCGTCACAGATCTCGCGAAAATCCTCGTTCGTCCCGAGGCGCACGTCAATTCTGCGGTAATCCCGAGTATCGTAGCCGTGCGCGTCCGATTCAAACACAGGGCCGAAATAGACAGCACCCACGCCCAGCCTCACAAGATGGGGAATGTAGTCCAGCACCTCGCGGATCCGATGCGCTTCGACTCCATCATTTTGAAGCGGCGCGCCGCACATCCCCAATGGATAAATATGGTAAAAAACACTCTCGTCAGCCCACATCTGTCTGCTTCCTCCCGGACGCCTCTCCGGGAAACGTCCCATACCGTCCCAGTGTAACTGCATTTTTCCGAGAATGCAATCTCCACGGCGCATCCGGGCATTTTTCATTGTTTGACTGTATTAGTCAATTAAATTATCATGACTTTGTACACAATTTCATGATTGACCGGTCCGAACGGTTTTTCCCCCGGAACTGGAGCCTAATTGGCCGAGAAATCCCCAGAATCCACAGAGTTATCCACAATAATAGGCCTTTTGACTCATTTCGACGCAGTTTTCCACAGTGACTTGTTCAGTAGATATCTAACTGTTTCTGAAATTTTTTGAATTTTCTCTACGATTTATACCAATTCAGCGCCCGTATGAGCAATCCGCGAAGCGGATGCGAATAGGGATGCTGATATTCAAACCAGCATTACAGCCACTCATTCCAGAAGCGGTCGATCCGCCCCGGGAGTTCCTCCGTAGAGATCTCCTCGTAATCCGACCACTCGCGCGGAAACAGACGCCGGTACCCACTCGTCAGAAAACGCTCGTCGAGCAGCGCGATCACACCGATATCCTGCTGCGTCCGGATCACCCGTCCCGCCGCCTGCATCACCTTGTTCATGCCGGGGAAACAGTAGGCATAATCGTAGCCGTTCACACCGGTTTCATTGAAGTACTCGCGGAGGAGCTCGCGCTCTCCGCAGATCTGCGGGATCCCGGTCCCGACCACGGCGGCGCCGATGAGGGAATCCCGCCGGAGATCGATGCCCTCCGAGAAGATACCGCCGAGCACCGCGAAGCCAATCAGCGTGTGCTCATCCGAGCTCTGCGCAAAGCGCGCGAGGAAAGCACTTCGCGCCGCCTCGTCCATTCTCTCCTGCTGACAAATGCACTCCGTCACGGATGCATCCTGATAGCGCCGCGCATAGACCTCTGCCACCTCACGGAGAAAGACGAACGAGGGGAAAAAGACGAGATAATTTCCGTGTCGCCCCGAGGTCATGTAATGAATGCCGCGCGCGAGACGGTCATACTGCTCCGGCCCCCGCCGCGCGTAGCGGCTGGTCACATCCCGCACGATAAGAAGCGCCCGCCTCTCGGGATCAAAGACAGAATGCGCGTACACCTCATAATCCTCCGCCCCGCCGCCGAGGAGCTTCTTGTAATACTGAATCGGCAGGAGCGTCGCCGAAAAGAGGATGGAGGACACACCTCTGTCCATACACCGCTGCAGATTCCTGCCCGGGTCCACGCAGAACAGCCGGATGCGGAAGCTCCCATCCGCAAATTCAGTGTAGATGCGGTAATGCTCGTCCATCAGCTCCCGGATAAGGAGATAGTGCGAGAGCTCGAAGTACAGATTCAGGATCTTTTCCTGCAGCTCCTTTTTCCTCCGGGACGGCTTCCTCACACGGCGGCGCGCCCTCCGGCGCTCCTCCTCCAGCCACTTCCCTACCCGGCCGTGCAGCGCCGTCACCGCGTCATGAAAGGTCGCGGTCTCGTCCTCTCCGCGGACAAGCAGAGCCTCCGTCTGCTGCCTGCGCCGCAGCGCCCCGAGCGCGAGAAGACAGCCCACCGTGCCGTCCGCAAGCTCCGAGCGCGTCCCTCGCAGAACCGCCTCCATACTCTCCAGAAAGCCCTGATCGATGGCCGCGCTGTACATCTCTCTCCCGCGATCCACGAGGTTATGGGCCTCATCCACAAGAAAAAGATACGCCCGCCGCAGCTCGCCCTCCCCGAAAAAGCGCCGGAGATAGACATGCGGATCGAACACGTAATTGTAATCCCCGATCACGACGTCCGAAAACAGGCTCATGTCCAGCGTCATTTCAAAGGGGCAGACATTGTGCTTCTCCGCACAGGCCGCGATCGTCCCGCGGTCGAAATGATCCGCCTGCGTCAGCAGCTCGTAAATCGCACGGTTGATCCGATCATAGTGCCCCTGCGCACGGGGACAGGCATCCGGATTGCAGTCGGGCCGGCCGAGAACACAGAGCTTTTCCTTTGCGGTGAGGGTCACGCTCTTTGCGGCAAGTCCCCCCGCACGGCAGAGCTGCAGCGTATCCTCGGCGACAGCTCCCGCAACCGTCCGCGCCGTGAGGTAAAAGATGCGTTCCGCCTTACCCTCCCCCATGGCCTTAAGCGCCGGGAAAAGAGCTGCGATGGTTTTGCCTGTCCCGGTCGGGGCCTCGAGAAAAAGCTTCCGTCCGCGCACAATCGTCCGGTAGACATGCCCCATCAGCTCCCGCTGTCCCTCGCGGTAGGGAAAGGGAAAGGCCAGCGCCCGAATCGAATTCTGCCGCTTTTCCAGCCAGCCCAGAGCATACTCCGCCCATTTCCGGTATTCCCGCATCAGCGCCCCGAACCATGCCGCCAGCTCTTCGCGGGTCTGCCTTTCATAAAAATAATGGATATCCTCGTTGTCCAAATTGACATAGCTGAGGCGCACATAGACAAACTCCGCCCCCTGTTCCGCACAGTACATCCATGCGTAGCATCTGGCCTGTGCGAGATGCACCGGGTCCGGCTCTGTCATCCGGGCGAGGTTGCGGTAGGTGGACTTGATTTCATCGATGACCGGTCCCTCCTCGCTCGCCGGATCGTCCGGGAGGCGCCCCGTAAAGATACCGTCCGCCCGTCCTTCCACAAGGACGGAAAACGGACGGAAGTTCGGTTCGGTATATTCCCAGCGGCAGCACAGCGAAACCTCCGGCTGATAATCCGGCCCCGCCTGCTTCTGAAGCCTGCGGTGCATCCTTGCCCCCGCAAGCATGGCCTCTTCCGGCGCTGCTCCCGCCCTGTTATCCAGATCGCCGTTCCGCAGCACAAATTCCACAAGACTGCGAACAGATACCCGCATTTCTGTCGTCATGCCGCTATTATACTACCTGCACGCATATTCGAACATACTTTCGCTTCTCATATTGACCGGATATTCCTGCCATAAAAATGCGAAATATTTTCTTTTGATTCTTGACTAAATAAGTCAACTTGTGTAGACTAAGGACAATAATCCACAATATTTAGTATATTCTGCACAGGATGCTTCATCTTCGAGGACTTCCATGGATCGTTTTTTCCGCCATTCCCGTTCCATCCATTTCCGTCTGTCCGCCGCTCTGTGCGCACTGGGCGCCGCGGCCTTTCTCTCCGCCCCGTCCGGCAGCGTCTATGCGGCCGCAGGAGCAGAGGGCAAGGTCACCGCTGTCAGTGCCCCTGCGGTCCGTGAATACCACTTTCCTGTCGGAACCTCGCTGGAAAGCATGGGCCTGCCCGCCCGTCTGAACATCACGATGACGACGGACAAGGGGGCTGAAATCCAGAGCGTCTCCGAGGTCGACTGGAAAGGGTATTACGACGCCGGCACAGCGGGAAGCTACTGGCTCGACTGCGAGCTGCCGGATGCTTCGGAGGGCGGAAGCCCCTGCGCCGCTGCGCTCGACATGCCGGTAATCCGGGTCATACTCTCCGACGCCACACAGATCACCCGCGTTGCTTCCCCCGCGGCCAGCTCCTATGTCCGGAGGCTCGGCTCCGATATCGAAGAGATCACCGCGCTGTTTCCGGAGCGGCTGAATGTCGTCTTCACGACAAAGTCCGGCGGCGTCACCTCCACAAACGAGGTGACCGAAGAAGTCAACTGGGTCTGCCGCGGCTATCAGCCGAACCGCGCCGGCGACTATCGCTTTACCGCTGTCTTTACCGATGAGGGCCTGCGCTTTTCCGCCATGCCCTCCATCATCGTGACGCTGCGCTGACTGTTTTTCTCTCAGCCCACGCCGATCGCCGCGAGCACCTCACCCGCCGTCCGCACGGGGACAAGAGTGAGACTTTCTCTCACCTCAGGGGAGACTTCTGTCAGATCCTCTGCATTTTCCTCCGGGATAAAGACCCTGTGCACACCGGCTCTCTGCGCGGCGAGGAGCTTTTCCGGCAGTCCGCCGATCGCCGTGACGGCACCGCGGAGCGAAACCTCGCCCGTCATTGCCACATCCTGCGGAACGACGCTTCCTGTCACCAGAGAGGCGAGCGCCGTTGTCAGCGTGATGCCTGCCGACGGACCGTCTTTCGGCACCGCCCCGGCCGGGACATGGATGTGAAGGTCATTCTTCTCAAAGAGCTCTGCCTTATCCGGAAACATATCTTTTACAAGACTGACGGCGATCTGCGCCGACTCTTTCATCACGTCGCCGAGCTGCCCGGTAATCGTGAGTTTCCCGTTTCCCCCGGTAAACAATGTCTCAATATGCAGAATTTCGCCTCCGGCCTGTGTCCACGCAAGCCCCGTCACCACACCGGGCCTGCCCTCATCGAGAATGCGGTCGTGCCGCACCGGGGGCATGTCGAGGAGCTCGCGCAGTTCCTCCGGTTTCACGGAAACGTGCTCCTCCGGCGTCCTGGAGATCCGGACGGCCGCCGTCCGGCACAGCGTGTCAATCCGCTTGCGCAGGCCCCGCACGCCGCCCTCCATGGTATAGTCCTCGATGATGCTGCGCAGCGTTTCTTCACTGATTGAGAGCTGATCCTCCGCGATTCCCATCGCCTCCATCGCCCGGGGAAGCAGGTGCTCCTTGGTGATACGGAGCTTCTCCTCCGGCGTATAGCCGGTGAAGCTGATCACCTCCATACGGTTGAGGAGCGGCGCAGGGATCGTGTCCGTCGTATTCGCAGTGCAGATGAACATGACATTCGACAGATCATACGGGACATTCATGTAGTGGTCCGTAAAGCTGTTGTTCTGCTCCGGGTCCAGCACCTCGAGCAGTGCGCTCGCCGGATCGCCGTTGTAGGAGACGGCGAGCTTGTCCACCTCATCGAGCACCACAACCGGGTTGGAAACACCGCTCCTTTGAATGCCGTTCATGATACGGCCGGGCATCGCCCCGATATAGGTTCTCCGGTGTCCGCGGATATCCGCTTCATCACGGACACCGCCGAGCGCGATGCGGACGTATTCTCTGCCGAGCGCCCGTGCAATGCTCCGTCCGATGCTGGTCTTGCCGGTGCCCGGAGCGCCGACAAAGAGAAGAATGGAGCCCGCCTGCTGCTTCCTGAGATTCATGACTGCGATCTGCTGAAGTATTCTGCGCTTGACCTTTTTCAGTCCGTAATGATCCTCGTCGAGAATGCGTTCCGCCTCTCCCAGATCGATGAAGCGCGCCTCCTCCTTTTTCCACGAAAGGCTTGTCACAAAATCGAGATAATCATAAAGCATCGCCGTCTCCGAGTTTTCCCTGCCCTCCTGCTTCAGGCGGTTCAGAATCTTCTCGGCCTCTTTCCGGGCCGTCTCGTTCATGCCGGACTCGGCGATCTTCTTTTCAAAGCGCTGCACATCGGAGACGTTCTCGGGATGCAGCGCGTCAAGCTCTTTCTGCAACAGTTCCATCTGCTTGCGGATCGCAGACTCACGGTACATGTTCTGATATTCCTGCTGACGCTCGGAATGCGCCTCGTTCGTCACCCGCGAGATCTCGAGGAACTCATAGGACACGCGCTCGATCATCGCCGTCCGCTTCGCAATGCTGTCCTCCGCGAGCAGCGCGTAGCGCTCCTCATGATCGATGGAAAGCCACGGAGAGAGCGAGACCACGACGCCGTTCATATTTTCGATCTGACCGATCCATGCCTTTGCCTGCTCTGCCCAGTCGAAGCCGTCCGCGTAGGTCTCCATCGCTTTCTTCAGGGCCTGCAGGCGCTCATAGCTCTCGGCCTCGTCCATGTCATGCTGATCGGCCCGGCGCGAAATGGTGAGATCAAAGCTGCGGTCGCTGTTCATCCATATCATATCGATGTTGACGCGCCCCAGCGTCTTGATGCCGATATAGCCTTCCTGACTCACCTCACTGATAACGCCCTGCACGCCAATCGGGTGAAAGCTCTCCTCGTTCATCGCCTCGCGGGTCCCGTTTTCCTTTGCAACAAGGAGCACCACCTTCTCGTCCAGTGCGCCGCCGCGGCCGGCCAGCTTGTAAAACTCCTGCGTCTGAAAATAAATATTAGTATCGGGCATCACAATCTTGTTGTATACGGGAATCACTAACATAATCATATCCTCCGCGCCGAAGCGCATCATTCCTCATTCTGTTTTATTCTGTTAGCACTCAAATCAAAGGAGTGCTAACTACTCTCGATATTACGCCGCGGTTTGACAACTGTCAACGTTCATGGTTTACTTTTCACAAACTGTTTATATCTTTACATCTGCGGGGATTCTGTCCATGTATACCGGTTCCAACAAAACAGCCCTGTCCTCCCAGCAGCAGATCGCCGAAGCGTTCGTCTCGCTGCTCGAAAACAGGGCCTATTCCTCTATCAGCATCAGTGAAATATGCAAGAAAGCCGGCGTGTCGCGTCAGACCTTCTATTCTCTTTTTGCTTCCCGGGAAAATATCATCAGCTACGTGCTCGAAAAAAAGCACGGCTACGATCCCGGCGAGAAGTGCAGCCGGACTGCGGTTTCTCTCGCCGAGCTGAGCACCAGCTGCGCCGTCTATATCACGAAAAAAAAGCATGTTCTCTCGCTTCTCGTCCGCAACGACATCATCTACCTGATGCACGAGAGTCTTTATACCTCGTTTCTTTCCTGCCGCTGCTTTCTTCCTGCCCGGAGCGAGTCCGAGCGGATCTACTGCGCCGAATTTTTTGCAGGCGGTCTGTCCGCCATTGCCAAAACCTATATCCAGCAGGGCGCGGAGGAATCCGCCGAGGAATTGGAGCGCATCATCTGCCGTCTGTTTTCGGGGGCTTTCTTCAAGGGCGCCGCCGCGCAGCGCTCCCCCGCATGAAAGGAGAAACATGAATACGAATTCTGCCACAGAGGAGTCGCGCATCGCCGTCATCGGCATCATCATCGAGGACACCGCAGCCGCCGCGCCGCTCAATGAAATTCTGCACGAATACAGCGAATACATCATCGGCCGCATGGGCATCCCCTACCGGAAAAAAGATGTGCACATCATCTCCATTGCCATCGACGCGCCCACCGATATCACCTCGGCGCTCACCGGACGGATCGGACGGCTCCCGGGGATCCGCACAAAGACTGCGTACGCATCCCGCTCATAAAAGACGTTCCCACGACGATGTTCCCGCGATGTTTCCGTGATGTCTCCGTAATGTCTCCATTACGAGTTTCCATTACGAAAGTCTGCGGATCCGCTCCGCCAGTTTTCTCTCTCCCGTGAGGTCGTACACCATGCGGTAGCAGTCGCACGCCTGCCGGCGAAGCACGGCCGCGGTCTTTAAGGCTTCACACGCGGCGGAACTCCCGGCCCCGGCCTCTTCGCGCAGCGCCGGACCTTCTTCATGCAGAGTCTGCCCGGCGCTCTCCGCCGCCCGCCGCTCCGCCTCCTCCGCCTGTGCAAGGAGGGCTTCCAGCTCCCTGCCGTCCTCGAAGTCATACGCCTCCGGGCGGCAGTAATATTCATACAGAAACTGTTCCGCTATGTGATTGATACTGACTTTTTCCATATCGCGACGTCCCGCTGCCCGGTCTCCTGTCCGGGCTTCCGTCCCGGCCGCTGCGGCGTCTTCCGCTTATGCCCGGGCGGCTGTTCCTGCCGCCTGCCGCGCCGGAGCTGCCATAGCCTCTCCCCGCAGAGTGTCTCCTGTCCGCGCCGCTCTTTCGCCGGGCGGCGCGCGCGGCTTTCCTCTCCAAGGGAACGGAATAGCTCGTCTCGATCTCCGGGATCTCTTTCTTCATCATTTTTTCGATATCGCGCAGAAGCTCCAGCTCCTCCTCGCAGCAGAGCGTCACCGCCTCGCCGCTCTCCCCGGCCCGGCCCGCGCGTCCGATGCGGTGAATATACGACTCGCTCTCCATCGGCAGATCGTAATTGAACACATGAGTGATCTTCGGAATATCGATTCCCCGGGAGGCCACGTCCGTCGCCACCAGCACCTTTACGCCGCCGGAACGGAAGCGCTCGAGCGCATTCTGCCTCTGTCCCTGCGTCTTGTCGCCGTGGATCGCGATGGCCGCGACCCCCTCCTTTCCCAGATCCCGGACAAGACGGTCCGCGCCGTGCTTTGTCCGTGTGAAGACGATGGATTTCTTCACCTCCTCTTTCTTCAAAAGATCGCCGAGAAGATGCTTTTTATCCACCTTTTCCGTAAAGACCAGAGACTGGTTCACCGTGTCCGCGGGATCAGTGGTCTGCGCCACCTTGACGATCGCCGGGTCTGTCAGCAGCTCTCCTGCGAGCTCCTCGATCTTCGGCGGCATGGTCGCGGAAAACATGACAGTCTGCCTCTCTCCGGGAAGATGGGAAGCGATCTTACGCACATCGCCGATAAAACCCATATCCAGCATACGGTCTGCCTCATCGAGGACGAAGATCTCCACCTCCGAAATGCGGATGTATCCGCTGTTCATGAAATCCTGCAGGCGCCCCGGCGTCGCGACCAGAATGTCACAGCCCCTCTCCAGCGCCGCGATCTGCGCGCCCGGCTTTGCACCGCCGTAGACGCAGACGGTGCGCAGCTTCAGATAGCGCCCGTATTTCCGGAAGCTGTCAAAAATCTGTATCGCCAGCTCTCTCGTCGGCGTAAGCACCAGCGCGCGGATTTTCTTCGGCCGGATCTCCTCGAGCCGGTTCAAAATCGGCAGCGCAAAGGCCGCTGTCTTTCCGGTTCCGGTCTGCGCGCAGGCGATCAGATCCCGTCCGGCGATGATCTCCGGAATCGCCTTTTCCTGTATCGGCGTCGGCTCGCTGTATCCCGCCTTGCCGACCGCACTTTGAATGTCCCGTTTCAGTTTCAGTTCCTTAAATGACAAAGTTCTCACCCTACCGAAGCGCCGGCTCACGGAGCGGCCCGGGCTTCGGAGCGGACCCTCCCGCGCAGAGGGCTCTGCTCTCCGCGCAAAAAAGCTGATCCGACGCCATTTGCCAGACCAGCTCTCTCTGTATTCACTGCAAACATAGAAATATTAGCACAGCGCGGCAGAAAGTGCAAATACAGCGCGCCGCTGTATACGCCGCAGGCTCCGCCGCCGCTGCGAAGCCGTCCGTTTTACGCCGGCCCCTCTGCGATGATAAGCCGCGGGCCACCGTCATTTTTTCTTCCCGTAGCGGAGCGGTTCCGCGACCGTATGATTGAAAAAGGAAATCAGCGGCCCCATGAAGAACGCCGTGATGATCGTTCCGAGGCCGAACGTCGCGCCGAGGAGCCCCCCGATCACGACGCAGATCAGATCCGTCGCGATCCGGATATACTTGAATTTCCACTTCGGCACCCGCTCGTCAATGGTCACGGCGACCGCGTCGTAGGTCGAAATTCCCATATCCGCCGTCATGTAGAGAGCCGACGCAAAGCACATGATCACGACCGCTGTGAAGAGCGCCGCCAGCCTCAGCGCAAAGCCCGGATTCGGGTGGAGCCGGTCAAGACACCATTCCATAAATTCCGCAAGATATCCGATAAGGAACAGATTGATCACTGTCCCCAGACCAATCTTGCGCCGGTTCACAAAAAAAATCACGACCAGCATCACCGCGTTCAGAATCGCGTAAAACGTTCCGAAGCCGATCGGCGTCAGTCCCCAGACGCCGTGCGCAAACACCTGAAAGGGGTCAAGCCCCAGATCGGAGTAGCTGAAAATACCGACGGAAAGCCCGGCAACCGATACGCCCAGCACCGTCATAAGAATTCTTCTGTGAAGCTCTTTCATGATTCCCCCTCAGCGTCCCCAGTATGCGATTCGCCGCAGCGTCTCACGGCTCACGGCAAACGGCGCTTTTTTCAGCTTCGCCGTGTTCTCCATGGCGGTATCCACAGCATGCTCGAGAATGCTCTCCGGAAGCTTCCCGCCGCCGCACAGCAGCTCATAGCAGCGCTGCCAGTCGACGAGATCCGCAAAGCCCGCCGTCTCGAGAAGATAGCGCCTCAGCTCCTCCGGCCCCTCCGCGAGATATCCCGCCTGAAAGTATCCGATGGCCGCGCCGTGCGCCATATGCTCGGAATAAGTGATCGGATAGGACAGCGCATGCGGCAGAGAGGTGCCGGACTGTGCGATCGCCATGCCGGCGAACATGGATGCGCGCATCAGATTCGTATAGTCCTCCGCCGTGTAAAGCCGCTTTCCGTCTCCGGACTTCGCCGCGCGGAGCAGCAGCTCCCGGCTCCGGCTCCACACTTTCAGCCCGGCATCGGCGCACATCCGCGCGGCATCGCTCACATCGGCGTTGAGGCAGCTCTCCCAGAGATGTCCCAACGCATCCACCGCGGTGTTGCGGATAACCGTCTCCGGCGCGACCGCCAGATATTTCCCGTCAACCAGAGCCGTATCGCAGAAGATCCGGTGCGGAATCGCCGCCTTTGTCTGCTGATCATGGAGCGTAAGGACGCTGGCCGCCGTCACCTCGGAGCCGGTCCCGCAGGTCGTGGGAATCAGCACGAGCGGCAGGCGGTGACGCCCGTTTTTCAGCTCTCCGTGAAAAAGAAAATCTGCCGGTTCCTCCGGATACGCAAGCATCAGCGCAATCGCCTTTGCCGCGTCGAGAGGCGAGCCGCCGCCGATGCCGATCACGCAGTCCGCTCCCTCCGCAAGGCCGAAATCCCGCGCCCGCATCACCGTCTCCACCGACGGATTCTCCTCTATGGCATCGAACAGCACATGCTCCGTGCCGCAGGCTTTCAGCGCAGCGCACACATCATCATACGAGCCGTTCGCCCGGGCGGAATGACGCCCCGTGACGACGAGCGCGCGCCTGCCCGCTCCGGCAAACACCTCCGCATGCCGCCGCACACAGTCCGCTTCATCATATACCTGTACCGGCATGTAAAACTGCATGGATCCTCCTTTGCTCCGAAGCCGGGCGCTGCCGCAGCGGAGTTCTGTTCCCTGTTGTCGGACAAAAACAGACGCCTCGGGTCAGCACACCCGGAGCGCCCATATCCATATTACCAACTAATCTGATACATTCAATAACGAATGTTGCGTTGCCGCGAAAAAACTGCCCTGCCGGCTCTCTGCTCACGCATCCTGCCATGTATCCTCGGCAATCTCGCGCACCAGAGCGACTTTCTTCCACTGCTCCTCCTCGGTGAGCCGGTTCCCGATCTCGCAGGAGGCAAAGCCGCACTGCGGACTGAGGCAGAGCCGTTCCAGAGGAAGATATTCTGCAGCCTCAAAGATCCGCTTCTTCACCGCATAGCGGTCCTCGAGCTTCGGCGATTTGGTCGTGACAAGGCCCAGAACAACGGTCTTGCCCTCCGCAACCTCGGCGAGCGGTTCAAAGCCCCCGGAACGGGCGTCGTCAAATTCCAGATAGAACGCGTCGACATTCTCCCGCGCAAACAGAAATTTTGCGACGTCATTATAAGCGCCCTGCGCCGCCCATGTGGAATGAAAATTGCCGCGGCACACATGCGTGTTGATCGCCAGATCCGCCGGCTTTCCCTCGATCGCAAGATTATTGATCTCGAGATACTGCTGCTTGAGTCTCTCGAGCCCGGCGTCGTCGGTATCAAAAAAGCGCTTGGCGAGCGGATCGACAAAGAGTCCCCACGAGCAGTCGTCAAACTGAAGTGTCCGGCAGCCCGCCTCGTAGATCTGCCGGATAAAGCTGCGGTAGCCCGCGGCGATGTCCGCGATCAGCTCGTCAAAATCCGGGTAAAACTGCCGGCTGTGCTCCGCGGCAAAGGGCATCGTGAACTGCTCGAGAAACTGCGCCGGCGCGGGGATCGTGAGCTTTGCGGCCGTCCTTTCGTCCGTCAGGGAATTGACAAAGCGAAAATGCTCGATAAAGGGATGATGCTCCGCCAGAGAAAGCCTGCCGGTCAGATAGGTATCATCGATCTTTGCCGTCTCGCCGTGAAAGGGGAGCCCTGTCTCCGTCGGCCGGTGTCCGACGCCCTCAAAGCCCCACATGAAATCCAGATGCCATGTCGCCCGGCGGAATTCGCCGTCCGTAATAGTCTTCAGGCCCGCCGCTTTCTCCTTGTCCACCAGATCGCGAATCGCCGCGTCCTCAGCCTCTTTCAGCTCCCCGGCGCCGATCCGTCCGGCCTCAAAATCAGCCCGCGCTTTCTTCAGCGCCTCCGGGCGGAGAAAGCTTCCCACCACATCATAGCGCGACGGAGATGTTATCGTCCCTGTACTCATCCAATCCTCCTCTGCCGGACACACTGCGTCCGGCTGCATGCTTTGTAAAGTCATTGACACGCTTTTCGAAATCGTTTACATGAATTGTAGCCGTTACAAAACATTTTGCAAAATACATAAAAATGTTATTCTGTAATAGTTTCAGGCTATCACAAAATAACATTTTCATCACCAATCAAACCGCTTCACGATAAAAGGAGGCCCCTATGACACTCCAGCAGCTCCGCTACATCGTCGCCATCACCGAGACCCGCAGCATCACTGCTGCCGCGGCAAGACTCTTCGTCAGCCAGCCCAGCCTCACAAATGCCGTCCGTCATCTGGAAGAGGAAATGAACCTCTCTCTCTTTGTCCGAAGCAGCCGCGGCGTCGAGCCCAGCTCTGAGGGAAAGACTTTTCTCTCCTACGCGCGGCAGGTTCTCGAGCAGGCCAATCTTCTCGAGGAAAAATACAAGAACACGCAGCGGCAGAGCCCGCGCTTCTCCGTCTCGTGCCAGCACTATTCCTTTGCTGTCGAGGCGTTCGTCGACGTCATCCGCCGCTTCGACGCCTCCGACTACGATTTCACACTGCGGGAAACGCAGACCCATGAGATCATCGAGGATGTGAGCCGCCTGACCAGCGAAATCGGTGTCCTCTATCTCTCGTCCCGGAACGAAGAGATCATCCGCAAGCTCCTCCACCGGAACCGGCTCCGCTTCCAGCTTCTCTTTGAGGCGAAGCCCCACGTCTTTCTCCGGCGCGGACACCCGCTCGCCGGACGGGAGCAGATCCGGCTCGAGGAGCTGCAGTCGTACCCGTATTTCTCGTTCGAGCAGGGCGAATACAATTCGTTTTATTTTTCGGAGGAAATTCTGAGCGCAGCGGACAGTCCCAAAAACATCAAGGTACGCGACCGGGCCACCCTGTTCAGCCTCCTCATCGGTCTCGACGGCTATACCGTGAGCTCCGGCGTCATCAGCGAAACGCTGGACGGCTCCGGCATCATCGCCCGCCCCCTCGTCTCGGACGAAATCATGCGCATCGGCGCCGTGACCCAGAAAGATATGATACTCTCCCGCTACGGCAAGTGCTATCTCGAGGCGCTCCACGAACACATCAAAAATCCGGCTGCTCCCCCTCTGACCGGGAAACAGCCGGATCCTGCCATATAACGGCGCATGTCTGCCCGCAGGCTCTGAAAAATCATCGCCGCCGTCTGCGGATTCACTTTACGCACCTGCGGATCAGCTCCACAAGCCTTGTCAGCTCATCGATTCTCTTCTGTATCGTAGGTCTCACAGAATCACCCCGCTTCCCGAAGCGCTGCTTATGCCAGCGCTTCCCCGAGGGCTCTGCACTCCGCCTTTGCCGCGTCGTCCGGTTCATTCTGGCAGGTCACGCTGTCGCAGCAAAGCGCCGCGCCAGCGCTCTGGCAGCGGGCTTCCCAGTCGAGCATCCACGCCCCGCCGCCCCAGCCCCATGAGCCGAACAGGGCGATCTTCTTTCCGGAGAGCTGTCCCTCCACCGAGGAGAACATCGGTTCAAACTCCGTCTCCTCCAGAACCTCCGCACCCATCGAAGGGCAGCCGAACGCGATCGCATCATAGTTCGACACATCGCCCGCAGAGAACTCCGCCGGCCCGAGGACCGTGACCTCGGCGCCCTTTGCCCGCGCTCCCTCTGCAACCGCATCCGCCATCGCTGCGGTGTTGCCGGTGCCGCTCCAAAAAACCACTGCTACCTTGCTCATTGTAATCTCCCTCTTTCTGTATGTACTTACTGTCCTGCCGTTGTCTGTTGCCGCTGCCCGCTGCTGTTGCCTGCGTTTTCCGCCGATTCCGGTCCCCGCGGGTTCGTGATCACCGCTCCGCAGAGTGTCTGTTCAGATCCGCACGGCCAGATCCCGGAGGCATCTGCCGGCCGCGAGGCTCTGCCGGTAGCATTCGGTACAGCGGCGGTACTCCGCAAAGCAGCGCGCCGCGCGGTTCACATCGCCGTACACCTTCCAGTAGCCGGTCAGCTTGCAGCCCTCCTGCGGACTGCGGATAAAGCCCTCCACGTCCTCCGGCGGATAGCCGAGAAAAAGTCCGATCTCATGCGGAAATTCTTCCGATTCCCGAACACGGCCGATCATTTCTTTCACCAGCTGCTCCGCATTCCCGCCCCGGTAGCCGCGCGCCCGCAGCATGCCGCTCGCCTGCGCGTCTCCGAAATCTCTTTGCAGAAGAGCCGGGCGGTACATATACAGAAGCACGCGTCCGCGTCTTGCACGGACCGGCACCACGCGGAGCCCCACCGGCCCCAGCATCCGGTTAAGCCGCCGGAGCTCTCCGGCGAGACGCTTTGCGCCTTTGTACTCTGCGGAAAAAAGATTTGCGGATTTCAGGCCCGCCAGCGTCGGCGAACAATGCTCGATCAGGAATTGCTCGGACATCGCTGTTATACTCCAATCGGTTAGATTTAACTAACCAATCGCCCGGAAATAAGGCGCTGGACAGCGCCTCCATTCCGTTTTGACCAAATTCCGGGTTGGCCAAATTCTGGTTTGAGCGAACTCTGTTTCGATTGGTTAGTCTTGTATAACTATTCACAGTTTAGAGCATCCCTTCCGATTTGTAAAGAGGCCGACTCGAATTTTTCTTTCGGCAACGCAATCTGTCTTTCCGCGACAGCTCCCCGCCGCGTCTTTTCTTTTCATCCCAGCGCTACATCGAGGATCATCATGAGCACAAAGCCGACTGAAAACGCAAGCGTGCCGATATTCGAGTGCTCCCCCTCCGACATCTCGGGAATCAGCTCCTCGACAACGACATACATCATGGCACCCGCCGCAAAGGCCAGAAGATACGGCAAAACCGGCACGACAGCGGCCGAGGCCAGCACGGTCAGAGCAGTCGCCGCAGGCTCCACCGCACCGGACAGCATGCCGTAAAAAAAAGTTTTCTTCCTCGGCATCCCCTCGGCAAGAAGCGGCGTCGAGACGATGGCGCCCTCCGGAAAGTTCTGAATCGCGATTCCGACAGAGAGAGCCAGAGCCGCGGCCAGACTGACCGTCGCCTCCCCGGCAATCCACCCCGCAAAGACGACGCCGACCGCCATTCCCTCCGGAATGTTATGGAGCGTGACGGCAAGAATCAGCTTCGTCGTCTGACTGAGGGGACTGCGCGGCCCCTCCGCATGGTGATCCATGTGCATATGCGGTGTGACAACATCGAGGAGCAGAAGAAAACCGGTACCCGCAAGATACCCTACTGCCGCGGGAAGAAACGCCAGCTTTCCAAGCGCCTCAGAGCTGCTGATCGCCGGCTGCAGAAGACTCCAGAAAGAGGCCGCCACCATAACGCCCGCCGCAAAGCCGCCAAGGCCCTTTCGCAGCGCCGCTGACATCTCCGCTTTCATAAAAAACACAAGCGCCGCGCCGAATGTTGTTCCAAAAAACGGGATCAAGGCTCCCGCTGTCAGTTGTAAAAGCATACGATGATACCCCATTCCCGGTAAAAAACACCCGCCGGCCTTTTCACCTGAACGGCCAAAGCCCGGAAGAGCGCTTTACAAAGCGTTCCGATGCAGGATGTGCACAAAACCTGCCTGTTTACGCATTTTTTCCATGACATTTCTTGTACTTTTTGCCGCTGCCGCAGGGGCAGGGATCGTTGGGATAGACTTTCTTTTCCTTTACGACCGTGCCGGACTTCTTCTGCTCGAGATAGAGCTCTTTACGCTTTTCCTCCGGGAAAATGCTGTTCCATTCCTCCAGCCCGTACAGCCAGTCCGCGCCGGCCGCCACCATGTTCTTATAGAGCTTCTCCGTGTTGAACGCGAGGGAGACCTCCGTGTTCTCGTCCATGGTCTCAATCGGATTTTCCGTCTCGAGTGAATCGTTGATCCCGTCCAGAAAGCCGACCATATATTCCAGAGAAAGGCCGTACTTTTCCGCAAGACCGCTGACCGTCCCCTTTACCTCCGTATCGGGCTCCTTAAGGAGCTCGGCGTACACATCGCGCTCCTTTTTGAAATAGTCTGCCCAGAGTCTCTGCAGATCACCCTTATTCGCCTTTTCGTTATACGCCTTGTTTCTCCAGTCCTGAAGAATTCCCATAATCCCTGTCTCCTTGCTTCTGTTATGGCCTGTGTTACCGCGGTGTCATATCGGCGTCATACGCCGAGCTCCATCTCACGATCCGCGATCTGCCGCAGCACCGCGTCCCGGAACGCCTCTGTCGTCATGGTCTTTGATTCGCCGGTATCACGGTTCCGTACGGTCACCGTACCCTCCTCAACCTCTTTCTGGCCGATGACCAGCATATACGGCACACGGTCGACCTGCTGCGCCTCGCGGATCTTGTAGCCGATCTTCTCGGAGCGGTCGTCGAGCTTCACGCGGATGCCCGCGGCTTTCAGCTCATCATAGAGCTTTCCCGCATAGTCCAGACTCTTGTCGGAAACCGGCAGAATCTTCGCCTGCACCGGGGCAAGCCACAACGGGAATTTGCCACCGAGATGCTCGATGAGAATGCCCATGAAGCGCTCGACCGAGCCGAACACGACGCGGTGAATCATGACCGGCGTGTGAAGCTCGCCGTCCGCCCCCACATACTTCGCATCGAAGTTCCGGGGGAGCTGGAAATCAAGCTGGATTGTGCCGCACTGCCACTCTCTGCCGAGGCAGTCGCGGAGGTGAAAGTCGATCTTCGGGCCGTAGAAAGCGCCGTCGCCCTCGTTGACGATATAGTCCAGTCCGAGCTTTTCGAGCGCGTGGCGCAGACCGTTCGTCGCGTTCTCCCACTCCTCGTCGGAGCCCATGTGATCCTCCGGCATGGTGGACAGCTCCACATAATAGGTAAAGCCGAATTTATGATAGACCTCATTGATGATGCGGGAGATGTTCCCGATCTCCTGCTCGACCTGCTCCAGCGAGAGCAGCGTATGCGCATCGTCCTGATGGAAGCAGCGGACGCGCATAAGGCCATGCAGCTCGCCGGACTTCTCATAGCGGTGCACAAGACCGACCTCGGCATAGCGCAGCGGCAGCTCCTTGTAGGAGCGCGGGCGCTGCTTGTACACCAGCATCGCGCCGGGGCAGTTCATCGGCTTGATGCAGAAGAGCTGATCGTCGATGCTCGAGGTGAACATGTTGTCCTTGTAATGTCCCCAGTGACCGGAGGTGACCCAGAGGGACTGATCCAGCATAATCGGCGTCTCGATCTGGTGATAGTCCTCTCTGGTGTGAATTTCCCGCCAGTAGGACATCAGCTCGTTGCGTACAATCATGCCGTTCGGAAGAATAAACGGAAAACCGGGCCCCTCGTCCATGAACGCAAAGAGCTCCATCTCCCTGCCGATCCGGCGGTGATCGCGCTTTGCCGCCTCCTCGATCATCTTCTCATACTCTTCCAGTTCCTCTTTCGAGGCAAAGGCCGTCCCCGAGATACGGGTCAGCATTTTGTTGTTCTGATCCGCCCTCCAATACGCGCCCGACTGTCCCGTGACGCGGAACGCCTTGAGCGCCTTGGTATAAGTCAGGTGCGGGCCGGTGCACATGTCGATGTAATCGCCCTGCTGGAAAAAGCTGATGCGGGCATCCTCCGGAAGATCGCCGATATGCTCCGCCTTGTAGTCCTGTCCGCGCTCCTGCATGAACTTTACCGCCTCAGCGCGGGGAAGCTCAAAGGTCTTGAACGGAAGATTCTCTTTCACGATCTTCCGCATCTCGTCCTCAATCCGCCGGAGGTCGGCGTCGGTCAGCTTCGCTTCCCCCAGATCCATATCATAATAGAAGCCTTTCTCCGTCGCGGGGCCGAACGCGAACTTCGCCTGCGGATAAAGGCGCTGCACCGCCTGCGCCATGATATGCGCGGCGCTGTGGCGGATCACATGGAGCTCGTCCTGCACGGGGCACTCCTCCACTCTGCCGTCATTGTACAAAATCTTCATACTGCGATACCTCCTGCTCCGGCTTCCGCTTGCGAACGCGGAAGCCATCGTTCATAATAAGTAAATGATTCGGCATTCGCCAGGCGGACATGCAAGCATGTCCATTTGGCTCATTGCTCACGGAAATAAAAGAAACACCCGCGAACAACGAAAGTTGCCCAAGGGTGCTGATCATTCGCACGGTTCCACCTTGACTTTTCACTCATGCCCCGTTAACGCCGGAATACGGTGATGCTTGCTGTCTCGCATCACAGCTCGGGAGGGGTGCACAGCGCCGCGGTCTGTCCGGTAATTGCAGCCGTTCCCGAAAAGGGGAGCGATACCGGATCTCTGCTTCAGATCATGAGCGGACTGTGTTCTCCGTCATTGCTGACTAGAATATACAACCCGGGCAGGCAAAAGTCAAACGGCAAAGGTGCAGAAACTCTTTAAGAAGGTGTACAGAAGCATGCTCCGCATCAAGGTCAGAAAGGGATTTTATCCCGAAGTATTCGCTCTCGTTCTCCCGATCATTCTCCAGAACCTCATCAGCACGGCGGTCGGAACCGCCGATGTCGTGATGCTCGGCATGGTCGGGCAGACCGCCCTCTCGGCATCTTCTCTCGCCGGACAGGTCGCTTTCATCCTCAGCATCTTTTTCTTCGGCATGCAGTCTGCCATCACCATCCTCGCCGCCCAGTACTGGGGCAAGGGCGACCGTTCGACCGTCTCGAAAATCTACGGCCTCGCGCTTCTGATTTCCGTGCCTCTGTCCGCCGCGGCCATGCTGCTCGCGCTCTTCTGTCCCGGTTTTCTCATGTCCATCTGGACGAACGATGCGGAGCTGATTGCCGAGGGAATGCACTATCTGCGCTTCGTCGCGCTCTCCTATCTCTTCATGGGCATCTCGCAGATGTACCTCTCGGTGATGAAGAGCTGTGAGCGCGTCCTGCTGTCCACACTGGTATCCGGCTCGACGCTGCTGCTCAACATCCTCCTGAACGCCGTGCTCATTTTCGGACTTTTCGGCGCGCCGGTCATGGGGATTCGCGGCGCGGCGCTCGCCACCTCCATCGCCCGCGGCCTTGAGCTTCTCATCTGTGTGCTCGACATGCTGCGCCAGAAGCTCCTGCCAATGCACCCCCGCATCATATTTCGCATACCGAAGACGCTGGTGCTCGATTTCATCCGCTACTCCGTCCCCGCGCTTGTCAACGATATCGCGTGGGGCGTCGCCTATTCGATGTACTCCGTGATCATGGGGCATCTCGGCTCCGACATCGTCGCGGCAAACTCCGTCGTCACCGTATGCCGGAACCTCTGCACCACCATCGGATTCAGCCTTTCGGCCGCCTCCTCCATCCTCATCGGCAAGGAACTGGGCGAAAACAACATCGAGCAGGCGGGAAACGACGCAGACGCGATTCTCATGCTCTCGTTCCTTTCGAGTGCGGCGACCGGGCTGATCCTTTTCCTCGTAAGTCCCGTCATTCCGGACCTCACCCGCCTCACCGAAACGGCCCGCGGTTATCTGCGCATCATGCTGTACATCAATGTCTTTTACCAGATTCCGCAGGTTGTCAACACGGTCATCATCAGCTCTCTCTTCCGGGCAGGCGGCGATTCCCGCTACGGCATGATTCTCGATATTCTTTCGATGTGGGCCTACGCTGTCCCGCTGGGCCTCATCAGCGCCTTTGTGCTGAAGCTCCCGCCGATCTGGGTCTACTTTCTGCTCTGCACCGATGAATACGTCAAGCTCCTGCCCGAATTCATCCATTACCGAAGCGGCAGGTGGCTGCGGAATCTGACGCGGTAGGTTCGCCTTTGACTTATCAGAGACCTCTTACTTCACATCCGTGAGCGAAAGCGCTTCTTCGTCGCACACGACGACCACATTCGGGTGAAGCTGGAGAACCGACGCCGGAACCGCAGGCGTCACCGGCCCGAAGAACGAATTGCAGATCGCCTCCGCCTTTGCCCGGCCGCTCGCCACAAGAACAACCATTTTCGCCCGCATGATGGTGCCGACGCCCATGGTGATCGCTTCCCCCGGCACCTCCTCCCGGCTCGCAAAGAAGCGCTTGTTCGCCTCGATCGTGCTGTCCGTCAGCTTTACGATATGCGTTCCGTCTGCAAAGGTCTCCGCCGGCTCATTGAAGCCGATGTGGCCGTTGTTGCCGATGCCGAGGAGCTGAATATCCACGCCCCCTGTCCGCCGCACCGTCTCATCGTATGCGCGGCAGGCCGCCTCCGCATCCGCCGCAAGACCGTCCGGGACAAAGGTGCACTCCCGGCGGATATTGATGTGACGGAACAGATTCTCGTTCATAAAATAACGGTAGCTCTGGTCATGCTCCGGCGAAAGGCCGCAGTACTCATCAAGATTGACCGTCGTCACCGCGCTGAAATCGAGATCTCCCTGCTCGTACCACTTCGCCAGATACTGATACAGGCCGATCGGCGTGGAGCCGGTGGCAAGTCCCAGCACACAGTCCGGCTTCAGCACAACCTGTGCCGCCAGAAGCTCCGCTGCCTTCCTGCTGATTTCGTCGTAGTTCTTCCCTCTGATGATGCGCATGACGCTCTCCTTTTTGGAATACTCTTCCATGCATAATTATGTGAAGAATTTTTCTTTCATTATACCGAATTACACGGAGCCTCACAATGCTTCACAGATGTCTTGCCTGCCGCAGTGACCTCACCTGCCGCCGCGCAGCCCCGCCGCCGGAAAGCGCTCAATCTTCCACGTCCGCGATGATGGCCTGCGTCGTGCGGGATGCCTCTCTCGTCACTTTGCTGCTCTCGGGAGTCAGGCAGGGATCCTCCTTGGGCTGCGGCTGCGGCTTCGGCGTTCTGTCCACCGGCGTCGCGTCACCGATTCCCAGAGACTCGGCCATCACGCCGAGCGATGACACCACGCCCGCAATATCCGACGGCATGTAAATCTTCGTGGCCCGACCGTCCGCGACGTCCTTGAGCGCCTCGAGCCCTTTCAGGCGGAGAACGGAATCGCTGACATTCGCGTTCTTGAGGGCCTCAAGACCATCGGCCTCCGCCTCGTAAACCATCTTGATCGAGCGCGCGCGGCCCTCTGCCAGAGCAATCTGTGCGTCCCTCTCCGCCTCCGCCGCAAGGATCTTGGCCCGCTTGTCTCCCTCGGCGCGGGAAACCACGGCCTCCTGATGCGCCTGTGCCTCGAGAACCGTCTGGCGGCGCTCACGCTCAGCACGCATCTGCTTGGTCATAACCTCCTCGATCTCTTTTGGCGGCTGAATGTTTTTGATCTCGACACGGGTCACTTTCATGCCCCACGGGTCGGTCGCCTCGTCAAGAATCGCCTGCATCCGGTTATTGATCGTCTCGCGCGAGGTCAGGGTCTGATCGAGCTCCATGTCGCCGATGATACTGCGGAGCGTCGTGGCCGAGAGGTTCTGCAGGCCGGCGATCGGATTCTCCACGCCGTAGGTATAGAGGTTCGCATCAAAAACGCGCATGAACACGACAGAATCGATCATCATGGTCACGTTGTCCTTCGTGATGACGGGCTGCGGAGGGAAGTCGAGCACCTGCTCCTTGAGGGAAACCGTACGCACCACACGATCGAGCAGCGGAATCTTGATGTGGATGCCGGCACCCCAGATACATTTGAATTTTCCCAGATGCTCAACAACCGCCTCCTTGCTCTGATTGACAATGCGGATGTTCGGAATGAGAATGACAAGAGCAATAACAAGCACAATAAGAAAGATGGGCATTCTGTTTTCTCCTTTTCTGGCTGTCGCAAAGTCTCTGATACACCTTTATTATTTTATCATATCGAAACGGACGCCACGCATTTTTTGACGCGCTTCTTCTCCCTTTCCGCTCTTAGCGGAAATTCTCCGTCTCGAGCGTACCCTCGAATACCGTCCGTACCGGACCCGTCATGAAAACCTCATCCGCTTCCCTGTCCCACTCGATGAAAAGCTCTCCGCCGGGCACACGCACATGAACCCGGTTCCCAGTCACGCCGTTCAGGGCCCCTGCCACCGCCGCCGCACAGCACCCGGTCCCGCAGGCCAGCGTCTCACCGCTTCCCCGCTCCCAGACGCGGAGCTCCACATGGCTCTCATCCACCGGGCGCACAAATTCCGTATTCGTTTTGTTCGGGAAATGCGGGTCGGATTCAAAGGCCGGCCCTATCCTCATGATATCAAAATCCGCAAGGGAGACATCCTCTGGGAGAAATACGACCGCGTGCGGATTTCCCATGGAGACGCAGGTGATCTCATAACTTTCTCCGAGAACCATAATCGGCTCCGCAATCACGAACACCTTCCCTCCCGTTCCCGCGCCCCCCGGCTCGCTCCCCAAAAGCTCCGCAGCCGGCAGAATCACCGGAATCCTCTCCGGCGCAAGCACCGGCGCTCCCATATTGACGCGTACGGAGCGGGCGCGGCCGTCCTCCCCCGGGAACACCTGCACCGGATGCTTTTGTCCCGCGCTCTCCACCTCAAATTCCACGCCGGCCGCTATGCCGCGGTCATAGAGATAGGCGGCGACACAGCGCATCCCGTTCCCGCACATCTCGCCCCGGGAGCCGTCCATATTGTACATCTCCATCTCGAACGGCGCGGTCATGCCGGGATTGATGAAAATGACGCCGTCGCCGCCGACACCGAAATGACGGTCGGCGATCCTGCTCACCAGCTCCGGCTTCTCCTCCTGCGGGAGCTTCTCCGCAAAGCCGTTCACATAGACATAATCGTTCCCGCAGCCTTCCATCTTCGTAAAATGCAGCAGCATCCGTTCCTTTCCGTCCGCCGGAATCCGCGGACACCGATCCTCACTTTCAGACAAGCTCCATCCTTACCGCAGAGCGTCCAGTTCCCGGATCCAGAGCTGTACGCTCGCATCGGAGGGCATGCGCCAGTCCCCGCGGGGAGACAGGGCAACCGATCCGACTTTCGGCCCGTCCGGCACGCAGGAGCGCTTGAACTGCTGCGTGAAGAAACGCCAATAGAACTTTCGCAGCCAGAAAAGTATCGCCTCTTTGTCGTAGTCGTCCGAAAACGCGGCCTGCGCGAGGCGAAGTATCTTTGCCGGCGCACTCCCCCAGCGGAGCATATGATAGAGGAAGAAATCGTGCAGCTCGTAGGGGCCGACGATCTCCTCCGTCTTCTGCGCAATCGCGCCGTCCTCCGACGGAGGAAGAAGCTCCGGCGAAACAGGCGTATCAAGGACGTCGAGAAGAATGTCCCGGAGCGCGCCGTCCTCCGCCGTATCCGCGCAGTAGCGGACAAGATGGCGCACCAGCGTCTTCGGCACACCCGCGTTGACCGCATACATGGACATATGATCTCCATTGTAGGTCGCCCAGCCCAGTGCGAGCTCAGACATGTCGCCCGTCCCGATGACAAGACCGTTCACCTGATTGGCAAAATCCATCAGGATCTGTGTCCGCTCACGCGCCTGACTGTTCTCGTAGGTGACGTCGCGCACCGCCGGATCGTGCCCGATATCGCGGAAATGGAGGCTCACGGCCTCGCGAATATTGATCTCTTTCAGCGTGGCTCCCAGCGCCCGCGCCATGTCACAGGCATTCCGGCAAGTCCTGTCGGTCGTTCCAAAGCAGGGAAGCGTCACCGCCAGAATATTCTCGCGTCCGATGGCAAGCATATCAAAGGCCCGGGCCGTCACCAGCAGCGCCAGCGTGGAATCGAGGCCGCCCGAAACGCCGAGTACCGCAGCTTTCGTCCCCACATGCCCGCAGCGCTTCGCAAGTCCGCGCGACTGAATCGCAAAAATCTCCTCGCAGCGGCTTTTCCGCTGCGCCTCGTCAGACGGCACAAAGGGGTGCGGATCAAAGCGGCGCTCCAGCGGCGTGCGGGCGCTCTCCATATGCACCGGAATGTGCAGATACTCCGGCTCTCCGCAGAGGGCCGCCCCCCTCTCCGGAAGGCCGAACGAATTCATTCTCTGCCGCTCATGCACAAGCCTCGCAATATCAAGATCCGCATAGCAGACGTTTGCGTCAAACAGCGGAGATTCCGCGAGTATCGTCCCGTTTTCCGCGATGATGTTCTGGCTGCCGAACACAAGATCGGTGGAGGACTCGTCGTCCCCCGCATTGGCATAAATATACGCACAGATGCTCTTTGCACTCGTCGCGGAAATCAGAAGCCTCCTGTACTGCCCCTTGCCGACCGCCTCGTCGGAGGCCGACAGATTGACTACTACGGTCGATCCCGCCAGCGCATGCTCCGCACCGGGCGAGACCGTGGTCCACGCGTCCTCACAGATCTCTACTGATACACAAAGTCCCTCTACCGCGTCCAGATCCAGAAGTATCCTGCTGCCAAAGGGCAGCTCCACGGGCTCCCCTTTTCCGCGGAAGAGGAACGGCTCCGCCGTAAGGTTCCCCGGCGCAAAGTGCCGCAGCTCGTAAAATTCAGAATAATTCGGAAGAAAACGCTTCGGAATAAAGGCGAGGATGCGCCCGTCCTGCACAGCCGCCGCTGTGTTATAAAGCTTTCCGTTTCGGCGCAGAGGCAGGCCCACAAAGCTGAGCGCATCCGTCCCCCGTGTATGCTCCGCATAGGCCTCAAGCTGTTCGGCCGCTCCGCGGAGCAGGAGCTCCTGCCCGAACAGATCCCCGCAGGTGTACCCTGTAACCGCAAGCTCCGGAAATACGATCAGCCTCGCACCGTGCGACACCGCCTCGTCATAACACTGCATGAGCTCCGACACATTATATTCCGGATCCGCCACACGGAGCTTCGGAGTGATCGCTGCTGCCTTAATAAAACCGTCTTTCATACTAATTCTCCATGCCGACTTTTTATGCTGATTTGTCCTTATCGTGATCCGTTCAGGAGCTCCCTCAGCTCACCCGGAGAAAATGTATAGCTCCGGCTGCAGAACTGGCAGTTCAGTTCGGTGTCCTTTCCTCCCGCAATCATCTCCTCCAGATCACTGCGCCCGATGCTCATGAGAACCCCCGCCACACGCTCCCGGCTGCACCCGCAGTGATACTGCACCGGCATGCTCTTCGTGACTTGTACCGGAAAACCGGCCAGCGCCTGCTCCAGAAACTGCTCCGGCGCATCGCCCGCCTCAAGAAGCATCGTCACATGCGCAAGACGCCCGACGTTCTCCTCGATCCGGCTGATGAGGCTGTCATCCGCGAACGGCATAAGCTGGATCAGAAAGCCGCCGGCCTGCCGCACCGTGCCGTCCGTATCCACCAGCACGCCGAGGCTCACTGCGGAGGGAATCTGCTCGGAGGAGACGTAATACCAGGCCAGATCCTCGGCGATCTCACCGCTGAGAAGCTGCACCGTCCCGGAATAGGGCTCTTTCAGCCCCATGTCCCGGATCACCGTAAGAGAGCCGCGGCCGACAGCGCCTCCTACATCCAGATGTCCGCTCCCGTTCGGCGGCAGAACCACATCTGGATTGTCCGCATAGCCCTTGACATTGCCATTTCCGTCCGCCGTGACCGTGAGACCGCGCATCGGTCCGTCCCCACAGATCCGGAGAGTCAGAAGATCTCCGTCCGACTTCATCATACTCCCCATCATCAGCGCGCCGCACAGAAGCCTCCCCAGCGCCGCCGTACAGACCGGCGCCGTATTGTGGATACGCCGCGCCTCCTCGGCAAGCTGCCTTGCGGTGACGGCAAACGCGCGGATCTGCGGCTCGCCCTGCGCATTCGGCGCCGCGGTCGCCTGCACCAGATAATCTCTGTATTCTTTCATCAACTCTCCTGTTCTTTAAAAGCACCGCCGTTCCCTCCTCCCGGTTCCCGCGGCAACGGCAAAGCCCGGGAGCCGCATCCGCGACCTCCCGGGCCTATTGTATCACACCGCTTCGATCCGGTCGCGGAATATGCTGTGCTCCGGACCGCCGCCATCAATAAATTCCGCTCCGAGGAACTTTCTGTAAAACGGCGCCGCGTCGTCCACCCAGCCGATGACCGCATAGACATAGCCCTGCTCGCGCATAGCGCGGAGCGTGCGGACGAGAAGCGCTGCGCCGACGCCCTTTCCCCGCTCCTCTCCGGCAACGCCGATCGGGCCGAAGAAATCCGGCGCTGTCGCGTCATAGCAGGCAAAACCGATCACCTGCCTGTTTCGAATCGCAATATAGCAGCCGGAGGGCTGATGAAGCAGCGCGGCCTCACATTCGCCGAGCCATCCCTCCCCGAAATTTTCCCGCACAAAATCAAGAACCTTGCCTTTATCCAGCGCAAGAGCCCGCACGATGCGGACCCCCTCCGGCAGCGTTTCCGCCGGAAGCTCCATGAGACGCGTCAGCATATCGCCGGAGCGGCGTCCGTTTTCTTCCATAACTATCCTCCTATCATTACACCTTGTGTCATACGCCCACCGTTTTCCCGCACCGGAGCACCGTGTACAGAAGCGTTCTGCGTCCATGCATGGCCTCGTCACTGCAGCACGTTGATTCCCACCGCGGACAGCATGCCGATGATGAGGCCTGCAAGAAGCACGCCGCCCATGACGGCCCGCACGCTCTTCTTGAAATCCATATCGAGGAAAGAAGCCGCCAGCGTCCCCGTCCACGCGCCTGTTCCGGGGAGGGGAATCCCCACAAAGAGGAGCAGCGCCCAGTAGAGACCATGTCCGGCGGAGGCCCTGAGCTTTTCCCCGCCGCGGTGCCCCTTTTTCAGACACCAACTGAAAAAGCAGCCGATCACCGGCTTATCCGCTCCCCATTCCAGCACCCTGCGGGCAAAGAAAAAAATAAACGGAACCGGCAGCATATTCCCGACAATCGCAAGGATATAAGCCTGCACCAAAGGAACCGGAGGATTGCAGGCCAGCGTTCCGTAGGGAATCGCTCCCCGGAGCTCAATCACCGGCACCATGGAAATCAAAAAGGTCAGAATATAACTTTTCAGCATAAAAATCCCCATGCCAAAGCATTTTGTGTAAGGCGCCCGCGATGCGGAGTGGCTCCGGCGGGCATAGGTATGCGTCGTGCAGGGCCCTCTTCACGCTGCCGTCCGGTCAGCACGCCTCCGGGTGCTCTACAATATCACGGAGCGCCCGCGCGACCTCGCGCATATCCCTGGACGTGCCGATGGTGATGCGCAGATAGTCCGAGATGCGCTCCTTGTTCCACCACCGGATCAATATTCCCCGTTCACGGAGCGCGCGGTACAGCTCCTCCCCGCGAAAATCCGGATGCCGGGCAAAGACAAAATTGCTCCGGGATCGGCAGAAGCGAAAGCCCAACCCGCTCAGTTCCTCCTCGAAGCGCTCGCGCGTCTCTGAAATACACCCGCAGATGCTCCGAAAATAATCGTCGTCCCGGACCGCCGCCGCACCGCAGAGAATCGACGGCAGGTTCATCGTATAGGAATTAAACGAACGCCTGACATCCCTGAGACATCGGATCAGCCTCTCATTTGCCATCGCGTAGCCGATGCGCATTCCCGCCATGGCACGCGACTTGGAAAAAGTCTGCACGACCATGAGATTATCATAACGATCAATCAGAGGCAGGGCACTCTCCGCGCCGAAATCGACATACGCCTCATCGATGATGACGACACTCCCCGGATTCGCCGCGGCGATTTCCTCAATGGCGGAAACCGGCAGCTCCACGCCTGTCGGCGCATTCGGATTCGGGAAAATAATACCGCCGTTTTCCCGGAAATAATCCTCCTTACGCAGGCAAAAGTTTTCATCAAGGGGAATCTGCTCATAGGGGATCCCATACAGCTCCGCCCAGACATCGTAAAAGGAATAGGTGATGTCCGGAAACAGCACGGGACGCCGCGAGCAGAAAAAGGTCAGAAAGCACATGGCAAGGACGTCATCCGAGCCGACCCCCACGTAGATTTCCTCCGGCCGCCGGTCGTATTTTTCCGCCAGTGCGCGGACAAGCGGTGCGGCATCCGTATCCGGATAGAGCCGCAGATCCGGCCAGCGGCCGTCCTCCGTCAGCTCCCGGAGCACCCGCTGCGCCTCCGGAGACGGCGGATAAGGATTTTCGTTCGTATTCAGCTTGATGATATTACGCTCTTTCGGCTGCTCTCCCGGAATGTAGGGTACCACCCGGCGCACATTTTCTTCCCACTTCATCGACAGCTCTCTCCGCAGAAAAACGGCCGCACGGACCGCACGGCATTTACAGCACCTTTGACAGGAAATCCCGGAGCCGTTCACACTGCGGGCTGTCAAAGAAAGCCTGCGGCGTATTCTCCTCCATGATCACACCCTCATCCATGAAGATCACTTTGCTGGCAGCCTCTCTGGCAAAGGCCATCTCATGCGTGACGCAGATCATCGTCATGCCGGACTCCGCGAGCTCCTTCATGACCTCGAGCACCTCGCCGACCATCTCGGGATCGAGGGCGGAGGTGGGCTCGTCGAACAGCATGACCTCCGGATTCATCGCAAGAGAGCGGACAATCGCGATGCGCTGCTTCTGTCCGCCGGAGAGCTGCGCCGGATAGGCGTCCGCCTTGTCCACAAGGTTCACCCGCCCGAGAAGCTGCAGCGCTTTCTCCTTCGCCTCCTCGCGGCTCATGATGCCCAGCTTGACCGGAGCCAGCGTGATGTTGTTCATAATGGTCAGATTGTTGAACAGGTTGAAATGCTGAAACACCATCCCCATCTTCCGGCGGATCCGGTTGATGTCCGTCTTCGGATCGGTGATTTCCTGTCCATCAATCCATATTTGTCCGCCGGTTGGCGTCTCCAGCAGATTGAGACAGCGCAGAAACGTGGATTTGCCCGAGCCGGACGGCCCGACGATGACGATTTTCTGCCCTTTTTCAATTCTATAATTGATGCCGCGGAGAACCTCATTATCCCCGAAGCTCTTTCTCAGCTCTTTAACGGTTATCACTCTTGCGCAGCCTCCTCTCAAGGATCCCGAGCAGAATCGTCAGGATTTTGATGATAACGAAATAAATGACCGCCGCACCGATGAGGGGCATGAATGCCTCGTACGTGCGGGTCGTGATCTGATTGGCCACGCGGGTAAGATCAGAGAGACCGACATAGCCCAAGATCGCCGTCTCCTTGATGAGCGTGATAAACTCATTCCCGATGGGCGGCAGTGCATTCTTGAATGCCTGGGGCAGCACAATGCAGCGAAGCGTCTGCCAGCTGGAGAGCCCCACGCTTCGTCCCGCCTCGGTCTGCCCGGCATCGACGGCCAGAATCCCTCCGCGGATGATCTCCGCCACATAGGCGCCCGAGTTGATTCCGAACGCGAGACTTGCGACCAGAACGCTGTTGGTGCTGCTCTTCATAATGACAAACCACATGATGAGAAGCTGCAGAACAGAGGGTGTCCCCCGGATCACATCAATGTAAATCTCCGCGATCCGTGAAAAAGCCGTCTCTTTTCCGCCGCGCGTTCTGGTAAGCTTCATCAGTGCAATCGCCGTCCCGATCACAACGCCGATGATTCCGGCGAATACCGCAACCTCCAGCGTCAGCCCGAGTCCTCTGAAATACAGCTTCCACCGGTCTCCAGTGATAAAAGCCGCTGTAAATTTCATCTGGACATCCGCCCACCATTGTGCCATGACTATCCTCCATGCCGAACCGCTCTTCCGCACGCTTCCCCTGCCGCGGAGCGCCGGCGCTTCTCATGATAACACGCCACGGGGATCGTCTTCAATTCCAAACGGTTCCCATGGCGTGTATGATGCCGGAACAAAATAACTGTTTTCCGTCAGTTTTCGCTGCTGTTGATATACTGCTCAACCAGAGCGTCATAGCTGCCGTCGCTCCTCAGCTCCGCCAGCGCCGCATTGACCGCCTCCGCCAGCGCCGCGTCGTCCTTGGGCATCGCGATGGCATACTGCTCTGCCTCAAAGCCGAAGTCCGCACCCGGAATCAGACGGATCTCGTCCGGATGATTTTTCACAAAAACCTCCGCCGGATTCTGGTCGATGATCACCGCCTCCAGCTTGCCGTTGATGAGATCATTCACCGCGTCGATCGCCTTGTTGTAGGTCTGCGCCGCGGCCCCCTCGATGCTGTCCTCAATCAGATAGTTTCCGGTGGTGCCGAGCTGACAGCCGATATTTTTCCCTTTCAGGTCTTCGATTGATGCGATAGAGGAACCCGCGGGAAGAATGACGTACTGCACCGCATCATAATACGGATCGGAGAACGTCACCATCGCCTTTCTCTCCTCCGTAACGGTCATTCCGGCAATCGCGACATCGATCTTGCTGCCGATGGAGGTCACAAGGGAATCAAACTCCATATCCCGCACTTCGACCTCGACGCCGAGTTTCTCGCCAATCGCCCGGATCAGCGCGATATCGAAGCCCTCCGGCTTTCCGTCGTCGCCCACATATTCAAAGGGAGGGAAAGCCGCATTGGTTCCCGCCGTGAGAACGCCGTCCGCAAGCGCTTCGCTCGCCTCCTCCGCAGAGCTCGCCTCCTCCACAGAGCTTGCGTCCGCCGCAAAGCTCGCGTCCGCCGGCGCCGCCGTTCCTCCGCAGCCGGCCAGCGCTGCCATCATCGCCGCCACCAAGACCAGTGCAGTTATTTTCTTTTTCATAATACTCCTCCGTTTCGAAGTTCTCTTTCCGCATGTCTGTTGACAGTGGATATTATATGCATTTGATTTGAATATTTCAAGTATAAATTTTATATTTATGCATAAATTCCATTTTTTATACAGCATTGATCCCCGCTCAGGGAGTGCGGACCAACACAAAAACAACGGTCCGAAACGAAAACTGTTTCAGACCGCCGTCCGGTTTACTTCCTGTCGCTTTCATCACCAACCGGAAGACTACCGCTCCCGCAGCTGCACGGACGCAGGCGAAAGATAACGACTCCCAGAGGAAGGATCATAATAAGAGAAAGAATATTGATGATTGCTCCTGCCGATGGAGGAACGCGGCCCTGTATCATAGCCAAAAAATTGTTTGCCATATGCACCAGTATCGGAAGAAGCAGGTTCTTTTTTTTCTCGTAAATGATACCGGCGACCACCCCCATAAAGGTGGCATAGACTACCTGAACCACATTCATATGATAGGCTCCGAACAATACAGAGGACAGCAGTATTGCCACCCAGGCAGGGCTGATCCGGCGTAAGGAGCGAAGAACAATCCCGCGAAACAGAATTTCCTCTATGAGAGGTGCCGCAATAACGGCAATCAGAATTTCGCCGATAATGGTTCCTCCGCCGATATTCTCATTTCCCCGGTTCATCGCGTCAATGCTTCTCTGAAAGCCGGGGATACGCTCCGCCAGCCTGATCCAGAGAAAGGAAACTCCCGATACGCCTGTTCCCGCTATCACGCTCATCGCCGAATTCTTAAAATCCGTCTGCTCCCTTCTCTCGCTCCCTTCCCCTTTCCAGATCAGTCTGTAAATGGCAAAAAATATAAGGAACAGCGCAATGGATATAAGGATTTCACCTAAATATGCAACTTTCATGAACTGCTTTTCCGGTATCCGCAGGACATACAGGAACAGCTTTTCAACAGAGTAATAGAGTAGATTCGACAGTATAAAATGTACTCCTATCGCGAGAACGGGAAGCGCTATATAGCGCTTCACATGCCGCCTGCCCGCACCGCTTTCCATCACATCTCACCTCCGGATCAGTCCTTCTGGCCAAGTTCCTGAATCTGTTTTTCAATTTCTTCAATTTTTTTAAGATCATCGTACAGAGTATTCCGTTCTTCCTCGGAAAAAGAATCCTTTATTCCTTCTATCTGTGACTTCAGAAACTCAACATAAGACGCATCCTCTCCCTGCACCGCCTTATCCTTTTCAACTTTGGCGAACAGCTTGTCCCAGACCTCCTTGTGCTCAGAGAAAATATTACTTTCCTCTTTCAGAAGCTCCATCGCTTTATCCGTTTCAGGATCCTCAGAGACAACGGAGGTTCCTGAAACATCCCCGCCCGCTTTCAATTCATCCACTATATTAAGAATCTTATCTATTCTTTCCTTACTCTCAATGCTTCCCAGAATAGGCTTTCCTACAATATTGCCCTGCTTATCTACTATAACGGTTGTCGGAAAGCTGAAAATTTCCCTGACGTAATCCTGGGCCTCCTGTCCGCCGTTAATATATATGTTTCTGTAGCTGACCCCCTGCTTTGAAAGGATGCCCCTTGCTTCCTCAAGAACTTCCCCTTGCTCTGTCACCTGTACATTCACGCCGATAAGCTCAGCTCCTCTTTCTCGAAGCTCGGCGTTCAGCTTTTCAAGCGCGGACATCTCATTCACGCAGGCAGCACAGCCGTTGAACCAGAAATTGAGAAGCGTCGCTTCATTTTTGGCAAACACGGATTCGTCGATATCATTCCCATCGAAATCTTTTCCCTGAAACGCAGGAAAAACCTCCTTTTTCTCTGCTCCGGCTGGCGAACCGTTCCCGGCTCCGCAGGCCACCAGTGAAACTGTCAGCATTGCTGCCGCAATGATAAGCATTATCTTTTTTACAGCGTTCATCTTACTTTTCCTCCTGATCATGACTTTTCGCAATTTGTTGTTTTTTTTGCTTCGGCGGTTTTCTCAAACCCCCAGCGCACACTGATTGCCTTCGTAGGACACACCTCTACGCACTCGCCGCAGCGAATGCACTCTGTGTGCGCGCTGTTTTTGGTAATATCCACGTCCATCCTGCAGGTTCTGCTGCATTTTCCGCAGGAGATGCACTTGTGCTGATCCACATGGTAGCTGAGAAGGGAAAATCTGTTAAACAATGCATAAAATGCGCCGAGCGGACATATCCATTTGCAGAACGGACGGTAAAAAAACACCGCAAGAATGATGACAGTCACCAGTATTCCGAGTTTCCAGGTAAAGAGAGCCCCGAGCGTTGCCCTGATGCCTCCATTAACGATGGAAAGCGGTATGCCGCCCTCCAATATCCCCTGCGGACAGATGTACTTACAAAAATAAGGCGAAGCGATTCCCGCTTTATTTGTAAGCAGGATCGGCAATGCGACAACCGCCGTCAGAAGAATTCCATATTTTATGTATGTCAGCCCCTTAAGCCTTTTTGTACTGAATTTTCTGGTCGGCAGCTTATGCAGCAAATCCTGAAACCATCCGAACGGACAGAGAAAGCCGCAGATAAATCTCCCGAACATGACACCGAAAAAAATCAGTATGCCTGTTACGTAGTACGAAAAATTGAATTTGGACGAACCGACCACAGCCTGAAAGGAACCGATGGGGCAGGCTCCCGTCGCCGCCGGACACGAATAGCAGTTGAGTCCGGGCACACACAGCCGTTTCACTTTCCCGTTGTACAAAACTCCTTTTAAAAAATTCGGGAGATGAATATTTGTTAAAAAAGCAGCAAATATTTGAACAGAATTCCTTTTTTTAAGGAATTTCCCTAATGAAACCATCTTCTCCTCCGCTCCCGCTTCATCCGATTCCCACGCATTCCAGACACAGGCGAATCGCCTTGCTGAACACCGTTTCCGCCTCGCCGCGATATGCGCCCACACACACAAACACGACTGAAGTGAGAATCAGTATCAGCTGTACCGCATATTTTGTCCGGATCGGACATTTTTTCGCAAAACCCATGTGTTATCCCTCCTTTGTTTTCTTCGCATCCGCAATATAGCAAATCCGATATAAAATCTTTGTTAAGATCAAAAACTTTTTGCCCTCCTCGGAAAAATCTTATTCCTGCTATAATGAATAAGCGGAAAGCTCCCTTGCATACGGCAGCTTCCGAAAATCGGATGAACATTCCTCAGACAGCAGAGAAGGAGAGTATATCAGCGATGAGAATATTGGTGGTTGAAGACGAAAAGACCCTTTGCGAGACAATCGCAAAGGGCCTGCGCCTCGACGGGTATGAGGTGGATACCTGCTTTGACGGAAAGACCGCCCGGGACACAATACTGTCAGAAAGCTATGATCTTATCATATTGGATCTGAATCTTCCGGAAATGGACGGCATGGAAGTGCTTCGGAATATCCGCGAGGAGGACGAAGAAACCGGCGTGCTTATCCTTTCCGCAAGGGGACAGCTGCAGGATAAAATTGACGGACTTGACAGCGGGGCGAACGATTATCTCTGTAAGCCGTTTCATTTTGAGGAGCTGGAGGCACGGGTGCGCAGCCTCACGCGAAGGCGCGTCATTCAGAACAATCTCATCCTCATGTGCGGAGAGCTTTCACTTGATACAAAAGCACGCACCATATTCGCGCGGGGAACAGAGCTGTCGCTGACGCGGAAGGAATTCGGGGTACTGGAGTATCTTATGCTCCATCAGGAGCGTCCGGTAAGTCAGGAGGAGCTTATACAGCATGTATGGGATGGAAGCGTCGACAGCTTCAGCAATTCCATCCGCGTCCATATTTCAGCACTCCGCAAAAAAATAAGAGCCGTCCTGGGCTATGATCCCGTTACGAACCGCATCGGACAGGGCTATGTGATAGGAGGGCGCCCGAATGAATAAAAGTCGTTCACTGCAATGGAGGCTCACGGCCGTAACTGCGTTCATGGTGATTGCGTCCTGCCTTGCCATCAGCTGTTTCATCAGCAGATCCGCCATCTTTTATATGGGCGAAATTAAGGATTCCGCGACGTCAATCTTCCCGAAAGAAAGCTTTTCCGAACGTTCATCCGACGTGATCGAGGTGTATATTGATCCCCAGTCCATGCTTTCCGAGATGATAAAAAACACGCAGGCGGAATTCTGGACAAAGAGCCTGCTTATCACGCTTATCATCACTTTGCTGAGCTGCTCCATGATGTACTTTATTATGGGATATGTTCTGCATCCGCTGCAGAAACTGAGCAAACAGATTGAAGATATTCAGGCCAGAAACCTGCAGCGCCTCGTCATTTCAGACAGCAGCTCCATTGAAATTGTACGTCTTACCAACAGCTTTAATGAAATGCTTAAAAGACTGAATAATACTTTTTCCGCACAGAGGCAATTTTCCGCCAATGCCGCGCACGAGCTCCGCACCCCTCTTGCAGTTATCCGGACCAGGCTTGAGGTGTTTGAAAAAAAACGCAGTCCTGTGCTCAGCGATTATCAGGAAACCGTTAATATGGTGAGAACGCAGACAGACCGTTTATCGCACGTAATTGATATCCTTCTGGAAATGACGGAGCTTCAGTCCGCAAAAAAAAGCGATCGCATCCTGCTTGCCGAGATGACAGAGGAGGTTGTCTGCGATTTAACGGCTGTCGGAGACAAAAAGGGAGTACGGATTATTCAGAAGCCCGGCGATGCGCAGATTACGGGCAATGACACCCTGATATACAGAGCAATTTATAATCTGATCGAAAACGCAATCAAATATAATCATCCGGGCGGAGAGGTCTCCATTGAAATTACAGAAAGTGGTGAATTTGCAAAAGTAATTGTTTCCGACACAGGTACGGGCATTGACAGAAGCGACTGGGAGCAGATATTCGACCCGTTTTTCAGAGCGGATAAATCAAGGAGCCGTGATATGGGAGGCGCGGGTCTGGGGCTCGCGCTTGTAAAAGAAATTTCACATCAGCATGGGGGCGACGTCCGGGTCGTTCGGAGTTCAGAGCATGGTACGCAAATTGAGCTGACGCTGCGTGCCGCCCCTCCGGCAATCACCGCAACCGCAGGGGTATGAGCTGCCGTCCGCCCGGTATTTTCCCTGTTTTACCTGTCTTTCCCCTGCTGGCTGACCATGCGGAGGTAGGAATTGATAAAAAGGTCCAAATCGCCGTTCAGCACGCCGTCCGTATTGCTGGTTTCGGCCTCCGTCCGCGTGTCCTTGACCATCTGATAGGGCTGCAGAACATAGGAGCGGATCTGGCTGCCCCACGCATTGTCTTTGACCTCGCCGCGGATTGCCGCGCGCTTCGCCTCCTCCTCCTCCAGCTTTTTCATGTAAAGCCTGGCTCTCAGCATCTCGAATGCCTTGTCCTTGTTCTGGAACTGGGAGCGCTCGTTCTGGCAGGTGACGACGATGCCCGTCGGGAAGTGCGTGATGCGGATCGCCGAGGAGGTTTTGTTGATGTGCTGTCCGCCCGCGCCGCTCGAGCGGTAGGTGTCGATGCGGATGTCGTCCGGATTGATCTCGATATCAATGCTCTTGTCGATCTCCGGCATAACCTCACAGGAAACAAACGAGGTCTGCCGCTTGCCCTGCGCGTTAAAGGGCGAGATCCGAACAAGGCGGTGCACGCCGTGCTCGGACTTGAGATAGCCGTAGGCATTGGTTCCGTTCATCTGAAAATCAACGTTCTTGATGCCGGCCTCATCCCCGTCCACCATGTTCAGTATTTCCATCGAAAAGCCGTGCTTATCGGCATACTTGGAATACATGCGGTAGAGCATCGCGCACCAGTCGCAGGCCTCTGTTCCGCCCGCGCCGGCATTCAGCGAAATGATCGCGTTGCAGTGATCGTACTCCCCGGTAAGCAGCGTAGAAAGCCGCAGCGTTTCCAGTCTTTCCTTGAAATCATCCAGCTCCGCCTGCACGTCGGGAATGATCGCCGGATCGCTGTCCTCGTTGCCCATGGCGATCAGATCCAGAATGTCGCCGTAGAGAGCCGACAGGCCGTCCGCCTCACCCACGGTTTTCTGCAGGTCCTTGAGCTGCTTCATTCTGGTATTGGCCCGTTCGGCATCCGACCAGAAGTCCGGAGATTCCGATTCTTTGGACAGCTCCTCGATCTGCTGCGCCTTGTGCTCGAGGTCGAGGGAAGCCCTCACCTCTTCCAGCGACTGCGCATACTGCTGCAGCTCAATTTTCATGGCGTCAAGCTCAACCATACATTTTCTCCATGCTTGTCTGTTTTTTACACAATCCTGTTTTTTTACACAATCCCGGCGCCCGCGCCGTGGCAGTTCTTGAACTTCTTTCCGCTGCCGCAGGGGCAGGGGTCATTCGGATATATCTTCTTCTGGGAGCGCATCTTCGGCGCTCTCACCGCGCTCTCGTCCTTGTTGGTGCCCGTGACCTTGGCAACCTGCTCGCGCTCCACCTTCTGCTCGATGCGGATGTGCATCAGAAGACGCACCGTGTCCTCACGGACGCTGGCGAGCATCCCGCTGAACATCTCGTAGCCGGCCATCTTGTACTCGACCAGCGGATCGCGCTGCCCGTAGGACTGGAGGCCGATGCCCTGACGGAGCTGCTCCATATCGTCGATGTGATCCATCCACTTCTGATCAATGACCTTGAGCAGGACGACGCGCTCGATCTCCCGGATCTGCTCCGGATTCGGGAACTCCGCCTCCTTGCTCTCATAAAAGCGGACAGCCTCCTCCTTGAGCTGCTGCTTCAGTCCGTTCTTCGTCCGGTCGCTGATCCGCTCCGGCGTGACGACCTGCAGGGGAATAATCGGAAGCAGGCGCTCATTGAGTCCCTTGAGATCCCAGTCGTCGCTGTTGCTGTTCTCTCCCACCGTATCGTCGACGGTCTCCTCGACGATGTCCGCAATCATCTTGTAGATCGAATCGCGCATGGATTCCCCGTCCAGTACCTTGCGGCGGTCATCGTAGATGATCTCACGCTGCTCGTTCATGACCTCGTCGTAATCCAGCAGATTCTTGCGGATCCCGAAGTTGTTCGTCTCGATCTTCTTCTGCGCGTTCTCGATGGCGCGGGACAGCGCCTTGTGTTGAATCTCCTGTCCCTCCGGTATTCCCAGCGCGTTGAACATGGCGATCATGCGGTCCGAGCCGAAAAGACGCATCAGATCGTCCTCCAGCGAGATATAGAACCTCGATTCGCCCGGGTCCCCCTGCCGCCCGGAACGGCCTCGGAGCTGATTATCGATGCGCCTCGATTCATGGCGCTCCGTGCCGATGATGCAGAGCCCGCCGGCAGCGCGCGCCTCCTCATCAAGCTTGATGTCGGTTCCGCGTCCCGCCATGTTGGTCGCGATTGTGACCGCGCCGTGCTGTCCGGCATCCGCGACGATCCCCGCCTCCAGCTCATGGTACTTGGCGTTCAGAACGTTGTGAGGGATGCCCTCCTTTTTCAGCATCTTCGAGAGCGTCTCGGAGGCCTCGATCGTGATGGTGCCGACAAGCACCGGCTGGCCGGCCTCATGGCGCTCTCTGACCGCGTCCACGACGGCTTTCAGCTTTTCCGCGCGGGTCTTATAGACCGAATCCTGATGGTCGATGCGAATCACGGGACGGTTCGTCGGAATCTCGACCACGTCCATGTTGTAGATCTCACGGAACTCGCGCTCCTCGGTGAGCGCCGTTCCGGTCATGCCGCACTTCTTTGTGAATTTATTGAAGAAATTCTGGAACGTGATGGTCGCGAGCGTCTTGCTCTCCTGCTTGACGCGTACATGCTCCTTGGCCTCGATCGCCTGATGCAGGCCGTCCGAAAAGCGTCTGCCCGGCATGACGCGCCCGGTAAACTCGTCGACGATCAGAACCTCGTCGTCCTTTACGATGTAATCGTGATCCCGGTGCATCAGGTTGTTGGCACGCAGCGCCAGCGTCATGCAGTGCTGAATCTCCAGATTCTCCGGATCCGCATAGTTTTCAAGATGGAAGAAGCGTTCGACCTTTTCCACGCCGTCCGCCGTCAGATTGACGATCTTGTCTTTTTCATTGACGATGAAGTCGCCGGTTTCTTCCCGTTCGATGCCCATGATGGCATCCATCTTGGAAAGATCCTCCATATCCTCGCCGCGGGTAAGCTGTCTGGCGAGAATGTCGCAGGCCTCGTAAATTTTTGTCGATTTTCCGCTCTGGCCGGAAATGATGAGCGGCGTGCGGGCCTCGTCGATGAGGATGGAGTCGACCTCGTCGATGACGGCATAATGAAGCCCCCGCAGAACGAGCTGCTTCTTGTAGATCGCCATGTTATCGCGCAGATAATCAAAGCCCAGCTCATTGTTGGTGACATAGGTGATGTCGCAGTTATAGGCGGCTCTGCGCTCCTCCGGCGTCATGCTATTAAGCACCACGCCGCAGGACAGACCCATGAAGCGAAACGCCTCGCCCATCTGCTCCGAGTCGCGCTTCGCCAGATAATCGTTCACCGTGACGATGTGCGCACCCTTTCCGTCCAGCGCATTCAGATAGGCCGGAAGCGTCGCCACCAGCGTCTTGCCCTCACCGGTGCGCATTTCCGCAATGCGCCCCTGATGAAGAATCACGCCGCCGATCACCTGCACGCGAAACGGCTCCATGCCAAGAACGCGCCGGTCGCCCTCGCGGATGGCCGCAAATGCCTCCGGAAGCAGATCATCGAGCGTCTCGCCCTCCGCAAGACGCCGGCGAAATTCCTCCGTCTTGCCGCGAAGGGCCTCGTCCGAAAGCGCCTGCATGGCGTCCCGGAGAGCCTCCACCTTATCCACCAGCGGCATGATGCGTTTCAGCTCGTGCTCGCTGTGCGTACCAAAAATTTTATCGACAATTCTTGCCATAGACGACCTCATGCCGCTCCCGCGTCCGGAATGCGGCGGTGCTGCTTCTCAATATTCTTTCGCTGCTTCCTCGCCGTTCATGACGCGGAGAGCGCCCTGCGCCAGCGCAAGCAGCTCGTCCTCGCCGGCGTAGACGGTAATCGGCGCGATAAACGAAACTTTCTTCTCGATTTCCGCCGTGACATAGCTGTCATGCGCGATCCCGCCGGTCAGCACGATGCGGTCGACCCGGCCGCCCAGCACCGCCGCCATGGCGCCGATGTTCTTGCAGAGCTGATAGACAAAGGCATCGCGGACAAGAATCGCTTTCTCATCGCCGACCTCGCACATTTTGTCCACGTCTCTCGCGTCGTTCGTGCCGAGATAGGCGTTGAAGCCGCCGTTTCCGACGATTTTGCGCCGAACCTCCTGCTCCGTGAGGCCGCTCTCGAAGCAGAGCTTTACCAGAGCGCCTGACGGCAGACCGCCAGCTCTCTCCGGCGAAAACGCGCCGTCGCCGTCAAGTGCGTTGAACACATCCACGACCCGGCCTCTCTCATGCGCGCTGACCGAGACGCCGCCGCCCATGTGCGCCACGATTACATTGATGTCCGTGTACTTCACACCGGTCTCGCGGGCATAGCGCCGTGCCATCGCCTTGGCGTTCAGCGCGTGGAAAATAGAAACTCTCTCGATCTCCGGAACGCCGGAAATACGCGCAACCGGCGCCAGCTCATCCACGACGACGGGATCGACGATGTAGGACGGGACGCCGATCGTCTCCGCAATCTCCCGCGCGAGGAGGCCGCCGAGGTTCGAGGCATGCTCGCCCTGCACACCGGCCCGCAGATCCGCCGCAAGCTTATCGGTGACCGCATAGGTGCCGCCCTCGATGGGCTTCAGGAGACCGCCGCGGCCGACGACGACGTTCAGCGACGAGACGTCGATGCTATTCTCCCGCAGCGCCGTGAGAATGATGTCCCGGCGGAAGCTCATCTGATCGACGATGTGCTCAAACGCCGCGATCTCCTCGGTGCTGTGGCGCAGCGTCCGGTCAAACACCTGCGTTTCATCATCAAAAACACCGATCTTGGTTGACGTGGAACCCGGATTGATAATCAGACTTCTGATCGACATGGCAAAACTCCTTTTTCAATATAATATATGGATATAGCATCCGGCCGTCAGTCCCAGCCGGTCTCTTTCAGACGCTCGGCGACGACCGCCGCGACCGCGAGGGAATTGAGCTTTACCTCCACCGAATCGGAGCGCGAGGTCAGAACCACCGGGGCCTTGGTGCCCATGAGAATGTTTCCGTTCCGGACGCCCGGCGTCAGGTGGGTGATGGATTTGTACACAAGATTGCCCGCGTGGATATCCGGGAAGAGAAGGATATCCGCATCGCCGACAATACGGCGGTTCTCCGCGCCGGGCTTATGCGCTGCCGCGGTCGGATCGATCGCGAGATCAAGAGAGAGAGGGCCGTCCACAATGCAGTTTGCAATGCGGCCCTCGAGGTTCCACTTCGTGAGCTGATCCGCCTCGACCGTCACCGGCATCTTGGGATTCACCACCTCCACCGCGGCAAGGGGCGCAACCTTCGGTTCCTCAACGCCGCAGGCGGATGCCACGCGTACGCACATATTGATGATCTGCTCCTTATCCTCGAGCGTCGGATACGGCAGGAACGCCACATCCGAAAAGAAGAGCAGGCGATCGATTCCGGGGATCTCGAAGATACAGACATGCGAGAGCGTCTTGCCGGTCCGCAGTCCCACTTCCTTATTGAGGACGCTCTTTAAGAACATCGAGGTGGGAAGCTCGCCCTTCATGTACATCTCCGCACCGCCGTCATGCACCCTCTTGACCGCTTTCAGGGAGGCCTGCTCTACATCCTCCTCGTTTACAATCTCCATGCCCTCGATGGAAACGCCGCGATCCGCCGCGATCTCGCGAATCTCTCTCTCATTTCCGAACAGCACCGGATCCGCAATTCCCAGCTCCCGCGCTCTGGACGCCGCTTCCAGCACCCGGCCGTCCTGCGCCACCGCAACGGAGAGCTTCTTCATCGGAAGCGACTTGACTTTGGCGATGATTCCATCGAATGATGCACTCATGAAAATCCTCCTGAAATTTATAAACCCGTGAAATTTATGAACCTATAAAATTTATGAACCTGTGAACGCATTTACGAAGCTGCCAGCCCCGGGATGCGGCGTATAAAAGGGCACAGAAATCCCGCTGCGGCCATATCGGTTAGAATCATAGCATAATCCGGCGGAATCTTCCATCCCTGTCCTGCGTCTGCGCCGCCCGTTTACCTCTGCCGCCGGCAGGCATCCTTCTCTGCACAGTCATAGAGTTCCGGCATGATCGCATCATACGCCGCCAAAGGTCAGCCTCGACGCCGACGTCATGTCGGTCCAGCGATTGTAGCCGAGCTTCCCAAGAGGCTTATCTTTTCCACTATATCCATAAGGGAGCTGCGGCTCCTCAAGTTCCTCAATGGAGGTCAGCGTCCCGTCAAGATAGCTTTCCACGAGCCGAATGATGTCTGCAAGGCGCTGCCGGAGGCCTCCGATCCGTATGGTCTGCACCTCGAAGCCGAACGATCGGTTGTCCCGGTGCCACTGTGCCCGGAACAGATCATAGAAGCGGTCCAGCCGGACAAGAAGCTCCGGCAGCTCGCACCGCGACAGCGCCGCAAGCGCCTTCCGGTCCCCCGCAAGGTACGCGTCCCGGAGCCGGATCCCCAGATCCGCTTTCTTCTCCAGCACCCTGCACAGCGCCCCCGCCGTCTCAAACAGGAATGCGTATGGTCCTTCTTTCTGTACCGCAAGCGCCTCCAGCCGCGCCGCCGTCTGCCCGAATTCCTGCGCCGCCGCCTGATCGACGACAGAGTCAAAGGCCCCCTGAAGGGGATCCTGATAAAGAAGATATTTACTGCTGTTGCTGCAGCTTTCCTCGCTGCGGCTGCGGATATTCACATCGTCGAGCGCAAGGAATTCCTCCATGGAATAACCCCCGGAAAGGGTTCTGAACGCCTCCTCCGGCAGCCCGTCCCCGTAGGCGGCCGCAGCATCCGCAAAAAGTACGGGCAGCACGCTGAACATATCCGCCTCCGCGCCGTCGTCTCCCCAGCAGGTGAGCACGACATCCGGAATCCGATTGTCCCGGCAGGCCCGGATGGCCGCCGCGCCGCAGCGGATGCTGAACTGATTGTGCGGGGCAAAGCCGCTCCACTTCCACGCACCGCCGGCAAACGCGATCCGGTCCGTCAGCTTCTGGTGCAGACGGAGCTTGCGGTCGTAATTTTCATAATCCTTTGAATAATAATCCCAGTAGCACAGCGAAATCCCCTCGGGAATGCGAACCGCCTCCAGTCGTGCCGGATCCGACACATCATAGGCGCCGCCGGAGACGATTTTGAGGAACATATCGCTCCACATCTGCGGAATCAGCCCGTACTCGCGGCACAGTCCCAACACCATGTCAAGATGCTCCTGCATGACCTCCATCTGACCTCGGTAGCCGTGCTCCTGAAGATAACTGCCAAGACCCACCAGCTCGGCCTCGTCCATGCCGATGTTGACCCGGCGGGTGCTGTAATCCTCCGACACCTGACGGATGAGATGACGAAGAAGCCGTTCTGTCCTCTCCGCACCCGCTTTCAAAATATCGCCGGTGTCCACCGCCGGAAAATAGTCCTGATAGCGGACAATCTGATTGATGTGCGCAAGCGTCTGGATATAGGGGCGAAGCTCCAGTCCGAGGCTGGCCGCACAGGCATCGCATTCCCGGATCTCCTCCCGCGAAAAGGCCCCGCGCATATAGCCGAAATACGGCTCATCCTGCACTCGCAGCGTGTCCTCGGTGTAAAGTCCCACATAAGAATAGCCCAGAAGCGCGGCGATGCGGAGCATCTGCTTCACCGCCGATACGCGGGGCACCGCGTTCCGGGAGCAGTCCAGCATAATCCCGAAATCAGGAAAGGGACAGGCTCCGGAGACCCGTCTCAGCGCCCCGGTTCCGTCTCCCGCATTCGGCTCCTTAAGAAGCGCGTCCGCCATGAGCAGCGCCCGCCCCAACGTGCGAAGCTCATCGCAGCGGACTGTCACGCGGCCCGCATCGGGATCATAGACGGCCTCATAACCATGCGGTTCTGCCGTCTCTCCCAGCGCGATCACAAGCTCTGCACTTTTTCCACCCCGGAAAAAGCTCTCCAGCAGCTCTCTGGCCGCCGTCCTTGCCGCATTGTCACATTCCGTCAGTCGAAACATAGCGTCCTCCATTCTGAAACATTTTGCGCGAGCCGTACAAGAAACCAGCGCATCCGCATGGTTTTTCACACTGCTCCTTTCCATCCTCCGGGATCACCCGGAATGTTCTGACCTCAAGGGGCGCAGCGTCCCACGAGGTGTTGCCATGCATAGGACGGCGGATATAACCGAACTGAATCTCATAATCGGCCTCGCCGCTCTTTTCAGCGTTCCAACGATATTCCGCACAGCGCCAGCAGCATTTCACAGAATACGGAATTGGCCCATGAAAACCACGGCCGCGTGTACTGCGAGGGGTCGTCGGCGCAGACGCTCTCGTGCATCAGAAAGGTGCCCGCATTGCCCCGCCCCGGTAATAAAACGGGTTCCCGTCGCTCAGCATGAACTCTCTCGTGGCAAGATAGCCCGGATCATCCCGGCCGCAATAGCCGATATACGGCATGGACAGGAGGCTTGGCAGATTGGCGTCGTCACATACATTGTACTCCCCGAAGCCGTCCACCTCATAGGCATAAATTTTTTCTTTCATGCCGGGAAGAACGCCCCATGTCTCGATCGCCGCTCGAAGCGCAGGGGCAAAGCCGGACGCCTCGAGGCAGAGCTCCCCGTCGCGATACACCGCCTCCGCAATCCTTTACAAGCGCGCCGCGCCCTCCCCGGGAGAGCGATCCGTCCACGGACAGTCCGAGCGCTCAAAGCGGTAGGAAGACAGCTCCTCGTGGCGCTGTTCCGTGCGGAATACCCAAAGCACCGTCCGTACCGCCTCCGCCAGCGCTCCGTGAAATGCCCCGTCTCTCCGGTATTTCTCCAACCTGCCGCGGGATGCCCGGCAGAGCCTTTCTGATAATTTCCGCCATTCTCCAAAAACTAACAAAACCGCAAAAACCGTCTGCCCCTCATCGCAGAGAGGCAGGCGGTTCCTTACCGTCATCACGTATATGATATGTTCATCACCCTGCTGCCGGAGTCACCCCAACCTCGAGAAGCCGAAGCCGTTGCAGATGGCGTCGACCGCCTCTCCGCGGCGGCACAGATCGCAGCGGTCCGGCGCGTAGTTCCGGTAATCCGGGAGGTCCGCCGGGCCGAACAGCGCGTGGATGTCCATCCCGCCGATCCGGCTCGCTGCGGAGAAGATCGCTGAGATGCCGCTGACCCGCCCGCCGTAATAGCGGATGCCGTCGATTGCCCGTCCGAGGGTCGTCCCGGTGGTCGTCGAGGCGAGGAGGATCAGCACGTTCTTGTCGCGCACCATCATCTGCATATTCTCGCGGAAGATCATCTGCCCGGAGAGATCGTATTCCGGCGTCACGACATAGATGGTCTTATGCTGATTCATGGAAAGAACACCGGCTCGCGTCAGCTCCTCCGCAAGAAACGCGCCGATCACCTCGCAGCCGTCCATGCAGATGACAGAGTCCACAATGGTCGTCGCCACGTAGTCCTGTGCCAGCGCTTTCGCTGCGTTCTGCGCTTCGCTCAGACGCGCTTTCATCGTCGTCATATCAATATAGTAATTGATATGCGAGTTCGGCGTGACAAAGTGCCCCGGAATCACTTTCATGAAAACCTCCGGCGCTCTCTTACAGTTGATCTTCCTGTACCCCTGCATAAAGTCACCTCCTGCTTTTGTTATGCTGCAGCAAATTTCAGCGGGTCTCACAGTCGCAAAAACGGATGCCGGCATCCATTCCGTGACCATTTGTCCCTTGATTTATATTATAACATTTCCTGCTGTACTTTATGCCTTTTTTACTGTATACGTCCCCTGTCAAACGATGAAATGGACGCCATGCCGGCATGAGAGGACATTTCAGCATTTGACAGGACAACCGGTATGAGCCAAGCAGGACGACAACCCGGATTTCTCATACCTGTCAGCGCTGCGGGAGCTGCCGAAAGCAGAGAAGCAGCGCTGGGACTTATACCTATGGCGGCGCCGACGCAGCCGGCATGCGCGTTTACTTTAATCCTCCATGCCGAAGCGTTCCTTTGCGAGGCACGCGCTGTAAGCACCCTGCGCCGGCGCGCAGAGATGCAAGCCGCTTCGCGTCTCATGCCGTCCCACTACGTAACAGCACTTTTCGCTCACGGAGCAAATCAGCGCATCAGCGTGATTTTTCACATTATCCTCCATTGCCGCGTTCCCTGCGGCGCCCGAGAGAAAAATTCCGCGCAGGCGAATTCCCCTGCGATCAAAATTTCCTCTGGTGATCGAGAAGCTTCGAAAGCTCCGTATCAACGCGACTGTCAGGCTTCCTCCCAGATCGTGTCCCACATCGCAAGCAGCTCCTCCCTGTCAAGACCCGCCGAGGCCGCAAGCACCCGAATCTGCTCCATCTTCTCTTCGATGCTCCGCAGGCTGTTCTCCCGCACCAGCGCCTCGTTCCGCCTCGCGACATAGCAGCCCTTGCCCGCTATCTTATACAGAAAGCCCTCCTTTTCGAGCTCCTCATACGCCCGCTTAGTGGTTATGACGCTGATCCGCAGATCCTTTGCCAGATTCCGGATGGAGGGCAGCGGATCGTCCGTATCCAGTTCTCCGGCCATGATCTGGTTTTTCATCTGCGTACAGATCTGCTCATAAATCGGTATGCCGCTGTAATAGTCCAGTAATATTTCCATGACGTCCCCTTATCTATACTCAGTATATACAGTATAAACAGATGATGCAATCCCTGATTTATAAATATGTTTGCCGCAGACGGTGAATTGCCGGATGCACGCGATGCCCTTTGCTCGTGTCTGCAGGGATTTGGACGGAATCTATGCCCTCATCTATCACGCGCTGAAAGAAAAGAAAGAGGTGCATATCATCACAGTGAGATATACACCAAACAATTTCTGACAACTGAATATCAAAGAAGACAACCTGAACAATTTGGGGAAAATGTATATTCCCTTACAATATGCCAATAGTGACTCTCATAACAGTCCGGCACCGCTTTTAAGCGACGAACGGATCTTCCGTACAAGATCCTCCATCTGCTCCACTTCAGAAATAATGGTATCATTCATCTTCGCGCAGTCCTGCGTACGGCTGACAAGCTCGATCGGTACATTCCGAAGATGAGACAGATGCCATTTGGCATTGACCGGGTACAGCTGTCCCTCAATAAAGGAGCACATGGTCAGGATATCTGATACGGTGTCCGCGTTGGGATCATCAATATGGCTGCAAAGCCACTCATACAATTCCGGATGAAAATTTACCATGACGCCACAGTATCCATCCGCACCGTCGCGAAGGGACTCCAGAAGCGTCGCCGTATTTGCATTGAAGAGCCTGATCATACTGCCTTTGATCTGTGAGAGCTTTCTGCGGATCGTTGCCGCGTCGCAGCAGGTGTCCTTGACAAAATAGAACCTTTCCGTATCCACCATTGCTTTCATTTCTTCCTCGCTAATGACTCTTTTATAGGGATAGGGACATTCGTAGATGCCCAGCTTCATATCAGGATCGAGCTTATCGAGGAGCTTATGAAGATTGGAGATCCACACTTCACTCCCCTCACTCTGCTTTGCCAGACGATTGGAAAGGAGAATAACGGCATCTGCTCCGAGCCCCCATATTGCATTGAGCTCTTTGGCCTGATCCTCAATGCTGTCTGATGTATTGCCGCTGGCAATGACAGGAACTCTCCCTGCTGTCGCCTTGATTGTAATCTCTGTAATCTTCAGTCTCTCGCGAAACGTCAGATAAAAGATCTCGCTGGACTGGCAAGCGGCAAAAAGCCCGTTCACCCCGTTATTGATATACCACTCAGTCAGCCGACATAGTCCATCCTCGTCGATGCTGTTCTCCTTTGTGAAAGGAGTCAGCATGACAGGCCACACCTCACCGGCAAAATTGCTTGTCCCGCTCATAATCACTTATTCTCCATTTTGTATTCCTGTTCCCCGGATCAGAAGCCTCTGATAGTATAAAATATTCGGCAAGTCCTCTATTTTCTGATGATCCGGATCTCACTGACGGCAAATGCTTTCCGTGTTCCATAAACCTGCCATTTCAGTCTCAAGGTACCGCTGCTGTATGATTCTTTCGGAAGATCATAGATCCAGCAGGCCGCTTCGGACAATCCCTGACCGGGAATGCTGTCCGCCAGCAGGCAGTTTCCGGCCCAGAAATGGACCTGCATCTCTTCCCGCGGCGCCTGCATGAGGGATACTGATTTCTGAAGAGAATGCGGGTAGAAAACCCGAAGCTCATACTCAGCGTCCGGATCAAGAGAATCAAAGGTCACTTCCAGCGGAGTCCCATACAGTACTGTCGCATTGGCCGCCCAGCTGAGAGGCATGGGGAACTCGTAATACCAGCCATCCATCTCACGAAAAAGTGCAACGAGACCATAAATGCTGTGATCCATAAGAGGAGTCCTCAGATATCCGGGATCCTCTTTCCATGTCCTGTAATGTGTCACATGAGAAAAGCCCTCATAGCTTCCAAGATTACAGTAGATATTACCATCTCCGACGTTCCGTCCTGCATTCAGATGCTGAAGCGCTTTCGCCCTCTCCTCTTCACTGTCAAGCCTCTCGATCCTCTTAAAGCTCTGCATCAGATACTGATATTCATTAAGTGGCATCCCCGCCGTCTCAAGATAGGCTCCGCGAATCCAGTTCTGTCCCATATGACGCTTTACGGTCAGCTGGATACGGCAGGTCTGGTACAGCAGGTCTGCCAGCTTTTCCATTTCAAAGAGCAGCTCTTCTGCTGCCGGATGGTCCCTGCACTCGTTGAGCAGACTTCTGGCCTCTTTGATGACACAGACAGAACCTTTTTCCGTCACTTCATCGATAACTGCTCTCGCTTCTTTTTCTTTCTTCTGATCGAACCCGTATTTTTTTCTGATCCAGTAATCACTGAGGACTCTTAAATGCAGCATCTGATAGCGGTAATTCTTTTTGACGCGATTGCTGACCCTTTTGTCAATGATCTGTATCTTCCGATACATCTCATCGATATGTTCATTTTTAAGAACCGGTCCTTCCCAGTTCTTTTCCAGTCCCATCATGATCTCTGAGAGAGGCCCCACCAGCTCCGAATCGATGAACATGCGAATATAGTCCTCGATGGTCTCTCTTGCGCAGACGAAACTGTCAAAATCCTGATCTCCCCAGATCACCTTGTTGACATCATCATGAATCCCCTCTGAATAGGTAATTGCACCGCAGGTATAAGGCTCAATCTGATTGTGGATATATTTCATTCCCTCCGGGCGGGCATTATAGCTTTCTCTTCCCTCCGTCAGGGCAAATGCGTCATCCCATTCCGGGACAGGAAACTGACAATTCGTGTTATGGGAAATATCCGGATAGTTTCGGATATTATGCTGATATTTCGCAGGAAGCCTTGCGGCCATCTCCGCGATCTCATGTTGTTCCCACGGAGCAAAGCATACTCCCTCGACCCAGTCCGGTTCCTTGGCGATCTCCGCATAAAACTCATCATACCATCCGGGCTCCGGCTGGAAATGCTGGGGCGCAACCCAAACCTTTGCATCGGGATGGAACTTATGAAGGATGCGCACAAATTCCTCGGTCACTCTAAAAGCTTTCGCCGGCCAAAGAGAACCCGGATCCCCCAGCGGAACCAAAATGGCATCCAAATAAGGAATAGAAGAAAAGATCCTCTCTCTTTCCCTCAGCTCCCTGTACATACACTCCGGATCGTCATAATCCTTTCCTGTATTCGGATACCAGAGCCATACATCCATATGATAAGAACGGATCATCTTCGATGCCTCTATCATGAGCTCGAAAGGATCCTCCTTAAACTTCGCGGAATAGAGATTGTCATCCGTTTTCGGAGGAAGCAGCTCGATGGAATTGGCGCCGAACAGGGCCATATCGCGGATATAGCGCTCGTAGTCTGCAATGGTCCACGCAGAATACGTATTATTCTTATCACGATATCCCAGCTGATGTCCTCTCAGCGGGTATTGCGGAGTGATGGAAATACCATCCAGACTTTCCGGAATCAGAAGTTTTCTTTCGTGGAAAGAGAGCTTTCGAAGAATCCTGGCCATGCCATAAAACTCTCCTCTTTCGTCCCTGCCAAGAACGATAACGCGGACCCTGCCGTTTTCAGCAGTGACAATGCGGATCCTGAAGCCTTCTTTCCGACTTTCCTGTATGTCTTTGAACAGCTCGGGAATTTCCGGATACTCCCGAAGATTTTCTTCATGGTAAAATTCAAGGCTGACCTTTCCCGCCTCAGCACTCTGAGGCAGTTCGATTCCGCTCTTTCGCTTTACTTCCTCACAGAATACTTTCCGGATTTTGAGTTCAAAGACTGACGCAGAGGCCGCTGTAAACACGATCGAGGCTGTAATATCAATCATCATATTCACCTGTTATGGATTGAACAAAGCCAGGCTGCCCAATCGGACAGCCCAGCCTCTTACTCAGTGCGCTGACGATTACATGACTCAGATTACTGTAATGAACGCTGATAAGCGGTGTTATAGAGCTCTGCCAGTCTTTCTGTTCCTTGATCTTTCAGCGATTGAACAAAATCCGTCCACTCATTCAGGGTCCTGTTGCCATTAATGAACGAATCAATTTCCTGAGAGAAGACATTATCAATCGCCTGCTCAAGCTCAGTGACCTCTTCCTGCTCTTCTGTTGTGAATGTAGGTGCCGGCGTGTTGTAGCAGACTTCTCCTGCCTCAGTCCATTCACGGATCAGCTTGCCCTCTTCAATCATGGAGGGATCAGAGACCTGTGCGTACAGAGACTCATCAATGTAGTGACCAATTCCGAGGAGTCCGGCACCGAGAGCGCCTTGAATACCGGAGAAAACATCGGCGTCATTCCTGTGCCTGTCAATCAGATCCTGGCTGGTAATGATGTTTCCATCAAAATCTACGGTATAATCGACACCCTCCTCGCCAAAGTTGGTGACCATTCTTCCCTCTTCCGTATACATCCAGTTAATTGCCTGAAGAACCCTTTCCGGATACTCGGTATTAACATTCACGCAGGTGAACTCAGTCCAGTCTCTCTCATAGCGAAGAGCTCTCCTCGTATTATTTTCGCTCTCCATGGGCTCAATAATATCAAAATATGTGTCCTTGTTAAGCTGTTTCAGAACAGGATTGTAGACACGTCCGACGAAAGAGTTATTATCATAGACGACAGAGAGTCCGCCATTTGAGAGCTTCTCCTGCTCTGTATCCTTATCCATGGAAGCATAGTCGGGATCGAGAAGTCCATCCTTATAAGCATTTGCCATGAACGTAATAACCGAGAAGAAAGAATCCTCCGTCGGTCCATACAGCCACTTGTCCTGATCCGGCTCATAATACATACCGGACTTACTGAACGTCGGAAATCCACCGCTGCCCATGCTGAATGCGAACTGACCAAGCATGTATTTCGTCCCATTTCTGGTAGAAAAAACATAATTATCAGGATAGAGCTCCTTGATCTTAAGCATTACCTGATAGAACTCACCCCATGTCCCGGGCGTTTCCATTTTGGTCTCTGCCAGACGATCCATCCGAATAGCAGGAAGAGACGCGATATCGACACGGTCATATTCCAATGTCTGGAATCCATACATGCCTCCCTCTACTTCATAATTGCGAGTGGCCTTTGCTCGATCATCCGCCTGAACGATATCAAGGTAATCCCTGACATCCTCCTGATAATCATACAGATTCACGAACATCCCTGTAGGCGCATACTGCCTGAGTTCATCAATCGTGAGTCCCTGAATGACATCGGGAAGGTCATCTGATGCAAGTGCAACGGACTTCTTGGTTGCAAAATCCGCATCAGGAATCAGCTGGAGCTTAATCTTGACATTCAGAGCTTTCTCGATCATGGAGACGATCTTGTTCTCCTCGGACATAGGCTGAACCGAAGACTGGGACCTCATCCAGGTAATGGTGATCAGCTCTTCCGAAGAGCTGCTCTCTGCCTGGGCTCCGGCTGCGGCAGTCGATGTTTCAGATTCCGTGCCGTCATCTGAAACATTGCTGCCTGATGCGGAAGATGCCCCGCAGCCTGCCATCAATCCGACTGTCATCATCGCTGAGACAGCACCGGCCATGATTCGCTGTAAATTATGCTTTTTCATACCTCTCCTCCTATACATCATGAATCTATATTGTGCGGATTCCCGCAATTAACCCTTAATAGATCCGACCATAACGCCCTTGACAAAATACTTCTGAACGAAAGGATATACGACCAGGATCGGAGCCGTCGTAATGAAGATGACCGCGTATTTGATGTTCTTGCCGAGAACAGCGGAATCTCCCGCAACGGTAGCGGTGCCGGTCGCCGCATTGTTGCTGCCCATAACGATATTTCTGAGCAGCAGCTGCATCGGATATTTATTGGAATCATCCAGATAAAGAAGAGCCGGAATAAAAGCGTTCCATATCTGAACGGCATAAAACAGAACGATGGTCGCAATAACCGCTTTGGACAGAGGGAGAATAATCTTTATGAAGATCGTCCAGTCATTTCCACCATCAAGATAAGCTGACTCATACAGCTCTTCCGGTATTCCCTGAAAGAACGTCCTCATGATAATCATGTACCAGACACTGATGGCTCCCGGAACAACCATAGCCCAGATCGTGTTCTTGATGTGCAGTGATGACACTATCATGTAATTGGCGACCAGCCCGGAATCAAAGAACATGGTAAATGTGACAATAAAAGTAATCATTCCTCTCCCGAACATTTTTTTCCTTGATAAAGGATATGCGCACAGGGCCGTCATAACGACCGCGATCAGCGTTCCTACAACGGTATACAGGACAGAGTTCCAGAAAGACCGGACAACGGAAGAATATCCGAGCGCAATTTTATATGCTTTGAAATTAACGCCGATCGGGTATAGGACGACCTCTCCTCTTGTGACGGCATAACCATCACTGATCGAGACGATGAACATATAGTAGATCGGGTAAATGACCATCACACAGCAGAAGATCAGGATGATGGCAGTGATGATCCCAAACGCATGCTCACCGGGTGTTTTTCGCATCCTGTGAGGCTTCTTACTGTAATTCGATCGCATTAATATTTGTTCCATAATTCCCTCTCATCCGGATTTACCAAAGGCTCGCAGCGCCAATCTTATCTGCCGCTTTGTTCGCTGCAAAAATAAGGATCAGTGACAGCATTGCCTGAAATATACTGATTGCTGCTCCGTAGCTGTAATTCGCGTTGATCAGGCCTCTGCGATAAACATATGTTGAAATGACATCTGCTGTGGAATAGGTGGATCCGGTGTAGAGCAGCAGTATCTTCTCATACCCTACGGTAAGCATTCTTCCGACCATCAGAAGAAATTGAATGGAAATAATCGAGGCGATTCCCGGAAGACTGACGTGCAGAACCTGCTGCCATCTTGTCGCTCCGTCGATCGAAGCCGCTTCATAAAGCTGCTGGTCGACCCCGGACAGAGCTGCCAGATAGATAATGGATCCCCATCCCGCATGCTGCCAGATTTCGGTAATAACATAAATCGGACGAAACCATGAGGGATCGGACATATACGTTTTTGCCTCTCCCCCGAAAAAGACAACCGCCTCATTGATCAGTCCGTCCGTTGCAAAGATATTCACTACCAAGCTGCAGACAACGACCGTTGAAATGAAATAGGGAAGATAGGTAATCGTCTGGACCAGTTTTTTCGCCATATAATTCTTTACTTCGTTGATCAGAAGCGCCAGGATAATCGGCACCGGGAAGTAAAAAACCAGGCACCAGAGACTGATCAGGACAGTATTCTTCAGGATGCTGTAAAAATAAGGATCTTTGAGGAACATCTTAAAGTACTTGAGTCCTACCCATTTGCTCTTCCAGAATCCGGCATGAGCATTGAAGTTCTTAAATGCAATACCCAGCCAGCCGATTGCTCCATACTTAAAAATGATAAAGTACAGGATTGGAAATGCGATCATTGCATAAAGACAGCGGTTCTTATAAAGCTGTTTCTTTACATATTTCCATCCATGTGCCGAGCCGCCTCTTCCTGTATTTCCGGTCATTTCCCCTGCTTTCATATGAATCCTCCATGCCAGTACCAGCATTTGTCTGCTTTTGCAATCGGGACACTCCTGATGCTGCCTGCGCAAAGCTTGTCCGCAATTCTCCCGGCGTTTTATCAATTGTTTTCATCTGTACAGATCGCCTCAAAATTTATTGTTTATTATTAATAAACATCGTTTTATTTATTATACAATTACATTATATCTCTCTATTTTTCTGGTGTCATCGCGTGGGTATGCACATATTTATATTGATTTATTGTGCATGTTTACTACTTTTATGTACTTCTATTTATTATTATTAAACATTTTTTATTTTATGTTATAATATCTATTAATAATTCATTTTCTTTTCTGGAGGAAAATATGAAAGAAGAAGCTAAGGTAAAGTCCCTGATCAAGGCAATTCAGGTACTGGAATGCTTTACAACAAAAGATCCGGTTCTGGGCGTATCGGAAATTGCCCGAAAACTCGGATATAATAAAGCAACCGTCTATAACATCATGGATACTTACGCATCCATGGGATATCTGGTACAGGATCCTGCGACATCCAAGTATCATCTTGGGCTGAAGCTGCTTCAATTCAGCTATGTGATCAATCAGCAGATGGACCTGACCCGCCGTATGGAGCCTTATCTGCAGCAGATTGCCAACAAAACGTCGGAAACGGTATTTCTGGCAGTGCCTTATGAGGATCAGGTTCTCTATCTTGCAACAAGAACGCCCCATACTACCGTTCCCCGCACCATTCTTGGAGAAAAAGCACCCATGTATTGTACCGGGCTCGGGAAATGCCTGCTGGCTTTCACCTCTGAGGATAAAAGACCTGCTCTTCCGGACACTTTTCCTGCTTTTACCAACAATACCATCACGACGGGAGCGCGCCTGAAAGACGAGCTCAAACTGATCCGCGCCAGAGGCTATGCCATTGATAATATGGAGCATGAGTTCGGTGTATCCTGCGTTGCCGTACCTGTCTTTGACCACGACAAGGAGCCTGTCTGTGCCGTCAGCGTTTCCGGCCCCTCTCTGCGTTTTGACGTCAGTACCATTGAGAACATCTACAAAATCTGCAGCGAGGTTCTCCGAGAAGTTCAATATGCCATTTGGTAACTAAGTCAATGCTGTCGCGCATAAAGGTAAGTGTTTTTCGAGAACTTTTGTTATCGTAAAGGAAAAAGCCCCGGAGCAAAACGCCCCGGGGCAAAGCCGCCGATATGATCCGATATGCCTTTTCCGCGCCGGAATACGCGGCTTCCCCGCTCCCGGCTCAGGCTTCAGATTTCCGTGATCTCCTGCGTGAGCGCGCCCTCTCTCTCCGTGCCGTCGGCATCGTGAATGACATAGGAGACGCCAAAGCCGGCGTCCGAGAGCGTGAAGCGGATCCGGCCGTTCTCTGTGCGCTCCGCGGCGGCGCGCAGGATGGTCCGCCCCTTGGTATCGGGAATCTCACAGACCGCCCGCCGCTCCTCTCCGGCCCGCTCCGCCGGCAGGTAATAATGGAGCGTCACGCCCTCTGCATACTCGTAATCCGGCTTTTCGCCGTTCCTGCCGATGGCCAGCAGAGTATTTTCCCGGACAAAAACCGGCATATGGAAATAATCATAGCTCCGGCGGTGCCAGCGGCCGCCCTCTCTCCGCTCTCCGTCAAGGAGATTCATCCAGCGTCCCTCCGGCAGATAGAACTCCGCCTCGCCCCGGTCGTTGAAAATCGGCGCGACGAGCAGAGAATCCCCCAGCATATACTGCTGATCGAGGTATTTGCAGGCGGGATCGCCGGGGAACTCGAACGGCATCGGCCGCATAACCGGCGTACCTTTTTCGTGCGCCCTGACCGCCATCGAGAAGAGGTAGGGCATCAGACGGCATTTGAGCGCGCTGAACGTCTTCGCCACCTCGCAGGCCTCCTCATCAAAGATCCACGGCACGCGATAGCTGTCCGAGCCGTGCAGGCGGCTGTGCGTCGAAAAAATGCCGAACTGGAGCCATCTCTTGTAAAGGTCCGGCGTCGCCGTACTCTCAAAGCCCGAGATATCATGGCTCCAGAACGAAAAGCCGCTCATCGCAAACGAAAGGCCGCCGCGCAGCGTCTCCGCCATGGAGCCGTAGCTTGCAAAGCAGTCTCCTCCCCAGTGCACCGGAAACTGCTGCGAGCCGGCGGTCGCGCTGCGGGCGAAGAGAACCGCATCGCTCCGTCCCCTCTCCTCCTCAAGAAGAGAGAACACGGTTCTGTTATACAGATAGGTATAGTAATTGTGCATCGTCATCGGATCGCTGCCGTCGGAATATTCCACGTCGATCGGGATACGCTCGCCGAAATCCGTCTTGAAGCAGTCGACGCCGGCCTCCAGCAGACCCCGGAGTTTATTTTGATACCATGCCGCAGCATCCGGATTCGTGAAATCGACAAGCGCCATGCCGGGCTGCCATGAGTCGAGCTGCTTCACGCCCCGCCCGTCGCTCCGCATCAGGAAATATCCGCCCTCCACTCCCTCGCGGAACGCCTGCGTGTTCTGCGCGATGTACGGATTAATCCACGCGCAGATGCAAAGCCCTTTCGCGTGATACCTCTCCAGCATCCCCTTTACATCGGAAAACTGCTCATCATCCCACTCGAAATCGCACCACTGGAGCGCTTTCATCCAGTAGCAGTCGAAGTGGAACACCCGGAACGGGATCTCCCTCTCCTGCATACCGTCAATCATTTCCGTGACCGTCTTTTCATCGTACTGCGGCTTGAAGCAGGTAGACAGCCACAGGCCGAAGCTCCATGCCGGCGGAAGCGCGGGTTTCCCGGTCAGCGCCGTATAAGCCCCCACGATATCCGCCGGCGTTCTGCCGTAAAACAGGTGATACCGGAGCTGCTCCCCCTCAATGGAAAAGCCGACATACTCGACCTTTTCGCTGCCGACCTCAAAGGAGACCGGGCCCGCGTGATCGACAAAAACGCCATAGCTCTCGCTCGTCATATAGAACGGGATGTTCTTGTAGGCAACGCCGGAGGCCGTGCCGCCGTCCTCGTTCCACATATCGACGGTCTGTCCGTTCTTTACAAAGGGCGTAAAGCGCTCGCCGAGGCCGTACACCGTCTCTCCCGGCTTCAGCGACAGCTCGTTCACCATGTAGGGCGTATAGTCCTCCATGAGATAATCGGCCTCCGGCCCTTTGGAGGCCGGGATGCGGTCGCGCCGCATATAGCCGAGATTGCGGAAGCCGCAGGAGGTGAGGAGCTTCCCCTCCGCCTCGAAGCGGTATGACCAGTTCTCCCGGTTCACGCGGACCGTGATATCGCCCGCCCGCATAAGCACCTCGCCCTCCGTCTCCGTGATCGTGACCGGGTCCGGATTCTCATGCAGCGCAAAGCGGGGCTCCCCGGAATCATAGCCCTGATAGTGCGTCGCCGTCACCGCAATGTCGTTGTGTCCCGCGGACTGAAAATCCACGAGAAGAACCGTCAGATCAAGCGCATCCGCGCGGGAGCGGATCGGACGCTCCGGCGCGACGATGCGCATGCCGTTCGGAATGCGCTCGACACGGAACGCCTGCGAGGCGTAGGATGCCTGTACTCTTTCACTGCGAAGCCAGTAGCCGTCTGTAAATTTCATAGTCGTTCCTTTCCTGTCTGTTCTGTTTTCCCCGGCACGCAAAAAATATGGAAGCATATAAAAAGCGTGTGTTCCGGAGTGATCCGCCTGCTGCGGCCCTGTCTCCAGAATACACGCTCTGTCTGTAAAAAGTTGTATAAATCTCTTTGAAAAATGTACGCGTCCTCCCGCACGCCGGGCCGATATCCGCCGCAGGTATCAGCGCGGCACAGGCCGCTGCCGTTGTGACCCGCCGGCCTCCGGTAATGAATCTGCCGTGTCAGTCGAGGTATTTCACCGGCACGCCTGTCTCCCGGGTTTTCCTGAGATCGAGCACCCGCTGATTTTCCGAACCGCGGAACGCGAGGGAAAGGTTCTTTTTCTCCTCAACAAAGGGACCGTCCACCAGAATGTCGATATACGAGAGCATTTCATCCGTCACCTCGCAGTGGCGGCGCTGTCCCTCCTGCAGATCCTTTTCGTAGACAAAGCCGGTATAGCTCCAGACCGTCTTGTCCGGAAAGCGCTCTTTCACTTTCCGCAGGAGTCCTACCAGCACGCGCTGATTCTGCGGCTCGAACGGCTCCCCCCCAAGCAGCGTGAGGCCGTCGATCATCGGCCGGTCCAGCAGAGAAAGAAGCTTTGCCTCGGTCTCCTCCGTGTATTCCTGCCCGTAGCAGAAATCCCATGTCTGGGGCTGAAAGCAGCCCTTGCAGCAGTTGGTGCAGCCGGAGACAAAGAGCGTCACGCGGACTCCCTCGCCGTCTGCAATATCAAGATCCTTGATGTTCCCGTAGTACATTGCTTACTCCTGACTGGCTCACATTTCCTTTTTGGACAGAAGCCGTACCGTCTCTCCCGCTCCGACGCAGACCGTCTCCCGGTCAAAGGAGCTTCCGAGCCACACCGGTGTGGCGGACGGGTTCTGCACACTCGAGGAATCCGCGCTGAAAATCAGGCTCTTCCATGCCGCCACATAGCTCTCAATCTCGCCGTTTGTCGCATACCAGACGTCGTCCCGGCCGCCGAGGAGCTCCAGCAGCTTCTCCATGCGCTTCCAGTTGTCGTCCTGATCGAACTCATAGGCATGTCCCCAGATATAAAAGAGCTTTGCCGGACTGAAAAAGGAAAAATACGACTTATCCGACAAAAATTCCTCCGCAAGCTCGAACAGCTTTTCCGCGTTGTGGTGACAGGTCGGATCCCAGCGCAGGAAGTCCTGCGGAATGTCAAAGCGCTCCGTCGATACGACCGTTCTCGCATAGCGCAGCCCGCTCGCCTGCGCGGCCTTTACGATCGTATCGTCATTGGTTCCGAACGCGTAGGCGTAGCCGGTGACCGGCTGCCGGAGGAGCTCCTCCAGCGCGGCGCGACTCTTTAAGATCTCGTTCACACAACGGGCCGTATCCATGCCGGACATAGCCGCGTGCTCCCAGCCGTGCGCGGCGATCTCCTGCCCGCGGTAGACCTCCGGAACACGCTCTGCTGAAAGCTTGTTGTGGGCGACCTCCCGCTTGCCGCCCGTCACCCGTCCGTTCCTGCCGAACAGTCCCGGGTTCAGATTGAACGTCCCCCGTACGCCGTGCGCGCGCATCACCTCCGTGAGGCGCAGATCCTGCTCCACGCCGTCGTCATAGCTGAATGTCAGACATTTTGTTTTTCCGCCCGGCCAGTAAATCCGGTCCCTTGCCATAAAGCTCATGCTTTTCCTCTTTCCCGCGAGGCGAATTTCAAATTCGCCGATGCGATCTACGACTCGGTGCATCGCACCGAGGTCGGAGCTTGAACGTTCTGCATCAGCAGAACGTTCAAGCTTATACTCCCCGCCGCGTCCCCTGCGGCATTGATATCGGTCCCGTTTCTATCGTTTCATTATTATCGGTTCCGCTCAATATACTCGATCAGCTCCCGGGGCATAAAGCGCGGCCCCCGCACCGTCGTCACGCCGAATTTCGACATGACGGTTTTCAGGCCGAACTTCCCTTTCTCGTAGCGCTCCATGATGTGGACATTCATTCCCTCACTCTCCCAGTCGGGATAGTGAATATGCGTCCCGGTCACCTGACACTTATAGAGAATCGCGGAATACGGCACGCCGACGTACAGGTAGACAATATCACCGACCTCGATTCCTTTCCCCTGCTTCCAGTCGGAATCGTCATTGCTGTCGAAGTCGCTGCATACGTCATAATATTTCAGATTGGCGGGAACGACCCAGTCGCGGCAGCCCGCGGGCCGTCTGAGCCCCGCCCTTCCGCCCGTGAGGCGCCGGCTCTGCGCAACCAGCTCCATGATCCTCTTATCGCTCAGCGTATCGTCGAGCCGCACGGAAATCCATGTCCGGTGATTCATATGAAACGCGGGGGTGATGCCCCTCTCGCAATGCAGCGCCGCGCCGTCCTCCGGAGGGATTTTGAGATTCATGACATCAATGAGGACCGCTTCCCCGGGCGCTTCCTGCTCCCCTTTCTCTGTCTCCCCGGCTTCCGGCTTCTCTGTTTCCGCCCCCGCTCTCTTCCGCTTCCCGGGCCCTTTGCCCGGGCCGTCTCTCTTCTTCTCCGGCGCCTCGCTCTTTGCGATCTCGGACTGGAGCTTGCGCTCATCAATCCGCATGATGAGTCCGTACCACTTCCGGTCCGCCGCGTGGCGGAACACACCGCTCGCCTTATTTCCATCGTCCCACGGAAAATCCGGCCGGTCGCCGTAAAGCGCGCGAATCCGCTCGGTGATCCGGTTCGCCTGCGGCGATACAAACGGAAGCTCCGTTCCGCAGTGCTCCGCAATATCCCGGAGGAGCTCCTCGTATTCATAGCGGAGCGTGCTGACATACGGTCCGGTCTGCCATGCCGCGCGGAGCGGCAGGTATTCCTCGTCCGTCATCCGATCAATGACTGATCCGGTTAATAACCCGTCCTCCGAAACATGGATCGCCGCCCGGAAGTCTCCGTCCATCAGCTCTCTGCCGTAATCATAGCCGTTCTCCGTCCGGACAAAGCCGTACGGAACGAGCTTCTCCGGATGAATCACGGTTCTTTCAAACACATCGCTCTCAATGCTCATCGCTGTCTTTCCGGAAACCGCCTCCTCTCACAACGATCATATGCTTTTTATCGGCGTTATTCAATCGGCAGGACGCAGCGCCGGATATAAAAATACAGGTGCCGCTTCAAACAGGTTCCGTTTCAAAGCACAGCCTGCATCCGGCGGATATAAAAAGCAGGGACCGCCGATACGCGTGTCCCTGCCGTTACGTCTGTCCCTACTGTTACACCTGTCAGAAAAATCTAATCTGCCTTTATTCTTTCTGATATCTGCCCGAATACCGGCCATCTTACAGATGCAGCACCCGGTCCGCAATCTCCGCGGTTCTCCCCTGATTCCAGTACTGCGTACCGATGTAGCCGCAGGTGCGCCTTGCCACGTGCATCTTCGTCTGATCCGTGTTTCCGCAGTTGGGGCACTGCCATATGAGCTTTCCGGTGTCGTCCTTCACAATCCGGATCTCCCCGTCAAAGCCGCAGACATCGCAGTAATCACTCTTGGTATTGAGCTCCGCATAGAGAATCGAATCATAAATGTGCCGCAGGATCCGCATGACCGCCGGAATGTTCTGGTTCATATCCGGCACCTCAACGTAGCTGATCGCGCCGCCCGGAGAGAGCTTCTGGAACTCCGCCTCTTTCGTGAGCTTGGAAAACGCGTCGATGTTCTCGGTCACGTGAATGTGATAGCTGTTGGTGATATAGTTCCGGTCCGTCACGCCCGGGATCTTGCCGAAGCGCTTCTGCAGGCACTTTGCAAACTTATAGGTCGTGGATTCCAGCGGCGTCCCGTAGACCGAATAATCGATGTTTTCCGCCTTTTTCCATGCCGCACAGCTGTCGTTCAGAAGCTGCATGACCTTTATGCCGAACTCTTTGCCCGCCTCGCTGGTGTGCGAGACGCCTTTCATGTAATAGACGCACTCCGCAAGCCCCGCATAGCCGAGCGAAATCGTGGAATATCCGTCGTACAGCAGCCTGTCGATCGTCTCTCCCGGCTCAAGACGGGCCAGAGCGCCGTCCTGCCAGAGTATCGGCGCGACGTCCGAGGGCGTCCCGAGAAGCCGCTCATGGCGGATGCGGAGCGCGCGGTGGCACATATCGAGGCGTTCTTTCATAATCTCCCAGAACTTCTCCTCGTCGCCGCCGGAGCTGCACGCCGCGTCCACAAGGTTGATCGTGACCACCCCTTGATTGAAGCGCCCGTAGTACTTATGCTTCTTCTCATCATAATTCGCCGCCCGCGCAATATTGCCGATCCCCGCGTCGGTGAAGCGGTCGGGCGTGAGGAAAGAACGGCAGCCCATGCAGGGATAGACGTCCCCCTTGAGCTCAAGGGCCTTTTTCTCGGAAATATAGTCCGGAACCAGTCTCTTCGCCGTGCACTTCGCGGCGAGCTCCGTGAGATAATAGTATTTGCTCCCCTCCGTGATATTGTCCTCCTGCAGGACATAGATCAGCTTCGGGAACGCCGGGGCAATATACACGCCGCTCCGGTCCTTGACGCCGAGGATGCGCTGCGCGAGCATGACCTCGATGATCATGGCGAGGTCCTCTCGCGTGCGCCCCTCCGGCACCTCGTTCAGATAGAGGAAAACCGTGACGAAAGGCGCCTGTCCGTTGGTGGACTGAAGCGTAATGAGCTGATACTGGATCGTCTGACAGCCGGACTCCACCTCCTTGCGGACCTCTTTTTCCACAAGAACCGCAAACTTATCCTCCGGAAGCTCCACGCCCGCAGCCTGCAGCTCGCTCGCAAGTCTCCTGCGGATCTTCTGCCGGCTGACGTCGACATAGGGCGCCAGATGGGACATGGTGATGGTCTGCCCGCCGTACTGCGAGGAGGCCACCTGCGCGACGATCTGGCTCGCCACTGTGCAGGCCGTGTTGAAGCTGTGCGGGGTGTCGATCCTCGTTCCGCTGATGCAGGTCCCGTTGTCCAGCATATCCTCGAGATTGACCAGATCGCAGTTGTGCATGTGCTGCGCAAAATAGTCCGCGTCGTGGAAGTGGATCACGCCCTCCTTGTGTGCCCGGACGATGTCCTCGGGCAGAAGATAGCGGTCCGTGTAGTAGCGGCTCCACTCGCCGGCCATGTAGTCTCTCTGTACGGAGAGCACGGTCGGGTTCTTATTGGAGTTCTCCTGCTTGACCTCCTCATTGTCGCGCTCGACGACGCCCGCGATCTTCTGATCGATGTCGCTCATCTTGCGCATTTCATTGTGCTTGTAGCGATAGGTAATGTAGAGGCGCGCGACCTTCGTCTTCCCCGAGGCCATGAGGGCATCCTCCACCTTATCCTGTATCTCCTCGACCGAGAGATCGCGGCCCGCATTGCCGGCATCCTTGGCAATGCCGTCCACGATGAGGCGGATCTGCTCCTCCGTCAGACGCTCGCTGACGATCCCCTCCTCGTTGTTGGCCTTGACGATCGCTCCGGCGATCTTCTCCGCGTCAAAGGGCACACGCTCCCCCGAACGCTTCATAACACACATTTTTCTGCTATCCTCAACGGATGCGTTTCCATCCAATGTCTCGTTATACATAGTCCCCTCCAGAATTATCTGCGCCGGGCTCCCTCTGCGAAATGTGCCGCTCCCTGTCCGGAATAGGCGGGAAGCTCCCCGTGCAAGAGCTATTATAGCCAGCGCCGGACGAAATATCCAGTCCATTTTTAACAAAACACAATATTTAGTGGTTTTATACAAAAATCCCATCTACAAGTTGTAGATAAATCTATGTAAGAGCCGCGTCTTCCCGAACTTTCCGGAAGAAACGCCACACGGTATTGTAGAATCAACGCGGGCGCACCCACTATATCCTGTGGCTGCGCCCGCTTCCCGCATGGCTCTTTCCGCTGTCCGCGCGGCTCCATCCGCTGTCCCGCCGCGGATTTTTTCCCGGCTGTACCCTCTTCCCGGTATTCAGCGTATCTTCACGACCCATATGCCGTCAATCTGCCGTACACATCCCTCCTCCGGGTACGCCGCCATCTCCGCAAATTCCCCGGAGGCGAGAATCGCCTCATATTCCTCTTCGCTCGCATACGGCGCGTCGATTCCCAGATAGCTCCGGATAAAATCACGGCGCACCCCCGAGGTAAACAGGCCGTTCTCTATCGCAAGGCCCTCCAGATCGGCGAACCGTCCCTCCAGCAGATCATAGGAGGAGAGGATGTTCTTCTCCGGCCAGAAATCTCCTGCAATCGCGTAGCGCTCCCCGTAATTCCAGCCGCCCTCTCCCTCAAGACGCGAGATGATGCGCTCATAGTAGCTGCTGACCCTCTGGAATGCCAGCCCGGTCCGGAAATACGCCTCATTCGCCATGCGGTAATTGCTGCACGCGATAAGGAGCACGATCAGCGCTGCCGCAGCGGGAAGAATGCACGGAAAGGCAAGGCCCGAAAGCCGCGTAAGCCGCGCTCCGGCTCCGGCCCCGGAGGACCTGCGGCTGCGGGAACGGGCGGGGCGCTGTGTCCGAGAAAACGGGGCGGGCGCCGCCGGTGCCGCGGCTTCTCCCGCGCAGAGCTCCGCAAGCCCCGCCGCGAGAAAATAGACCGTCATATAGGAAAAGATCATCAGCGTGGAGGCATTCGTCACCTCCGGCGCCATGAGATAGACGAGCGACATGCCGAGAGGCGTAAGAAAGACCGTGAGCGCGAGGGCCGCCGCCGTGGCCGGCCTTTCCGGGAGCCTGCGCCGGGCCGTGAGACGGAGCAGGAGCAGCGCGATCAGCGGCAGAAGCAGCAGATGAAGAGCATGCTGAAAGCCGGAGGTATAGCTCATCGGTTCTGTCACGAAATATTGCAGAATGCGGTGATACGCCCGGAGAAACGCCTCCAGAAAATCGGCAGGCGCCGTCTTTCCGACGCTGCTGATCCCGCGGTAATCCGACAGTTGATAGCGGCTCAGCATGGCGAGATAGCCGGCAAGGCCCCCCCCCAGCGCCAGCGCCTCCCGAAACGCCGTGCGAAGCACCTCCCGGAGAGGGGCTCCCCGCAGAATGCGAAGCTGCACCGCGATGAGAAAGACCGACACGGCAAAGGGCAGATATGCCTGATAGATCCCGAGACAGAAGCACAGCAGCACCGCGCCCGGGATCCAGCCAAAGCGCCGCCGCAGCGTGCAGAACACCGCCGCGCCCGCAAACAGCACCGCGACGGAATACGAGGCCACGGTGAACATGAACAGCATACCGCTCGTCACGGCGGGGAACGTCGTCATGGTGACGCCGATGAGGACCGCCGAGGTCATGCTCCGGAGCTCCAGCGCGCGGAGCACCAGAACCGCCGTCAGCGAGAGCAGGGCAATCGTCACCACACCTTTCAGCGCCGGAACGCTGTATGAGGAAATCCACGGCTGCACAAAGCGCAGAAACCAGCGCCCGAAATCGTTCATCGCGCCGGGCTTGTCGATATTGCTGATATCGTCCCAGTTCGGGAGCTTATTGGTCAGCACATACAGATGCGTGAGGAGGCCTGCCGCAAACGCGCTGAAAAAGCAGACCCCTGCGTATGCCGGTATCCGATCCCGGAGCTCTTTCATGAGATCCATGCCGAACCATTCCTTTCACTTTACTGATTCTGTTCCCGACTTCACTGACCCTGTTCCTGACAGGCAAGACTCCCCATCAGCCGCCGGTAGCAGTCCTCCAGACTGTACTCCGGCTCCCAGCCGAGGGCGCGGAGCTTCGCCGAGGAAAGCGTCATTTTCGTGTCCGCCGCATAGCCGAAGGTATTGGTTTCGGGGATATCGAAGACCACGCGGATGCGGCCCTCCGCCAGAACCCGCGCGGCAAAGTCCGCCATGCCGGCGATCGTCGTGTGCGCCGCCTCGTTGCTGACATTATAGGCCTGTCCGCTTTCCCCCCGCAGCAGGATGGTGAGCAGCGCCCGCACGGTATCCGCCGTGTAGCAGTAATTCCCCTCCGACTGACCGGCCGTGTGCAGGACGATATCCTCGCCGCGCATCACCGCCCGGGCGAACTGCGCAAACACGCGGTTTTCCCCGGGGAGCACCCCCGCGCCGAACGTCTGCGCGAGCCGGGCGATGCGCACATTCACACCGTATTCCGACCGGTAGCAGGCGCAGAGGTTTTCGCACATGCGCTTGCTCATCGGGTAATTGCTGCGCACCACAAGCGGATCGACATAGCCCATGACATCCTCGGTCACCATGCGGCTGCCGTCCCATTGCCCGTAGACCTCCATCGAGGACAGGTAGCAGAACGCGGCGACGTTCTTCTCCCGCGCAAGCTCGAGGATACTGCGCGTACCGTCGAGGGCCGTCCCGATTGTCTCCACGGGCCTCGTCACCATCGTCTTCGACGCCGTGACCGCCGCGCAGTGAATGATGTAGTCGATCGGCGCCGCGATCGTGAGCTCCGCGGTGAGATCGGCGATGACCGGATATATGTCGCCCCGCTGCAGAAGATCCCCGAAAATCTGCTCCGCCTTGCGGATGTTCCGGACAAGCGCGAGAATCCGGATATTCATGCGGCGCAGGCGGTTGACTGCCGCCAGCGCCCGGACAGTCTGCGAGCCGATAAGACCCGTCGCCCCCGTCACGAGAACCGCCCGGCCCTCCAGCTCCTGCAGCGGCAGATCACTTGCCGCCAGTCTTTCCAGATCCTCCTGCAGCCACGGGTCATTCGGGCTTTCCAGTATATTCCGCATCAACGCCTTTCCTCCCCTCCCGCCCCCTTGAGCGCCTCCTGCATCCGCTTCTCTTCCTCCCGCCGCTTGCGCCGGAGATGTCCCTCCGCCAGCTTCTCCACGGCCGCATGATCCTTCGGCAGCTTCTTCGTCATAAGAAACTCCTCGTAGGCGTCGCAGTAGAGCGCCACCTCGTCCGTAAACGTGACCTGTCTGCCGTGATCCAGCCAGAGTATCCTGCTGCACAGCTCCCGTACCTGATCGATGGAATGACTGACGAGAATCCCCGTCACCCCGCTGGCAAGAATTTCTTTCATCTTATCGCCGCTCTTTTTGCGGAACGCGCCGTCCCCCACGCTCAGCACCTCGTCGAGAATGATGATGTCGGGGTTGACGAGACAGGCGATGGAAAAGGCGAGCCGGCTCTTCATCCCGCTCGAGAGCTGTTTGAACTGGTAGTCCTGAAATTCCTCCAGCTCGGCAAAGCGGATGATCTCCTCGTATTTTTCATCCATAAACGCCCGCGTATAGCCCAGCAGCGCACCGCGCAGATAGGCGTTTTCCTTTACCGTCATATCGCCGTCAAAGCCGCTCCCCAGCTCGAGGAGAGCCGCGATGCTGCCCTCCGCGTGCAGCGTTCCCTCCGTCGGCACCATAATTCCCGTGACGGCCTTTAAGAGCGTGCTCTTTCCCGCTCCGTTCGAGCCGATGATGCCGAGCATCTCGCCCCGGCCGAGACGGAACGTCACATCTCTGTCGGCCCAGAACTCCCTCACCTTGTATCGGCCCGTCAGACGGCGGATCAGATACTCCTTAAGGCCGATGGCCCGGAAATCTCCCGTTATGTAGCGGATGCTGACATGCTCGCATGCAATGACTGCTCCGCCGCTCTGCCCTGCTTGTTCCTCCGGGCCCCGCGACGCAAAATCCTCATGATTTTTCACAAACGCCTCCCGATAACGCGGCTTACAGATAATACAGGAAAGAATGATTGTGCCTGCGGTACACAAGTCCGCCCGCCGCGACGAAAATCAGCGCATAAAAGGCGCAGAGCAGATGGTACGGCAGCGACGGGATTTTTCCGTCAATCACAATCAACCGGAAATACTTGATATAGACATACACCGGATTCAGGAGAAACAGCTCCGGATGCGCAAAGCGGTCCACCGAGTAGAAAATGGCTGACAGGTAGGTGATCATGGTCAGGAACACATCGTAGAGATAGCGGATGTCGCGAAAAAAAACGAACATGGCCGACAGCACCAGCCCCACGCCGATATTGAACAGAAGCAGGCACAGCACCGGGTAGACAAGCAGGAGCATCCTCGGGTGAAACAGGATTCCGTCAAACAGGCAGAAAATAAAATAGACGAGAACCGTAAGGCCGAAATTGACGAGCGCCGATACGTTTTTCGACAGCAGAAACATGTACTTCGGCACATTGATTTTCGTAAAGATCTTCGCGTTGTCGACGAGCGAGCTCATGCCGTTTTTCGTGGCCTCCTTGTAATAGGAAAGCACGATGTTACCGCTCAGCAGATAAATCGTGTAGTGCGGAATATGCTTTGCAAAGAAGCTGCTGAACACGATTTTCATGATGAGAAGCGTAAGCAGCGGCGACAGCACGCTCCAGCCCATGCCGAGTATGCTCCGCTTGTATTTCTGCGTGAAATCCCGGTGCACCAGCTGCTCGAACAGAAAGTGATTTTTTCGGATGCCCTGCATCAGTCTTGTCACAGAGTTGTTCATTTCGGATTCCTCATTCTGCCGCCGCCCGGCGCCTGCGTCCGGCCCGGGTTCCGGCTCACGCCTTCCGCTCCCGAAGCCTGCCGGAGCGCCGGCGAAGCGCCTCCGACACCACAAGCACAAAAAGTGCCGTCGCAAACGAGCAGAAAAGATATACGGCCGTCCTCGCCGCGTCCCCCATGGCATCCGGCAGAATGCGGTTCAGATTCTGCGCGTAATAAATATGAGAAAAATAGAACGCCGTGCTGAGCTTTGCAAGAAACGAACATACCGGCCCCCGAAGCCGCGCCGCCGCAAGACTCTGTCCGCTGAAGCTGACCGCGGCCGCGCCGCACAGAAGAAACAGAAAGAAAAAGTCGCTCCGGGACGGTTTCTTCGCATACATATACCAGATCACCGCAAGATAGCTCCCCCACTCCGCGAGGGATAAAAGCAGGCGCGCGGGCCGGGTCAGTCTCCGCTCTTTCAGGCGCTGTACGAAAGGGAAAATCGAAATTCCGAGGCAGAGCTCCGCCATCGCGCGCACGACGCCCTTGTAGCAAAAGCCCAGCCAGACGGCCGGATCGCGGGGATGGTCAAAGTTACGGCACAGATACCCCAGAAGCAGAAGCGCCGTGAGCGGCGCGCCGATCCGCATCGTGAAATCCGTATGCGCGCGGAGGATAGGATACAGCACGGCCATGCAGAGAAGCATCGCCGATACGTACCAGATCACTCCGTCGAAGCCGCCGGTAAACAGGCCGGTCATTTTCAGCAGCGTGAGCTCCCAGAAATCCCGGACGAGCATCTGCAGCATCTCCGCCCCGGACAACTCCCTCGCCGCAGAAACGAAGACAAAGCCCACGGCCCACGCAATCGGAAATTCCGGGCATATCCCCGACAGCTTGCGCCAAAGAAACGCCGCCGTTTCTGTTCCGAGGGGCGTTTTGAGAAACGGCGTCTCCCCGGGCAGAGCCCCCGGGCCGGGGGCTCCCGCATCGGCGGCGCATCCTGCCACGCCCCCTGTCCCGGCGGCCTCTGTCCCGGCAGCCCCTGCCGCCGGAAGCAGCGTGTGCAGACCCGCGCGCCGGGCGGCCGTGTTCATGAGCAGATACCCCGACACCACAAAGAAAAACTCGACGCCCAGAGAGCCGCCGAGAAAAAGGCATTTCTCATCGCCCAGCAGATATCGCGTATGATGCAGCACGATGATCAGAGCAAAGACAAAGCGCAGAAAATCGATCTCGCCGTTCCGGCGGTTCTCCCTCCCGGCCCGGCTCATTTCTTCAGATACCTGCAGAGCTCGTCCGCGATCCTCTCTGAGGAATGACCGTCGTCCACACTCCCACGCTCCGCCAGCCACGCATCGACCTCCCGGACATATTTTTCTTCATCAAAGGCAAGAATATTGGCGACCATCTCATCGTTGTCGGACGCCACCGGGAACGGCGTGCTCTCCAGCGTGAAATAGAAGCCCCTCTCATCGTTGTAGAGCTCCTTGTCCCGCGCATAGAGAAAGCCGGGGCGGCGGCTGTTCATGAAATCATAGATCCACGAGGAATAATCCGTGATACCGGCATCGCAGAATGCCAGCAGCTCCTGGATGTCGGGATACGAGGTGACATTGATCACGTCCCCCGAGCGGACGCGGTTCTTCCGTTCAGCGTTCTTCTTATCGTTGTCATGATAGCGTACCAGCAGCTTCCAGTTCCCGCCGAAGCGCTGTTCAAAGGCGTGGAGCACGCGGTCCGCCTTAAGATCGTAGACCGCAAAATTGTGCGTGTCGCGGAACGTCGGCGCATACAAAACAAATTTCACGTCCTCTTCCAGATCGTTATCCTCGATAAAGGCCTGCCTCCACTTTGCCCGCTGTCCGGCATAGCTGTCAAAAAAGACATCGTTGCGGGCGTGTCCCAGACGCAGGAGAGGCGTTTTCTCCCAGAATGTCTCGCGGAAGACGACCTCCTCGAACCGGCTGTTGGTGATGCAGAGCGTCGTGAGCCTGCCCGTACGCGCCGCCGCCACCGGCCATGAAGCATTGGTGTTGTAATGCGCCGGGTCAAAGCGCTTGATGCCGAGAGACCCGTGCCATGTCTCGCAGATAATCTGATCCGGCTTTACGGGAAACGGATAGAACTTATCCCCGAGGAGACCGTTGATGACAATGACCCGCGCCGAGCAGGCCGCCTCAAAATATTCGTAGCTGTTCATCCAGACCACGCGGACATTCGGCAGCTCCGGCACACCGTCGCGGCCGAGGGGATCCGACACGCCCCAGCAGATGTCGAGGTCTTCGCCGCGGCGGAGCAGCTCCTCGCAGATATATTTGGGATTGCAGGCGTAGGCGTGCTGAAAGGTAATGAACATAATGCGGTTCGGAGCCGTCGCCATGCGGCGGGAAAGCCCTTTCCTGCACTGGTAGCCGATCGAACGGTCCACCCATGTCTTGAACTGCTTCCATGCCACGCCGATGCGGCGGAAGAAGACGCCCTCCACCGCGGCCGGATAAAAACGGCTCCACTTGCGCTTCATGATCTTTCCCAGCATATTAATCCTCCATGCCGAAGCACTCCGTGCAAGGCACGCGCCGTAAAACCACCCTGCGCCGGCGGTTTTACGGCTGCGATCAGGGGCGGTTTGGGCTTCGGCACAAATCGCTATAATCCGAAAATCTTCCGGCTCTCGCCCGCATCGACGATGGCCCGGAAAATATAGAAATCGACCGGTGTCGTGATCTTGATGTTCTCTGTCTGCCCCTGCACGGTGTAGAGCGGCATATCGTAGTGCCGCGCCATGCTGGCGGAGTCAATGAAATCGTTCCGGCCCTCGAGCGCGGCCCTCTGATGAAGATTCAGCAGGTCCATCAGAAGAAAGCACTGAGGGGCGCGCGCCATTTCGCACTGCCGCCGGTCCAGTATCGTCCCGACCATGCCGTCCGTGCTGTCCAGAAAGATCGTCTCCGTCGCCGGGACGACCGTGATGGCGTTGCCGTGCTTGTCCGCGCACGCAATTGCCCTGCTGATCGTCTCCGGCGCAACCAGAGGCCGCACGCCGTCGTGAATCAGCATCAGCGAGTCCTGCGGGAAATACTGCGTTGCCGCGACAAGACCGTTGCGAATCGAGTCCTGCCCGCTCGCGCCGCCGGGCACCACCGCTTTCACCTTGGTGATCCCGAATTTGCGGATATATTTCCACATCCTCGTAATCCATGCTTCGAGGCAGACGACGATGATCCCGTCGATCTCCTCATGGTTTTCAAATTTTTCCAATGTATATATGATGATCGGCTTGCCGTACAGTTCGAGAAACTGTTTGGGAACCGAGGTATTCTTCATACGGGTTCCGGTTCCGCCGGCAAAGATCAGCGCACAGTTCTTCATATCCGCCTCCGTGCAGGCGCACCTCCCACAGGACGTGCTGCCCTCCGTTTTACCCTAACTTTCGCGGTCTGTCAAGCCGAGCCCTCCCAGATCAAAGGGTCGGAAAAAAACATGCCTCTCCCTCTGCTCCGGAGGAGGCGGCGTCATAAAATCGCTCCCGTAGAGCCTCGAAAGGTAGCGCTCGATGGCGGCCGGACACCGGCGGAGCTTCCCGCCGTAGAGATATTCCCGCGTCTCGCACAGCTCCTCGCGCCGGTAGAGCTCTCCGCGAAAGAGGCGGCGCCCCGTCGGAATGACCACATAGCGGGAGCACTCGTTCCTGCATCGGCCGTTCCAGCGGTCGCCCCGCCGGACAAGCGCATCCAGACTTCTCCACGCCAGAAGCCTCCCAATACGGATTTTTACGCGGAACTTCCGGATCAGCTCCGCATCTCCGGTGCTCCGGGCCAGCTCCATAAGTGGCTTCCGGTCGCGGTAAAACTTCCGGCAGGACACGAGAAAACCGTAGGCCATGCAGCCGAGCTCATGGATCCGGCGCAGAACCGGGCTGTCATAGGTATTCTCAATCACAAAAACATCCACAAAGGCGCCCGCCTCCCGGTTGTAGAAGTCCTCCCGCGTCACCACCGAGGTCCCCTTCCGCACGACGCGGGACAGCAAAAGCCCATGATCTGGTGTATCCTGCGGCGTGTGCACCCAGTAGCGGCTGCCGAAGCGTTCCCGGAACAGCGGAACAAAGCGCTCGTAATCCGCCCGCGGCATGTTGATGTCAATATCGTCGTCCCACGCGATGAAATCATGCTCGCGATAGCACCCCAGTGCCGAGCCGCCGCCCAGCTCGTAGAGTATTCCGTTTTCATCGCAGATCGTGCAGATATCATCCAGAATATCCATGAGCACACGCTGAAGCTGCCGGAGCTGCACGTCGTTCAGCTCTATGCAGCGGTCAGAACGGATATGCTTGAACGCATCGACAGTGGACAAAGACACGGCGTTCTCCCTCCCCGGAGCTCAGATTTGCCTCACGCAGACCCGGAATCCGCAGGCCACGCATGCGACTCCGGGCAGTGCGCCGCAGTCAGAATTCATATTTCTCATGCAAAAACTTGGCTTTCAGAAAAGATACGGCTTTCCTCCGCCAGTTGACCGGCTCCGTATACAGAAACGGCAGTTCGCGGATCTCGCTTCGCAGCAGTTCTCCCGCTTCGATCTGATACTCCAGCCAGACGTTGAAGATCAGCTCCCCAACCCTGCCGCAGTAACGCCCCTGATAATACGAGAGCTCCGTGGTGTCGACGCGGCGCTCCAGCTCCCCGAGAATCGAGAACAGCCAGTCCGCATAGGCGGAGAAAAGTTCTCTTTCCATAATCATCATGTTGAACATATAGCCGCCGGTCTGCATCATGACGCGGTCGAACGCCGCGAGATATTCCGGACAGCGGTTCGCGAGAATCTCCCGCGTTTCGTCGAGATGCCTCACATAATGCGTATGCTCGTAATGGGAGTACAGCGTCTCGATATAGTAGCGCCGCCTTGTCGGCACAAAGACACGGTATCTGCGGAGCATCGGCTCCAGCTCCTCGCTCCGCAGAATCTGATCAAAGGGATCCTCCGTCTTCAGCGAGTGAAAGGAACCGAAATGGCGGCGGTAATGCACAAGACCTATATAGTCCGCCTCCATATGCTTCCACGCCCAGTACAGCCCCGTCAGCTCGCAGTAGAGAGGATTCTTTTCGGAAATGTTGTCGCCGGCATCATCCCGGAGATACCCGAGATCGAGCGGAGCGCCGCTTTCATCGCGTGCCAGCGCCGCCCCCACCTGCATCGGAAGATACATGCTGTCATCCGGCATGCGGTACGCCTTGTGGGTCGTCACTATGATATTGACCGTCGCGTTATCTGTCATCCTATCTGCCCTACGGGGCGGCATTCGCCGCCCCTGCCGTCTCCGCTGTTCCGGAGGCTCCGGCCGTCCCCACAGAGGGCACCGCTGTCACACCGCTGGTTTCGGCTTCCGCTCCGGCGTTTCCTGCGGCTCCGCCCGAGACGCCGGGCGCCGCCCCCTCCGAGGCCCCGGATGGGGCCGTACTGCCGGAAACGTTTCCTGCCGCTCCACCGGTCGCAGGCGGGGCAGCGCCCGCATTCGGATCCACCCCTCCGCTCCCCGGGTCTGCACCTCCTGTATTTGCAGTATTCGGAGCCGTATTCAAAGTGGCATCGCCTGCGGTGTTCCCCGCAGGAGCAGAGCCCTCGGAATGCGCCGTCACCGTCTCTCCCGTCGAAGGGTCCTGTACCGTCGTTGTTTGCGCGCCGGTGCTCGGATTGACCGCCGTCACGGTCAGCGCGCCGGTCGCCGGATCCCGATATGTGATAGTGACTACTCCGGTCAACGGGTCGGTTTCTGTCGAAACCACCTCGAGCGGAACCGAAGCGCCGGTTCCCGCCGTGCCCGCCGCAGGCTGAGCCGGTGCGGAAGAGGCCGCGCCGGAGCTGCTTCCTCCGCTCCGATAGGCGGAGGAACCTCCCATACCTCTCCGGTACGTAGGCGTTTCCAGATTTTCATAATATGCGGTCGTCTCCTCGGCAGAATCATCACCATAGAGCACGGACTTCAGAGCCTTGGAATTGGTGTCGAAGTCGATGGCGAACATGCTCCGCCCCCCGAGGCCTCGCATGACGCCGTAGGTATGTGCGAGCGGAACCGTCATCTGCTGGAAATCCGCATTGAGGATCGCGGGGGCGTTGGTCAGCAGATTCGCGATATCCCGCTCCGTCAGATTCGTCTGCACCAGCGGCAGAACCTCATTGAAGAGCTTATCGAGCTGCAGCGCGTTCAAATGCTTTACCTGATCGACGCAGGCCAGGATGACCTTGCGCTGGCGCTCGATCCGCCGCCAGTCGCTGTCAATGGAGCGAAGACGGGCGTAGACCATCGCCGTCGCGCCGTTCAGATGATTCACCCCAGGCTCGAGGTCCTGCTGAATGCTGTCCTCCACGTGCATGCCCCTGATATAGCCGACCGTATAGGAGCCCTCGGGGTGATTGATGTTGTTCACCTCCGCCTCGGTCATATCCATATCGATCCCGCCGACCGAATCCACAAGCTGCATATAGGTCCAGAGATTGACACGCACATATTTATCCACGTCCAGCTTAAAGCATTCCCGGATCTCCTGCATCATCAGGTCGGCCCCGCCGTAGCGGAAGCAGTGCGTCAGCCAGTCATACTGTCCCTCGTATTCCCCGTCCAGAACCGGCATACCCATGCCGCGCTCAAAGCTGACCAGCGTGATCCGGCCCGTTCTGGTATTGATGGAGCAGAGGATGCAGGAGTCCCCTCTCGCATTATCGCTGAATGCCTTTGTCCTGTCGTCGGTTCCGATCAGAAGAATATTGTAGACCGCATCGTCGTTCTCGATATTTCCGCGCGCCTCCACCGACGCCGCCTCCTCCATATCCGCGGTCTGCTTTGCCATTTCCTCCGCGTTCCGGTCGTCCTCCGCTTTCATCGCGGCAAGCTCCTCCTCCGTCAGGGCGGCTCCGCGAAGCCCGCTGCTGAACTGAAGCAGCAGATATTTGCTGTGGAAGTAACCATATGCCGCGCCGAGCAGCAGATCAATCGCCAGAAAAACGCACACCAGCGAGGTCAGCACCCGGTGGCGCTTCCGAAAGCTGCCGCCCCGCCGCGCTCCGGATTCCCCTGCCGCTGAGCTGATCTGCTCGCGGATCTCCGGGGTCTCCGCCTGATGTTTTTTTTCTCCGAATCGAATCATAAGCCGCCTCGTGCCGACGCATTTTTACAGAATATCCGGACATACATAATCATAATACTATACCCACCGACTCTCCCGGATTGTCAAGCACATTCTGGGCAGAGGCCCGCGCGTGGGGAGCTCCTGAGAGCAGCGAACCGGCGCAGGCCGGGGCGAATGCCCTCGATTCTGCGCCGGTCAGAGCAAAATATGATTTTATGACAGTCTCACAGACGAACCGTTTTCACCGCACCGCCGCTTTTTATCGCACCCTTTCGTAAAGAACGGTCTCTGCACCGGTCTCACAGTCGACCCGGATCGCCTGCATGGACTGCCGCCGATACGCCATTCTCCATCCGATATCATCCTCCGGCACCCGTTCGCACACATTGCGGACCGCATAAATTGCTCCGTCTACAAGCTCCGCGACCTCAATATCCGTAAGCGGCCCGTCATTCTCCTTTCCGACCCTGCGCGCATAACCTTGAGGCGCCGCCTCCACCCACTCTCCTCTCTCATCATAATATCCGAGCGCGTCCTCTTTCACGCCGGCACTCAGAGGAATCCCGGCGCACCAAGCCGGTTTTCCCTCTGTCATTCGAAACGCAGGAGATGAAGAAAGCCCCTTTCCGCCCATGAATTCTTCCTGACAGAGCAGAGAATCCGGCGCACCAAGCCGGGCGCCCATAAGCCACCCGCCGCTGTAGAAACGGCCGGTCCCCTCGTATCTTCCATAGGAAAAATACAGGTCGCTGTCCCGCAGCTCGATCTGATCCACCTCACAGCCGCCATATTCCGGTTTCGGCAGCCGTCCCAGCGCAATCTTCGTCCCGTCATTCATACCGATCTGCATGAGATACCTGTCATACTGATCTGGCCGTTCCGGATCTTTCTGCCAGATCATATAAATAAGCTGATCGCCGATGACCGCCACGCACTCTGCCCCGCTCCCGAGGACAACACTCTCCATCGGCACCGCATCCTTATGCGGGACGAGATGAACTTCCCATACGCCCGACGTATCATTCCCCTCCGCATAAAACCAGCCGACAAGGTAATGTCCTCCCCTGTCTCCACCAAAACAGACGCAATTCCCGGAATCTTTTCCCTCGTACGTCTCCCCGTTCAGACCGCATTTTACAATGGTTTCCTCCGGCGAATCCGGAAATGCGCGGCCTGGGAAACAGAGAAAATTCCCGGAAACCGTCAGGCAGCCCCACGCATGATCATTCTGCACCGCCTTTGTATGACCCGTTCCGACATCGTAGGCCATGAGTATCGTCGGTCCATGGTCACTGTCCGCAAATTCCCCAAACAGTGAACTCTCCTCCATGGCCTCTTCGTCCGGCACATGGAAATAGACCGTATCCCCGTATTGCACAAAATGACCGTTGTTATTGATCGGCGCCGCCGGGGTCTCCGGATCATGCTCCTCCGCCTCACCCGGTCGGTTTTCTCCGCTGTCTTTTCCTGTGCCGTCCGGTCGGTTCTCATCCGCCTCTGCACCGCTTTCATTCTCCGAAGCAGTCTGAGAAGCGGTCGGAGTGCTTTCGGAGTCCGCCGGAGCGTCATCAGAGGCCGTGACGCCATCGGAAACGGAAGCTACGGAGCCGCCTTCAGAGCCTCCGTAAGAAGCGGACGCTTTGCCGCAGGCAGCTGCGGATATGACAGACAGAATGAGCCCCACTGTAAGAAAACAGATTTTCCGCATATACATCCTCCCTGTTGATGCTTTGGCAGACAGTGCCCAAAGGGAATACCGCCCTCTCTTTCACTCCGTAATATGTTTTCATTCTTTGATGTTAATATGATACTACACCACATGGGGAAAGTTATGCTTGATGTTGAAAATGCTCTGGAACTGCGCTGAGGGATTTTCCTCCCACCGCAAAACGGCACAGCCGGATGTGATTCCGGCCATGCCGTCCAAGAAGCGCTGCTGCCCTCGCATCAATCCTCCATGCCGAAGCATTCCCCAGCGAGGCACACGCTGTAAAATCCGCGCATCAGCGTGATTTTTCACACTATTCTCTCCGGACAATCGGAATCCAGAGCTCCATCATATAATCCGGGCTGTACATATCTCCCTCGGAATGGACCTCGAAGTCCGGCGATCCCGCGTGCATATAGCCCTGCTCCGGCAAAAACACTTCCATGGCATATTTCCAGCCCCATCTCCTCTGCCGTCGCCGCATCACCGACATGATAACAGGCCATGTAATTGATTCTGTTTTCATCTTTCACATCAAAGCACATCCCATAGCTCTGACCGTTCCCCATGCGGGAAAGCGCGGCGTGATCATATTTTGCATACAGTTCCTCCCAGACCGCCGGACAGGAGGACGAATCAATGTTCTCCGATTTGATCCCGGCCACCGTGAATCTGCTCTTCCTCTGAATTCTTACATCCATGTTTTTTCCTCCTTTCACACTCAGCATCAGCCGAACGGGAGAGACAGTCCGATACGCCTCTCCGCTGCGTACCTCCGTAGGCGTCGCATGATGAAAGCTCTTAAAAGCGTTCGCAAAGGAATCCGATGATTCATAGCCGTACTTCACGGCGATCTCTATGATTTTATCGTCGGTTTCCCTGATCTCCGCCGCGGCTTTCGTCAGCCTCCTGAGCCGTATGTATTCCGACAGCGTCATGCCTGTCAGAATGGAAAACAGTCTGCTGAACATGGCATAGGAATAACCGGAAAGACGGGCGATCCTGCTCTCATCAATCTCTCCGTCCAATACGCTTTCCATATAGCGTATCGTCTCATTAGAACGCTTTCATCATCTGCATGGGAATTCCCTCCTGCAACACAGATTTTACCGGACCGCTCCGGCAAATGCCCTATATTTTCCGTACAAAAATATGCCGCTCCGGAAGTTTCCGGCCGGATGATCACCTGCTATCGGATAATAATACTCCCGGGCTGTCTGATTTCTATATTGTCAGACAGCCCGGGAGCCCGTGGCTTACCCTTGTCTTTATCACCCGTCTTTACGATCTGCCTCTATGATCGCCTCTTTGTTCTTTCGCTCTATCACTTAACCTTAATCATGATCTTCAGCGCGTCCGTTTTATTATTCAGCGCCTCCTGATAGGCGTCATTGATATGGTCGAAGTCGAACTGATGCGTGACCAGCGGCTTTACGTCAATCGCGCCCTTTGCAACCGCGGCAATCGCTTTCGGATAGATATTGCGGTAACGGAAGACCGATTTGATCGTGATCTCCTTATCCATGATCTGCGCAAAGTTATAGCTGATCTCCGGCTTTACGGAAATACCTACCAGCGTGATGGTGCCGCCGCGCTTTACCATAAAGGGGGTCTGCGCGATGGTGACGGCGGAGCCTGCGGTCTCGAAAACTTTCTCGGCTCCCTGCCCGCCGGTAGCGCGGTTCACCGCTTCAAATACATCTTCCCTGCCGCTGTTTATGATGATATCCGCTCCCATCTTCTTTGCGAGCTCCAGCTTCGCGTCGATGAGATCCGCCACAATAATCTTTCCCGCACCGTGTGCCTTGCAGGACAGGAGCGTGGTCATGCCGATCGTGCCCGCGCCAAGGATGACGACGGTTTCTCCGACCTGCACATCGCCCTGATTGGCGGCGTGAAAGCCGACCGAGAGGGGCTCGATCAAAGCGCCTTCCATCGTCGTCATATTCTCAGGAAGCCGGAAGCAGTAATCCGCCGGAAACTCGATGAATTCCTCGTTGCAGCCCGGCACCGGAGGAGTCGCAAGAAACTGCACGTCAGGGCAGAGATTATACTTCCCGGACTTGCAGAATTCACAGCTTCCGTCCGTGATCCCCGGCTCAAGGCAGACATGATCGCCGATCCTGAGGCCCTCTACGCCGTCGCCGGCCTCCACAACCGTGCCCGCACACTCATGGCCAAGCATATAGTCCTTGGAGAGATCCACCTCGTAGGCGCCGCAGCGTCCGCTGTGATAATAGTGAACATCCGAGCCGCAGACGCCGACATACTCAAGAGCTACGACGACGGTCCCCCGGTGAGCTTCCGGCTTCGGGATCTCCTTTATGATCATGTTGTCCAGTCCGCGCATAAAAGCGCCTTTCATGAAAGCCATAGCCTGTCCCTTTCTGTCTTCTGAATGAGCTCCGGTCATGCACAGCCCTGCTGAAAGAATGACAGATGCTTCGATGCGCGCCGGAGAACGCTGTTGTTAATCATCATATCACTTATTCGGCCATATCACATTCTGCATTTTAACCACGTCCTTTCCACACGCGCAGGCAGGGGCTCCCGAATCCTTCTATTTATGAATTTCCGCATTGACGCAGTGCTCTTCGACAAAGCGCCTCACAAATTCAAAATCCCTGTCTGAAGCATATATCTGATTCCTGCAAAACGGCGCATGCAGCTTGATGGTGTTCCTGCCCGGGCAGAACACGACGCGTTTCACCTTGCACCACTCCGAGGACAGGGACTGCCTGCTGCCGGCCAGAAGCCCGCTGCCGGCCGCGCCGACATTTCCGGCAGCGAGACCCGTAAGCACCACCGCCGCAGATAAGCTCTTTGCTCTTCGAAATTGTCCCGGCAGCTGCGTATGAACAATTCGATGCTCGTCCATTTCAAACAATACGCAGTATTTTCCGCCCATGACCGCGGCATAAAACAGATAGGCGATAAAGCCGAGCGCAAGCAGGCCTGCAAGGATCAGGGCAAATCCTTTCGCTTCGCTCCAGAAGCCCACCCACCAAAAGCCCGGATCGCCAAGAGACAGCAGCGTCACAAAAGCCCATACGCCCCCAAGGGAAAACGCCAGTATCTTCCACAGCATAAACAGTATGAGCGGGTTCTTCAAAAGAGGAAATTCGTAAATCCATCGATACACGCCGTCTTCTCCGCGCAGGATTCTGTTTTCCCCGAGATCAGCCTTGTCTTTTTCCATAAATTCCACCTCTGTTTTCATTGTCCTCACAGAGGTTTTCCTGTTCAAGCGGGTGCGGCAAAATGATCGTTCCAAATTTACGGCATATGCTGTGCCGGCCAGGCCCCTCCGGCGCCTTGTCAGCAAATCCTTTGAGACTCAGGAGCAACAGGCAGCCTCCCTTGTATGGCATCCCGATACATCTGCTGCAAACGCTTAACCGAATGATGAATATCATATTTTTCGCTTTCCATTTTATAGCGTTCCGCTTCGTTGATGCGCCTGAAATCATCTTTCAGCCAGTAGTCAATTCTCTCCGCAAGCATCTTTTCATTTTTATAAGGATACCTCAATAATCGCACAATGGATATACAGATCCCTCTGACGGTAAATTGCCTGCATTTCCGGCAGTGTATAAAACCCGAAAATCGGCCTGTGTTGTAAAACACCGTCACGGAATAATCTGTCCGCTATCCGGCGCAGCTTCTTTTCGGTCGGGCCTTTTCCCGCCAATACCAATTGAATTTTTTGAGCATACCTGGAATAATTCATATCCTTGAGCAGGGTAATCTGATCTTTTTCTTCAGAATATCTTCCGGTAGAAACAAGCAGAAATACTCCCTCTTCTTTCTGTACGGGAGGCTCCGCCCTTTCTGCATTGACCGGAAGCATCCCGTTGGAGATCACACGTAATTCCGCTTTGCAGTGCCATTTCTCCAAGCGCCGCTTCGCGCTCTCCGTCGGGCATTGTACGATCACGCATTGATTGAATACAAGATTGCGCCATGCAAGAAGCGTAATTGAATTAAAGAACAAATTTTTACGTAAATGTATTGTGGCGAAGATATTTTCCGGGTGTAAATGGTATGCCGCGGTCAGCGGTTTCTTTTCCTGCTTCACGATCTTCCCAATATACATTTCCAGAGAAAAAGGTTCTTCAAAATGGATCACATCTGCCCATCTGACTGCCGCCCGGATAACACTGTCCTTTCTCTTGGCAAAAGCATATCCCTGCTTTTTAATAATTTTATCAGCGATCGGAAAAACCAGACAGTCTCCAAAATCCCGTTTCTTCGGGCGATCAATAAATATATAAGCTATTGCACAGCCAAACACATACAAAGGAAGCAGAAAGTCATGACGCCAATAGAATATCACGAAATGAAACCGCTTTACTGTAAACTGATTTTCCTGTGCGTGTCAGAAATTCCATCCCCTTGGGCATATAGAATCACCCCATTCGTCAGCAGTAAACCATACTGACTGACAAATGGGGTGATATTCAACAGTTGAGATCAAACCGAGTGACGGCAGCATACAGGATGCCGCCTCAAGTCTGCCATATTCCAGAAGAATGTCGAAAAAGCTGTTACATTTTATCTTTCAGCCACAGCACCGTATCACGAATGCTGCTTTTTACAGAGCGCGGGGCATAGTGCAGAACTGCCTCTGCCTTTTTCCGGCTGAAACGGCTGTTGGAGCTCAGAACATCGATCGCGTATGGGGTAAAATAAAGCGGCAGATGCTTTCGCAGACTCCATATTTCATAGATTGGCGCTGCAAGCCTTGCAAGACAAATCGGCAGGAAAGATACGGTTCGTTTAATAGACAACGCGCTTTTGGCCGCCTCTAATATATCCCGGATCGAGGCATACTGCCCGGACAGAATGTATCCCTGCCCGGAAAGGCCATACTCGGCACATGCCGCAATACCGGATGCCACATCCCGCACATCCACAAAATCATAGCCTCCCTTTACCGCAAAAGGGAGCTTCCCGGTGAGGAAAGACAGCAGCATCCCGGTGATGCTTCCTTTTCCAATGTCGCCGGGACCGATGATGCCCGACGGAAAAACCACGCTGGCATTCAAACCGCGTTTTGCCGCCTCAAAAACCAGCTGCGTTGCGATGGCCTTGCTTTTTGCATAATCGCCCCGTACCCGTTCCGGGGCAAACACGGCATCCTCTGTAATCACTTTTCCTTTCGGCTTTTCCGGGATTGCATGGACGGAGCTGACATATACCAGCTTTTCAATATTGCTGCGTTCACAATGCCGCAGAATGTTGTTCGTTCCGCCTGCATTGACTTTATAGATCCTGTCTCCCGGATGTGAGGCAACCGATACGATGCCCGCGCAATGGATGAGACAGGTCTGCTGATCCGCACAGGAAAAGAAGCGCTCCAACGAAGACTCATCACATACATCTCCGCAGATTTGATACACATCCGGCGGCAGTTCGCCCGCCAATGGATCACCTTCCATAACCAGCGCATAAATCTCCGCACTTTTTTCACGGAGCTCTGCAATCACGGCGCGGCCAAGGAATCCTGTTGCTCCTGTCACAAGATACTTAGAAAACATAACACCACCTCGCTAAAAAGACAAACGTTGTTTATCTTTCACAAGTCCAGTATAATTTTTCTGAAAACCAGTGACAATCGGCAATATTCGACGAAACGAAAGAAAGCCGACAAAAAAAGCGCTTGTGTTGAAAAAACCGAATCGCAGCCGCAAAACCGCCTGCGCGGATTTTGCGGCACGTACCTCGTCGGGGCGCTTCGGTATGGAGGTTTTTATGAAACGGACAGATGCAAGGGTGCGTTATACGCAGCATATATTGAAGCAGTCTTTTCTGACGCTGCTCAAGGAAAAGCCGGTCAATAAGATCACGGTAAAGGAGGTCTGCGAACTCGCAGACCTGAACCGGGCAACCTTTTATGCGCACTACAGCGACTGCTTTGCACTCATGGAAAGCATCGAGCAGGAGTTGATCGATGAATTTGAACGCTTCCTGAAGCTGGTGGACTCTTATGATGTAAGTGCCCTGATCGAAGCGATCTATGAGATGGTCGAAAGGAATGAGGAGGCCTGTCAGATATTGATTTTCAGCGGGGCCAGCCCCTCTGTTCTCAGTCAGATGATCTCCCTTGCCCATGATGAGAGCATCCGGGCATGGAGGAAGCCGCTTCGCCACGCCACCGATAATGATTTGGAAATGCTGTATACGCACCTGTCAAACGGGCTGATGAATGTTGTCATCGGCGGATATGATAAATACAGCCGGGAGGACGTCATCCGCTTCGTCAATCGCATTGTCCAGAGCAGTCTGTCGATATTCCAATGATCGGCTCATAGTCGCTTTGTCCCAAGGAGGGCGGGATATCCCGCCCTTTTGGCATTCACCCGATGACAAAAAGAAGACGGCTCATCCGATCAATTCTTTTTCCATCGTAATGTCATAAAGTAATTCCTTCTTTATCCGTTATATTATAATCCCTGAGCGAGTAAACACTGTGTCCTTGCGGGTCAGGGATCTCTTTCCTTTCCCGACACAAGATCACAGGTAGCAGCATATGGACAAGTTTTGTTCCTGTCCCCTGAGCTTATTAAAAAATCGTCGCTGATCGCATGCTCCATTTTGCAGGCCTCGGCTTTGGCAATGTCAGAGTCGACGCCCGCACAGGTGCAGGGTATACTTGTTGTTCATTTTTTCTTTTATCAAAATGTAAATGGCTTTCAAAATAATCCTCGCCGGAAGCATGAAGTTTCATATTTCCACCTCGCGTTACCCAGCAACACGCCAGTTCTTTGCGTTTTGCCGTATTTCCCAAAACTTTTGATATATCCCCTGTTTTTCGATCAACTCTTGATGTTTTCCAGATTGAACAAGTTGCCCATTATCAATCACAAGTATTTGGTCTGCCTCCCGGATCGTTGATAAGCGGTGCGCGATAACAATTAAAGTCTTATTCTTAACCAAGTCGCTGATCGCTTGCTGGAGATGCATTTCATTTTCGGGATCAACGCTCGCTGTAGCTTCATCCAAAAGTACAATGGGGGCATCTTTTAAGATCGCTCTTGCTATGGAGATTCGCTGTTTCTCTCCACCTGACAGAGTGCTGCCGCCCTCACCGACCATTGTTTGATACCCCTTCGGCAATGCGCTGATAAAATCATGACATCGAGCCTTTTGTGCCGCTTCTACAACCTGTTCATGGGTAGCGTCCGGGCATCCGAACTTTATATTGTTTTCGATAGTATCCCTGAAAAGGTAGACATTCTGAAATACCATGCTCATGTTTTTCAGAAGACTGTCCGAAGTAAATTCCCGCACATCGTGACCGCCTATCAGAATGCAGCCTTCCTGAACGTCCCAAAACCGGGCAATCAGCCTCGTGATTGTCGTTTTCCCGCTGCCTGACGGCCCAACGATAGCTGTCATGCTTCCTTCAGGGATGGAAAAGCTGACGTGCTCCAATGCTTTTACTCCCTGATCGTAAGAAAAGCTGACGTCTTGAAAGTCAATGTCAAAGGATGCAGGGTCAATATCCCGGCCGCCATCATCTATATCATTTTCCTTCTTGATCTGTTCCACACGATCAAGCGACGCCTCCATAGAGCGTATCATGGGCGTTAGCTGACCCATGACTTCAACCGGCGCAAAGATGGAAAAGGAGGCAATCAGGATCACGGCCAAAGTGGGAAAATCTATTTCTCCCCGCAAGGAAAGGAATTGGGCAGCCAGCATAATAGCGCATGCCGTTACGCGAAACACCATAGAATAGGCGACGTTCATCGGTGCAAAAGCCCGTTCCAAAGCATAGGAAGCGTCAGCGGTCTTGTCATACGTTGTTTCTATGCCACTCAGATTCTTCTCTTCCATGTTGAACGATTTAATAACAAAAATTCCCTGCACATATTCAAGCGTAGCTTCTACGGCCTCTGCCTGGACACGGCGTTGATTTGCGGTTAATTCTTTGCCTTTTACCTGCATTCGACCATATACCAAAAAGGAGCAGAGGGCGCCAAGGATAAAGATCAATCCAATCCGCCAGTCAAACCATAGAATAAAGGCACTGATAATTACCATGCTCACCATGCCGGTTGTGATGCGGTCAAGGACGTGCATGGAATAATTCTCAAGGAAATTCAGATCCGTTGTGACGCTTGCCGTGATGTCTCCCATGTTTCGATCATGGAAGAAGCCCATTGCAGCATTTCTCAGTTTGTCGCCCAAGGTAAGCCGTTCCCGCGCCACGAACTCAAAGCCTGCTGCACTCTGTAAACTATGTATTCCATATTTGAAAACCATTCGTGCGAGCAGGGAGCCCCCTAAAATACAAAGGATCGTCTTCCAATCCTGCCCGGACAAAGCGCCTGCTTGCAGCGTTGAAAGAACATAGAACACAGCCCCCATGGGGAACATTGTTACGACGGAATCAAGGAAACTGCAAATAAAACCGACGTATATTTTTTTGGACAGATCACCGGAGAGCCGAAGAACTCTCCTGACTACATTCAGCATGCCTGTGTCACCTCCTGACTAATACTCCAATCCATGGCGGAAATATGAGCTTTCCACATAGCCAAATAGGTCTGTGAGGATGAAAGAAGCTGCTCATGGGTTCCTTTTGCAGAGATTTCCCCATCCTCCAGAACAATGATCTGATCGGCATACATGATAGTGGATAAACGATGTGCAATGACAATCAGGGTTTTCCCCTTTGTAAGCCGATCAATAGACCGCTGTATCTTATCCTCGTTTTCGGGGTCTGTAAACGCGGTTGCTTCATCAAGAATTACGATGGGAGCGTCCTTTAGGATCGCTCTTGCAATCGCAAGGCGCTGTCTTTCTCCTCCCGACAATCTCGATCCGGCGTCCCCGGCGCTCGTATCATACCCTTGTGAAAGCTGCTTTATAAACTCTCCGCAGCCTGCCTGTTCGGCAGCTTGTTCCACTTCTTCGTCAGAAGCGTCCGGTTTTCCGATGCGTATGTTGTCCCGTAAACTCATGTTAAAGAGGAAATTATCCTGTGAAACGTAGCTGATTTGATCGGAAAGCTCGGACAGGGAAATATGCCTGACGTCTACGCCGCCAATCTGTATCGCCCCCGCGTTTACATCCCAAAAACGGGCAATGAGCTTCGCCAAAGTTGACTTTCCTGATCCGGATGGGCCGACGAGTGCCGTGACCGTTCCCTCCTTTGCCGTAAAGGATGCACCATGAATAACCTCGGCATCCCCATAACTGAAATGAATGTCCTTTAACTCAATCTCGGCTCCATTTGGATGTTTGGACTCCTTTGGGACAGGAAGCTCCTCCGCGTCCAGAAGTGCCTGGATACGCGGCTGGATTTCATAAATTGCCGATATGTCCTGCCAAAACTCAATCATGGCCTGCAAGGAGCCTGCGAGCCCCATAGACAAAAGCAGGCATAAGATGACTTCGTTCAGCGTCGCAGCTCCGCGTGACAGGATTGCGGCACCGACAGGGAGAACAAAGGAAATGCTGGAAGTCATAACGGTCTGGCCAATACTCATATACGGATAGCAATGCCTGTACCACGCCGTGGTAACGTCCCGCACCTTCAACACAGCAGCTTTGAAGCGGCCCATGGAGGATGCCGTTTGGTTAAACATGCGAATGACCTCCATGCCGTTCACATATTCAACGATTGTCGCATTCATGTTTCCGTTTGCGCTCATATATTCCTTCATCATTTCTCCGCGCCCAAACATCATGCTGTAAAGGATAATGTTGCCGAGAATCGCCGAGCCAAGAGAAGCAAGAGCCATGCGCCAGTCCACAAAAAGCAGGTAAGCAAAGACCATCAGGGGGATTAAAATGCTCGCAGTCATTTCGGGGATCGCATGGGCAATCTGCCCCTCCAGGCGGTCCGTGTCGTCGATCACAAGCTGCTTGAACTCCCCGGACGCCTTTTCCTGCACCGCGCCCATGGACATCTTCGACATCTTTTTCATGATCGCACAGCGTATGTTGCGAATGATCTCGTACGCTGCCTTATGGGAGCACAAAGTGGATTTTGAGAAAAGATAAAATTTGAGAAAATACCCCAGCAGCGCAGACAGCGAAAGCCCAACAGTCCATGCGAATGTCAATTGACTTTCTAATGCTTTCCCCAACAAAACTGCAACGGAAATATAGGGCAGCAAGCCAAAGGCTGACGATAAAACGGACAGTACAACGGAGATGCGTATCAACGATTTCCGCTGTTTTGCAAAGCGCAGAATTCCTTTCAGCGGGGATTCTCTTTTTTCTCTTTTGTTCACAATGACTTCCTCCTGCTGCGAAAGCATTATTGTTTGATCGGTTAAGTCGTTCGAAAACTCTGCATCGTGCGTCACGATAAGAATTAATTTGCCCTGAGCTTTTATCTCCCGCAGAGCTTCTTTCAGATTTTGCATATTGCGTCCATCCAGGCCGCTGGTGGGCTCGTCCAGCACCAGGACATTCGCTCCGGCGGCTAATGCCGCAGCAATCGTGACACGCTGCTTTTGCCCGCCGGAGAGCGAAAGCGGGTGGCGCTCCTTATATCCCTCAAGGCCGAAGCGGTTTAGAATTTCTGTAATTCTCTGAGGATCGTCTTCTTGGCATTTTGAATGACGCTTGCGGCCTGCAAGCTGTATCTCGTGTAAAACGCTCTCCGTAAAAAGCTGATAGTCAGCGTCCTGCATAACCATATATGTGTTTTTGCACAGCTCTCTCACGCCGACTTTATTTCCATTTAAGGTAATCATGCCGCCACTTGGTGCCAGAAGCCCGCATAGGCTCTTTGCAAGCGTTGTTTTTCCCGTGCCGTTCTTTCCGACGATCACGACGATTTTCCCTTGCTTTCCCCAGGAAAGCCGGAACGTCATATCATGGATAATTCTCTGTCTGCCATAAGACACGGTCAGCCCTTCACAAGACAGTTCATGTTCCCCTCCGTCAGACGAATCAGGCCGGAGGGGAACATCATCCTCGCACAAGCTCCGCAGGCCATATTGCCTCAGTTCATCTTTGGACAGACTTCTGGCATCCTTTGCGCTCCATATCTGCCTGATCTCTCCCTGCGCCATATACACATATCGGTCTGCGATCCCGTCAAGCCACGACAGCCGGTGCTCTGATACGATCAGCGTTTTTCCCTCGGCTTTCAGCGCGGACAGCATTTTGCTCATATCCTGAATGGAACTTTCATCAAGATTTGCCGTGGGCTCGTCCAACAGGATCACATCCGTAGACATGGCGTACACCGAGGCCACCGCAAGTTTCTGTTTTTCCCCGCTGAACAGTGCAAAAAGGCTTCTGTCTTTCAGCCTTTCGATATTCAGATACGAGAAGGCTTTTTCAACATTTTCGTTGATCCTCTCCGTAGAGAAGGACAGATTCTCACAGCCAAACGCAACTTCGTCTGTGGAGTTGACGGTAAAGAACTGTGAACGGGGGTCTTGAAAGACTGTGCTTATGTGTGCGCTGATCTCATGTTGTTCAAGTCCTTCATAAGATGTTTCCCTGAAATACAGTTTCCCTGACAGCTTTCCTTCATAAAATCCGGGGATCAGCCCATTCAGGCAGCGGATCAAGGTTGTCTTTCCGCAACCGCTTTCCCCTGTCAGAACAAGACACTCGCCTTGTTGGATTTGCAGATTGACATTTTTCAGCGCGTCTTCCTGCGAGGCCACCTCGTACCGGAAGCAGAGGTCTTTGATTGTTATGATATTCATGCCGAACCTCACAACAGCGCGAAACGTCCACATGATAATGCTGCCAAGTTACTACCGACAACAAGCAGCAAATAGAATATATCCCTGATTCTTATTTTCATAGGGATACGCATCCCCCTGGGCGCTGGATTCTCTATCGCTCTTGTAACGGCTGCTGCCGCCAGCTCGTCCGCAACCTTGACGCAGCGCATCATAAAAGGGACAAGCATGTACTCCGCCGTTAGAGCAGGAGCTTTCAAAAAGGTTGAGAGCGTCAACGGAACGCCCCGCGTTCTCATGGCATCCTTGATCTGAGATAGCTCCTGTCGGATCGTAGGTATGAAACGCAGGGCGATTGCCAGCGCAAGCGAGGTTGATTTTGGACAACGCAGTTTTTGCAGCCCAGCCATCAGCTCACTTACACTCATGCTTTTTAACGACAGCAGAATGACCCCGATCAGCGGAGACATCTTTCGCAGCAAAAAAACCGGCCTTTCAATCGCCTGTGGTACGCCCAAATGAATTGCCAGCGCATACAGCCCGACAATAAAACAAAACCAGAGTCCGAGCCTGACCGCCTCTTCTGGCCGGCGAAGATAAAGCAAAAAGCCCATTAAAAATGCTGTTTCAACGGCCATCCCCACCGGCGAAAAAATCCAGAAGATGCATGCCCCGGACACTATAATTTGAACAATAAGAATCCGTGGGTCAATGCGATACATCATACTACACCGGCTTTTTCAAAATGCTTTTTCAGGAGCGATTTTGCAATGATAGCACCCAGGATAATAGCTGCAATTGTTACGGGAATGGCTATGTATCCGACAGGCGTATGAGCGGTGGCAATCAGCGCATCAGATGTCTCCGCAGGATAGCCCAGTCTGTAAACATAGGCGGGATAATAGTAAATTGGAGCAATCGCGCCGAGATAATACGCAACTGTGTACAATCCGAAAGAAATGGTGAGAGTCTTATAGTTCTGATACTGTGTTTTGCTCACAATGATTTCGCCGACGATCCCAAGAGCGATCATCCAAATCAAAACAAAGAAGCCGCCGAAAAGTACCCAAAGGATTCCTACAAGAGAGCAAATACCAATGACGGCGCCTTTCTTATGTACTTTGGACATCACAAGCATATACAAAGGTGCGGAAAGAAGGGCGATAGTTGCAACCGAATACATCTGTACGGCCATACTCAACGCCATCAGGGAACCAGTCAGCATTGTAATGACAAAAAGCAATGCGCCAAAGATGCCGATCATGGCAATGTCTTTCGTCTTCATCCGGTTTTCTTTTGTATTACTCATTTGGAGTACCTCCTTATAAATTTAGTTAGGAATTACTAACTTATTTAAGCATACCTATAGATCGTCTCTCTGCGTGTCACATTCCGAAGTTTTCATGTCACAAAAAGAAAAACCTCACGCATCCATCGGGCGCATGAGGCAATGAGGAAACGGTTATTTATTTGTTTTTAGCATTTCTCCTGGGGATATTCCATAATGCTTACGAAAAAGATTGATAAAATAACCCGCGTGGGAATAGCCAACCATCCAGGCGACATCATGAACGGTATACTGTCCTTTTTTCAGAAGCATTTGGGCGGTTTCCATTCGTTTTTGCACGATATATTCATTGACGGTCACACCAAAGCAATGCTTAAAGCCTTCTTTTAGCAACTGTTCGTTAATCGCTGCTGTTTTGGCCACCCCTGAAATTGTAAGCGGATGTGCAAAGTTTTTACTGATAATATCTCTGGCTTTCAAAAGAGCGGCATAGTCATTACTGCTTATACGGATGCCGAAATCATTCCGTGGTGACCGGCAGATAACTTCATCGCAATACACAGCCAAAAGCTCAAATACTTTTCCGTGACGATATATTTTTTTGAGATCATCCGGCAGGTTGCAGCCCATGATTTCTGCCAGGATTTTCGCAACATTGGGCGTGTATGTATAAAGCTTTGCCGGGAGGCTTTTGTTCATATCAAACAACGCACCGCGTTCCCGGATGATGAATAGAATGCTGCCAAAGGCACCTTCTTCCACCGTGATGCTGATGCTCTGGAACCGTCTGTTTTTTGCTATTTTGCTTTTGCATTCCTGAATCACACCATATCTGACCTGACTTTGCTGAGCTCCAATGCAGAACGGATAAATAAGACCGTCTTTCTTGTATGTCCATTCCATCTGTCCCTCCATACAGAAAGAAATCTGAAACAAGCTCAGATCTGAATGCGTTGTTGTCATCTCAATATCATCATGGGCGACAAAATCTGAAATCGTCAGAACAAGCCCCGGCGCTACCTCGACATTATCATATGTTCCAATAAGCATATCACGTGAAATGCGGTAGTTGGACTCATCAACTTTGCTGGCTTTCTGTGGAAGACTTGATGAATGTATATTGACAGATGTGGGGACATATCTGGGATTTGGATAGGACAGAATCACTCTTATCACCACCTCTTGTCATTGGGTTATACAAAGCTAACTTTATTCTAACCAAGCGCTTCATGCTTGTCAATCTTACGGCTTTCTGGTGTTTTCTGGTGTTTCGTGAAGACGTTCGATATAAACATAGTCTTGCCAGGGGTCCTCTTATTACGTTTATCCTTCTGCGGCTCAGTTTTCACATTTTTGATGCCTTGCAGAGCTTGATCTCATCCTGGATATAGGTCTCGTCACCAGTGAATTTGCGGCTTAATTCTGCGGAAAGCCGGTACACCTTTTCCTGATCCTCAACAAACTCGATCCGTCCGAAAACGATGACCGACTTTATATTCAGCGCCCATTCGCCATCCCGGCGGAAGCCTTCATCATAGACGCAGAAGGATGCCTTGTTATGCCGCTTCATGGAGTCGATCTTATGACCTTTCTTCCCGCCGTGGAAATAGAGCTTCCCGTCTTCCTCACAAAAGCAGTGGTTGATGGGCATGCCATAGGGGTAGTCGTCATCCCCCAGGACGGAGAGGACACCTCGCAGCTGTGTTCTCAGGATATCGATGCACTCCGTCTCGGACAGTTGCTGTTTCTTTCTGAGCATTTCTCTGAACATATAGCATCTCCTTTACGATTCCGGCAAACCTGTTCAGGGAAGCACCTTTTCCATCGGCTTGCCCTTTGCAAGATCATCCACCAGTTTGTCCAGCCAACGGATCTTCTGCAAAAGCAGCGGATAGACTTTTGATACCTTCATATCAAAGACGCTTTGCCGAGCCATAACGTCTCCCTTCGCAACGTTTTATGTCTGAAGTCCTTCCGCCACTTTCTGCACCAGCTGCTTATACTCTTCTTTGACATTGGCCGGTCCGTTGATCACAACATCGCCACCGAAGCCAAATACCCATGAATAGAACACGCTGCTGGGCACGACATCCACCTCTGCGCGGAAATTCTCCATGTCATAGCAGTAGGTGGTGATATCCTTGCCGAATTTGTCCAGGATCGCATCCATGACATCGTTTTTGCAGATGAGATCCACTGTGGTGAACTTCGTCCCATACATCCGGAAGCTGGTCTGAAGGTATTTATCGAAATCGAAGTCCGCCGGGAAGGGCAGCGCATCGGCCTCCAGAATATCCGGACGTCTCATGATCCGGTCCACGCGGAAGGTGCCGACCCTCTTTCTGTTATCGAACACGCCGACCATGTAATAGAAATCGCCGTTCCATACGAGCTTATGAGGGCTGAATACCCACGACTTGCCGTCATTGCGCAGCCGTGGCTCCTTCCGGACATCGTACTTGAAATACAGGAAGGATATCTGCTTTCCGGCATTGATAGCTTCATTGATACCGTCGATGATCAGGTAAATGCTCTCGTTATCGTATTTGATACGATCCTCCGCAGCGATGTTCCGCTTCAGATTCTCGGCCTGGTTCCGGCCAGCCATCTTGGAGAGCTTGGCCACCAGTTCTTCACTTTTCTTCTTGGTGATAAACTTGGAGGATTCCACCGCATCGATCAGCAGCTTGATCTCCGCGATATCATACTCGCGGCTGATCAGATTATAGCGCTTCTGGGAGGACATCACTTCCTGGATCTCCATGCCAAAAGAGCGCAGAGCTGCCACATCCGCAGGAATCGTCTGCCGGTGGGCCTTGATACCGTATTCCTTTTCGAGGATCTCCATCAGCTGGGCTGTGGTCAGATAATGATCCTCGTCAGTGCGTTCATATAAGATTTCTGCTGCAGTATGACCATGTGCTGCATAATGTAGTTTATTTTGTACCATTTTAAAGAAAGCGATAGATTCATTACTTCTTGAATCATAGTCAACACTCGTCGCATATAGATCCAAAACCTGTCGATACAGTACTTTTTCGCTGGATCTAATGTCACGAATCCTATCAAGAAGTTCCTTCCAGTACTGACCTCCGCCATTACCTTTTAGCCTGCTATCATCAAGAGCATAGCCCTTAATCATATATTCTTTTAAAATAGCCGTTGCCCAGCGTCTGAATCTCGTAGCTATAAGGGACTTAATCCTATAACCAAGAGAAATAATCATGTCAAGATTGTAGTATGTCAGTTCTCTGGTAACAGTTCTTTCTCCCTCTCTTTGAACTGTTCGGAATTTCCGAACAGTTGACTCTCTGTCCAATTCATTTTCATCGTATATATTTTTGATATGTTCACTTACATTGGCCTTGCTCGACTGGAACAATTCCACTATTTGAGCCTGTGTTAGCCATACAGTTTCATCTTCAAGGCGAACATCAATAGAAGTTTTTCCATTGTCTGACTGATATATAATTATCTGACCTTTATCTTCATTACCCATAGATTTTCACCTCTGTAATATTTTAATCCAATCCCATAAACGAGAATTTAGCAGCCTAAAGGTCGAGGTCGGAGACATTAAGCGTGGCAAAAGGGTATCTCTCAGTTCGGCAAGTTTTCCACTTTCAAGCAAATTTGCCTGATACTGTTCCATAAGTTGTCCGACAAGTGCCTCGAAATTCAAAAGCGTTTCTTTATCCGGTATTAGAATCGACACTTTATTCATATCACCTTGGGTGATTAGAGGCTGGGTAGAACCACGATTCATAGCTCGGTAGTCGATTCTTTGAAGAATTTGGAAAGTATACTCGTAGAGGTCACTTGTAATAACCAGCGTGTTATCAGAAGTCCAGCATGGCGAGTTGAAACGCTGAACCACACCATGTGTTCCTACTCGACCAGTGACAAGTATTTTGTCAGTATGGTTAGCTTCGGTAGTATATCCCATTACCGAAGCAGCACCAACAAGAGGAATAGCAGCGGAATCTGTTTTTTGTGATGATTTGACTGGAGGACGCTTTCCGCTCGTAATATCAGCAATGTCAGCTAAGGTTCTTTGCTTCCAAGACGAAGGACAAGAACCATCCGACAGGGTAAAATCCTCAAACCATGCTTGATATATCGAAGATGCCTGCTGAAGTAAATTCTCGTTTATTTCCGCATTAAGCTGAATTTTGTCATCTAGATTCTTAAGAAGCTTTCCTATTTTCCTTTGCTCCTCGGTCGGCGGAATTTCTATTTCAAGGTTTTGTACAACATCGGTTTGTACACGCTGTCGACCAGAAGAGCCGACCATTGATTTTATTGCTGGCTCTCGAACCGCAGGGCTACAAACCAAATAGTAGAGGTAGTCCTCTTTTACGTCCTCTTTGGCTCGAAACACAATATACTCTGTCGAACCAAAACCGATCTCGCCATCATTGAGGCAAGACACTTTAGCAGTTTTTCCGTTTTCAAGACACGGAGTTATTCTTGCCATTATAGTGTCGCCATTTCTGAATTTCGTACCGCCGGAAAAAGCTTCCTATTCAAATGATGGGACATCTCTTGTAAATGGTTGTAGTTTTTCCATCGCAGTCTTCTTTGCGATAGTTCCCTTGACAAGACTCTCCCGGGGATTAAACTCAGCTATGTCTGAAAGCTTCTTTACCATCCAATCAGATTTCATACCCAATCGCCCCCAGCTTTCTCCGGATTTCATCCTCCAGCTCATGTGACCGTTCAAACATTTCAGAGAGTTCAGAAGTCAGGCGAAGCATTTTCTCTTCAAACTCTTCTCCGTCATCTTCCTGCTCCTCGATGCCGACATAACGACCGGGTGTGAGTATGTAATCCTGTTTTGCTATATCTTCCAGAGTGGCAACAGCGCAGAATCCCTTCACATCTTCCGGCGTCCCATCTTGGAAAGCAGCAAATGCATCAGCGATCTTGGCAATATCCTCATCGGTGAAGTCGCGATGCTTCCGATCCACCATATAGCCGAGATTTCTGGCGTCGATGAAAACAGTTTTGCCTCCTATATATTTCATTCAAAATTGCCTCAAGCACATCCACCACAATGCTGTTACCCGCTTGCTTATACAATATAGATGATGTTTTGCCCGGTCTTTTCGGATAAATGGCTCTTATCTTATCAAAATCTTCATCATCAAAGCCCATAAGTCTTAAACACTCTCTTTCCGTAAGATACCTGTACTTACCGTTTCCTATATCTACAAGTCCCGAATTCGGTACTCGTACTTGCTTTGTGGAAATTGTATAGGCGTAACACAATAGGGTATTTCATAACATGGATTTTTACTTTACCCCACATACCCCACGACCGTGGTTTATGCATTTCTACATAAGCTACGTATAGACCCTTACATTCGCAAGTTTTCCCTAAACTCATATCAGGATTACTATATTCAGTATTATTTCTATTAAGATTACTTCCGTGTACATTCTTCATTTCTTGAGGTGTAGTTTCTACACTTCTGGAGTGTAAATTATTCACTTCTGAAGTGTAATTTTTACACTCGGAGCGAAATACGCTCATAAAGTCTTTAACATAGATGATATTGGGCTTTCCAAGCCCCCGTTTCTTTCTTTCGATAAGTCCTATACCGCCTGAGGTACTATCAAGCTCGTTAAGAATTTTGACTGCCGTCTTATTGGATCTTCCTAAAGTCTCCATAATCTCTTCCACAGTGAAGATGATATATACTCTGTTTTCTTCATCAAGCCATTTATTTCTGAAAGACAGACTTGTTCGCTCCAATAGGCAAGAATATAAAATCTTTGCGTCCGAGGATAAGTTCTTAAACCTTTCATCAGTTACTATGATTTTCGGTAGCATATAGTAGCTGAAACGGTCTCCGTCACGATTGTAAAAATAATCAAATTCCACTTCTCACACCTCCTCTCTTTTTAATTTTTTGCATAAGAAAAGACGATAGATGTTTTACTTTCTATCGCCCTATATCCTCAATATCTAATTTTATTCAGCTCGACAAACTGGGAACTATCGATTTTCAATCATCAATTCTTTACATTTCCATTCTTCTCCCAAAACATAATATATTTCTGTCTTATCAAGAATGACATCATCAAAGCCTATTGATTTGTAACAGAAATATGCAGATTCATTATTTTCAAAAACACTTAACGAAACTTTTTTGCACCATAAATTTATTGTAAACTTTAAACCTAACTGAAGCATTCTCTTGCCGTATCCTTTGCCACGCTTTGAAGGATCAACAACTACAAAGCCAAACCTTAACTCATCAAAGCTTTCTGAAGGTCTTCTCATTGTAAAAAAACCTACTGTCTCATCATCTTCAATAGATGTAAAAGCCATTAGATTATTCACAAAATCAAACTTCTCTTTTGTTATCGGATATTCGCCCAAAATACCCGCTGACCATTTATAAAAATCTATTTCATCTTTACTCCAGGAAAGAATTATATCTGCTTCGCTTATATTATAACACTGAAACCTCAAAAATTACGTTAATAGAAAGCGGGCTAAATCAGTCCTGATCTCTATAAATTCACCTGCTGGCCTTCAACAGATAGTGCAAAATACCTTGAAAATACGCTGTTTGTGTCATCTG
>NZ_LR130582.1 GCF_900625025.1 Lachnoclostridium sp. Marseille-P6806
CACAAGAGAAAACAAAAGATTTTGTCAAGCTTTCACAAAATAAAAAAAGCCAGCAATTACGCTGGTTTGAGAGATATGGCCTCTGAATAAAGTCCTAAACTATTATAGTGCTAAATCCGAAAGACGGAGTTTCGGTAACGGGCATTCCTTTGTTTTTATCTATTTTTTGAAATGCGACAGCAATAATATCAGCAATATTAGCAAAGGCAAAAAGATAAACATAAATAGTAACAATGACTATTAAAATAAATTATGCAATTATGACAAAATTAAATAATAATAAAGAGATATAGTATAATTATTTGACAGCAAAAGAGAGGAGAAGTATTATATAATTACAAAATGTTAAAGCTGTTAAAAGCTAATATTTAGCAAAAAGGATCTTGTATGACGCGTTTTGGATTCGCAAAGAGATATATAGGAGACGCAGAGTTTTATAGCCGGGCAGGGCGTGTTGCGTTTCCCGTTGCACTGCAGAGCATGATCACGATAGGCGTCAATATGCTGGATACGGTTATGCTGGGCAGACTCGGAGAAACTGCCTTGTCAAGTTCGGCACTAGCCAACCAGTTTATTGGAATTTATCACATATGCTGCATGGGCATCGGGATGGGCGCATCCGTTATGATGTCGCGCTATTGGGGAATGAAGGAACTGTGCTCTTTGAGGCAGACTGTGACGGTCATGCTGCGGATTTGCGCGGCGGTAGGGATGGTATTTACGCTTGTGACGCTTCTTGCGCCGACGCAGATTATGCGTGTCTATACTCCGGAAGCGGATGTCATACAGGACGGAGTGGGATATTTTCGTTTATCGGCGCTTTCTTATCTTTTAACGGGCTTTTCTCTGACGCTGAGCATTGCTCTGCGCAGCGTCGGATTAGCCGGAATTCCGCTCCTTAGTGCCTGCTCCTCTTTTTCGGTGAATCTTCTGTGCAACTGGATCTTCATATTCGGAAATCTGGGTGCGCCGAGACTTGAGACGGCGGGGGCGGCATTGGGGACTCTCATTGCGAGGGCGGTAGAGCTTGTGATTCTCGGAGGATATTTTTTTTTCTTTGATGCGAGAATCCGCTACCGGGTTAACGATCTCTTTTTTTCCTGTAGAACGATTCTTCCGGAATATCTGAGGATCAGTGTGCCGGTGATTGTTTCCGATTCACTGATGGCGTTCGGCAACAGCGCGGTTGCCATGATTATGGGAAGAATCGGTGCGGGCTTTGTTGCGGCGAATTCGATCACCTTTGTCACACAGCAGCTGACTATGGTGCTTACGCAGGGAGTCAGTCAGGCCGGCTGCATTATTACGGGCAATACCCTGGGAGAAGGAAGGAGAGAACAGGCTTTCGCAGAGGGGTACTGGTTCACTTTTTTGGGAACGGCGCTGGGTGTGATTGCCTGTCTCGTAATACTGTGCATCAGCAGACCGGTTACAGGATTTTACAGGGTGATGCCGGAGACAAGAGCGATTGCGCTGGATCTGATGCATGCAGTAGCCTTTCTGCTGATTTTTCAGTCGGCCAATTCCATTCTTACTAAGGGAGTGCTTCGCGGAGGAGGGGATACAAAGTTTCTGATGTTTGCCGATGTTTTCTTCCTGTGGGCGGCTTCTGTGCCGCTGGGGATTTTGGCGGGACTTTATTGGAAGCTTCCGGCTTTCTGGATCTATTTCTTTATGAAAATCGACCAGATCATCAAGTGTGCGGTGTGTATGTACAGGCTTCGAAGCGGGAGATGGATTAAGGATATTTATGCGGCGGAGACTGTATAAAAATGTTTTTATCATAAGGACAGGAGGATGATGAAATGAAACGTAGGACGATGGCAGCGGTTCTGGCAGCGTTGATGCTGATGACAGGATGCGGCGCTTCAGGAGGACAGACGGCGGATTCCGGCGGGGCGGCGGGCGCGGATACCAAAGAGGCATCCGATACAGCAAAAGCTGCGAAAAACAGCGGAGATGCCCCGGCGCAGGCGATCGCAGAGCGCAGAGCCAGGGCGGAAGAAACTGGGCAGTACAGCAAGGTCGCCATGGTGTGGTGCTCTTTTCAGGGGGCTCCGGCAGGCGTTTCGCGCGTGGAGCAGGCGCTAAATGAGAAGCTCAGAGAAAAGCTCGCCCTTGAGGTAGAAATGACGGTTATGGATATATCCTACCGCCAGAACTGCCGGCTGATGCTTTCTTCCGGTGAGAAGTGCGACATTTTCTGGGCGAATATGCTTGGCTACACATCCTGCGTGAATGATGACTACTGCATGGATCTGGAGGAAAATGATCTCCTGTCTCAATACGGACAGGGCATTCTTTCTCAGCTGAGACCGGAATATATCAATGCCTGCAGGGTCGGGGGCAAGCTGTATGGCCTCCCGCCTGTCAAGGACTTTGCGATCGGCCCCTGTGCCTACTGTATCGGTAAAGAATATCTGGATCAGATCGGATATGACTATGAGTCCATGTATACGGAAGACGATCATGAAACAATTCATACCGATGCGGCAACGATAGATGATATTTTTGCCAGACTGCATGCAGGCATTCCGGATATTCCGGTGTTTGCCCCTGGTCCGAATCTTGTGGGACAGGGAATGATGGTCGATGAGCTTGGCGGAGATGATTTTGGAGTCCTCTTAAATCCGGACAGTCTGAAAGTGGAGGATCTGTTCGCCTCAGATGAATTCAAAACTAGAATAAGCCAGATCTATGATTGGAATCAAAAGGGATATATCTCAAAGGATGCATTGTCGGATACGCAGGTTTCGATGAATGTGCGAGTAAAGAGCGGTGCGGCGATGTGTATGATGGCACAGGCCAAGCCCGGTTATATCAATCAGATTTCTGCGGAGTGCGGCAGACCGATGATTGTATTTCAGTGCGAGGATAATGTACTCAAATCCTCCGGCTGTGCCAGCGTGATCTGGAATATCAATCAGAACTGTGAGGATCCTGTGGCGGCCATGCAGCTGATGGATGCGCTTTATACCGATCCTGAGCTGTCCAATCTGCTGATCTGGGGGCAGGAGGACGTCGATTATGTTTTAACTGAGGATGGGCATATTGATTTTGCAGAGGGTGTTGATGTTCAGAATGCGGAATATTTTCATCAGATGAACTGGCAGTTCCCAAACCAGTATATTGCGCATGTCTGGGTTGGCGACGACCTTGACATTGGCAGAAAAACCGAGGAATTCAACGACAAAGCCGTGCGTTCCAAAGCGATGGGATTTATGTTTGACAACAGTGCGTATGCAACGGAACTGACAGCACTTACCAATGTGTATGAGGAGTATCGCGATCAGCTGATGTACGGATTCCTTGACCCTGAGGATGGCATCCCGGAGATGGAGCAACGGCTGAAGGCGGCAGGACTTGATACCTATATTGCGGCCAAGCAGGCGGCGCTGGATCAGTGGGTGGAGCAGAACGGAGTCAATTGAACTGATGGACGGGCGGCACGCGCCGCAGAAACTGATAAAGCGATGAGGGCGGTTCCGCCCCATGACGGCTTGCTGCAGGGAGAAACAGATGAGTATCAAAGCGAAGATCAGTGTACACCCGGCTTATGTAACAGGTCAGGTTTCGGATTGGCTCTATGGAAGCTTCGTGGAACCGATTGGAACTATCGTAAACGGAATGATGTATAACCCTGGGCATCCGACGGCGGATGAACACGGGTTCAGGAGAGATGTGATAGACAGTCTGCGTGAAGCCGGGGTGCCTGCGGTCCGGACGCCCGGAGGCAATTTCGTCTCGGGCTGGGACTGGAAAAGCTCCATCGGTCCCAGGGCAGAGAGAAAACAGGTTTTGGATCTGGCATGGAAGCAGTATTATAGCAACCGGATGGGGCTTGACGAGTATCTGCTGTGGGCTGAGCTGATTGGAGCAAAACCGATGCTTACCATCAATCTCGGCACAGGCACTATAAGAGATGCGATTGATGAGATAGAGTATACCAACCATCCCGGGAATACCTATTGGTCGGATCTGCGGAGAAAAAATGGACATAACAGGCCCTACGGAGTTAAAACCTGGTATCTGGGCAATGAAATGGACGGCCCCTGGCAGATTGGATCCTGGGAAAAGGACCCGAAGGGGTACGGTGTTCTGGCTAATGAGGTTTCCAAGGCGCTTAAGTGGGTGGATCCCACGATAGAAACGGCAGCCTGCGTTTCATCCTCGCCGTTCCTGCCGCATTATCCGGAGTGGGATGAAAAGGTGCTGGAACAATGCTATGAGTCGATTGATCTGATCTCAATGCATCATTATCATTCTGCAGAGCCGGGCGATACGAAGGGGCTTCTGGGCGGAGCCGTCTATTTTGAGGATTATATCAATACCGAAATTGCGCTGTGCGATCTGATCAGAACGAAGCTCCGTTCGACCAAGACAATGATGCTCTCCTTTGATGAGTATGGTTCTATGGTGCGTCCTTTCGAACCGATACATTATGGAAGCTATCCGCATAGCCTGTACGCGGCGCATTATCACGTGGATCCGGAGACAAGGTATGTGGAGCATGATCCTGACAATATGGATGCGACGCTTCGCAGCAGGCCGATGGCGGATGATATGACGGAAGCGCTGGCCATGGCCTCGGTACAGCTGGCATTGCTGCGCCATGCCGACAGAGTGAAAATCGGCTGCATGACAGGAGGCTTGGCAGCGCTATGTGCAAATGACAGGAATCATGTCTGGCATTCTGCCTCATATTATGTGTTTTCTGATATGCTTACTTATGGGCATGGTGAATCCATGCAGGTGAAAACAGACTGCGAATGCTTTGATATTCCGGCTGCGGCAATTGACGACAATCAGCAGTATGCGGGGCATAAAGATCTTCCGTATATTGACAGTGCAGTCACAATGGATGAGGAAAAGGGAGAATTGGTGCTGTTTCTCATTAACCGCAGCGAAAAAGAGCTTTGTGACCTGACGGTTGATTTGCGGGGATTTGACAGTCTGCAACTCGTGGAGCAAAGGGAAATGACAGGGGAGAAGGGTGTGAAAAACACATTTGAATCTCCGAATCGGATTCGGCCTGTTATTACGGCAGACGGCAGGCTGGAGAGCGGATACCTGAAGACTGTGCTCAGGCCCTATTCCTGGAATATGATCCGGCTGGCTGTCCAGGAGAAAGATGGGCGACATTGACAGGCAAGGCAGAGCAGGCCGGGAGACAAGGACGGCAGAGATGGGTAGAAATACGGTTCGTATCAGCGATATAGCCAAAGCAATTGGCGTTTCTGCGGCAACGGTTTCCGCGACTTTGAACGGCAATGGCGATGCGCTTCGGATAGCCAGGGATACACAGGAGAAGATTCTTGCGTATGCCAGGGCGGTGCATTATCATTCGAGCGCGGAGACAAGGCGGAGCCGTATGGAAAAAGCGGCTGAGAACCCTCTGGTGTTCTGTGTGTTCTGGCGCTCTGATATTATGAATGAACGCGTAGGGACCTTTCTTCTGGGGCTGCATCAGGCAGCCCTGGAGAGGGGGAGAAAGATCCAGCTGGTAATTGAACCCTATGAACCCGGGACATTTGCCCGGTGTCTGGACAAAATTTCCGCGTCGCTTTATTCGGGAGTGGTAATCAGCGGACTGAGCGAGGAGGAGCAGGATGAGCTGGAAAAAAGAGACTACGATGTTCCGATTGTTTTGATCGGGAGAGATTCTGCCAGATTCCATTATGTTCGGATTGATGATTTTCGTGCGGGAGAAAATCTTTCAAGAATGGTGCGGGCGGGGGAAGTGCGCCGTGCATCGGAGATCGGCTTTGTGAAGGGAAGTCGCGCGGAACGCATCGTGGAGGCGGGATTTACGTTTGGATGCCGGGAAGCGGGAATTCCGATCGATGAGTCATCGATGGTCAGAGTAGAGCGTGCCGACCGGGACAGTGGCTATGCCGTGGCAATGCGGCTGATTAGGCAGCTTAAGGTGCCGGAGGTCTGGCTTGTGATGGACTGCAGACTTGCCCCCGGAATTATGGCAGCCTGCAAGGAAAGCGGCGTAAGGATCCCGGAGGAACTCCGTCTGATTTTTTTTGAAGATTCGGACTTCCTGCGGTCTCATGAGCCGACGCTGTCCTGCATAGCAGTTCCGTCGATGGAAATGGCGGCAAAAACAATGGATATTTTACAGTATGCCTGCGAGAATCCGGGAATGACGCTGCAGATCAAGGAGGAACTTCTTCCCATCTATCACTTCAGAGAGAGCAGTGGGGGAGGGCATCGCGACAGTACTACGGAAAAGGGCCGTTGATGGGGCGCTCTGCGGCAGTCTGCAGGGGCAGCTGGGGGTGGAGGCCGAAAAACAGCCCGGAGGGAAAATAATGTCTGGGAGTGGAGATAAAATGTGCATGGGTGCGCAGGGGCAGGGACTGTTACAAAAAGAAAAGGAGCATAAAAAGAAAATCCGGCGCAGGAATCTGAAAAGAAGTCTGCCGATCTACCTGATGGCGCTGCCGGGACTGACGTATCTTATCATCAACAACTATATGCCGATGCCGGGTATTATACTGGCATTTAAGAATTACAGTGCAAAGCTTGGAATTTACGGGTCACCATGGGCTGGATTCAGGAACTTCAAGTATCTGTTCGCTACGCGGGATGCGTTTGTCATAACAAGAAATACGATCTGCTATAACCTGGCGTTTATTGTGGTGAATACGGTTTTATCTATTTTTGTCGCCATCATCCTCTCCGAACTGACGACCAGAGTCAAAACTTTCTATCAGTCGGTGATTTTGCTGCCGTATCTTCTGTCGGCGGTTATTGTCAGCTATCTGGTTTATGCGTTTTTGTCCCCGGAAAACGGCTATGTCAATAATTCTGTTCTTGCCGCGTTAGGGAAGGGGCCGGTGTCCTGGTATCAGGAAAAAAACTGTTGGCCGCTTATCCTCATCTTTGTCAACAGCTGGAAGGGCGTGGGCTATACCTGTATCATTTATCTGGCGACGATTATCAGTTTTGACAGAACTTTATATGAAGCGGCGGCTATTGACGGCGCAACCAGGCGGCAGCAGATAATGAAAATTACGATTCCGTTGCTTAAATCAACGATTATCATGATGGTTCTGCTGGCGGTCGGGCGGATTTTTTATTCGGATTTCGGTCTGTTTTATCAGGTTCCGCAAAACTCGGGCGCATTGTTTTCAGTGACCAATACCATTGACACCTATGTGTACCGCGGTCTTCTTGAACTGGGAGATATGACAATGTCGGCGGCTGCAGGTGTTTATCAGTCGATTGTCGGATTTGCTCTGGTGCTGGGCGCCAACCTGCTGGTCAGAAAAATTGATTCGGACAGTGCATTGTTCTGAGGAGGGAGTCATGCATACAAGGAGCAACAGGCGTTTTCAGATTTTCGGGAATGCGGTCATGCTGGTGCTGTCTTTTAACGTGCTCGTGCCGATGCTTTTGATGGTGTCGTCATCCTTTACGGACAATGATGTCCTGGTGCGGAAGGGCTACTCATTTATCCCGGGGAAATTCAGCACGTATGCGTATCAGTATATTTTTACCAGCGGGAACTCTATTCTCAATGCATATGGAGTTTCAATTCTGCTGACCATTGCCGGCACTGTGCTGGGACTTTCGATTACGACTCTTTTTGCCTACGCCCTGTCCAGAAAGTTTGTGCCGGGAAGAGGGATCCTGACGTTTATCGTTTTCTTTACGATGCTTTTTAATGGAGGTCTGGTGCCGACCTATATCAATTACACAAATGTGTTCGGCATCAAGAATACCTTTATGGCGCTTCTCCTGCCTGGACTTTTGATGAACGGATTTCACGTGCTGCTCATGAAATCATATTTTGTGGCAGGCATACCGGATGAAATTATGGATGCGGCGTATATTGACGGAGCCTCTGAGACACGTGCATTCTTTGGAATCGCACTACCCCTGGCCAAGCCGATTATCGCGACGATCGGGCTGTTTATCGGAATTGGATACTGGAACGACTGGATGAACGGATATATTTATTTGACAAAGCGGACAGATCTGTATTCGATACAGAATCTGCTGAATCGGATGATGCAGAATATTCAATTTCTGGCGCAGAATTCCACTTCGATCGTCAATGCAGGTCAGGGGCTGGCCAACATTCCATCCGTTTCGATTCGGATGGCGATGGCAGTGGTGGGTGTTCTGCCGATCCTTGTGGTCTATCCGTTTGTACAGAGCAATTTTGTAAAGGGCATCACTCTTGGCGGGGTCAAGGGCTGATAAGCGGAACGGGGTGAATAACAAACCAAAGAAAAGGGGGATTATCATGCGGAAGGAAGTTAGTACAGAGTACGGAGTTGTGCGCGGAATTGATGCGGCCGATCCTAGGATTACTGCATTTAAAGGAGTGCCCTTTGCGGCGCCGCCGATCGGAGAAAATCGGTGGAGAGCTCCGCAGCCGGCGCAGAGCTGGGAGGGAGAAAAGCTGTGTTGTCAGTTCGCGCCGATCTCTATGCAGGCGCCCAGGGGCGTCGGCGACAATGTGTATACCAGAGAGTGGAATGTGCAGCCGGATATTGAGATGGGAGAAGACTGCCTGTATCTGAATGTCTGGACCGGTGCGAAATCAGAGAAGGACAGGCTTCCGGTGCTGGTGTGGTTCTTTGGAGGAGGTCTGCAGGAGGGCTATACGGCTGAAATGGAATTTGACGGAGAGCGGATTGCGCGCCGTGGAATTGTTGTGGTGACGGTCAACTACCGGGTCAACGTATTTGGCTTTTTGTCACATCCCGAGCTGACAGAGCAGCAGCCGGATGCACCGGCGAATTTCGGAAGTCTTGACCAGAAGGCGGGGATTCTCTGGACAATCCGCAATATTGCGGCGTTCGGAGGTGATCCGGACAATATTACGATCGCCGGCCAGTCGGCAGGCGGAGGCAGTGTGATGAGCCAGATTGCATGCCTTGAAAATGAAGGACGTTTTCGCAGGGCTGTAGTCATGAGCGGCATGATTGGAGATCCCTATAAGTCTGGGAATTTTATGGCGCCGAAGCCGCTGTCAGAGGCGGAAAAGAACGGCAGTGCTTTCTTTGACTTTCTCGGAATCAGAACATTGGCAGAGGCGCGGGAGCTGGATGCGTTTTATATTCGGGATAAATATATGGAATATACGAACGGCGACAGGAACCGCATGATGTTTAATGCGCTGGACGGATGTTTTGCCACAGGGAATCCGATGGAAATTATCCAGCGCGGTGGGGGCGTTAAACTGGATGCTATGATGGCGGGCAATACGGAGGATGAGTTTATGAGTTCTTTTCCGGTATCCTCCATGGAGGATACCGGAAAGCGGGCAGAGGAGCTTTTCGGCGATAAGGCGCAGGAGTTTCTTGCATTGGCGGCGGAGCAGGGAGCGGTTGGCAGGGCGCATGGAATAGAGGTCGCAGTCAAGCAGACCTTTCTGAGGAGCGCGCAGAATGGTTCTGGTGCGGCACAGTATTATTACCGTTTTGCACCGGATATTCCGGGCTGGGATAATGCGGGAAGCTTTCACTCCTGCGATCTCTGGTTTTTCTTTGAAACACTTGCAAAGTGCTGGAGGCCGTTTGTAGGACGGCACTATGATCTGGCCAGACAGATGTGCAATTATTACTGTAATTTTATTAAAAACGGAGATCCTAACGGTATGGATGCGGACGGAACATTTATGCCGGAATGGAAGGCCTATACGGCACAGGAGCGCAATGAAATGGAATTTGCGCCGGGAGGGGCGGTTCAGAGAAAAGAAAACATCGGTTCTCTGGAGCATTTCCTGATTGAGAATGTGTAAGGGGCGGCGCCACGTCCCGCGCGGCTGGACTTTTCTCTCCTCCGGTGTTACTCTTCTAAAGAGATGCATATTAAGAGATATCGACAGGCTGACCGTTCGGGAGTGAAAAATTGCCTACGGAATCGCGTACCTTCAAAGAGCTTCGGGCCCGCTTCGGCTCGTTTATTTACAGGGGTTTTCATATTGACCGGACGGAAACGGGGCTCCGGTTCCGCTATGATTTTGAGATTCCCGCGCTGGCAGAGTTTCATCCAGCGTGGGATTTTCCTCTACCCCGAAACAGGACAATTGATCTTTCCTCTCCGGTGCTCCGCGCGCTTGCCTTTTCCCTTGGCATGGCGGAAACCATCAGCTATTGGAAATGCGCCTGCCCGAAGCGCCTGACGGTCGCCTGCGGCGCGCTCTCAAAGGAGCAGCAGCTCTGGTGGAGAAAGCTCTTTTATTATGGACTCGGAGAATTCATGTACCGCAACGGCATTGTCTGCTCCGAGGAGGAGCTGGTCAGCGTGGAGGCACCGCTTCCGGAGAACGGGCAGGGACAGCCGCTTCACGATCCGGCAGCCTATGAGGGCTATCTTGTTCCGGTGGGCGGCGGCAAGGATTCCGTGGTCTCACTGGAGCTCCTTTCGGGCGAGGACATCACGACGTACTGCATCGACGGGACGGCGGGAACCGCTTCCATACGGGCCGTTACGGCGCTGTGCAGGAGCCGCGGGAGCTATGAGGCCAGACGCATGCTGGACCGGCGGCTCATTGCGCTGAACGGCGAGGGCTTTCTCAACGGGCACACGCCCTTTTCGGCGGTGGTTGCATTTTCGGCGGTGACAGCGGCCTTTCTCACCGGGCGGCAGTATATTGCGCTCTCAAATGAGACCTCTGCCAACGAGACGACGGTGCGGGATTCCTTTGTGAATCATCAGTATTCCAAGAGCTATGAATTTGAGCGGGATTTTACCCGCTATTTTGCGGGACTCACCGATTCGGATATCCACTATTTCAGCCTGCTCCGGCCGCTCACGGAGATTCAGATTGCGGCGCTGTTCGCGGGCTTTACGGATTACCACATGGCGTTCCGGAGCTGCAACGCGGGCAGCAAGCAGGGAATCTGGTGCGGAAACTGCGCAAAATGCCTGTTTGTCTACATCATTCTGACGCCGTTCCTGCCCGAGGACGAGCTCATCCGCATATTCGGAGAAAAGCTGCTCGACAAGGTCTCTCTTGAAAAGGAATTCCGGGAGCTTGCGGGCATCGACGGGAATAAGCCGTTTGAGTGCGTCGGAACCCGGAGCGAGGTGGCGGCGGCGCTGCGCTGTTTTGTGGAGCGCGGCGGGCGAAGTTTCCTCACGGACCGCTACAGGGAAGAGCTTCTTTCCGCGGAGCCGCCGCTGGAGGAGCTGCTGAGAGAATGGGCGGAGGAGAACAGCGTTCCCGGGGCGCTTCAACAGAGACTTGCGGCAGCGCTCGGCGAGGCGCGCGCCCGCTTCGGGCGTTCGGTGGAGCGTGCAGCAACGGACGGCGGGCCGGCCGTGCCGTAATTTTATCGGTAATTATACGAAAAGTGACGGGAAGATGAACGCAGGGTGAATATCATAGAAAAGCTGAATGGAAAACGAATCCTGATCTGGGGCTATGGCCGAGAGGGGAAATCCACGGAACGCTTCCTCGCGTCGCACTGCCCCGCGGCGCAGGTCTCCGTCTATGAGGGCAGCCGGGACGGGATCGATGAGGCTGCGTTTGATTTCATCATCAAGAGCCCCGGGATTGTTATGCCGGAGGATGTCCCGAAGTATACCTCCCAGACGGAGCTGTTTCTTGAAGCGTTCCGGGATCAGACCATCGGCATCACCGGAACCAAGGGCAAGAGCACGACCTCCCGGATGCTGTATGAGGCGATTCGGGGCTGCGGAAAGGACGTGCTGCTTGTCGGAAACATCGGTCTGCCCTGTCTGGACGAGGCGGACCGGATCGGGTCGGACACCTGTATTGTTTTTGAGCTGTCCTGTCATCAGCTCGCGCATTCGCACGTTTCGCCCCGGATTGCGGTGTTTTTGAATCTCTTTGAGGAGCATCTTGATTATTACGGCAGTCTGGAGCGCTATTTTGAGGCGAAGAGCCATATCGCGCGCTATCAGAAAGAGGGCGATGTCTTTCTCCGCGGCTGGAACGTTCCGGACATCCCGACGGCCGCCCGCGTCGTGCCTCTTACGCAGGCACCGGAGCGGGACTGGCAGCTTACGGTGAACGGAGAGCAGAACCGCTACAACGCCGAGGCCGCGTTTCTTATCGCATCGGAGCTGCTCGGTCTTGACGCCGGGACGGTGAAGCGTCGGATCGAGCTCTGCGAGGGGCTGCCGCATCGTCTGCAGCTGATCGGGACGGTGAGCGGCGTCCGCTTCTATGACGACTCCATCTCCACGATCCCCGAGGCGACGATTGCTGCAGTCCGGAGCATCCCGGAGACCCGGACGGTGCTGATCGGCGGAATGGACCGGGGAATCGGTTACCGCCTGCTTTCGGAGTTCATTCTCCGGACACCGGAGGTGAACTTTATCTGCGCCTATGAATCGGGTCGGCGCATCATGAAGGAGACGGCGCGGTATGCGGCGGAAAAAGCGTCCGCGGGGCCGGAAGAATGCGGTGGGAAGCCGGCGAATCTTTTATCTGCAAAGGACCTTGCGGAGCAGGTCGCGCTGGCAAAGCGGATCACACCGGCGGGGAGCGCCTGCATTCTGTCCCCGGCGGCGGCCTCTTACGGCTATTTCAGGAATTTTGAGGAGCGCGGCGACGCGTTCCGGGAACTGGTGCTGCGGCATGACGGGTGAGGCATAAGATACGACAGGCATGAAATACGAGAAGCTACCGAGCTGCCGGATTCTCGGCACGGATATCAGCGTCACGAATATGGATCAGACAGTCTCGTGGCTGGAACGTAATCTTGAGGCGCTCCGGGGAGACTATATCTGCGTGTCCAATGTCCATACGACCGTGATGGCGTACCGCCATCCGGCGTACCGGGCGGTGCAGAACGGCGGCGCGGCGGCGCTTCCCGACGGAAAGCCGCTCTCGTATGTCAGCCGGCGGCGCGGATATCCCGAGGCGGCGCGCGTGGCGGGGCCGGATCTGATGCCTGAAATATTCCGCCTGTCTGCGGAAAAGGGCTACCGCAATTATTTTTACGGCGCGTCACAGCATACGCTCGACATACTCCGGCAGAAGCTGACGGAGCGCTATCCGGGCCTCGTGATCGCCGGGATGTACTCTCCGCCGTATTACCGGAGCATCGGAGACATTCCCGCGGAGGAGACGGCGGCGGACGTGGCGCGCATCAATGCCGCGAAGCCTGATTTTATCTGGATCGGTCTCGGGGCGCCCAAACAGGAGCAGTGGATGGCGGCCCGAAAGGGAGAGCTGTCCGGCGTTATGCTGGGGGTCGGCGCGGGCTTCGACTTCCATGCGGGGACGGTAAAGCGAGCGCCGCGGTGGATGCAGGAGCTGTATCTCGAGTGGCTGTACCGGATCATGCAGGACCCGAAGCGCCTCGCGAGCCGCTATATTTCCACGAATTTTTCCTTTGTGGTGAACACCGTCCGCGAGGGAAAGAAAGAGAAAGCGCGCATCCGGCGGGAGGAGCTTCGCCTCGCGATGATCGGGCACAAGCGGATCCCGTCGCGCGAGGGCGGCGTCGAGATCGTCGTTGAGGAGCTCGCCACGAGGCTTGCGGCGGGCGGGGATCGTGTGACGGCGTACGACCGCCACAGCCGGCAGTCCAAGGACAAGCCGAAGCCTCCGAAATTTTATAAGAGCATCCGTATTGTGCAGGTCCCGACGTTCCGGGACCGCAGGCTGAACGCCATCGTCTACTCGGTGCTCGCCTCGATCCGTCTCGTATTCGGCGGCTTTGACGTGGTGCACTACCATGCGGAGGGCCCCTGCATCATGCTCTGGCTCCCGAAGCTCTTCGGCATCCCGACGGTGGCGACGATTCACGGCCTTGACTGGCAGCGCGCCAAGTGGGGGAATTTTGCCTCCCGGATGCTGAAAAAGGGGGAGCAGAGGGCCGCAAGGGATGCGGATGCGCTGATTGTGCTGTCCCGGAACATGCAGGAATATTTCCGGAGCGTTTACGGGCGGGAGACCGTCTATATTCCGAACGGAATCGAACGGCCGGAGAGCCGTCCGGCAGAGCGGATCGCGCAGGAATACGGTCTGGAGAAAGACGGCTACATCCTTTTTCTCGCCCGTCTTGTTCCTGAAAAGGGCATCCACTATCTGATCAGCGCCTTTCGCCGGCTGGACACGGACAAGAAGCTCGTGATCGCGGGCGGGCAGGGAAGCGCGGAGGAATATGCCGAGGAGATCCGGCGCATGGCGGAGGGAGACGGACGCATCCTCTTCACCGGCTTTGTGCAGGGGCAGCTCCTCGAGGAGCTGTATTCCAACTGCTATTTCTTTGTCCTGCCGAGCGACGTCGAGGGAATGGCGCTGAGTCTTCTTGAGGCGATGAGCTACGGGAACTGCTGCGTCGTGAGCGATATTCCGGAGAATACCGAGGTCACGCAGGAGCACGCCCTGACGTTCCGGAGGGGCGATGCGGAGGATCTGCGCGCCGTGATGAAAGAGCTTCTGGAGAGGCCGGACCGGGTGCGTGAATACGCGGACGCCGCGCAGGATTATATCTGCGAGCGCTACAATTGGGAGGATGTTGCGGCGAGGACGCGGTCGATTTACATGGAGGTTCTGCGGCCGGAACGCCGCGCCGAGCTCGAGGCGGCAGACAGACGGGAGAGCGGGCGGTGAAAGTACTGATCATCAATAAATTTCTGTACCCGAACGGCGGCTCAGAGACCTATATCTTCCGTCTGGGGGAGGAACTGCAGCGGCAGGGGCATGAGGTGCAGTATTTCGGGATGGAGCATGCGGGTCGCATCGTCGGCAACCGGGTCGGGAGCTACACGGAGCCGATGGACTTTCATGCGGGAACCGTCCGGAAGCTCCTCTATCCGTTCCGCATCATCTACTCGCGGGAGGCGCGGCGAAAGCTCCGGCCGGTGCTGGAGGATTTTCAGCCGGATGCCGTGCATCTCAATAATATCAATTTCCAATTGACTCCCTCGGTCATCGACGAGCTCCGCTCATTCGAGGAGGCGCACCGGGAGCTCTATGCGGAGCAAAGCCGGCGTCTTGCGGTGGTCTATACGGCGCACGATTCCCAGTGGGTCTGCCCCGGGCATCTCCTGCGCATCCCGTCGACCGGCGCGCTGTGCATGGACTGCATCGACGGGGATTTCCGCGGTTGCACCGTGAATCGCTGCATTCATAATTCCAGACTCCGCAGTGTTCTCGGCACGCGGGAGGCCGAATTCTATAAGAGACGCGGGACCTACGCGCAGGTGGACCGCGTGATCTGTCCGAGCGGGTTTATGAACCGGGTGCTCTCTCACGATCCGGTGCTGAAAGAGCGGGCGGTCACGCTCCGGAATTTCCTTGATCTTCCGGGTCAGAACGGCGCTCCGGCGGAGAATATCGCGGGCAAAGAACAGAGAGAGACGGCCGTGCCGGAGCCGGGCGGCTACGTGTTTTATTTCGGGCGCTATTCCGAGGAAAAGGGGATCGCGACGATGATGAAAGCGGTGCGGGCTCTTCCGGAGATCCCGTTCGTGTTTGCGGGAAGCGGGCCGCTCGAGGCGGAGGTCGAAGGGGCGAACGTGACAAAGCTCGGCTTTCTTTCCGGGCAGAGGCTTGCGGACGCTATCCGCGGCGCGCGCTTCGTGGTATTCCCCTCGGAGTGCTACGAGAACTGCCCGTTCTCCGTGATGGAGGCGCAGGGCCTCGGAACGCCGGTGCTCGCCTCGGACCTCGGCGGGATTCCTGAGCTGATCAACACGAATGCGAGGGACGGCCGGGATACCGGGAGACTCTTCCGGGCAATGGACGAGGAGGATCTTGCGGAGAAGATCCGCGAGCTCTGGGAGGACCCGGAGGCGGTCGCGGCGATGGCCTCGCACTGCGCCGGGTGGACAGCAGAGCGCTTTGATACGCCGGAGCGCTATGTGCACCGGGTCACGGCGCTTTACAGTGAGGCGTCCCGGCCGGCGGATCACGGAGCATGAGGAAATATGATCGAAGACGGGCCGGAGCTGCGGCCTGATTATGCTTAGAAGCAGGGGTAACGCTATGGGCAGGAGAACACTTTACGGAACGGTCATCGTGACCTACCGCTGCAATGCGCGCTGCAATATGTGCAACGTCTATCAGTATCCGACGAATCCGAAAGAGGAAATTCCTCTGGAGGTCATACGAAAGCTTCCGGAGATGGCCTTTACGAACATCACCGGCGGCGAGCCGTTTCTGCGGCAGGACATTGAGGAGATTGTCGAAATTCTCTCTCAGCGGACGAACCGCATCGTGATTTCGACAAACGGCTATTACACGGACAAAATCATTGCTCTCTGTGAAAAGTATCCGAAAGTCGGCATCCGCATCAGCATCGAGGGGCTGCAGGAGACGAACGACGCCATCCGTCGCATTCCGGACGGCTTTGCACGGGGCTACGGCACGTTAAAGAAGCTGGTCGAGATGGGCCATCCGGACGTGGGCTTTGGAATGACGGTGCAGGATCTCAACGCGGACGATCTGGTTCCGCTCTATAAGATCTCCGATGAGATGGGGATGGAATTTGCGACGGCGACGCTTCACAATTCGTTCTATTTCCATAAGGACGACAACCGGATCGACGACCGCTACCATGTCGCGGAGAACTTTGCGAAGCTGAACAACGAGCTTCTTGCGAGCAAATCGCCAAAGAAATGGTTCCGCGCCTATTTCAATCACGGCCTGATCAATTATATCTACGGAAACAAGCGGCTTCTCCCCTGCGATATGAGCCGGAACGCGTTCTTCATCGATCCGTTCTGCGATGTCGTTCCCTGCAACGGCACCTGTCATAAGGAGATTATGGGGAATCTCAGGGATATGAGCTGGGACGAGCTGTGGCATTCCGAGCAGGCAAAGCGCGTCCGCGCAGAGATCCGTCACTGCGGCCGCAACTGCTGGATGATCGGCAGCGCCTCCCCGGCGATGCACCGCTACATCTGGGTGCCTGCGTGGTGGGTCATCCGCCACAAATTCCTGAAGGGCGGGCGCTACGACCTCAGCGAGAACCGTTTTATCACCGGGCCGGACAAGCAGGAATGAGCCGCGGAATGTATGGAGGATAGTGTGAAAAATCACGCTGATGCAATGATTTGCTCCGTGAGCGAAAAATGCCGTTACGTAGCGGGACGGCATGAGACGCGAAGCGGCTCGCATCTCTGCGCGCCGGCGCAGAGATGTTGCACACGGCTATTTGTGCCGAAGCCCAAATAGCCCCTGATCGCAGCCGTAAAACCGCCTGCGCGGACCTTTCAGCAAACGAAAAATGCTGTCAGGTAAAGGGACGGCATGAGCCGCAAAGCGGCTCGGCACCCTGCGCGCCGGCGCTGGGTGATTGCGGCGCGTGCCTCGCACAAAGTGCTTCGGCATGAGGATTACCATGGCAGAAAAAATTATTCTTACCGGAGACCGTCCGACGGGCCGTCTCCATATCGGGCACTATGTTGGTTCGCTCCGCCGGAGAGTCGAGCTGCAGAATTCGGGCGGCTTTGATGAAATCTATATCATGATCGCCGACGCGCAGGCTCTCACGGACAATTTCGATGATCCCGACAAGGTGCGCGAGAACATCATGGAGGTGGCGCTGGACTATCTTTCCGCCGGCATCGACCCCGAAAAGACGCATATTCTGATTCAGTCCCAGATCCCGGAGCTGACGGAGCTGACGTTCTACTACTCGGATCTTGTGACGGTTTCGCGTCTTCAGAGAAATCCCACGGTCAAGACGGAGCTCGGCATGCGGGGCTTCGGCGAGAGCATTCCGGTCGGCTTTTTCACCTATCCCATCAGTCAGGCGGCGGATATCACGGCGTTCAAGGCGACCACGGTTCCGGCCGGAGAGGATCAGCAGCCGATGATCGAGCAGACGCGCGAGATCGTCCGGAAGTTCAACTCGGTCTATCACACGGAAACGCTCGTCGAGCCGGAGATCCTGCTCCCGCAGAACGAGGCCTGTATGCGCCTGCCCGGAACGGACGGAAGGGAGAAGATGAGCAAGTCCCTCGGGAACGGCATCTATCTCTCCGATCCCGCGGAGGAGGTGAAGAAAAAGGTCATGAGCATGTTCACCGACCCCGATCATCTGCGCGTGGAGGACCCGGGGAAGATCGAGGGCAATACGGTGTTTACCTATCTTGACGCCTTTGCGAGGGCGGAGCATTTCGCGGAGTATGCGCCGGATTACACCGATCTGGAAGAGATGAAAGCACATTACCGGAAAGGCGGGCTCGGCGACGTAAAGGTCAAAAAATTCCTGAACAATGTGCTGCAGGAGACGCTGGAGCCGATCCGCAGCCGCAGGGCGCGCTTTGAAAAAGATATTCCCTATGTGTATGAGGTTCTGAAAAAGGGGACGGAGGCCGCGGAAAAGAAAGCGGCAGGGACGCTGGAAGAGGTAAAGCGGGCCATGCGCATCAATTATTTCGAGGACACGGAATGGCTGGAAACGCAGATAAGGAAGTTTTCCGGACAGGACGGCCGCGCGTGAGCGCTCTGAAAAAAACAGTAAGGAGTATGGATATGACATATCAGGAGGCAGAAAAAAAACTGGCAGAATACGGGCAGACGCATGTCCTGCGCTACTATGACGAGCTTGACGGCAGAGAACGGAAGGAGCTTCTGGAGCAGATCGGCGGCACGGACTTTTCGGTGCTCCGCTATATCGGGAATCCGGGCGAGGCGCTGAACCGGGGAAAAATCTCTCCCCTCGGCGCGATGGAGCTTCCGGAGATCGAGGCGCACCGGGAGGAATATACGGAGCGCGGGCTCGCGGCGATCCGCGGGGGAAAGCTTGGTGCGGTGCTTCTTGCCGGTGGCATGGGCACGCGGCTCGGCTCCGATGATCCGAAGTGCATGTATGATATCGGCCTTACGAAGACCGTCTATATCATGGAGAGGCTGATTGTCAATCTGCAGGAGGTCGTGCGGCAGGCCGGCGTTTCGATTCCGCTGTTCATCATGACCTCGGAGAAGAACGATGCGAAGACGCGCGCGTTCATGAAAGAGCATGATTATTTCGGCTATGACAGCGGGCAGGTCTGGTTCTTCCGGCAGGAGATGGCGCCGGCGGCGGACCGGAACGGAAAGGTTTTCATGGAGGGAAAGGGGCGCATCGCGACCTCTCCCAACGGAAACGGCGGCTGGTACGTCTCGATGGCGCGGACCGGGATCCTCGATGTGGTGCATGAACGCGGGATCGAGTGGCTCAACATCTTTGCGGTCGACAACGTTCTGCAGAGGATTGCGGATCCCTGCTTCCTCGGCGCGACGATGGCGAGCGGCGCGGCGTCGGGAGCCAAGGTGGTGCGCAAGGTGACGCCGGATGAAAAGGTGGGAGCAATCTGTCTTGAGGACGGGAAGCCATCGATCGTTGAATATTACGATATGACGCCGGAGCTGATGGATGCGAAAAACGAGAAAGGGGAGCCCGCCTATAATTTTGGCGTGATCCTGAATTATCTTTTCCGCGAAAAGGATCTGGCGCGCATCATGGACGAGAAGCTGCCGATGCACGTGGTGAACAAGAAGATCCCTCATATCGATGAAAACGGCGTTCCGGTCAGCCCGGAGGAACCGAACGGCTTCAAATTCGAGCAGCTTGTACTCGATATGATTCATGAGCTGGACAGCTGCCTGCCCTATGAGGTCGTCCGGGAGCATGAATTCGCGCCGATCAAGAACCGGAAGGGTGTCGACTCGGTCGAGTCGGCCAGGGACCTCTGCCGTCGGAACGGGATCGAGCTGTAAGCAGGCAATCAGATCAGGAAGCAGACGCAGGCGCCCCGGCGGATGACGGACGGTCAGCGGCTTTTCTCCCGGCTCCGGTATTCTCCCGGCGAGAGGTTCATCATTTTCCGGAACGCCTTGGAAAAATAGAGAGGACTCTGAAAGCCGACGGAGTTGGAGATCGCGCTCACGGAGAGCCCGGTTTCCGTGAGGAGGAGACAGGCCCGGCGGATGCGGAACGCGTCGAGATAACGCTTCGGCGACTGCCCGAGAGCCGCTATGAACTGTCGGTAGAGGGTGCTGCGGCTGACGCCGGCATAGGCGGCGACCGATTCAATCGAAATATTGTAGGCAAAATGCGAGTCAATGTAGGAGCAGGCGGTTCTTACATTGGCTCGTTCCGCGTTTTCCTCGGGGGAGGAAGACGCGGGGCGCATGAGAAGAGACAGCGCGAGGCAGAGGCGTCCGGTCATTTCGACGGAGCTGCAAAAAGAGTTGCCGAATGCTTCGCTGATCTCCCGGAGGCAGCGCGAGAGCTCGCCGCCGTACGGGACGCGCCGCAGAACGGGGCGCTCCGGTGTAAATTCCGTGGCATCGAGCATGGAGGCGGCATCCGCTCCGGCAAAGCCGACCCACTGGTATTCCCATGGATCTTCCCCGTCGGCGCGGTACAGGATTTCCGTGTCCGGGCGGACGAGAAAGAGGTCGCCCGCGGACAATGCAAAGCGAAGCTCCGCACTTTTCCCCGCCGGGCCCGCCGTCTGCGCTCCGCCGGCTTTCTTTTCCGCAGGCGTTCCGGAGTCCGCTCCGTCCCGACGGTTTGCCTCCGCGCGGCGGATCCGGTATTCGCCCTTTCCGGACAGGACATAGTGGATCAGATAATGGTCGCGCACGCCGGGGCCCCACTGATAGCCGGGCGTGCATTTCTGCTGTCCCACATTATAGACGGAAAGAGAGACGAGAGAGCGGCGGGATACCTTATGCGACTGCTTGTAGCCGGCGCTGTGCGTCATGGCGGACCTCACTTTCGCGGATGTGATTTTCTGCAACAAAATTACCGGTGCATGATACTAAATTCCATTGTAGCACGGACGGAAATGCGTGATGATAATGAAAGCGATCATATGCTGTGCATTTCCGAAAGGAATTTCTGAGACGGAGGATGGAATGAACCAAAAAGACAAGAGTTCTGCGGAGGAGGGCATCCGGGCGCTGGTGGCCTACGGTCTGGGAAAAGGGCTGATCACGGAGGAGGACGCCGGCTATGCGGCTAATCTCCTGCTGGATGCGCTCTGCTGTGAGCCGCAGGGGGAGTTCAGCGCTGCGGATATCGTGCCGGCGGCGGAGAATGCCCCGGCGCTGGAGGATATTCTCGATACGCTGCTGTGCGATGCGGCGGCGCGCGGCCTCATCGACGGCGGGCCGGCGAGCCGGGACCTTTTTGATACCCGTCTCATGTCCTGCCTGTGTCCCCGGCCGGGGGAGGTGGTGCGGCGCTTTTTTGAGCATTACCGGGAGAGTCCTGAGGCGGCCACCGACTACTTCTATAAGCTCAGCCGCGATTCGGATTATATCCGGGAATACCGCATCCGGAAAGACCGGAAATGGACGTCGCAGACAAAATACGGGACCATTGATATCACGATCAATCTGTCAAAGCCGGAAAAGGATCCCAAAGCGATTGCAGCCGCGCTCACGAAGAAGCAGAACGCGTATCCGAAGTGCCTGCTCTGCCCCGAGAACGAGGGCTATGCCGGGCGGCTGGATCATCCGGCGAGGCAGACGCTCCGCCTGATTCCGCTGGAGCTTGGCGGCGAGCGCTGGTACATGCAGTATTCGCCCTACGTCTATTACAACGAGCACTGCATTGTCCTGTCGAAGAGGCATGCGCCGATGCGGATCGACCGCTCCACGTTCCGCAGGCTCATGGATTTTGTCGCGCTGTTCCCGCACTATACCATAGGCTCCAACGCGGATCTTCCGATTGTGGGAGGCTCGATTCTCACGCATGAGCACTTTCAGGGAGGACGCTATGAATTTGCCATGGCGAGGGCGGGGATCCGGGAGGAGCTTTGCTTCCGCGGCTTTGAGGATGTGACGGCGGGCATTGTGAACTGGCCGATGTCCGTGATCCGCCTCCGGGGCTCTGCGGATCGGGTGACGGAGCTTGCGGACCGGATCCTTACCGCATGGCGGGGGTACAGTGACGAGGCGCTGGGGATCCTCGCGTACAGCGGGGACAAGCCGCACAACACGATCACGCCCATTGCGCGGCGCAGGGGAGAGCTCTTCGAGCTGGATCTGGTGCTCCGCAACAACCGGACGACGCCGGAGTTCCCTCTGGGAGTTTTTCATCCGCACGAGGAGCTCCATCATATCAAAAAGGAAAACATCGGCCTCATCGAGGTGATGGGACTGGCGGTGCTCCCGGCGCGTCTTCTTAGCGAGATGGAGCGGCTCAAGGAGGCGGTCCTTGCAGGCGAGGAAATTTCGGAGATCCCGGAGATCGCGGCCCACGCTGCGTGGTGCCGTGAAATGCTGGACAAGCACCCGGAGCTCTCTGTGAAAAAGCATTCGGAGGTTTCTTTGGACAAGCGTCTGCTGGACCGCGTCGTCGAGGAGGAGATCGGGCTGGTCTTCCAGAACGTGCTGGAGCACTGCGGCGTGTACAAGGACAGCGAGGAGGGGCGCGCGGGCTTCCGGCGCTTCACAAATCGTGTATAATGAGCAAAGGAAAGGAGCAGAGAGATGAAGATTCTTGTTGCCGGCGGCGCCGGATTCATAGGAAGTCATACGGTGGTGGAGCTGATCGGGGCGGGGCATGAGCCCGTGATCATGGACAATCTGTATAATGCGAGCCGGGAGGTCCTTTCGCGCATCCGGACGATCACGGGGCGCGAGGTGCCCTTTTATCAGACGGATATCCGCGACCGGGAGGGAATGGAGGCCGTGTTTCAGGCGGAAAAGCCGGAGGCTGTGATTCACTTTGCGGGTCTCAAGGCAGTCGGGGAGTCCGTCCGCAGGCCGTGGGAATATTACGACAACAACATCACGGGCACGCTGACGCTGGTCGACGTGATGCGGAAAAACGGCTGCAAAAATATTATTTTCTCGAGCTCGGCGACGGTGTACGGCGATCCCGCGTTCGTTCCGATCACGGAGGACTGCCCGAAAGGACAGTGCACGAATCCCTACGGCTGGACGAAGTCGATGCTGGAGCAGGTGCTCGGCGACATACAGGCTGCCGACCCGGAGTGGAATGTGATTCTTCTGCGCTATTTCAATCCGATCGGCGCGCACGCCTCGGGACTAATGGGCGAGAGCCCGAACGGCATCCCGAACAATCTGATGCCCTATGTGACGCAGGTCGCCGTGGGAAAGAGGGACAGGCTCCATGTGTTCGGCGACAACTATGATACGCCGGACGGAACCGGCGTCCGCGATTACATCCATGTGGTCGATCTGGCGAAAGGGCACGTCTGCGCCCTGAAGAAGCTTGCCCCGGGCTCCGGGCTCAGCATTTACAATCTCGGAACCGGCCACGGATACAGTGTGCTGGACATCGTGAAAAACTTTGAAGAGGCGACGGGAGTCAGCGTTCCGTATGTGATCGACCCCCGGAGAGAGGGCGATATCGCGACCTGCTACTGCTCGGCGGAGAAAGCGGAGCGCGAGCTCGGATGGAAAGCGCAGTTCGGGATCCGGGAGATGTGCGAGGATTCGTGGCGCTGGCAGAAGAACAACCCGGACGGCTATGAGAGTGCGACATGAGAATCTGGTTCAAGGAATGGAAAAACAACCGTCTTCTCCGCGATACGGTCGTCGAGGATCATTCGGAGGAAACGAGGACGCATAAGGTGCTGAAAGCCGTGGACAGTGCGTGCAGAGAGCTGGATCTCTCGCGTCCGATCTGGCTTGATTCGACGCAGCAGGATTTTCTCCGTCATGCGCGCGCAAGGTTCACGCAGGATGCCTTTATCGATGCGGTGGATTTTGATTTTCTGGAGATTCATGTGATCGAGGAGGACTGAGCGGCTCTTTGGCGGCTCTTCTCCGTGTCCGGTTTCCGCCCGGTTCCTTGCGGGGGCCGGGCTTCTTTTTTGCAAAGCTTTTTTGCAAAGCGGAGAGAGGGATTTTAACGGGTTTACGGCAGCGCTCTCAGGTCCTATAATAGAGCGTAACCGCGGCTTTCCGGCCGCGGAGGGAACTGGCTTTCCGGCGCGGCTTTTCTGCCCCGGGGAGCCGCGTCAATATCATATTCACAGAAGATGTGTAGAGTAGGTATCGCGCGTAAAGTGCCATGAGTACGGGATGTTGACCATGGACGAAGGCCGGATGGCCGCGATGCGGTGCCGCTTCCGCTACTACATCCGAAGACTGTCCTCTTCGGTGCAGCAGCAACGCGTCGAGGAGGAAAAGCATGAAAAGATACTCTCCCTACGCGCTTGCTTACGCAGGCGTGCTCATTGCAATGAACGTGGTTCTTTCGCGTCTTGTCTCCATCCCCATCGGCCACTCGCTCCGCATTTCCGTCAGCTCGGTACCGGTCATGCTGGGGGGACTGTGGCTGGGGCCGGTTTTCGGCGGGGCAATCGGTTTTGTCGGCGATATGCTCGGCTGTGCGTTTTCGGGCTATGCGCCGAATCCTCTGATCACCTGCTCGGCGGTTCTGACGGGCGTGATACCGGGACTTCTCGGGAGCTTCATCCGAAAGGGAGCCTCCGTGCAGGGAAAGCTCCTGCGCCTGCTGCCGGTCGTGGCGGGCATGATGATGATTACCTCGCAGGGCTTTACGACGCTCGGGATTTCCGTGATGTACAGGCTGCCGTTCGGAGCGACATGGCTCACGCGGATCCCGCAGACCTTGCTTCTCATTCCGCTCAACGCTTTTCTGACCGCTGTTTTCTATGACAGGGTGCGTCTTCCGAATCTTCGGGAGAATCAATGAGAATATCAATAAAGAGTATTTAATCTAATTTAAGAACATCAATGAAGGATACGACGTAAGGATTCATGGCATACGACAGATATTCAGGCCGATCTTCCGGCCGCCCGCGCCGCGACGGCGGGGACAGGGACAATTACGGCGGATACCGGGACGACCCGGACCGTGACAGGACGTTCCGGAAGCGGACAGGCTTTCCGGAAAACCGGGAATACGAGCGGGAGTACGGCTCCGGTCTTCGGAGCGCGGAGGACGGCAGGCGGCGGACAAGGAGGCGGAGCCGGGCACGGGAAGAGGCCTGCCGCAGACGAAAGCGGCAGCTCCGCATCTATCGGACCATGATGGGGGCGGCTGTCGCGACTATCCTCTTTGCCGTGAGCGCCGCGGTGTGGCTCCATATTTCGGGGAGCATCGAGAACGTACAAGCGGCGGAGGAAGCGGCGGCGGTTCAGGAAGCGGCAGAGGAAGCGGCCAGAATGGCCGAGGCGCAGGCAGTGGAGGAGGCGGCGCAGCAGTCGGCCGAGGCGGAGAGCGTGGAAAATGAGTCCGGCTTCTTCGCCGGGTACTCGCCGGAGAAAAGCTCACTTACGGCGGTCATTCCGGAGGATACTGACGTGACCAGCGAATACGCGGTTATGATCGACCTCGATACCGGAGAAATCGTTGCGGAACGAAACAGCGGGACGGTCATTTATCCGGCCTCCATGACCAAAATCCTCACGGTTCTTACGGCGGCAGATACCATTACGCCGGAACAGCTTGACGACAGCTTTGTCATCACGCAGGAGATCACGGACTATGTGTTCTCGCACGACTGCAGCGCGGTGAACTGGGATATCGGCGAGCGGGTGACGGTGAGGGATCTGCTGTACGGGACGATTCTTGAATCCGGCGGTGATGCGGCGCTGGGACTTGCGGTATACTGCGCGGGCTCGGAGGAGGCTTTCGTCGAGCAGATGAATGAAAAAGCGCGCTCGCTGGGGATCGGCGGGACAGCGCATTTTACGACCTGCATCGGCGTATTTAATGAGGAGAATCGCTGCACGGTCGTAGATATGGCGATGATCCTCAAGGCGGCGGTGGAAAATCCGCTGCTGCGCGAGGTTCTGTCCGCGCGTACCTATACGACGAGCGCGACGGCGGAGCATGCGGACGGCATCACGATTTCCAACTGGTTCCTCCGGCGCATCGAGGACAAGGAGACGGGCGGAACCGTGGAATGCGCGAAGACCGGCTTCGTCAATCAGTCGGGGAACTGCGCGGCCAGCTTTGCCGTGTCGGACTCCGGGAAAAACTATATCTGCGTGACAGCGAACACGTGGAGCGCATGGCGCTGTATCTATGACCATGTCGCCATGTATTCGGCTTATATGCGTTGAAAACAGGCCGCGGCGGGTTAAGCTGCGGCCGTTCTGCTGCTTTGGCGCGTGCCTCGCACAATACACTTCGGCATGAGGATTCGGAATGAGACGACTTCTGAAATATTTGAAGGGATATGAGAAAGAGACGGTTCTTGCGCCGTCGTTCAAGATGCTGGAGGCATTCTTTGATCTTCTGGTGCCGCTGGTCATCGCGCGGATGATCGACGTCGGGCTCCCGGGACGCAGAGGCTATCTTATAGGAGAATTTTTTCTGCTGCTGCTCCTTGCCGCGGTGGGACTTGCCTGCAGCGTCACCGCGCAATTTTTCGCGGCAAAGGTCAGCGTAGGCTTTGCGGCGCGCCTCCGGCAGGATCTCTTCGACCATGTGCAGAGCCTGTCCGGCGCGGCGCTGGACAAGCTGGGGAGCGGCACGTTAATTACGCGGATGACGAGCGATGTGAATCAGGTGCAGAACGGGCTCAATATGACGCTCCGCCTCCTGCTCCGAAGTCCGTTCATCGTATTCGGCTCGATGATCATGGCGTTTACCATTCACGGCCGGAGCGGGCTCATTTTTGCGGCCGCCATCGCCGCGCTCAGCGTGGTGGTGTACGGCATCATGTTTGTCAGTATTCCGCTGTTTTCGCGGGCGCAGGCGGCGCTCGACCGCGTGCTCGGCGCGGCGCGCGAAAACCTGACCGGCGTGCGGGTGATCCGCGCGTTCTGCCGGGAGGAGGATGAGATTCGGGCTTTTGACGCGAAGAACGAGGCGCTGACCCGGATGAATCTGCTTGTGGGGCGCCTATCGGCGCTGATGAATCCTGTCACCTATGTGATGGTCAACGCGGCCGCCGTGGTGCTGATCCGGACCGGGGCCGTCGAGGTGAACAGCGGCGGCATGGGGCAGGGAGAGCTGGTTGCGCTCTATAACTACATGGCGCAGATGATCGTGGAGCTCATCAAGCTCGCCTCTCTCATCATCACCATCAACCGGGCCATCGCCTGCGCCGGACGGGTCTCGTCGGTGCTGGCGGCGGAGCCGGGAATGGAATTTCCGGCCTCGGAATTTTCATCCGGAGAATTTTCACCCGGAGAATTTTCGACCGGAGAATTTTCATCCGCGGAATTTCCTAGCACGGAAATTCGGTCCGCAGAGGTTCTTCCCGCGGGAGAGGCGGCTGAGGCGGCGGAGGGGGCGGCATCTCCGGCAGCCCGCACGTCCGGAGTGGAAGAACCGGCGGTCCGTTTCCGGAACGTCACGTTTTCCTATCAGGGGGCCGGCGCCCCGGCGCTCACGGATATCAGCTTTGAGGCAGGGCGCGGGGAGACCGTAGGCATCATCGGCGGAACCGGGAGCGGCAAGTCCACGCTGGTGCAGCTCATTCCCCGCTTCTATGATGTGACGGAGGGAGCGGTCGAGCTGGGCGGAAAAGATGTCCGCCGCTGCGGAAAGAAAGAGCTCCGCTCGCGCATCGGTCTTGTCCCGCAGAAAGCCGTTCTCTTTAAGGGAAGCATCCGTGAAAACCTGCGCTGGGCGGATCCGGACGCCCCGGACAGCGCGCTCCGGTCGGCGCTTAAGACGGCGCAGGCGCTGGATTTTGTGGAGAGCCGGGAGGGAGGGCTGGACAGTCTCATCGAGCAGAGCGGACGGAATCTTTCCGGAGGGCAGAGGCAGAGACTTACGATTGCCCGGGCCCTCGTCGGGCAGCCGGACATCCTGATTTTGGACGACAGCGCGAGCGCTCTGGACTATGCCACTGATGCGCGTCTCCGGCAGGCTCTGAAAGAGCTCCCCGGAGAGATGACGGTGTTTCTTGTCTCGCAGAGAACGGCCTCGCTCCGCGGCGCGGATCAGATTCTTGTTCTGGACGACGGGCGGCTCACGGGACGAGGAACGCATGAGGAGCTGATGCAGAGCTGCCCGGTCTATCAGGAGATTCATTATTCACAGTTTCCGGAGGAGCGTCCGGAGTCCGGAATATAACGGGGAGCGGAAGAACATGGCGGACAAAGCGATGAAAGAGGAAAAGAAAGCGGCGCTCCTGAACCGGGAGAGTGCGGAAACCTTTCGGAAAGTGCTGCGCTTCATAGGACATTATCGGATTCTGCTTGTGCTCAGTATTCTGCTGGCGGCGGTGTCCGTGCTGCTCCAGCTCTATGTGCCGATTCTGTTCGGCGAGGCGATCGACGGCATCGCCGCGGCGCACAGGGTAGACTTTGCCGCTGTGGGGCGCGCGCTTTCCCGCATACTGGTTCTGGTGGTCCTGTGCGGGCTTGCAAACTGGATCATGAATCAGATCAACAACAGCCTGACCTACCGGGTTGTCCGGGATATCCGCGCCAGAGCGATCCGGCAGCTCCAGCGTCTTCCTCTGTCGTATCTCGACCGGCACAGCACGGGGGATGTCGTGAGCCGCGTGATCGCGGATGTGGATCAGCTCTCCGACGGGCTGCTCCTTGGCTTTACGCAGCTTTTCACCGGGGGAATCACGATTCTCGGCACCATTGTGTTCATGCTCGGGAAAAGCCCCCTGATCACGCTGCTGGTGCTCGTGATGACGCCGGTGAGCTTTCAGGTCGCCGGCTTTATCGCGAAGCGCTCCTTTACCATGTTCCGCAGGCAAAGCGAGACGCGGGGTGAGCAGACGGCGCTGATCGAGGAGGTGATCGGCAATGAGAAGCTCGTGCAGGCCTTTGGCTGTGAGGAGAGGTTCTCGGCCCGCTTTGCGAGGCTGAACGAGGAGCTGTCGGAGTGCAGCCTGCGGGCGATTTTTTACAGCAGCCTCACGAATCCTTGCACCCGTGCGGTCAATAACGTGATCTATGCGATGGTGGCCATTGCCGGCTGCTTTCTCATTCTGGCGGGTCACCTTACGGTCGGCGGGCTGTCGGTGCTGCTCAGCTATGCCAATCAGTACATGAAGCCGTTCAATGATATCAGCGCCGTCGTCACGGAGCTCCAGAATGCGATGGCCTGCGCGGCGCGGGTGTTTGAGCTGATTGAGGCGGAGCCCGAGACGGCCTCTCCCCGGACGGCGCTGCCCCCGGTGTCGGGCGAGGTGGAGCTGTCGGAGGCGGCGTTTTCGTATGATAAGACAAGGCCCTTTATCGAGGACCTCACGCTGCGCGCCGCGCCGGGAACCCGGGTCGCCATTGTCGGTCCCACGGGCTGCGGGAAGACGACGCTCATCAATCTGCTGATGCGCTTCTATGACACGGACAGCGGAGAGATTCGCGTCGACGGTCATGAGATCCGGAGCGTCTCCCGGGCGTCGCTCCGCCGGAGCTTCGGCATGGTGCTGCAGGACAGCTGGCTGCGGAGCGGCACGGTGAGGGAAAACATTGCGTTCGGGAAGCCGGAGGCCACGGAGGAGGAGATTATCGCCGCGGCAAAAGAGGCGCACAGCTGGAGCTTCATCCGGCGCATGCCGGAGGGACTGAACACGGTGATCGGCGAGGACAGCCTGAGTCAGGGGCAGAAGCAGCTCCTGTGCATCACCCGCGTTATGCTCTGTCTGCCGCCGATGCTGATTCTCGACGAGGCGACCTCGAGCATTGACACTCGGACGGAGCTTTTTATCCAGTCGGCCTTTAACAAGCTGATGGAGGGGCGGACGTGCTTTGTCGTGGCGCACCGTCTGTCGACGATACGGAACGCGGACCTGATTCTGGTTATGCGGGACGGGAAAATCATCGAGAGAGGGACACATGAGAGCCTGATGGCGGACGGCGGCTTCTACCGGGAGCTCTATAACTCCCAGTTCGTCCGGACGGGCTGATTGCCCTCCGGGTCAGGAGACGGGATCAGAAGACGGAGCGGGGAGCGCTGGAAGCGCAGGCGGAGGGTATGCAGGACCGTGCGGAGGAGCCCCTGCCGGCGAAAGAGCATGAGGACGAGGAGAAGAGCCAGTCCCGAGACGCTGCACATGCCCGAAACCGATACGTTCCACAGCATGCCGCCGGCGTAGCCTGCCCCCGCGTTGATGCTGCTGAAAACGGCAGTGAGGAGGAGTGCCGCAGAAAGACGCTTTGTGACCATGCAGGCACAGGCGGCCGGGGCGGCGAACATGGATATGACAAGGATGGAGCCCACACTGTCAAAGGCGAGCACGCAGGTGAGCGCGGTGAGGAGCATCAGCACGCCGTGAAGCGGGCCGGTCCGTATGCCCGTGAGCTTTGCAAATTCCGGGTCAAAGGTGCTGATCTTCAGAGGGCGGTAGGCGGACAGGATAAAGCCGAGGTTGACGGCGAGCATGAGAAGCATGCGCAGCATGGCCCGCGGGATGCCGAATACCCGGATAAACGGGGCAAAGAGCGGATTGCCCATGAGAACCATATCCACATCGAGATGCGCGTTCCGGAAGTATTTTGTGATGATAATGACGGCGAGTGAGAAAAACAGGGGGAATACGACGCCCAGCGCATCGCCCGGGGCGACGAGCCCGCTCTTTTCGAGCAGCTCGACAAGGGCGACGGTGAGAATGCCGAACAGCGCCGCGCCGAGCACAAGGGCAGGACTATCCAGCGTCCCCGCGAGCATGAAAGCGAGGACGATCCCGAGAAGAATCGAATGTGACAGCGCGTCCGCGATCATCGAGGCGCGGCGCAGGACGAGAAAAGGGCCGAGCACGCCGCAGGCCAGCGCGGTGGCAATCAATGTCCAGAGAACTGAGAGCAAAGTAATCACCCTGCCGAAGCACTTTGTGCGAGGCGCGCGCCGCAGGCGTTTTCGGCGTCTGCGGCTGCGATCAAAGGCAATTTGGGCTTCGGCACAAATTGCTGTACAAAAAATCAGCGCATCGGCGTGATTTTTTGCACGATCTCCTTTTTGTTCAGATAACGCCGCAGCAGACCGCAGCGTCCGAGCAGCATGGACAGGACGGTGACCGTCCCCATGCAGAGAATGATCATTGGTCCGGTGGAAATTCCGCTGACGGCAGTGCTGATGAGAGTTCCGGCAAAGGAGCTGAGGCCGCTGACGAAGCCTGCGATCCGGAGCACGCTCTTCAGCTTTCTGGAGTGCTGCCCGGCGCAGATGCAGGGGATGATCAGCAGTGAGGAAATGAGGACGGCCCCCACACTTTTCAGTCCCAGCGCGATGAAAGTAATCATCAGGATCAGCAGCACGGCATCGACCGCAGCCGTCCGGATCCCGATGGAGGCGGCAAAGCCGCGGTCAAAGATGCTGGCGGAAACCTCCTTGAAAAAGAGCCGCAAAAGTATGCCGGCGAGCGCCGAGGCCGCGGTGATGGTAAGGACGTCCTCTTTCATCAAAAAGGCGGCGGAGCCGAACAAATAGCTGCGAAGTCCCGCCTGTGTCGCCATGGCATAGGCGGGATGCCCCTGAATGTAGCTTTTCAGAACCATACCGAGCCCGAAGAAGCCGGTCAGAACGATGGCAAGTGCTGCATCCGGCTCCACCGGGGTAAAGCGGGCGATCAGCTGAATGACCGCATAGGCCGCGGCGCCGGCAAGCACCGCGCCGGCCATCAGAATAAGGGGGCTTCGCGTATGAAACAGCATGAAGAGCGCCACGATGCCGGCATAGCTTGCATGTCCTATGGCATCGCCGACAAGCCCCTGTCCCCGGAACACGCTGAAGCATCCGATTAGAGAGGCTGTGACGGCGAGTATGGTCGTTCCGAGGGCGACGACCCAGAAATCATAAGACAGAAGAAGATTCAACATAATAATCGCCTTTCCTTAAGGCCCTTTTTCTTCATAGGTCAGGGCGATATTTTCCTCCGTAAAGCAGCGGGCGGTCGGCCCCTGCGCGATGATGCGCCGGTTGATGAGGAGAACATGGTCAAAATAGCCGGGTACGGTGTGGAGATCGTGGTGAACGCAGAGTATGGTTCTGCCCTCCGCCTGCAGCTCCCGGATTCGGCTCATGATGATGCGTTCGCTCCGATGATCCACACCGGCAAGCGGCTCGTCCATGATGAGGAGCTCCGCATCCTGACAGAGCGCACGGGCGATGAAAATGCGCTGCTTTTGTCCGCCGGAAAGCTGCGCGATCTGCCGGTCCCGCAGATCGGCGATCTCCATTTCCTCAAGCGCCTGCTCCGCCCGTTCTCTGTCGGCCGCGCCGGGTCTGCGGAACCAGCCGAGCCGGGCATAGCGCCCCATCAGAACCACCTCTCCGGCGGTGATCGGGAAATTCCAGCGCACGGCCGCGGTTTGAGGGACATAGGCAATCCGGCGGCGGACTCTCTCCAGAGGCTCCCCGAACAGCGTGACCTGTCCCTCAAAGGGGCGGATAAAGCGCAGAATCGCCTTGATCAGCGTTGACTTGCCCGCGCCGTTGGGGCCAATGACGGCGGTCAGAGTTCGCGGTGCGACATCGGCGGTGACACCGCGGAAAACCAGTGTATCGCCGTAGGCGACGCCGAGCTTTTCCACATGGATTACCGGCCCGGCGGAATGTCGGATATCTTTTTCGCGGATGGAGAGCTTCGCGCTGCGGGATATATTGTGTTTTGCGTGGCGGCTTGCATTATGCTCTGTATTATGGTTCATAGCTGAGATTTTCGGCGATGAGATCGACATTGTGCCGGTACATGGTGATATAGCTGTCGCCGTCCTGTCCGGCGGGGGCGAGAGAGTCGCTGAAAAGCTCCCGCCCCTCGCCGCGGACGACCGTGACGGAGAAGCCTCTGGATGCGCAGGATTCGCGGAGCTTTTCCATCCGCGCGGGATCGGTGGTCGATTCGGCGAAGATTGCGCGGATCCGATGCTCCACGATGTATTCCGCGGTTTCCGCCATCTCCCGGTTGGACAGCTCGGCATCCGTGCTCACGCCCTGCGGCGCGCGGACCTCCATGCCGTAGCGGCGGGAGAAATAGTTGAACGCGTCATGCGGTGTGACAAGGATGCGGCTCTCCTCCGGGATGCCCGCCAGACGACTGCGGATGTAGCTGTCCAGTTCGTCCAGCTCGGCGTGATAGTCTGCGCAGTTTGTCCGGATCGCGGCGCTGTGCTCAGGGAGCTTTTCTGCAAGAGCGTCCGCGGCGGCAGAGACGGCTTTCTTATAGAGATCAATGTCGAACCAGAAATGGGGGTCGATGATCCGGATGCCGTCTTCCTCCATGCTTCCGACCTCGCTCTCCGCGAAGCCCGCGGAGACGGCGACGCCGCCCTCGGCCTCAAGAAGCTCGATCATTTTTCCCTCAAAATGGAGGCCGTGATAGAGAATGAGCTCCGCGTCCCCGAGTTTCCGGATATCCTCGGGTTTGGGTTCGTAGGTATGCGGGTCTTCCCCGGCGGGGATGATCAGCGTGACGTCGGTGCAGTCCGGAGCGAGCACGGACACTATGTCCTGCAGAAAAGAGGTCGTCACCGTGACGCGGAGCGGAGCGCTTTCACCGGGCATTTCTGTCGGAGCGGATGACGCAGCGTCCTGTTCCCCGCTGCCGGACATCGCCTCCGGGGAGAGCGTGTTTTCTGCGGATGCGGTGAGAGAAGAGACTGCGCCGCAGCCGGTAAGCAGCGCGCAGCAGGTCAGCAGAGCAAGCGGTTTTTTCAAAAAATAACCCTCGATTTCTGAATTTTATCAGTGGTTGAATATCTGTATGTTGTCTGGTTGGCGCAGCTTTTGGGTCATACGCAGGTATGTAAGACTGCAAGTTAGTTATAGCTAACTAAAATTATAGACAAAATTGTTCTCCTGTCAATGGGGATGACGGATTCTGTTGCGGAAACGAAAAAAATAGCGGATAATTTTAGAAAACAGAGCCGGAAACAGCCAGCTGAATCAAGGAGAGTGATCTGATTTTGGGCCCAGATAGTATAATTCTGATTGTCGTTCTGATTATTCTGATTTATCTTTCATCGTATTTTTCCTCTGCGGAGACAGCGCTTATGAGCATCAGCCGTCTGCGTCTGCGCAGCATGGCTGACGACGGAAATGCAAGAGCAAGGCTTGCGCTGGATCTGATCGAAAACCACCAGACTAAAATGCTGTCGGCGATTCTGATCGCCAATAACGTCGTAAATCTCTCGGCATCCGCGATCACGTCCGTGATGGCGGCCGGACTGGGAGGGAATCTTGCGGTGACGCTCGGAACCGGTGTGATTACGCTGCTGATTCTTGTCTTCGGCGAGGTCTCGCCCAAGACGGCCGCTGCGATCCGTCCGGAGCGCTATGTCATGCGCTGCGTTCGCGTGATCCGCTTTCTGATGGCGGCGCTGACGCCGGTGATCTGGTTCGTCAATTCTCTCTCCCGCGCGGTTCTGTTCCTTATGCGCGTCGACCCGAAAACGCGGAGCACCGCCACGACGGAGGAGGAGCTCCGGACGATGGTGGAGGTGTCCCATGAGGACGGGATCATAGAGAACGACGAGAAAGAGATGATCAATAACGTGTTCGATCTGACGGATTCGCAGGCGCGGGACATTATGGTTCCCCGCGTGGACGTGGTCTGCGCCGATGTGTCGATGGACTATGAGGCGCTGCTGCAGCTCTTTTCCGAGGGTAAGTTCACGCGACTGCCGGTTTATGAGGAGACGCCGGATCATATCATAGGGATTCTCAATATGAAGGATCTTCTGCTTCGGGACAGGAGCCGGAAGTTCAATATCCGGGATTTTGTCCGGGACGCCTTTTTCACGCATGAGTTCAAGAATACCTATGAGCTGTTTCTTGGAATGCGCAAGGCATCGGTCACGATGTCCATTGTGCTCGATGAATACGGCAGCATGGTCGGCATCATCACCATGGAGGATATACTGGAGGAGATTGTCGGAGAGATCCGCGACGAATATGATCAGGACGAGCTGAATGAGATCCGGAAAGTGGGGCCCCGGGATTATCTCGTCGAGGCGAGTTGCCGGCTGGACGATCTCAACGATGCCGTGGGCTGCAATCTCACCAGCGACGATTATGATTCCATCGGCGGTTATCTGATCGGACTCCTCGATCATATCCCGGAGAAAGGGGAGGCGGCAGAGGACAGCGCGGGCAATCATATCCGTGCCATCGAGGTCGACGGAAACCGCATTGTGCGGATCCGCCTGACGCTGGCGGACCCGGAGAAGAAAGAGGCGGCTGCGGAGGAAACGGCGGATGCCCGTCGGGATGCCTGAGAAAGCGGATCAGCGTGGAGACGGTTCTTTGGCTGCGGATGCCTCTTCCGCAGCGCGGTACCGCTTCGGGGGCGCTTCCCGGTATCGTCTCGCCTCCTCGATGTAGGAGACACTGTTTGCGGCGGTCTGCGCGCATTCGGCGGGCGTCACCTGACGGACGACCTTTGCCGGAGCGCCGAGAACGAGGGAGCCGTCCGGGATGACGGTATTCTGGGTGATGAGGGAACCCGCGCCGATGATGCAGTTTTTTCCGATGACGGAGCCGTTCATCAGGATGGCGCCCATGCCGACGAGAGAGCCGTCGCCGACGACTGCGCCGTGCACGATGGCGCTGTGCCCGATCGTGACGTTTTGTCCGATTACGACGGGGAGGCCGCTGTCCATGTGGATCACGGCGTTGTCCTGTATGTTGCTTCCCTCGCCGATGGTCACGGCAGCGCGGTCGGCGCGTATGGTGACGTGGTTCCATACGCTGCAGTCCTTTCCGATGGTCACATCTCCCAGAATCGCGGCATCCTCTGCAATGTAAGCGTCCTTATCAATATAGGGCATGGCATTGTCCTTTCAAAAACTGCGGAAACAGCGGCGGGCCTGCGGGCAGCGGGCGTGGGCGCGTCATGGTTTACACAAAAGATTATAGCGCATTGTGCCGCCCCTGCGGGCGGTGTATGGCAAAAACGGCCGAACGGAGAAAGATAAGCATATGGCGGACAGACCACAGGGAAGAAAACGGAATATCACCGGTGCGGCCGATACCGAGCTCATCAGCTCTCTTCTGGAGAGCTTTCTCGGGGGCGGCTACTCCGCCATCAACGGTCTTACCGGGGACAATACGGGGTATTACAGCGCCGGCCGTGAGGTGATGGAGGACGACGCGCTCACGGAGTATCTCTCGGGCGCGTGGGTCGCGATTGAGGGACAGCCGGTAGCCTATTACCGCATGGACACGACGCAGGACGGGGACTCTGCGGTCCGCACCGGCTATGTGTCGGCGCTCTTCAACGGCGACCGCGTGAATCTTATGACGCTGGGGGACGGCGCGCTCCGGATCTGCTATCGCTTTACGGATATTTATCATAAGGCATACTGGTCCGCGCCGATTATGAAGTGAACAGGGACAAAAAGACGGCGCGCTCTCATGCCGCCTTGTCTTCCGGCGGCGCGGCGGCGGGGGAAGCGGCGCGGCGGATCAGAACAATCGACGCTGCGCGGGGACTGGGCATGTTGCTCATTGTGCTGGGGCATGTTCTGCGCGGCGGGTTTCTCCGGCAGCTCCTGTTTGCTTTCTCCGTGCCGCTCTTTTTTCTTCTGGCAGGCATGACATACCGCAGAGAGAGACGCTGGACGGTGTTTGTGCGGAAACGGCTGCGTTCCCTCATGCTTCCGTATTTCGCCGCGGCACTGTTCAGTATCGCCGTATTCTCGTTTCTTGGCGCGGCGGCGGGAGCAAGGCTTGGTGTTCCGGAGGTGCGCACAGGGGTGCTCCGGAGCCTTTTGGGTATGCTCTGGGGAAATTCCCGAAGCGGCATGATGAAGTGGAACGAGCCGCTCTGGTTTCTCCCCTGCCTGTTTGCTGCGTCTCTCCTCTGTGACCTGTGGGAGCGGGGAATCGTGGGACTGACCGGAGCGATGGCCCTGCCGCGCAGCCGGTTTCCTGTCTCTGCGGGTGTGCTGTGCCCTTTTCTGCGTCTTGTATTCTGCCTGCTTTCGTTCGCCGCGGCGGAGTGGTACGCCCGTGCCGGTGCGGCGGCGCTGCCGTGGTCTGCGGAGGCGGCAGTCGGGATGTCCGGTTTTTTTGAGATGGGGATTCTGCTCCGGTCGCTGCGGGCGGAACGCTTTCATGATTTCGATGGACAGGCTGGAGGAGGAGCGCGGGGGAGAGGGCGCGCCGCAGCGCCGGCACTGCGGACGGTTTTGCCGGTATTTGTGCTCCCGGCAGGGACGGCGGCGCTGATTGTCATCTGCCGCAGAAACGGCTTTGCACAGGTGCGCGATCTGAATTACGGAAACAGCGCGCTTCTCTTTTATCTCGCTGCGCTCGCGGGGTGTGCCGCGGCGCTGTCTGCGGCATGGCTGCTGCGCGGCGTCCGATGGCTGGGAGCCGTGGGACGGGACAGCCTTTTCATTCTGCTGTTTCATAAGCTCCCGGTCGTGCTGCTCCAACTTCTTCCGGGAACCGCGGCGCTCTGGCGGCGCGGGAGCGGGGCAGCCGCACTTCTTGCAGGAGCAGCGGCCGCGGCTGCGGCCATTGCGCTCTGTATGGCTTTTCATGTGCTTCTTCGCCGCAGTCGTATCGCAAAGTCTCGCTTTCGGTTATAATATAAATGTTTGCAGGATTGCGGGAATCGCACAGCGATGGAGCGATCCGTGTCACACATCGGCAATTACATCACAGGAGAGGAGAAAGCTATGAAATTTGTATGCAGTGTGTGCGGCTATGTGTACGAGGGAGACAAGGCGCCGGAGGTCTGCCCGCAGTGCGGAAAGACGGGAGTCTTTACCGAACTGAAGGAGAGCGCGGCGAACCCCTATGCCGGAACGAAGACGGAGAAGAATCTTCTGGAGGCGTTCGCCGGGGAATCTCAGGCGAGAAATAAATATACGTATTTTGCTTCGGTGGCGAAAAAGGCCGGTTACGAGCAGATCGCAGCACTTTTCCTCAAGACGGCTGACAATGAAAAGGAGCATGCAAAGCTCTGGTTCAAGCATCTCGGGCTTCTCGGGAATACGGAGGAGAATCTTCTTCACGCGGCAGAGGGTGAGAACTACGAGTGGACGGATATGTATGACCGCATGGCCAAGGATGCTGAGGAAGAGGGCTTTCATGATCTGGCCGTGCAGTTCCGCGGCGTGGCGGAGGTTGAGAAGCACCATGAGGAGCGCTACCGCAAGCTCCTTGCCAATGTAAAGAACATGGAAGTATTTAAGAAGAGCGGCGTGACGATCTGGGAGTGTCGGAACTGTGGTCACATCGTCGTAGGAACCAGTGCTCCGGAGGTCTGCCCGGTCTGCAAGCATCCGCAGAGCTATTTTGAGGTGCACGCCGAGAACTTCTGACGCGCGGAATCATCGTGTCGCAGAGGCTTTTTGCTGCCTGCGGGAGGAGCACAGGGACTGCACCGTCAGCATCCTCTGCATCGCCAGTGTCTTCTGCGCCGCAGGCGGAGGACGGCGAGTACACAGGCAGGGATGAGGTCGCAGCGATTCATGATATGCTTGCAGAGAAGCTTGCGCCGCCGTCCTACTACGGCCGCAATCTGGACGCGCTGTATGACATTCTGACCGATATGACGGAAGTGACGGAGATACGGATCGACAGGCCGTGGCGTGCGCGGCCGGTCGACCGCTATGTGGACCGGGTTCTCCGGACAATTTCCGACGCGGCGGAGGAAAACGGGGATATCCGGCTCGTGGAGGCTGCTTATGAGACATCAGGGCGCAATATGGCATGATCGAAAGAGAAACTTTCTGGGACTTCCGTGGACATTTACGGTCTATGAGCTGGACAGGGACCGCCTTTTCATCGACACGGGGTTTCTCAATTCCCGCGAGGATGAGGTGCGCCTCTACCGCATCACGGACGTGAGCCTCACGCGGTCGTTGTGGCAGCGTATCATCGGCACGGGAACCATCCACTGCGATTCCTCGGATCACACGCTGAAAAATTTTGATATTCTGAATATCAAAAACTCCATGGAAATCAAAGAGAAGCTCTCCGGTATGGTGGAGCAGGCGCGCCGGGAGAATCGCGTCTATACCAGAGAGGATATGCGGGACTACTCGCGTGAGGATGCGGGAGAGGATGACGTTCCGGGCGATTTCGACGGAGACGGCATTCCCGACGATCGGGAGTAGATTTACACGGCTATTTGTGCCGAAGCCCAAATAGCCCATGATCGCAGCCGCAAAACCGCCTGCGCGCTTTTGTGGCGCGTGCCTCGCTAAAAAATGCTTCGGCATGGGGAATTTTTATGAAGCAGCATCGCAGTATTCTTTATCTTGTTCAGGCGGCCATGATAGCCGCTGTCTACGTTGTTCTTACCGCCGCGGCGGCGGGCTTCGATCTCGCCAGCGGCGCCGTGCAGGTACGCTTCTCCGAAGCGCTGACCATTCTCCCCTTTTTCACCCCGGCGGCGGTTCCCGGTCTTGCGGTCGGCTGCTTTGCCGCTAATCTGGTGACCGGCAGCAGTATTTTCGATATTATTTTCGGGACGCTGGCGACGCTGATCGGCGCGGTCGGAACGCGCATCCTCCGAAAGCACCGCTTTCTGTGCACTCTTCCGCCGGTGGTGAGCAATGCGCTCATCATCCCGTTTGTGCTCACCTATGCCTACCATATCCCCGGGGGCGTGCCGTTTCAGATGCTGACGGTCGGTGCGGGAGAGATCATCTGCTGTGTGATTTTCGGGAGCCTCCTCCTTGCGGCGCTTCTCCCGATCCGCAGCCAGATTTTCGGGGAAACGGGGTGAGCCGGAGGCGATGGCAGAGCTCTGCTGTCCGTCCGTTTTTCATGATTGCAGAGGAAAAGGAGATCCGCGCGCCGGGTCTTTTTTTAATATCTTCTTGACATTAAGGTAGCCTGCTACGTATTATAGTTGTTGTGACATGTACTGTGCTACATATGGGGGGGGGAACGGCAGGATGGAGACAACGGCAGGTCATGGCGGCAATGAACCGCAGGAGAGGGAGCGGCACCGTTTTGAGGATGCATCTCTCGGCTACAAATTCAAGCTCATTCAGGAGCAGTTCCGGAGCATGGTCAATGAGCGGATGCGGGCGGCTGAGCTCACCTTTTCACAGATGGGCGTCCTGTATTATCTGGACTCCTCTCCGGGGGGGAGGATCACGCAGAAAATGCTCTGCGAGGCGGTGCACGTCAAGCATCCGACCATGAACGGGATTCTCAGCCGCATGGAGGAAAAGGGGCTGGTTCAGCAGACCGTGGATCCGGATAACCGCCGCTGCCGAAATATCATGCTCACGGAAAAGGGGCGCCGTCTCATGCAGATGCAGAACGCAGAGCGGCAGGCGTGCAACGAGGCGCTGACCCGGGGCTTCACCGACGAGGAAACCGGCGAGTGTCACCGGCTGATGAATAAAATCTACCGGAATCTTTGCGGCTACAGGGAAGCTCGGCAGCAGGAGAATCCCCGAAAGACAGAGAAGAACGAAAGGCAGGAAGAACAGACATTATGATCAGAACTCTGACAAAGCAAATCGGGGAATTCAGACTCCCGTCACTGCTGACGCCGGTGTGGATGGTCGGCGAGGTGAGCTGCGAAATGATTATTCCGGTGCAGATGGGCCTCATTGTTGACAACGGCATCTACGGCGGGGACATGGGGTATATCGTCCGCACAGGCCTCACGATGGTCGTCGTGGCGCTCTTCGGTCTCCTCTTCGGAATACTGGGAGGCTTTCACGGGGCGAAAGCCTCGGCGGGCTTTGCGCGGAATCTCCGCAAGGCGATGCACGATAATATTCAGACCTATTCCTTTGAGAATATCGACCGGTTTTCGCCCCCCAGCCTTGTCACCAGACTGACGACGGATGTCACGAATATTCAGAATGCCTACCAGATGATACTGCGTATGGCGGTGCGGGCGCCGATGACGATGGTGATCGCGATGGTCATGTCCTTTATCATCAGCCCGCGGCTCGCGAGCATTTATCTCATTGCAGTTCTCTTCCTCGCCGTGGTGATGGGCTTCATGATGCGCCGCACGACGAAGTATTTCAAAAAGGTGTTCGAGCGCTATGATGCACTGAACGAGAGCGTGCAGGAAAATGTCTCGGCGATCCGCGTCGTCAAGGCCTATGTCCGGGAGGACTATGAGATCGGAAAATTAAAAAAGGCCGCGCTGAACATCTATCTGATGTTCGTGAAAGCGGAGCTCAATCTGGCCGGAATCGGGCCGATCATGATGGGAACGGTCTATGCCAGCATTCTTATCATAAGCTGGCTCGGCGCGCGCTCCATTGTGGCGGGGTCCCTCACCACCGGCGAGCTGATGAGTCTTCTGACCTACTGCATGAATATTCTCATGTCGCTCATGATGGTCTCCATGGTCTTTGTCATGATCACGATGTCCGAGGCGAGCGCCCGACGCATTGCGGAGGTCATAGAGGAGAAGAGCTCTCTTGTGAATCCGGCGGAGCCCCTCATGGAGGTTTCCTCCGGGGACATCCGCTTTGAGCATGTCGATTTTGCCTATCGCGCGGGCTCGGCGGAGCCGGTGCTGAAAGATGTCAATCTGGAGATCCATGCCGGGGAGGCCGTGGGCATCATCGGCGCCACGGGCTCGGCAAAGTCCAGTCTTGTCAGTCTGATCAGCCGTCTGTACGATGTCACGGCTGGCCGGGTTCTGGTCGGCGGACACGATGTCCGGGAGTATGACATGGCGGCGCTTCGGGAGGGCGTCTCCGTGGTTCTTCAGAAAAACGTTCTGTTTTCCGGAACCATCTATGACAATCTCCGCTGGGGAGACAAAAATGCTTCCGAGGAGGAGTGCCGCAGAGCGTGTGAGCTGGCCTGCGCGGATCAATTCATTCAGAAATTTCCTGACGGTTATGATACCTACATCGAGCAGGGCGGCTCCAATGTATCCGGCGGACAGAAGCAGCGCCTGTGCATTGCCCGGGCTCTGATCCGGAAGCCGAAGGTGCTGATTCTCGACGATTCCATGAGCGCGGTGGATACGGCGACCGATGCGAAGATCCGCAGGGCGCTCCGCGAAGAGATCCCGGGAACCACAAAGCTTATCATTGCGCAGCGCATTTCGAGCGTGCAGGAGCTGGACCGCATCATCGTCATGGAGGACGGGAAGATCAACGGCTTCGGTACTCACGGAGAGCTGCTTGCCGGCAATGCGATCTATCGTGAAATTTACGAGTCGCAGACCGGCGCAGGTCCGGATGCGGATTTTGACGAGAAGAGATAAAGGTCTTGCCGGTAAGCGGCGGAGGATAGAGGATATGGCAGAGGAAAAGGCAAAGGCAGTCAATGGTCCGGGACGCGGCGCACGGCGCGGCATGCCCCGGCCGAAGATAAAGAATCCGGGGCGGCTTCTCCGCAGGACGCTCGGGTATGTGTTCCGGTATTATCCGGTTTATATGATTGTGGTGGCGGTCTGCATCGTCGTCTCCGTGCTCGCCAACGTACAGGGTACCATGTTCACGAGAACGCTGATCGACAGCTATATCACGCCGCTTCGGGAGGCGGCGGAGGCAGGCCGTGCGGTAAACTATTCGCCGCTCCTCCATGCGATGGCGAGAGTGGCGGTGTTCTATCTGATCGGCATCGGGGCGGCGCTGACGCAGTCCGTCGTGATGACCTACGTGAATCAGGGCACGCTGAACCGACTGCGGAACGAGCTGTTTGAACACATGGAATCACTTCCCATCCGCTATTTTGACACTCACGCGCACGGGGACATCATGTCGATCTATACCAACGATATTGATACGCTGCGTCAGATGATCAGCCAGTCGCTGCCCCAGCTCCTGAACAGCGGCATCACGATCGTCAGCATTGTCTCTATGATGCTGGTGCTGTCGATTCCGCTGACGGTGCTTTCGATTGTGATGGTGGCCCTGATGCTGGCGGCCTCCATGTCCGCAACAAAGATCTCCGGCAGAAACTTTGTGGAGCAGCAGAAGAGCCTCGGCTCTCTGAACGGCTTTATCGAAGAGACCATGACCGGGCAGAAGATTGTCAAGGTGTTCAACCACGAGGAAGAGTCGATCCGGGAATTTGACAGAAGAAATGAGGAGCTGTACCGGAGTTCCTATCAGGCGAACGCCTACTCGAATATTTTGGGGCCGATCAATACGCAGCTCGGCAACACCAGCTATGTGCTGTGTGCTCTTGTGGGGGGAATGCTGGCTCTGAACCGCTATGCGGGCTTCACGGTCGGCGCGCTGGCGAGCTTCCTTACGTTCAACAAGAGCTTCTCCATGCCGATCAATCAGGTGTCCATGCAGATCAACTCGATTTTCATGGCGCTTGCGGGTGCAGAGCGCGTTTTCCGCCTGCTGGACGAGACGCCGGAGACGGACGACGGCTATGTGACACTGGTGAATGTCCGCGGGGCCGGGAACACCGAGGAGACGAATGAGCACACGGGCTTCTGGTCATGGAAGCACTATCACAAGGCGACGGATACCACGAGCTATGTGCCTCTTGCAGGAGACGTCACATTCAATGATGTCGACTTCGGCTATACGGACGGAGAGCCGGTGCTGCACGACATTCAGCTCCACGCGGAGCCGGGGCAGAAGATCGCTCTCGTCGGCTCAACCGGAGCGGGCAAGACGACGATCACGAATCTGATCAATCGTTTTTATGATATTCAGGACGGCAAGATCCGCTACGACAACATCAACATCAACAAGATATCCAAGAAAGACCTGCGCCGCTCGCTCGGCATGGTGCTGCAGGATACCCATCTCTTCACCGGGACGGTCGCCGACAATATCCGCTACGGCAAGCTGGATGCGACGGACGAGGAGGTCGTCGCCGCGGCGAAGCTCGCGAATGCGGACAGTTTCATCCGTCGTCTTCCGCAGGGCTATGAGACGGAGCTGCACGGCGACGGCTCAAACCTCTCGCAGGGACAGCGCCAGCTTCTCGCCATTGCGAGGGCGGCGATCGCCGATCCGCCGGTGCTGATTCTGGATGAGGCGACATCCTCGATCGACACCCGCACCGAAAAGATTGTGCAGAACGGCATGGACCGGCTGATGCACGGGCGGACCAGCTTTGTCATCGCGCACCGGCTCTCCACGATCCGCAACAGTGATGTGATTGTGGTTCTTGAGAACGGCCGCATTGTGGAGAAAGGGAGCCATGACGAACTGATGGAGAAGAAAGGCAGGTATTATCAGCTCTATACCGGGAAGAGGCCGGAGCTGGCGGGGTAAGACGAGGGGAGGGGAAAAACCGTGTTTTCCCCTGTATGCGGATAGGAGTGTCTGGAACGGCGAGCGCATTTTCGTGGAGGATTATGTCCGCCGTGCAACCAGCTGTCAGAATGCTTCGGCGACGGAGGAAAGAAACAATCCCGAGGCAAAGGAGGCTTTTTATCATGTCACTGATGCACATTCATTATTATTCGAGTGAGCTTTCAAAATCACGGATTTTTATATCACGGCGCCGGATGACGCAAATGCGATGATGAAGCAGAGAAATCCCCATTACAGCCGGCCGATGCGCCTGCCTGTCCTGCTGCACGGCTACTCGGGCGATGCGGCAGACTGGATCACGGGCAGCCCGATTCGGGAGCTGGACGGAAAATATAATCTGGCAGTCGTCATGCCGTCCGGGGACAACAGCTTCTATGTGGACGCGGCGCATACAGGAGGAAAATATGCGAGCTTTGTCGACAGAGAGCTGGTAGCTTATGTCAGAGGACTTCTCCATCTTCCGGAAGAGTGATCGGACTTTCGAATGCGCTGATTGTCGAGGGGCCGAGACAGCACGACTGGACATTCTGGAACAGTTGCCTTGTGCCCGCCCTTGAGTGGATGGGATAGGAAAGGCAAATCACAGACAGGGCACTGGCTGCCCTGTCTGCGATGAAGACAGCGAGGCACAGCTTATGCTGTATCCTCCTCCATTCGGACGGCGGGAAGACGAAGAGTGACAGTGGTTCCCTCATGGAGTGTGGAACGGTATTGCAGACAATATCCGGAACCGAAAAGAAGACGCAGTCTCTCGTTTATATTTCGTATACCGTAGTGCGTATTGGCAGCGGTTCCGTGAAAATCCAGAAGCTCTGCTATTTTTTCTTCTGTCATCCCGATCCCGTTGTCGGTCAGATCCAGGATGATTTCGTTTTCACAAAATTGGGATTTCAGCTCGATCAGTCCGCAGTCTCTTTCTGATTCCAGAATGCCGTGCAGAATGGAATTTTCAACAAGAGGCTGCAGGATGATCTTGGGGATGGCGTAGCTCTCCATCCAATCCTGATATTCAAACCGAAAGCTTGTCTTTTTTTCAAATCTCATGTTTTGAATTTTTATATAGGTAGACGCATGGTGTATTTCCTGGGCTATCGATACGATATCGTTGCCGTTTGCCAGACTGCTTCGGTAATAGTCGACCAGCATATTCACAATGTCAGAGATTTCGGGCACACCCCGCCGGATGGCAGTACAGTTGATGAGATTTAGTGTATTGTAGAGAAAGTGGGGATTGATTTGCGCCTGCAAGGCCTCGTATTCCGCGTTTTTTACGGCAATACCCATGTCGTATTGTTTGGCGATCATTATTTTCAGCTGCTCTGTCATGGACAGAAAGCTGGTCATGAGAGCGCTGATTTCATCATTCCCCTGCGGAGTCAGATCAATATCAAAATTTCCCGACATGACCTTCCGGGTCTCGCGGTGGAGCAGAAAAATACGCCGGAGAAGTGAAGAGACCAGCATGTCGGCGATCAGCCAGCAGGCAATGCCCAGAAAAAGGGAGCAGACGAGGAGCTCGCTGTAAAGAATGTGATGCTCTTTGAAAATTTCATTGACCGGAACATAAACGGAGAGAATGTAGGGACTCTGGGAGATGGGAGTGCGGCGAAAGTAATAGAGCGATCCGCCGTACTGACCGAGTAACCACAGGGAGGCGTTGTCCGCGTTTTTCGGAGAATGGAGCGTCGGGGCCGCCTGCCCCGGGCGGCAGGGAAAGCCTTCGGCAGAGCCGACGGCCAGAATGACGGTGTCATTTTCAGAGATGCAGGCAAAGCTGTTGTCGGTAAACAAAAAGCTTTCCAGAATCTCCGCCACTTTTTGACTGCTGAGGTCAACGCTCAGCAGTCCCGCAGGGATCGTCAAGCCGGACATGGAGTACAGTATACTCACGTAGGAAAAATAATCCGTCTCATATCCGGACAGGGACGGAGACAGAAAGCGCCGGCTTTCATTCTGCTGAATCATTTCAGAGAACCATGGACTGCCGGAGATGACGGAAAAAGGGAGCACCGTATTTTCATTTTCGACGTAGAGCTTCTTCTGATCGGTATAAAGGCGTATCCTGTCGGCTTCGGATACCTGCTCCAGATAGCTGAAAATGGACTGCACATCGGCATACAGCGTTTTCTGGCTGATGACATTTTCGGCGCTGGGATCGGAGAACTGGTAAATCCCCTGCGAGCGCAGAACATTTTCCGCAGTCACCTGCAGACTTGAGAAAAAGCGCTGTATTTCCTCGCTCCCGCTGGAAAAGTTCTGATCCATAGCCTGAAGGGACTGCTGCTGGATCAGCTGTGTTGTCTTTTGGAAAGACAGAGCGGTAAAGGCAAGGATCGGGGCGATCAGGAGGATAAAGGTATAAATCCGTATTTTTCTTTTTAAGGAGCCCCCGGTGAAGCGGGCCTGCGGCTGACTGCTATTCCGGATACTCTTCCGTGTCATTTTCATACCTCCGGTATTCACTGGGGGTCATGCCCGTATTTTCCTTGAAGACTCGTGAAAAATAGTTGTAATCCCGGTAGCCGGACTTTTTGCAGATATCGGACAGGGAAAGCCGGCTGTTTTTTAATAGCTTTCTGCTGCTTTCAATCCGTATCTGCGTCAAATAGTGGTTGATCGTCATGCCGGTGTTTTTCTTGAAAATAGAAGACAGATATCCGGAGGAAATGCGGAGTCTTGCGGCGATGAGCTCGATGGACAGATTTTCATCGCTGTAAGACTTCTGTATGATGCTCTGCGTTTTTGAGGTGAGCAGCTTGGCGGAGGGCGGAAGCTCGGGAGGGGGCAATTCGCCTGATTCCTCCCGGTTCATGGAGCGTTCCAGAGCCTGCTTTATTTTTCCCTCTTCGCGGCGGATTTCTGCCAGAGCATTTTGTACGGCCTCTTCAATTTGTCTGATGCGAATGGGCTTCTCGACGAAGTTCACAGCCCGAAGACGCATGGCGGCCCGAAAATAATCCTTTTCCGGATAAGCTGACAGAAAAATAAACTGACAGTCAAAATTGACTTTCCGGTATTGCCCGGCAAATTCAAGTCCGTTCATTTTGGGCATTCTGATATCGGACAGTATGATGTCCGGGTGTACTTCTTTCGCAAGATCAAGGGCGCTCAGCCCATCTCCCGTAGAATACACTTTTTCAATTCCCATTTCTTTCCATGACACAAATTCCGTGAGAATAGAGCGGGCTGCGGCTTCGTCTTCCACAATCAGAAGCGTGATCATAGTCTGTTCTCCTCATTCTGCCTAATAGAGCGGGCGGTGCCGGATTCGAAACGACTGCATTTCATGATGTCCGGATGTGTGCAATCTGACAACAGAACCCTGTGTGAAACAAAAAAATTATACAACATATACCCGTGCAAAACCGATCCGGAGAAAATAATAGTGAAAATATGCGCATATTGTCATGGATTTTTGCTATTTTATCAGAATATTGCGATTGTTGAGAAAGAGGACGGGCGTTACATTGGTGGCAGGGAGAAAGCAGAAAGAACGATCAGCAGGGAGGAGAAAAGCCATGAAAGCTGCAGAGAAAAGGGGGAGAGGAGCCGTAAGACGTGACAGGGTGCTGCTGATGATGATCCTGCCCGCTATCCTGTATTACATTATCTTTTCTTATTTACCGATGGCGGGGACGGTATTGGCTTTCAAAAATTACAATTATGTCGACGGGATTTTTGGAAGCCCGTGGAACGGACTGAAGAATTTCCGGTTTTTGTTCAGCGGAGGGAAGATTTTTCGGGTGGCATGGAATACCCTGGCTTTCAACACCGTGTTTATTGTGGTAAATCAGTCCCTCCAGATTCTGACGGCGGTTTTTCTCACGGAGATAGGTTCCAGATATTTTAAGAAAATATCGCAGTCTGTGATTTTTCTGCCGTATTTTATTTCATGGGTTATTGTAGGCGGCTTTATCTATAATCTGTTCAATTATGAATATGGATCGCTTAACACGCTGCTCAGGACGCTGGGGGCCGATCCGGTGGATATGTACAGCGATGTCGGAGCATGGAAATATGTGCTGGTGCTGGTTAATGCGTGGAAATGGGTGGGCTATGGATCGGTAATCTATCTGGCGGCGATTACGGGGATAGACCGCGAGATTTACGAGGCCGCATCAATCGAGGGGGCCGGAAAATTCCGCCAGATTTTTTCCCTTACGATTCCGCTCATTGTTCCGCAGATCGTAACGCTTGTGCTTCTCGATGTAGGACGCATTTTTAAGGGCGATTTTGAAATGTTTTATCAGGTGACGGGGAATAATCCGCTTCTCTATGAGACGACGGATGTGATCGATACCTTTGTTGTGCGGTCTCTGCTGCAGCTTCAGGATGTCGGGATGTCTTCGGCGGCCGGCCTGATGCAGTCCCTGATTAATTTTGCAATTCTTATGATCGTTAATGCGGCGGTTAAGCGCGCAGAGTCTGATTATGCACTGTTTTAAGCGAAAAGAGGGAAAAATATGCATCGCTATAAACTGACGAAAGAAAAAGTAATATTCAACCTGATTGCCGGTCTGTATCTTTCTCTTTTTGCGGTTTTGTGTCTTTTTCCGTTTCTGATCATTATTTCGGGAGCTTTTTCTTCGGAAACCTCCATACTGGAATATGGCTATTCGCTGATCCCGAGAGAGTTTTCGACAGCGGCTTTCCGGGCCATCCTGACTTACCCGGCGGAGATTCTCAATGCGTACGGAGTGACGATTTTTATTACGGCGGTGGGGACGGGAGCGGGCATTGCTCTGTCGACAATGGCGGCTTATGTCCTGCAGAGAAAGTGCTTCCGCTATCGGAATGTGCTCTCCTTTCTGTTTTATTTCACAACAATCTTTGACGGAGGCATCGTTCCGAAGTACATACTCATGATCCGCTATCTGGGGCTGAAAAATAATGTTCTGGCATTGATTCTGCCGCTGCTGATCAATGTGTTTTACATCATTATTGTCAGAAGCTTTATTTCTTCTGCGATACCGGAGTCTTTGGTCGAATCGGCGCAGATCGACGGTGCGGGAGAGTTTCAGATTTTTTCGAGGATCGTCATGCCGCTTTCCAAACCGATTCTGGCAACGATCGGTCTGTTTATGGCTTTGGGCTACTGGAACGACTGGTTCAACGCCATGCTGTATATCGACGACCGCAGGCTGATTCCTCTTCAATACTATCTGTATAAGATGCTGTCGCAGATTACAATGCTGAGAGAACTGGTTTCCAAAGTTCCTCAGCTGACAGCGGTCACGCCGCCGGAGGAATCATTCAAAATGGCGATGACGCTGATTACCATAGGTCCGATTTTGCTTTTATATCCTTTTATTCAGAAATATTTTGTGAGCGGTATCATGATCGGCGCTGTTAAGGGATGAGCGTACCGACGGCATATGTTTTCATACAATAAAAGGAGGGAATATGAAAAGGAAAAAAATGTGGGCAGGTCTTTTGCTGACAACCGCACTGACGGTTTTGACCGCTTGCGGGAACAGCGCCGTAAAAACGGACGGAGCAGGAGACGCATCGGAGGCGCAAAGCACCGAGAATGCGGCGGAGGAAGCTGCTGACGAGAATCAGGCAGCAGAGGAGGAAGCCGCACTGGAACCGGTGGAGCTGACCTTTTACTTCATCGGAGAACCGGCCAGAGACAATGAGATGGTCTGGGAGCGCATCAACGAGCTTCTGAAAGAGAAGATCAACGCGACGATCGAGCCGAAATATCTGTCATGGGGAGACTGGGATCAGAGGTATCCTCTGCTTTTTTCCTCAGGAGAAGATTTTGACATGATTTATACGGCGGATTGGGCGCTGTATTCGGAAACGGCTTCCAAAGGCGGCTTTTATCCTCTGACCATGGATCTGATCAGGAAAAACTGTCCGATGTGTGTCGAACATCTTCCGGAGGTGGCATGGAGCAGCTCGGCAATGAACGGAAACATGTATCTTATTCCGCAGAATAATTATTTTGCGAATCATTACGGGTTCATGATCCGCGGCGATCTCAGAGAAAAGTATGGAATGGATGAAATTAAGAACGTGGATCAGCTGGAAGAGTATATGGATCATGTCAAAAAGAATGAGGCGGGCATGATTCCTCTCGATATTTCCAGCGACAATGCAGAGATGTACATGCGGGCCATTGTGGTATATCCGGACGAGCACTGGTATCTGGCGGGGGAGCACACGGGAGTACTGACCTATGACTTCACGGACCCTGAAAAAATTTCTCTCACGCCGTTTTATGATCTGCCGGGGTACGAGGAGCATCTGGAGCGTATGGCCAGGTGGAATCAGAAAGGCTTTTTGTCGAAGAGCGATCTGACCTCGGCCAATGCCGAACGCTTTGAAAATGGAAAAAGCGCGGTGAAACTGGGAAATATTTCTGATGCGGATGCTGCATGGCAGGCGGCCAGGGTCAGCCATCCGGATTGGAAAATTGAATATGTCAATCTTCTGGAGGGGAAAAAGCTTGGCTCGGTAGGGTATTCGCAGGGGGTTGCTTTCAATGCCCGTACAAAGAACATTGACCGCGCGATGATGGCGGCGGATCTCCTGAATTATGATCCGGATATCAATTTCCTGGTCAATGCCGGGATTCCGGGAGTTCACAATGAAATTCTGGAGACGGTGGAATATGAGGGACAGCAGCTGCAGAAGACGAGAGCGATTGATCCTGAGGGTTATGGCGGCTACTCCTACTGGTGTTTTTCCAATACGCCCTCAATTCCGGAGGAATCCTTTGACGGCTATGATGAGCTGATGTACAGCTATTTCTACCAACAGGCGGTGCATCATCCGCTGGATGGAATGACATTTCAGACAGAGAACGTAGCGACGGAGATCGCGAATACATCGAATGTTTTGTCTGAATACCTGCCTATTCTGTATCTGGGCTTTACAGAGGATCCGAAAGCGACCCTGAATGAGTTTAAGGAAAAGCTCCATGAGGCGGGAATAGAGGCGGTCAACGAGGAGATGGAAAAACAGGCGGAAGCCAGGTTTGAAGCGGCGCAGTAAACATGACAGAGAGGGATGGAAGAAGATGGCGGCAAGAGACTGTTTGGAGCGCGGACAGAGCATTGTTCTGGGGGAAGGACATTATGTATCGGTATATACAAAGATCCGAAGCGGCCTGCCGATTATTGAAGAGCTGCTGTCCGATTTCGGCTTTGCCTCCGGAGATCAGAGAGACTGCTATGAATCCATCCGTTTTGTGAAAACAATTTCCTGTCCGGAGGAGTGTCTTCCGGCAGATGCTCCGCATCTGCCGGAGCGCATCCCGGAGGAGGGCTGTGTCACGCTTGCCCGGGGAAATACGATTACGATCTATTACGCGGATGACAGAGGAGCGATTTACGGAGCCATGGAGCTGATTCGCCTTGCCGATCTGGGACGGATCTCGGAGCTCATACGGTTTGACGCTCCGATCTGTCCGGAGCGGGGGGTTAAGGTTTTTGTTCCGGCGAGGAAGGATCTCGATTTTTTCAGAAAATTTGTCGATATTCTTGTCTACTTCAAATTTAATCTTCTGATGATCGAGATCGGAGGCGCGATGGAATACCGGCGCCACCCGGAGATCAATGAGGGCTGGCGAAAATACTGCGAAGAGATGAGAGAGTATTCCGGAAAGACGAAGGTCATTCAGGATGAGACATTTCCGTGGTACAAAAATGCGATTCATATGGAAAACGGAGGCGGCGATTGTCTGACGCAGGAGGAGCTGAGGGAACTGGCGGACTTCTGCAAAGAGAGAAAAATCGAAATGATCCCGGAGATCCCGGCACTGGGACACTGTGACTATCTGCTGATGGGAAATGAGGATATCGCCGAGCGCAGGGATGACCCGTATCCGGACACCTATTGCCCGTCCAACCCCAAATCGTATCAGCTCCTGTTTGACGTCATTGATGAGGTCGCAGAGGTGTTCCGCCCGAAAATGATCAATATCGGGCATGATGAATATTATACAATCGGCATCTGCGAGCAGTGCCGGAAGAAAAAGGCAGAGGATATTTTTGCAGATGACGTCAATAAAACGGCAGCCTATCTTAAGCAAAAGGGAATAGAGACGATGATCTGGGGAGATAAGCTGCTGAAAAATGCGTGTGTGCCGGGCGCAGGGCCGTTTGGCGGCGCGGAGATCAAAATGTATTTTCCGGCTTTCCATGTGCAGGACGGGCAGTTTGTCGGAATTATGCCGGCGACATTCGGAGCGATAAAGAAAATTGATCACAGCGTCAGGATTCTTCACTGGTGCTGGCCCCTCGGAGAGGAGCTGGAGGATGAGCTGCTGGCGGAGGGACTGAATATCCGCTATGGAAATTTTGACAGCTATCTGTTCTGCAACTGGAAACAGCACATCGGCAAGACGGTGCATGGAGCCCTGATTTCCAACTGGAGCTCGCTGAATGAGGTGATTCTGCAGCGAAACGGCATTTTTTTCAATATAGCGTATGCGTGCAGGATGTTCTGGAACGGCCGCTATGAGGAGGCCGATTTCGACAGGGAGCAGGAGGAGGCATTTGAGAATCTCTATCAGCTGAAAAATCCTGACAGCGGCAGCTTGAAGCGGACAGAGAAAGGCCCGGGAATCCGCTATGTCGAGGCGGTATTCGGAACGGATTATGCTCCGGAATTTGTCTGGTTTGTGGATGGGGTTTTCCCGGAAAAGGAAAAGTATGAGATTGCCGCGCTTCAGCTTTCCTATACCGATGGAAGCCGCGCTGAGCTTCCGATCGTCTACGGGGAAAACATCGGCAATATCAATGTTTCATGGGGAAGACGCCGGGAACCGGGCGGCGCGTCGTATACGGTGGACGACAGGCTGATCGAGCTGTCCTATGGAACATTGCCCGTTCGGATGGGAGAAAAAACCTATTACCGGTATCTTTTTCAGAATCCGTTTCCGGAGAAATCACTTTGCAGCGCAGCCGTCGCAGCGCATCAGGGATATGCCGTGTATGTGCAGGAGCTCAGCTTTCTTGCCTGAGAGAATGGGAGAGACCGAATGGAGGGAAAATATGTTTTTCCGATAAGGGTGCGAAAGGGCGGACGATGCTTTGAGGATCAGACGGGAACTCCTTTCTTTTGGAACGCGGATACCTGCTGGCGCATTTTCTGGATGCTCTCCTACGAGGAGGCCTGCGATTATCTGGAAATCAGGGCGCGTCAGGGATTCACGGTGGTGCAGGTGCATTTGCTGCCGCATCGTATCTATCAGACCAATGTCTATGGAGAACTTCCTTTTTCTGCGCCGGGGAAAATCGATCAGCTGAATGAAGCGTATTTTCAGCATGTGGATCGTGTGCTCCGGTACGGAAGAGAGCTGGGACTGTGCTTTGCCGTGGCCCCGATGTGGCTGAGTACATGGGAGGACGACTGGCATACGTTATATCGTATGCCGGAGGTCGGCCGGTATATTTCCTCCGTGGCGCAGCGGTATCGGAACACGGACAATATCATCGCATTTATTCACGGGGGAGATGACGATGCGGAGGGACTTCGGAGCGAGATCATCCGATGCGCGGAAAGAGTGCGGGAGCTTGCTCCCGATATTCTTCAGACCTTTCATGCCGGAATCGGGCCGGGATATCCTCTGTACGGAGATCAGGACTGGTATGATTTTTCGCTGAATTACACGTATGACCGCGGGGATTGTGTCCGGCAGATGCTGGGGGCGGCGAAATGCTGCCCGGAAAAGCCGGCCGTGCTTGGAGAAACGCATTATGAGGGAAACCGCGATATAACGGCAAAGACGATAAGAGGCTTTGCCTATGCGTCGGTCATTCTCGGAGGAGCAGGGCAGACGTACGGGCATAAGGATGTGTGGATGGCGACGATGTTCTGGAGGGAGTCGCTGTTCTCTGCGGGGGCTCATCATATCGGCGTGCTGAGGGAAATCATGGAAAGCATTCCGTGGGAGCAGCTTCAGCCGGACGCGGAGGGGAAGCTGCTGGAGACCCGGCGGTCCAAAATGCCCTATGCCGCTTCGGACCTCATCCCTGCGGCGGCCACGCGAGATGAGAGACTTCTGATTGCGTATGTGGGAGATACGCGCTGGTTTTCTGTTCAGGGGAAAGGCCGGTATCACGGGAAATGGATTGATCCGGTCAGCGGAAAACATTTTCCGACAGAGGGAAGCTGTGGAGATATTCTTTCTGTGCCGGGACAGAATGCCGGAGGCGACACGGATTGGCTTCTGCTCCTTTCGTTTGCCGGGGATGCTCTGCAGAAAGAGAGGAAAGAATGAAGAACGGGAAGAATGCAGGACGCGTTCTGTTTTTAGGGGGACCGGGCAATATATCGGAATCGGCAATTCGCACATTGCTTGAGAGCGGACATTCCATCGGGGTGGTGAAGCGAACGGCGACAGGGCTGTTTGGCCTTGATCGGGAAATAGAAGTATTTTACGGGGACTGCAGAAACGGAGACCGGCTGCAGGAGATATTGAGCGCTTTTGGCCCGGATATGATTGTGGACAGTACCTGCTTTGAACTGTCAGAAGCGAAAACGGTTGCGGAGGCGCTGAAGCATTCTCCCTGCAGGAGACTCGTCTTTATCAGCACGGCCGATGTCTATGGGTATCCGCTGTCTCATCTCCCCATGCGGGAGGGCGATCCGTGGAATCAGCCGAATAATACCTATGCAAGAAATAAAAAGGAGATAGAAATTTTTTACCGGGAGGAGCTGCATGACAAAGGGATTGCAGGTCTTACCATTGTCCGGCCGGGATATTCCATGGGGAAAACCTTTGCGCTTGGAGCGCTCGGACGGGATGGAGGAGCGCATATTGTTTCCCGCATAAGGAGAGGCCTGCCGGTATATTCACCGGGTGACGGCACCACGCTGATCGATGCCGGAGCTGCCTTTGACACGGGGCGGATGCTGGCGAGGCTGTGCGAGGAGGAGAGCGCCTGCGGGCAGGCCTATAACTGCGCCAATCCGGAAGCGGTCACCTACGATGAGTATCTGCACGCGTTCGGGGATGCCTTGGGACTTCCGATCAAAATCGTTCATATTCCAACCGATTTCTTAAATTCGCTGGATCACGATGCGGTCAGAAACAGTACGCTGAATGATCTGTCCAGATTTAACCTGTATTTTTCCGTTGAAAAATTCAGGATAGAATTTCCGGATTTTGTATGGAAATATTCTCTGAAAGACGCGGCCGGAGATTTTGTGGAATACCAGGATCGCTGCGGGGGATTTGAAGAAGCGGGACGGCCCTGCTTTGAGGATGCGCTCATAGAGCTGTGGGAACAGGGCATGGATGAGCTTCGAGAAAGAGCGGTGGAAAGGCTGTGACAGGAAAAACGGGAGGATAGCTATGGGCAATCGTTATACTTTGACAAAGGAGCAGCGGCAGGAGTACAGCAGACATCTTATGCCCTGTCTCAGGCAGCCCGGCGGCGTGGAGCTGAAAGGCGGGCACGGAATTTATTTTGAGGATACCGAGGGAAAGAGATACATGGACTTCACATCGGAACAATTCGTGTGTCTTCTGGGCTTTGGGAATGAGGAGATTGCCGAGGCCATCTATGAGCAGGCGTTGAATATGCCTGTCGTCGCGCCGCTTCATCAGACCGATCTCCGCTATACGCTGTATCACAAAATGGCGTCCGTTGCCCCGGAACATCTGAACCGGCTTTCCTTTACGATCGGCGGCGGGCCGGCGATTGAGACGGCCATGAAAATCGCGCTGAAGAATGTTCCGGAAAGCGATCTCTTCATCACCCTGTACGGGGGCTATCACGGGACGACCTTTGGCACCGCGGCGGGCAGCTTTATATCCGGACGCGGCGGCACGGAAGTCTTAAATCCTGAATTTTTTCGATTTGCGGTGCATGCCCAGCGGCATTTTATCAGAGCAGAACGCCCGTATTGTTATCGCTGCCCGTGGCATCAGCAGTACGGATCGTGCAGCTTTGCCTGTGCGGAGGCCGTCAGAGAGACGATTCTCCATGGAGCGGCCGGAGTGGTAGCGGCAGTGATCGTGGAGCCGATCCAGTCGGGCGGAGGACAGATCCCGCTGCCCCCGGAATACTTAAAGAAGCTGAGAGAAATCTGTACGGAGACAGGGACACTTCTCATTTTTGACGAAATTCAGACGTATTGCCGCACAGGACATTTTTTTGCCGCGGATTACTATTCCGTGGAGCCGGATATTCTTGTGTTTGCAAAAGGGGCCGGAGGCGGGATGCCCATAGGAGGAGTCCTGATTCATGACCGGCTGACAGGATTCACGAATCTGATGGAGGATATGCAGACTTTCCAGAACAATCACATGAGCTATGCGGCGGCTCTGAAAACGATAGAAATTATTGAGAGGGATCACCTGCATGAAAATACATGCAGAGTCGGCGGGTTTATCATGAATCGCCTGAGGAAAATGCAGGAAAATCTTTCCTGCATCGGAGACATACGGGGAGCGGGGCTCGCCATCGGGGTTGAGCTGGTCAAGGACCGGGCCACGCGGGAGCCTCTGGATAATGAGACGATGCACGATCTGTTTCTCTTCTGCAAGGAAAACGGGCTTTTCTTTCAGACAGCGCATAACGTGGTCAAGCTTAAACCTCCGATTATTATTCGGAAAGAGCAGGCGGGAGAGGCGATGGATATTCTGGAAAAGGGTCTGCGGAGGATTGAAGTTTGAGAGTTCTGCCGATGCAGAACTTTCAAACCGCACCATCGGTGCTGAAGCACCGGGTGCCGCATTCGGCAAAACCGCATTCGCGGATTTTGCCTCAGCGAGGTATAAGTATGAAAGCGATTGTAAAGACGGAGCACGGGACGGTGGAATACCTCGAGATTCCGGAACCGTCATGCGGAGTGCGGGATGTGAAAATCCAAGTGATGGCGTGCGCGATCTGCACGACGGATCTGCACATTGCAGACGGAAACTATCCGTGGGAGGCGGGCGTCCCGCTGGGGCATGAATATACAGGGGTAATTGTAGAGACGGGTGCGGAGGTGAGAGATTTTGTGGTCGGCGATCATGTGGCCGCATGCATGGATGGAGGCTTTGCCCGCTATGTGGTAAAACGGGAGGACGATTGGGTGTTTCATCTCCCGGATTCGGTCAGCTATGAGGAGGGAACGCTGCTTGAGCCGCTGGCCGCGGCAGCAAACAGTGTTATCAGCCGCGCGCAGGTTCGGCCGATGGACAGGATTCTCATTACAGGGCCGGGGCTGCTCGGGCAGTTTGCCCTGCAGGCGGCAAAGCTCGCGGGCGCAAGGGTCATGGTGTCGGGGATGGATGCAGAGCGCCTCCGGATTGCCGCAGAGCATGGAGCCGATGTGACGGTGGATCTCGGAATGCAGGATCTGCATGAGGAGGTAAAGCGCTTTACGGAGGGAGAATGGCTTGATACCGTCATTGAGTGCTCGGGAAGCCAGCAGGCGCTGTCTTCGGGCCTTGCGCTGCTTCGCTATGACGGACAGCTGATTCAGGTGGGGATTCCCGCAGGAGCTCTGACAGTTGATATAGGAGCGCTGGTCTATAATAACCGGAAGATAATAGGCAGCATCGCGTACGATCGCGCGATGTGGAAGCGTGTGCTCGCCATGGCGGATCGGGGGGAAATTGACTTGAAGGGCTATGTTTCTTCTGTTCTCCCGCTGGATCATTGGGAAGAAGGATTTCAGCGGTCGAGGGAAAAGAACGGCTTCCGGGTGCTTTTAATCCCGTAACGAGGCCGGGGCGGGTCTCTCGGATGTCCTCAGAATGCCTGTGCGTAGCCCGAAAGGCTGCGCACAGGCATTCTGCTGTCTGCAGGAGATGCTATAATGAAAAAATATGAAGTCATGACGGCTGCTCTCGCGGAAGCGGGCGGAAAGGGGAAGCATGGTATGAGAAAGCAGGAGCTGTCGCTGGGAATGCCTCACTGGATTGAAGTTCATACGGAGAAAGAGCATATCTCGGAGCATTTTCAGCCGGACAAGGCCTATGGGGCGCGCCGGAGAATCCGCGTTTGTTTAGAGGGAGAACCGGATACTACGGTCCGTGTGTCGGCTCCGGGAGAGGAGCTGCGCTTTGTAAGGCTCCGCTGGCAGACGAATCAGGCGAACGAGTCCAGAATACTCGGAGACGCGTGGGAGCGCAGCTACTGCGATCTGGCATGGAGAGGAGTCAGCGCAAGACGGCCTCTCCCGTGGTACTTTCTCATTTCAAAATATGAGGATGTCTACGGCTGCGGCGTGAGGGTGCAGCCGAATGCGTTCTGCTTCTTTGAGGCGGACCCGAAAGGGATTACGCTCTACATGGATCTGCGCTGCGGGGGCGACGGCGTTTCTCTCGGGAACCGGACGCTTGACGTCTGCACCATCATCTACCGGGAATACGGAGAGAGCGGAAGCTACGAGGCGGGACGGGATTTCTGCCGTGAGCTGTGCCCGGCGCCTCTCCTCCCAGATCGCCCGGTGTTTGGCGGCAACAACTGGTATTATGCCTATGGAGAAAGCTCGCGGGAGGAGCTGCTCCGGGACACGGATTATCTCATGGAGCTTTCCGCCCGCACCGTGCTTCCGCCCTATATGGTCATCGACGATGGCTGGCAGATTCGGCACGGCGCCGATTACAACGGCGGGCCATGGAGAGCCGGCGGCGCAGCCTACGGCGATATGGAGGGGCTTGCGGCAGACATCGCGGAAAGGGGAGCGATCCCCGGCATCTGGTTCCGTCCGCTGCATAACAGGGATGCGGCGGTTCCGAAATCGGGGCGGCTTGATACAGGGCACCTTGATCCCTCCGTTCCCGGAACGCTGGACTATATCCGGGAGGATATCCGGACGCTCTGCGGCTGGGGATATCGCCTGCTGAAGCACGATTTTTCCACCTATGACCTTTTCGGGAAATGGGGATTTGAGATGCATCCTCTTGTCACGGACAGCGGCTGGCATTTTCACGACCAGAGTCTTACCGGGGCGGAGATTGTAAAGCGTCTTTACGCGGCTGTCCGGGAGGAATCGGCGCCTTTCGGCGCTCTTGTGCTGGGGTGCAATGCGGTCGGACATCTCGGTGCCGGGCTTATGCATATCATGCGCACGGGAGATGACACCTCGGGACTTAGCTGGGAGAGGACGAGGAGTGTGGGCGTAAACACGCTGGCGTTCCGTCTGATTCAGAACGAGACTTTTTATATGGTCGACGCGGACTGCGTCGGCATCACGGAGCAGGTGCCGTGGCGCTTTAACCGGCAGTTTGCGGATGTGATTGCAAGGAGCGGGACGGCGCTGTTCCTTTCGGCCAAGCCGGGAGTGCTCTCCCCGGAGGAGAAGAAAGAGCTGTCGGAAATCATTGCGATGGCGGCCGAGGGGAAACGGCGGGCATATCCGTTTGACTGGATATTGAACGACTGCCCGGAACTCTGGCAGGACGGTAATAACCGTCGGATCCATTATGACTGGTACGAGGAGACGGGGACAAATTTTGATTCCGGGAAGCGGTTTGACACGCCGTTTATGGCGGGCGTCTGAATGACAGGAGCGGAAATATATGGAAATCATGGAGTGCAGTCTCGATGACATCAACGAACTGAAGCGCCGGTATTTTACCGGCAAGGTGCATCTGGCATACAGCGGGATATCGACCTGCGGCTCCGGTCACTCGTGGAACGAGAGGAGAAGCTTTTACATCATTCATATCATCCTCAGGGGAAAAGGAACCCTGATGAAAGGGAAAAAGCTCTGGCATCTCCATGCCGGTCAGGCGTTCGGGCTGTATCCCGGCGAGAGCTATGTGTATACCGCGGATATACAAAAGCCGTGGAAATACTGTTGGGTCGGCTTTCAGGGCTCGGAGGCGGAAAAGATCATGTACGAGATCGGCTTCTCACGGGACAATCCGGCGATCCGCCTGACGAGTGTGTCCCGTTACAGCGAGGTGATCCGGGAGATCGCCGAATATCGGGGCTTCGGCTACGCCGACGAAATGCATCGGACGGGTCTTCTCATGGGGCTGCTGACGGACATGATGGAGGGAAAGGCGGAGGATGCGCCGCAGAAGATCGTCGTTCCGGGAAAACTGCAGGAGAACAGTGGGGCGGCGCCGGAGAACGAGAAGATGAACGCCGATATTGCGAACGAAGCGGCAGCCAGCAACTGAACTATTATGACCGGGTAATATCCGGCGGAGCGCGTGGGAAAATGCCGCGCGGAGCGGAGCAGTCGGACAGGGTTCCGGCTGTTTCTCCGCTGCGGCTCCCGCCACCCCGCCATGGAGAAAGCTATGGAAAAACACAGTATCAAACGGAAACGTACGCCGTGGGAGCGCAGTCAGAACCGCTGGGGATGGATCTTTGTCCTTCCGACCATTGCGGGGCTGATGATTCTCAATATTATCCCGATGTTCATGTCCCTGTATCAGACGTTTTTCAAAACAGGAGATTTCGGGCGGGAAAATATCTTCATCGGGGGCAAGAATTACGAGACGCTGCTCCATGATTCCGAGGTGTGGCAGGCGGTGCTGAACACGTTCAAGTATACGGTCGTGGAGGTTCCGCTCTCGATTGCGCTGGCGCTGGTATTTGCCGTTCTTCTGAACAGGAAGATGCGCGGCCGGGGAGTGTACCGGGCGGTTTTTTCCTGCCGATGGTGGTGGCGCCCGCCGCGGTGGCCATGGTGTAGCGCTGGCTGTATAATTCGCAGTTCGGTCTGATCAATAACATGTTCCACATCAACGTGCAGTGGATATCGGATCCCCGGATCGCGTGGTTTTCCATCGGGATTATCGGCGTGTGGTCCGTCGTCGGCTACAATATGATTCTGTTTCTCGCAGGACTGCAGGATATTCCGAGGGACTACTATGAGGCGGCGCAGACGGACGGGGCGAGCGGCGTGTTCACCTTTTTCCACATCACGCTGCCGCTGCTTTCGCCGACCATCTTCTTTGTCCTTGTGACAAGAGTGATCGGAGGAATGCAGGTGTTCGACCTCATCTATATGGTCGAGGACAGGACGAGCCCTGCGCTGAAGCAGACGCAGTCCATCGTCTATCTGTTCTACCGCTATTCCTTTATCAATCAGAATAAGGGCTACGGGGCGACGATTGTGATTCTTCTTCTCGTCATCGTTTTGATTATGACGGCGGTGCAGATGTATCTTCAGAAGAAATGGGTATTCTATTCATAGGGGAAAGGGGTAAGCATGACGAACAGTATGAAGAAAAACAGGCTGCTGGTATCGCTGCTGATCCATGTCTTCCTGCTTGTATTTTCGATTGTGATGATTGTGCCGTTCGTGTGGATGGTGCTGACGTCGTTCAAGTCCATTACGGAAGCGACCTCCGTCAATCCCTTTGTGATTTTTCCGTCGGAGTGGCGGACGGCCTCGTTTTCCACGGTGTGGAAGAACATGAGCTTTCTGAGGCTGTACCGGAATACGCTGCTGCTGATCTTCTGGCGCGTCGTCTGCGCCTGCCTCACGGCGACCTTTGCGGGCTATGCGTTTGCAAGGCTCCGCTTCCGGGGAAAAAATCTGGCGTTCGGCGTGGTTCTGGTGCAGATGATGATACCGACGCAGATCTTCGTTATCCCGCAGTATCTCATGATCTCGCGCCTCGGGGCCAACAATACGATGTTCGCACTGGTGTTTCCGGGACTGGTCACGGCGTTCGGAACCTTTCTCCTCCGGCAGGCATACATGGGGCTGCCCGGAGAGCTGGAGGAGGCGGCGCGCCTCGACGGCTGCAATATTCCGCAGACCTTTATCTTTGTTATGGCGCCGCTTGCCACGATGCAGGGCCAGTATTCCACAAAATATCCGGAGCTTATGGCGGCGTCTTTGATCGCCTGCCTGCCGATGGTGGTGCTCTATCTGCTTTTCCAGAGACAGTTCATCGAGGGCATCGCCACCTCCGGAGGAAAATTATGACGCGGGATTTTTGATGTTTTCCGCACATCAACACAATGAGAGGTCAGGGACCGATATGTCGATACAATATTTTTCTGATACGCATATTTTTAAGCTGGACACGGAGCGCACAAGCTACGGGATCGGCGTGACGGAGGACGGCTACGTGGGGCATCTGTACTACGGCCCGCGGGTCCGGCGCCTTTCGGCGAGAGAGGGGCTTCGCCTCCATGAAGCGCCGCCGCCGGCTGAGCTTGGGAGGGAGAAGCTCGCGTTTCTGGCGTCGTTCCCCTTTGAGTATCCCACAGGGGGAGCGGGGGATTTCCGGGAGAGCTGTCTGGATGTCATCAGTGAACAGGGAAAGCCCGGCTGTGAGCTGTTTTACCGGGATTACCGGATCATGGACGGCAAACCGGGGCTGCCGGGACTGCCGGCAGCCTTTGGGACGGAGCGGGAGGTGCAGACGCTGGAGCTTGATCTGGAGGATCCGGTGCTGGGTCTTCTTGTGACGCTCCGCTACTCGGTCTTTGCCGCGGAGGATGTGATTGTAAGAAGCGTTCTCGTCCGGAACGGGGGAACACAGAGGCTCCGTCTCGGGCGCGTTCTCAGCGCGTCCATGGATATGGACAACCGGGGCTTTTCCGCGCTCGGCATGTTCGGCGCATGGGGACGGGAGTGCCACAAGGAGAGCATTTCGCTTCATCACGGAAGACAGGTGATCTCCTCGGAGCGCGGCGTGTCGAGCCCGCAGGCACATCCGTTCATCGGCCTGACGACGCCCGGAACCGACGAGGAAAAGGGCGAAATCTATGCCATGAATTTTATTTACTCCGGCGGCTTCCTTGCAGAGGCGGAGCTCTCGATGTTTGATCAGCTCCGCGTCGTCATGGGGATACAGCCGAGGGGCTTTCTATGGAGGCTTGCGCCGGGGGAGACATTTGCGGCCCCCGAGGCAGTGCTTACCTATTCGGCGGAGGGAACCGGGCGGATGACCCGGAATCTGCACCGCTTCTACCGGGAGCATCTGATCCGGAGCCCTTGGAAAAACCGGACGCGTCCGATTCTGATCAATCACTGGGAGGGAACGTTCTTTGATTACGACAGCAGCAGGCTCATCCGGATTGCCGCCGCGGCGCGGGAGTGCGGAGCGGAGATGTTCGTCATGGACGACGGCTGGTTCGGCGCGCGCGACAGCGACAACGCAGGGCTCGGGGACTGGTTTGTCAATGAGGAGAAGCTGGCCGGCGGGATCTGCGTGCTGGCGGAGAGCATCCGCGCTCTTGGCATGAAATTCGGCATCTGGGTGGAGCCGGAGATGGTGAATCCGGATTCGGAGCTTTTCCGGGCGCATCCCGACTGGGCGATTCAGCTGGACGGGAGAGAGCCGTCCCGCAGCAGGAATCAGCTGGTTCTCGATATCACGAGGCGCGAGGTCCGCGACGCGGTGATGGAGCCGATACTGAACGTTCTGCATGAGGCGGAGGCGGACTATGTCAAGTGGGATATGAACCGGTATCTCTCTGACCTTGGGAGCGCGGCGCTGGATGAGGAATCGCAGGGCGAGCTGCTGCACCGCTACGTGCTCGGCATGTATGAGATGCAGGAGAGGCTGCTAGCGGAATTTCCGGAGCTGCTCTTTGAGAACTGCTCCTCGGGAGGGGCGCGTTTTGATCCGGGGATGCTCTATTACAGCCCGCAGATCTGGTCCTCGGACGACACGGATGCCATCGAGCGCCTGCGGATTCAGGAGGGACTGTCCATGCTGTACCCGATGACCTGCATGGGGGCGCATGTGTCAGAGGTGCCGAACGATCAGGTCGGCCGCGTAACGCCGCTTGAGACACGGGCGAACGTCGCGATGGCGGGGAGCTTCGGTTATGAACTGGATATTACGCGGACACCGGAGGAGGAAAAGGAACTCATGCGGGCGCAGGTCGGGCGCTACCATCGCTATCATCCGCTGTATGAGAGAGGAGAGTATTATCGTCTCCGCTCATGGAGCGAGGCGGAGCCCTTTGACTGCTGGATGGTTGCTCTGCCGGACGGGTCGGAGGCGCTCATTACCTATGTTCAGGTGCTTGGAAGACCCAACGTCGGGGGAAGAAAAATTTATCCGAGAGGGCTGGATCCGGAGGCGGAATATCGGATCGCTCTGGTTTCGGGAGAGGGCGGAGAACAGAGGGAGCCGGTGCGCAGCGGAGACGAGCTGATGCGGGCAGGGCTTCTTATGCCGCCGCTTCGGGATTTTGAATCCCGGGTGCTCCATCTTGTCCGCAGCTGGGAAGACCGCATCTAGGAAGAAACGGGGCTGTGACCCGAAAGTCACAGCCCCGTATTGACTGCAGTCAAATCCACCCGGTTCATTGCCCGCGGGAATAGACGGACAGGCGATTAAAGATACAGCTCCATCGGGTAGGTGAGATAGCGGAGCTCTTCGAGCGCGTCCGCTGTCACATATCCTGCCGGCGCCCGCAGAATCGTGGGAATGCGGTTCACGATGGTCGCGCAGGTATGCTCAACCGTCGCCGGCTTGACGACATGGTACTCCACATTCGGGGTTCCCTCGATCTGCCAGTCGCACATGTCTCCGTCGTCGGGGCCGTAGACCTTGCCGATGGTTTCTTCTTCAACGGTAATGCCCTGCATTGTTTCGGCGCAGACGACTGCTGACATGCCGATGCAGCGGCCTGCCCGGATCTCCTTGCCCAGCGTTGCGCTGTACAGATTATGATCGATCACATACGGCACATGCTTCTGGGTAATCGAGGTGATGGTAAGGCCGAGCTTGCTGCAGATGCCCTCAACGGCATTCCAAGCATACGAGGGCTCAAACTCGGCCGGGTGCGCGATGTTCTCTTCAAACTCTTCCGGCGTCAGGTCGCAGCCGTGGGCCTTTGCCAGAGCAATTCCGTACTCATCCACGTTATAGCTGTAAGCGCCCTTGATCTTCTTGATGGAATGGCAGCCGGCGCAGGCCTGCGCCACCATATTGACCCAGAAGATATCCTGCATTCCGGAGCCTGTAATGGTGCAATGGTTCTCCTTTGCCAGCGCATCGAGACGATTCACCTGTCCTGCGTCCGTCGTCCACGGATACAGAGCCTCCTCGCATGTCGTGATCACGTTGATCCCGCGCGTCACACACTTCTCGACATGCGGATAGATATCCTTTACAAAGCTGAACAGTGTGACGATCGCGATATCCGCATCGCACTCGTCCAGCACCCGGTCTGCGTCGTCGGAAATCAAAACGCCGGTCTTCACCCCGAGCCCGGCAAAGTCTCCGACGTCCATGCCTACCACTTCGGGATTCACGTCAATCGCGCCGACGATCTGCGCGCCATGCTCATAGGCGTACCGAAGCGTGTACTTTGCCATCTTGCCGCAGCCATACTGAACAACTCTGATTTTTTCCATCATGATGTTTTCTCCCCTCTTTCTTTTTGGTCGGAAACGGTTCCTATAAATAATGTACAGCCTCCTCCAACAGGAGAGTCAAGCCCGTTCCGCTCCGGCAGGGATAAGCTTTCAGCTTTTCTCAAACCGAAGGGGAGCCTGCAGGCGCATGAACATCCCTCGCTGATTCTCATCAAATACATTGAACTCCGTCAGAATCTCACAGATATAGTCTCCGGCAATCACATATCCGTTCTTCTGACACCATGTATACAACTGATACGCGTATTCCTGCTCCCGTGCAAAATCGTCCGCGTAAATACATCCGTACATCCCGCTTTCCACAATATGAACGTCGCTGCGGGCCGCGCTCTGCGCATGTTCCACAAACACAAATACCCGGTCTGCGGAAAATCTCCCCATGGAAAAGAGCTCCTGCTTCACCGAAGTGCCGATATTATACGAATGGATCTGGCCGAAAGAATGCTTCAGCAATTCCTGCCGCAGGCGCGCCACATCCTTTTCAAAGCATTCCAGCCCGCCGGAATAAAAATCATTCGAGCATGGGATGCCCCAGACATACCTCTGCTCAATAAACTCGAGCGAAATCATGCCCGTCACCGGCGACTTCCGGAACCGTTCGATGCTCGTGATCGCACGCTGCACCGACTCCTGCCGCTCTTTCAGAGTCCTGCGCTGTTCATAGAGCTGTTCGTTCTTCCGGACGAGAATTTCTTCAATCAGGGCAATTTTTTTCTGCCTGAATATATCCCGGATTTCCTGCAGCGTCATGCCCAGCTCTTTCATATAAGCAATCATATCCAGACGGGCATTCTGCCCCCAGTCATAGTAGCGATACCCGGTATCGGGGTCTACATACCGCGGCTTCAGAAGACCCTTTTCATCATAGAGCCGCAGAGCAGCCACGGTGATGTGATTTATTTCTGCCATCTTTCCGATCGGAATCAGATCTGACTTCTCCATCTGCCGTCTCCTGTATGAAAACTCTCACGTATGATCAGGCTTTCTTATAAGCCTATTGTACCGCAGGAGGGGCTGCCCAGGTATTCGATTGCAACGAAAAAGGCTGCTGCACTTATATCAAAAAGTGCAACAGCCTCTTTATGGGACCAACAGGGATCGAACCTGTGACCTCCCGCACGTCAAGCGGACGCTCATCCCAGCTGAGCTATGATCCCAACAAAGGAAATTGTAAAGGATAGGTGAGGGTTTGGCAAGTCTTTTTTGAATTTTGATTTTACGGGTTGCTTTACGTGTTTGATGCCCGGAGCGTGTCCGCGAGCCGCCCGGCCCGTTTGGCGGGGCGAAACTGGCGGAATCCGCCGAAGTTTGCTATTCTGAATTTGATATCGGATCAGTCTGGTTGAGAGATGTTTCGCTCATTTTGGCAGGCGCCGTATACGCTGCGCGCTGCCGCGGGGGCATACGGCAGCTGCCGACTCGGGTGACTGCGCCGCGCGCCTCGCACAAAAATGCTTCGGAATGGGGATGCTATGAGATTTGGAAAACGAACGGAGAAGCCGGGCGCTCCGGCACGGAAAAAGAGACGGGAGGCAGGCCTTTTCTTTCGGCTGGCGCTTGTCTCCATGCTGCTTTGCGCTGCGGCGCTTACCGCCTGCGGTCGGGAAAACGCACTGGATCCACAGGAGCCTGTCACGCTGACGCTCTGGCATATTTACGGCGAGCAGGCCGATTCGCCGATGAATCGTCTGGTACAGGAATTCAATGAAACGGTGGGGCTTCAGAAAGGAATCATCATCGATGTGGCGCTGATGTCGAACTCCTCGACGATCGGGGAGCAGCTTCTTGCCGCGCAGGCAGACAAGCCGGGCTCGCAGGCGATGCCGGATCTTTTTTTCTGCTATCCCAGTACGGCGGACGCGCTGGGCAGTGATCAGCTTGTCGACTGGAATGACTGCTTTACGCCCGGGGAGCTGGAAAATTATGTGGGCTCCTTTTTGGAGGAGGGCGTGATAGACGGCAGGCTGGCGGTCTTTCCGGTGTCGAAATCGACGCGTCTCCTGTTTGTGAACGGCACGGAGTTCGGCCGCTTCTGTGAGGCGACCGGGGGGGCCTATGAGGATCTGGCTGATTGGGACGGCTTTTTTGCCACGGCGGAAAAGTACTATGACTGGTCGGGTGGAAAAGCGTTCTGTGCGTTTGACTATATCATTCAGAATGTTGATTTCTGCGCGCGTGCGAAAGACCCCGGCATCTGGAGTGAGGACGGCTGGTATGACACGGACAATGCGGTTCTCCGTGATACATGGATGCGCTTCGCCGAGGCGCTCGCAAAGGGGCATATCGTGATTTCCGAGCTGTATTCCAATACGCAGGTCATGACGGGCGATGTTCCGGCGGGAATGGGCTCCAGTGCGGCCATCCTCTATTATAATGATGTCGTGACCTATCCGGACAACACCTCGGAGCCGATTGATCTCCATGTGCTGCCGCTGCCGGAGGGAGAGGGGACAAGCCTTGCGCCGCAGACCGGAGCGGGTCTCTGTGCGCTTCGCACGACGGAGCGCAGGCAGGAAGCCGCGGCGGTGTTCGTGCGCTGGCTCACCGAGGGAGAGCGGAATCTCGTGTTCTGCGCGGAGACCGGATATATGCCGGTCAACAATGCGGCGCTTGCGTCGATGGAAGTCTATGAATTTGAGGATCCGGGCTACGCGGCGGTGTTCCGTGCATTGAAACAGGTGTGGGAGAGAGATGAGCTTCTCGCGCTTCCCTCCGATGCCGGTTATATTGAAAGGACCAATGCGGTCTATGACCGCTTGAAAGCGCTGCAGAGCGAGTTCTCTGCCCGGCTCCGGGCGGGGGAGAGCGCCGGGGAGCTGGCGGAGGAGACATGGGAGATCTTCCGGTCTTTCTCCTGAGGCCTGCTGCAGCCGGGAGAACGCAATCATGATGCTTCGCAGAACCGCACATGCAGAAAAATCAATGTACCGGAAGCTGGTCGGCTATATGATGGCGCTGGCGCTTCTGCTGCTCGCGTCCGTGGTCGCCGGTCTGTTTTTCTTCGGGCAGTTTTCCGATGCGAAAAAGAGTATTTACGAGAATCTCGATCTGCAGATGGATTTTTTTGAAAAGGATGTCGTCTCGCATTACGAGAGTCTTGCGTATATGGGCATCCTCCTCTCGGAAGATATGGCGGATGTTCTGGACCGCTACCTGAAAGAGAACGACATGCGCTTTTCCGATCTGGAAAACTCGGGCGAGCATATCTATGCCGTAGAGAAGCTCATGGTTGAGCCGCTGCGGCAGAAGCTCTTTCAGGCCGGCTGCTCCGGCGCGTTCGTCCTGCTTGATACGACGGTAAATACCTCGGTGGAGAACGCGGAGCTGTCGCGGAGCGGGCTGTATTTTCAGGTCAACGAGTACAATGCGGAGAGGCAGAATATGCTGCTCTACCGGGGAATTTCCGAGATCGGGAGAGAGTCCGGCATCATGCCGCACCGCAAATGGCGTCTGGAGTATCGGAGCGATGCGTTCCCCGGCTTTGACCGTCTTGCGAAGAGCGCGGAGCTCCCTCTGGAACGCGCCTATTATTTCACGGAGGTCTTTACGCTGCCGGGAACCTCGGAGCGGGCCATGCTGATGGAGATTCCCGTTGTTTCTGCGAACGGGACGATATACGGTCTGTGCGGCTTTGAGATCAGCGCTGCGTATTTCAGAAATATTTTTGCACAGTCCTCGAAGCTTCAGCGCCTGATCTGCCTTGCCGGAACCGGAACACCGGCCTCGGTCAGCTCGATCGATCTGCTGAGTACCGGAATCAAGGACGGATATTATTTCCCTCCGTCCGGAGTGCTCCGGCGCATCGGCGGGAGGGGAGGTCTTGCCTCTTATGCCGACGATCTGATGAAGTATGTGGGAACCGCCCGCTCGATCAGTATATCTCCGAATAATCCGAGATTTACGCTGATTGTATTGATGCCCCGGGATGATTTTGACCGCGCGATTTTCCGGAACACGCTCCAGCTTGTTCTGCTGCTGCTCCTCCTGCTGGCCTTTGCCGTATGGTGCTGCCTGCTGTTCAGCCGCCGGTATCTTTCGCCGATCATTTTGAGCCTTGAGCAGATGAAGACGGATGCCGGACATGCCAAAGCCTCGAATCTGCAGGAGATCGACAATCTGTTCGCGTTTCTTGCCGAGAAAGACAAGGCGCACGAAAAGGTTCTTCAGGATTATGAGAATGCGCAGAGGGAGATTGCGCGTCTTGCCTACTCGCGGATGAAAGAGGTGGATCCGGACAATTACGAACAGTTTCTTGCAGGTCTCGGCTCGCTGACGCCGACGGAAAAGGAGATCTTTGATCTGTATCTGGAGGGGAAAGGGACGAAAGATATCATGGAGATTGAAAATATCAAGGAGAGCACGCTGCGCTACCACAACCGCAATCTGTACAGCAAACTGGGCATCAATTCCCTGAAGCAGATGCTCCGTTACGCTGCTCTGATGAAGCACAGCGACGCCGGGGATTAAGCTGTGCCGGCTGGAGAAAACATATTCTTGATGAAATCGGTCAGCCAGTCCCTGCCGCCCCCGACGCCGGGTATCTCCTCCGGCTCGGGGGCAATATAGTCTTCCACCGGCTGATCCGCAAGAATCGCCTTGATGGTATCTGTGACCTTGTCGACATATTCGCCGCGGAGAACGGGGAGCTCGGCTGCGCCGCGGATACCCTTGCGGAGAACGCTGTTTTTGCTGACATCGATGCCGTCGGCGTCGTAGTTGACGCCCTACTCTCTGCCGGAAGCGGATGCATCGGAGGAGGCGCCGTCCATAGGATCCTCGCCGTCAAAGACCTCCGGCATCTCTCCGCCGTCCTCGATGAGGGGAAGATACCAGTCCTCATAGTAATAGGGAAGATTGTTCGGCTCGTCCTCCATGACGTCGTCCCAGCGCATGCCCCACGGGCGGAGAACAATTTCGTAATCAAAGGAACCGTCGCCGGCAGGGTCGTCATAGTGCCCCTCGATGTCGATTATGTGATCCCATTTGGAAAAATAGCATTCTGCGGCATCCACGGTCCATTCTTCGGGATTGATCGGCGCGTCAATGAAGTAGCCGCTGCCCCCGGCGATGGCCCCGTTTTCCGAGAAACCCTCCGTCACGTTGAGTGTGAGCATGGCCAGAGGAGAGGCCTTGGTATGGTTCTCATCCCATAAGACGAGAGCGCCGGAGCCGTCGGGGCCGACATCGATTCGGGCGAATGCGTCCCACCAGCTTCCGCTGGCATCCTCCCATGCGTCCTCTGCATCGCGGATGATCCACCAGCCGTACCAGTCGCCGCGCCAGAAGCTGACCGCCGTATCGCCGCCGGAAGGAGCCTCGGATTCCGTATCGTCCGAATCGGTGTCGAGGAGCTCTGCCCTGTCGGAAACAGGGGCTGCGGACTCGGCCCTTTCTACGGTGGACAGATCAATCGTGTGACTGTCCTTTTCATCTCCGATGAGGGCTTCAAAGCGCACCTCCACTGGCGTCGTAAGGTCGTTCAGCGCATAGGTGAGAATGACCTCCTTTGTCCTTCCGGGATCGATGTCGAGAGAGTTGTCCTCGCCCAGAATATCGTAGGAATCCTCACTGACAAAGAGCGGGGCGTACTCCAGCTCCTCTCCGTTCTGGAACACACTGTAAAACATGGACCACTCGAAGCTTGCCGCCTCTTTGCTGTTGTTGGTGTACTGATAGTAGATCGCGATGGCATCGTTCCCGTCGGAATCCGTCATGATCCGGCTCCCTGTGTACAGAGCCTCATGCTTGCCGACGGTGATGAGATTCGGGTCCTCCGGCTCTTTTTTGCCGCCGCAGCCGGTGAAGAGCCCGGAGAGGATAATCATCAGACTAAGAAGCAGGGCAAGTCTGTGGAAATGGTGAAAGCGGCGTTTTTTTTCGCGCTTTCCTGATACGATGAAACGCTCCTCCGCGGGAGTGTTTTGTGTTTGTCTGTTCATAAAGTAAGCTCCTCCTTGGCGTATTATGGCAGACGTTTCATGCTCCGTAGGTGGACCGATATCCGGATATGGAATGGGGCCGTCTGTGAATTTATCTTAGACATCAGAGAAAGGTTCCGCCCCGTCAGAAACGGAAAATTGAGGGCGGCCGTAAATTTTTTTTGCTTTTCCCATCAAATCAGGAGAAACAGATGGGATTTTCGCGGGTAAAATGAAACGGCGGATGCTATACTACTATTTGTTACGGAAGCGACTTTCGCAGGCGTTTCCGGCGTGGAGGAAAAAATGATGCAGAGCGTACGGGCAGGAGAGACAGAGTCAGAGGAGAGCCGGGCAAGGCTGGCCACCGTATTTCAGATCGCGTGGCCGGCGGTTCTTGAATCCTTTTTTCTGAGTCTTGCCGGAATGATCGATACGCTGATGGTGTCGTCGATCGGTTCTGATGCGGTGGCGGCGGTCGGGCTGACCACGCAGCCGAAATTTCTGGGTCTTGCCTGTTTTTTTGCGATGAATACAGCTGTAGCGGCACTGGTCGCGCATCGCAGGGGAGAGGGCAACCGGCAGGGGGCGAATGAAACGCTCGCTGCGGCGATGCTGCTCACGGCGGCTCTCGCGGCTCTGATCACCATCCTGTTTGTGAGCGGCGCGTCGGCCATCATGCGCTTCTGCGGCTCCAATGCGGACACGCATGATGGCGCGGTGACATATTTCCGCATCATCATGGGCGGAACGGTTCTGAATGTATTCGGCATGGTCATCAATGCGGCGCAGCGCGGTTCGGGGAATACTCGCGTCGCGATGGTCTCGAACGTGGTCTCCTCGCTCGCGAATATTTTCGGGAACTGGGTTCTCATCGGCGGTCATCTGGGCTTCCCCGCACTCGGGATTACGGGCGCTGCTCTCGCCACGGTGGGAGGAACGGTATTTTCGCTCATGATCAGCGTGCATTCGCTGTTCCGGAAAGATTCATTCCTGAGCTTTCCGTTCATTCTGGCCAACCAGTGCTGGCGCCGCTTTTCCGTGATCCGTTCCATCCTGCATCTGTCGGTCAGTACCTTTGCGGAGCAGGTTCTGATGCGCATCGGCTTTATGTCGACGGCCATCATGGCGGCGGATATGGGGACGGAGGCGCTGGCCGCGCATCAGGTCGGCATGAACTGTCTCGGACTTTCATTCAGCTTCGGGGACGGGCTCCAGCAGGCCGCGGTCTCCCTGATCGGGCAGAGTCTCGGGGAGGGCTCCCGGACGAAAGCAAAACGCTACGGCTGGCTCTGCGAGGGCATCGCGCTGTGCCTTGCGGCGATGATGTTTCTTGTCTACGGGTTCGGCGGCCGGTCGATCTTCGGGCTGTTTTTCGAGGAGGCGAGCATTGTGGAGATGGGGGTCGGGATCTCGCGGATCATCATGGTCACGGTGCTGTTCCAGATCTGTCAGGTGGTCTTTACGGGGTGCCTGAGGGGTGCGGGCGATGTGGTGTACACCATGCTCACCTCCATGATTTCCGTCACCTTTATCCGGACGCTGGTTTCCTATGTGTGCTGCTATATTTTAGGCTGGGGAATTTACGGGATCTGGATCGGCATTCTGGCGGATCAGTTCTGCCGTCTGAACATGTCCGGCTGGCATTTCAAGAGAGGAAAGTGGATGGAGATCCGCATCTGAGCCCGGCGGACGGTTCCGCGGCGTGAGAGGCGGGGCGGAGGGCCGGCCCGGGGGCACAATGCGGCGGCAGGAGAATGCGTATGGAAAACGATCGTATTACGGAAAGCAGTCATAATATGGAAAACAGTCATATCATGGATAATCAGCTTAATAATCAGTTTAATATCGAACAGTCGGTTCGGCTCCAGCAGGCGCTTTCGCTGATGCTGATTCCGGTCGTCGCCATGCTCGTGCTGTCGCTTGGCCTGTGTTCCGGCGGTGTGATACCGGCCTTTGTGTTCTGGATTCTTGCGGGAATTGCCTTTGCGACGGCGCTGGCTGGAATTATTCTGGCGGCCTGCGAGCAGCTCGGCGGCGTGAACTGCCTGACTGCCGCACTGATTCTGCAGATCATCTGCGCGGGGCTGATGGTCGTCCAGATGATTGTCGGAACGATTGCGTTTGCGCTTCGGTAAAAAGGGAAGAGCGTATGAGTATACTTACGGTTGAACATCTCTCTCACGGCTTCGGGGACCGCGCCATCTTCGAGGACGTTTCGTTCCGCCTGCTTGCGGGGGAGCATATCGGGCTTGTCGGGGCGAACGGCGAGGGCAAGTCGACCTTTATGAACATCATCACCGGGAAGCTCCAGCCGGATGAGGGAAGGATTGAGTGGGCGAAAAACGTGCGCGCGAGCTACCTTGACCAGCATGCAGTCCTCGAAAAGGGCATGACCGTCGGCAGCGTGCTGCGGAGCGCCTTTGATCCGCTGCTCGCGATGGAGACGCGGATGAATGAGCTCTGCGAGCAGATGGGAGAGGCGGAGAAGGCGCAGCTCGAAGCCTGTATGGAGGAGCTCGGCACCATACAGGATCTTCTTGCGGCGCACGATTTCTATATGATCGACGCGAAGGTCGAGGAGGTGGCGCGTGCGCTGGGGCTCATGGACCTCGGGCTTTCACGCGATGTCACGGAGCTCTCGGGCGGGCAGCGCACGCGCGTTCTTCTGGGAAAGCTCTTTCTCGAGAAGCCGGATATTCTTCTTCTCGACGAGCCGACAAACTATCTGGATGAGGAGCACATTGCGTGGCTCCGCCGCTATCTTCAGGAATACGAGAATGCCTTTATCCTGATTTCGCATGATATTCCGTTTCTGAACAGCGTGATCAATCTGATCTATCACATGGAGGATCGGAAGCTCACGCGCTATGTCGGAGACTATACGAAATTTCAGGAGGTCCATGCCATGCAGAAGGCGCAGCGCAGGGCCGCCTATGAGAGACAGCAGCAGGAAATCTCGGAACTCCGGGATTTTGTGGCGCGCAACAAGGCGAGGGTCGCGACCCGGAATATGGCCATGTCGAGGCAGAAAAAGCTCGACAATATGGAGCGGATCGAGCTGACGGCCGCGCGTCCGAAGCCGGAATTTTCGTTCAGAACAGCCCGTACGCCGGGGAAATTTCTTTTTCTTACGAGAGAGCTGGTGATCGGCTACGACGAGCCGCTCTCCGCGCCGCTTGACCTCTCGATGGAGCGGGGGAGCCGGATCGTCATGACGGGGGCCAACGGCATCGGGAAAACGACGCTCTTAAAGAGTCTTCTGGGGCTTTTGCAGCCTCTTTCCGGGAACGTAGAGCAGGGAGAATTTCTGGAGATCGGCTATTTCGAGCAGGAGACTCCGCCCGATATCGAGACGACCTGCATGGAGGAAATATGGAAAGAATTTCCCTCGTTCACCCAGTATGAGGTGCGCTCCGCCCTCGCGAGGTGCGGGCTTACGACGAAGCACATCGAGAGCCGCGTCCGGGTGCTTTCCGGGGGAGAGCAGGCGAAGGTGCGGCTCTGCAGGCTCATGAACCGGGCGTCGAACCTCCTCGTTCTGGACGAGCCGACGAATCATCTCGACCCGGAGGCGAAAGAGGAACTGAAGCGGGCGCTGCAGGAGTACAAGGGCTCGATTCTTATGGTCTGCCATGAGCCGGAATTTTATCAGGCTGTTGCAACGGAGGTATGGGACTGCACGAAGTGGACGACAAAGCTGGTGTGAGAAAATTTACGGGATGGCGGATCTGTTTTCAGCGCGTGCGGAAAGTCGCTGTTTTCTTTTCTTCACAATATGATTTCAATTGCGGCGGTGAGAATACCGGGCGCGTATCTGGCGTCGGTTTTCTTCCCTGAGACGCTGTATCCGATGAGACTTGCGGCGCCGATGGGGTCGCTTCTCTCGGCGCTGATCTGCACGGCGCTGTTTCTGTGGCCCCGGCGATCAGCTGTACGAGATGCGAGCCAGTGAGTACAGCACGTACTCGAGATTCTGCCAGAGGCACCAGATGAAATTGACGGTCATCGGGACATAGATGTTCCGGGTCCGGATATAGGCGACGACCAGCGGGAGCTGGATGAGGCAGACCTCGAGGATGCCGAGCGGGCTGTGCACCTGAAGCACCGCGCAGAGCAGCATGCCGCAGACCGCGTCAAAGATCATGAAATTCCGCTCCTTTGCACAGAGCCGTATCATGGCGCCCCGGAAGTACAGTTCCTGCGCGACGGGGGCGAGCAGAATGCAGACCAGAGTGTAGAGGAGCATGCCTCGGACGTCGTTTTCGGTCCAGATGGCGGTCACACCCTCGCTGGCGATGCCGTCGAGCAGGCGGGAGAGAAGAAGCTTTGCGCCGTATGCGAGCACAAGCCCCCCCGTGGCCGCGCCGACAGGAACCCAGAAGCCGCGGACGTCGGCGAGACTCTTTTTCAGCAGCCGGAAGTCAAGCAGGCGGCGGAAATAAAGAATGACAAAGAGATAGAATACGAGCATGGCAAAAAGCGTATGCTTCGGTTCGATATAATAGATGACAAGCAGTGCCGTTTCGGCAAGAAACGGCGGAAGCAGATAAAGCAGTGACATTTCTGATATCCTGTATGTATTCTGTTCAGCAGGTTTTCTATTCAACGCTCCCATTATACACGATGTATCCGGACTGGGAAGACTGATTTTGCACAGCGCGGCTCCATTCCTCTCTGGGGATGGCAATGACGCTTTTTTTGCCGTAAAATTCCGCGGTCACAAAATTGGTGAAGCGATGCGGATCATCGGTCACTGGCATGTGCATGAGCGGGCCCTGCCGGTCGTTGATCTGCGGAAGAACGATATCCTTTGCGGCGCTGCCTGTGAGCAGGGCATGCTGCTCCTGCATCTGGTTGTAGTAGTCGGCCGCCTCACCGCTTGCGATATAGGAGCATACATTATAGAGCGTGGTGCTTTTCAGCGTGCGCCGGAGACTGAAAAAGAGGAGCAGCAAAACGGCGCAGGAGGAGAGCCAGACGGCCCGGCGGCCGATCAGGCGGCCTCCCCGGGTCACGGCCCATTCGCCCCAGTACAGAACGGCGGCGCCAATCCCAAGCATCAGAATATAAAAATAGGTGTCATACACGCCGTTTGAAACATCCACCGCGGAGTAGATCTCCGGGGCAAAGGACGCCGCGTAGATGAGATACAGCAGCGCGGTGAAGAGGAGCGGGCGCATCCGGCGGGCGGGCAGAGCGGGAGCCGGCAGGGCGGCGTTCTCCCGACATTGCAGGTGAAGCAGCGTAAGGCCGGTTCCAAGCAGCAGAAGAAACGCGCCGGGCCTCCCGCGCAGATGCCCCGCGAGATTGGCGGCGGAGTGCGGAAAGCAGGCCAGAACCGTCATGGCGGCATCGGAAGCATGAAAGCCGAAGTGCTCGCCGCCCCGGATGAGATTTCCGGGCGCGCGCATGCTGATGATAAGCCCCGTCAGTTCCGCGGCAAGCGGGACAAGGAGCGGGAGCCGGGCGCGGAACGCGGGGAGACGGCGGCCTTTTTCCGTGCGGAACACGAGCCGCCAGAAAAAGAGAACGGCAATGATGAGCGGCGTAAGGAGCGCCGACTGGTAGCTGCAGCCGCCAAGGCAGGTCTGGGCGAGGAGCAGAGCAATGAGATCGCGGGCGTTCCGGCGGTCCATGAAGCGGTCTGCGGCCGTGACGGCGCACAGGCCGAGCGAGAACGGCAGCATGTAATGGATCGCTCCGGTCCACCAGTAGACGGAATACTTCGGATTGGGCGTGAACTGCACGAGAACGAAAAACAGCGCACAGAAGCAGGTGAGCTGAAAGCTCCTGCTCTTTCCCATGCGTCCGCAGAGAAAATGATGCGTGAAAAAAAGAAGCGCGGCCGCCTGCATGGCGAGAACGATCCACGGGACGAGCCGATAACTGTTGAATGCAAAGGTCTCGGGGTGAAGCTGAAACCAGAACACGGTAAACCATGTGCCCTGCCAGCTCCGGTATACCTGTGCTGTCCTGATAAAAGCGGTATGGAGCACGGCCGGGAGAGAATGTGTCCGGAGCCATGATAAATGCGCCTGTGCGGCGTAGCCGAGATCATCGCCGCTGGCAAAGTCGGCGGGGGACAGGGCAAGGAGCGGCAGGAGAGAGAGGACAAGGACGGAGCAGGCTCCGAGAAGAAGAAACTGTTTTGATGCCGCTGCCTTTTTCATGGTCGGGATCCTCGCGCTGTCCGCTGTGCGGAATTGCCGTTTAATGTTTTCATTCTAGTCTATTTTGCCCGCTGCTTCCAGCCTGTCTGTTTTTGGCAGGCTTATCGCCCGTTCCGGCAGCTTTGCTGTCCGTTTCGGCAGGCCCGCGGTACGTTTCGGCAAGGGCGCGGCCGGCACAGGCTGTTCTGCGCTGTGGGCGCGGCCGGGAGAGGATTATGCTACAATAAAAATTACGTCAGACATAAGAATATTTTTTGAAACCGGAGGAGCGGAGGAAAGAATGAGCTACAATTTTTTTGCAACGGTTTCCCGGATGAAGTATATCCAGCGCTGGGCGCTGATGCGCAGCTCCCGGGAGGAGAACGTGAGCGAGCATTCGCTGGAAACGGCGATGATCGCGCATGCGCTGTGCGTCATCGGAAACGTGCGCTACGGAAAAACACTGGATGAGCGGAAAGCCGCGCTGATCGGCCTTTATCATGACGCCTCGGAGATCATCACCGGAGACATGCCGACGCCGGTCAAGTATTACAGCGAGGAGATCCGGGACGCCTACCGCCGCGTCGAGACGGTCGCGCAGGAGCGTCTTCTCTCACAGCTCCCGGAGGACCTGCGCCCCGCGTATGAGACGGTATTCCTCGGCGGGGAAGACGGGGAGGAGAAATATCTGCGCCGGCTGGTCAAGGCGGCGGACAAGCTGTCCGCGCTCATCAAGTGCATCGAGGAGGAGCGCTCGGGCAACACGGAGTTTTCCACGGCGAGGAGCAGCATTGAGCGGGGCCTCGCCGGGATGCTGGAGGAGCTGCCGGAGATCCGGGATTTTATGGAGGAATTTCTTCCGCCCTACGGCCGCACGCTGGATGAGCTGTCGGAGACGGAGAAAAAGTAAATCCACATGGGGCTGCGGATTACTCAGGTCCTGTCCGCGGGGAGAATGATCTGCAGCACCTTTTTTTCGTTATAGCGCGACAGAACCACAGCTCCGAAAAGACAGATCGCCATGGCGGTGACGGCGGCGATGCGGTAGCCGAGTCCCGTCTCCGGACGGATGGACGCGAACGAAGTGAAGAGGAGCATGGAGACGCTCTGCCCCATCTTGAACGCAAAGGTACGGGCGGCAAAGAACATGCCCTCCCGGTTTTCCCCCGTCACGATGGCGTCCGCCTGCGCGATATCCGCCACAATGGCCTGCGGCAGAATGCCCAGAATGGCCATCGGGAAAGCGGCGAGAAGTATGATGGCTAGGCCCCATGCGTTGCCGAAGACGGCGCCGATCACGCCGGGGACGCTGCCGCGCACGCCAAGAAGTCCGGAGAGCGCGGTGATGACATAGACGACGGCCAGACCGCAGAAGCCGAGGAGCACCAGCCTTTTCTTCTGCAGCCGGCGCGCCAGCGCGTTGACCAGAGGATAGCAGGCAAAGGAGAGGAGCGTCATCAGGATATACAGCGTCGTGTTGTAGGTTTCCGCGAGCCCCATAAGACTTGTGATGAAGAACGGGAGACCGGTCTGAAAAATCGTCAGCGCGATGAAATACAGGACGTCAGAGCCGACAAAGACGCGAAAATCCCGGTTTCGGAACGTTTTTGCTAGGGAGGCGAACGCGTTGTCGTTCGTGGGAACGGCGGTCACGTAGTCTTTCTCACGGATGGTGAACGTCGGCACGAGGAGAGCGACCAGACCGACCGCGGACAGGATCGCAAAGGTGAGCCGGATGGCCGTGACGCGGCCGAACGAGGGCGCGAGCGCGTTCCAGATATACGGCGCGGCATAGCCCACGGCGGAGCCGAAGAGGAAGGTGCAGGAAATATAGGTGGAAATGCTGATGCGGCTGTCCTGCGTCGTCCCCAGCTCGGAGATGAGCGCGTTGTAGGGCGTGCAGTAGGTCGTCATGAAGAGGTAGAACAGGAGAAGCGCGGCAAGAAGCCACACGCCGCTTAGAGCGGACTGTCCGGCAAAGGGCGTCCAGTACACGAGCACCGTGATCATGGCAAAGAAAGGGGCAATTCTCTGCATGAACGGGATGTGGCGGCCGCGGGGGTTTTTTGAGCGGTCGGAGAGGTTTGCGATCAGGGGATCCGTGACGGCGTCAAAGATACGGCCCAGCGCCGCGATGCCGCCGATGATGGTGGCGACGCCGAATATGACCCGTCCCTGCGGGATAAAGAGCGTCTGCCCCGCGGCGATGGCGGTCTGATCCGGCGCGTAGAAATAGACCAGCCAGTTGGTGATCAGGGCGGACAGCAGGGACCAGCCGAACTGTCCGATTGCGAAGCACCACATTTTTCCCTTTGTCAGTGTTTTCATGAATGAAATCCTTTCTTTCAGAAACAGCGCCGGATCACGGCTTTGCCGCGATGCCGTCCACGAGAATATCCACGACCTGCTGCAATCCCTCGCTGTAAGAAAGCTGCTCCCGGATCAGAATATCGCGCTGGAAGAACTGTTCGACGGCGGCCTCGTACATCGCCTTGAACAGCGGAATCGAAACGGGGCGGATGACGCCCTCCTCCATGCCCTTTTGGAGCAGCTCGATGGTCGGCTCCCAGTCGTTGCTGAGACGCTTCTCGACATGGCGGAAAATTTCCGGATATCTGTCCCGAAGAACGTAGAGCTGCCGGAGATCGATTTCCCGATAGCGGCCCGGAAGAACGGCGAGCAGAGCCCGGAGACGCTCGAGAGTGGAAAGACCGGGGCGTTCCAGAACCTCGCGCTCCGCCTCCTTTACCTGATTGAAGCAATAGTCGGCGACAGAATAGAAGAGCTCCTCCTTGCTCCGGAAAAACGTGTAGATCGTCTTCTTGCTGATGGAGAGCTCGGAGGCGATGTCGTCCATCGTGAATTTCAGGCTTTTTTTGTTGAAGATCCGGATCGTGGCTTCAAGGATCCGGGTCCGGGTTTCTTTTTTTGAAGCGCTCATATCTTCTCCTCTGCCGCGCTTTTGCGGCACTCGCGGGAGCATTTCGCGCAGGCGAATTCTCCTCTGCGATCAGGGCCGGAGACGTACGACAGTGATGAAGGTGCCGTCCGGGTGCTGCCGGCTTGCGTGGAAAAATCTGTCGGAAACTATCATAGATCAGATTGGTTTCCTGCGTAAAGAAACTAAAACAACAAAAATCGTTTCGGAATTTTGTGAAAAATGCCCGCAAAAAATGCACCGCCCTGACGGCGGACCGCGGCAGCCCCGACGTTCCGGGCTGTACGCGGCCGGCATCCGGGCGGTGCAGGAAAAATTGGTCTGTGCGGGGAGAAATCAGCTTTCGCAGCTGCGGTCCAGCGCGTTCCGGATATCGCCGATCAGATCGGCCGCATCCTCAAGACCGCAGGAGTAGCGGATGAGATCGGCGCCGATGCCGCAGGCCGCGAGCTCCTCGTCGTTCATCTGCCGGTGCGTTGAGCTCGCCGGGTGCAGGCAGCAGCTCCGCGCGTCGGCGACATGCGTTTCGATGGCGGCGATCTTGAGCTCTCTCATGAAGCTCTCCGCGGCGCTCCGCCCGCCCTTTACGCCGAAAGAGACGACGCCGCAGCTTCCGTCCGGCAGATATTTTTCCGCGAGCGCGTGGTAGGGATCGCCGGGAAGTCCGGGATAGGAGACCCATGCGATGCGGGGATCATTCTGCAGGAACTCCGCCACGGCAAGGGCGTTCTCGCAGTGCCGCTTCATGCGGATATGGAGACTCTCAAGCCCCAGATTCAGGAGGAAAGCGTTCTGCGGGGACTGGATGGCTCCGAAATCCCGCATGAGCTGTGCCACCGCCTTGGTGATGTAGGCGCCCTCTTTTCCGAAGCGCTCGGCGTAGGTGATGCCGTGATAGCTCTCATCCGGCGTGCACAGTCCCGGGAAGCGGTCGGCGTGCTCCAGCCAGTCGAAGCGCCCGGAATCGACAATGGCTCCGCCGACGGCCGCGCCGTGCCCGTCCATGTACTTGGTCGTGGAGTGGGTGACGATATCGGCGCCGAAGAGGAACGGCCTGCAGTTCACCGGCGTGGCAAAGGTGTTGTCGATGATGAGCGGGACGCCGTGGGCGTGAGCCGCCGCCGCGAAGCGCTCAATGTCGAGAACGGTCAGCGCCGGGTTGGCGATGGTCTCGCCGAAGACGGCCTTTGTGTTCGGGCGGAATGCCGCCGCAAGCTCCTCGTCCGTGCAGTCGGGCGGGACAAAGGTGAATTCAATCCCCATTTTGCGCATGGTGACATGGAACAGATTATAGGTTCCGCCGTAGAGCGAGGAGCTTGAGACGATGTGGGAGCCGGCCTCCGCGAGGTTGAATACGGCAAAGAAATTGGCGGCCTGACCGCTGGAGGTCAGCATGGCGGCGCTTCCTCCCTCGAGCTCGGCGATTTTCGCAGCAACCGCGTCGCAGGTGGGATTCTGCAGGCGGGAGTAGAAGTAGCCCGACGCCTCGAGGTCAAAGAGCTTTCCCATGGCCTCGCTGGTCTCATAGCGGAATGTGGTGCTCTGAATGATGGGGATTTCCCGCGGCTCACCGTTCCCCGGATGATAACCGCCCTGTACGCAGCGTGTACCGATTTGCAATTCGTCCGACATAGTGTATGCTCCTTCCTGAGCTGTATTTGATACAGTATAGCAGAACTCCGGGGCAGAGGAACAGACGGTTTTGATGTGAAATGGAATAGAATGTCACCGCACCGGCTGCCGTTGATTTTCCTGCGGATCTGTTCCATGATATCGTTACGGAGGGCCGGGCCGGGTACGGGAGCTCCCCCGGCTGTGTGAAATATCATTTTCACCGGCGCGGAAGCTGCCGCTGCCATGGCGGTATCATTTGTGTTCGGAGCGCGGACAGAGGAAACGGGAGATGCAGAGACATAGAAAAAAAACAGGGATGCCCATTCGTCTCTGGGCGGTGCTGCTCTGGCTTCTTGTGTGGCAGATCGCGGGGACGGCGGCGGGACAGCCGATTTTCTTCGTGACGCCGTCTCGCGTGCTTGCACGCTTTCTGGCGCTTGCGGTCAATCCCGCATTCTGGGGAGCGATCCTGTATTCCTCGCTCCGCATCGTGCTGGGCTTTGTTCTTTCGGCGCTGCTGGGGGGAGGGCTCGCGCTTCTCTCCTCGCGCCAGAGGAGAGCGGAGGAACTGCTTGCCCCGCTCATGCTTGTGATCCGCGCCGTGCCGGTCGTCTCGTTCATTATTCTTGCGCTGATCCTGTTCAGTTCGGAGCGTCTTTCGGTGCTGATCTCGTTTCTGATGGGACTGCCGGTCTTTTATCAGAACACACTGGAGGGAATACGGAGCGCCGATCCGCTGCTGGAGGAGATGGCGGAGCTGTTCCGGATTCCGCCGGGACGCAGGTTCCGTTACATTGTGTTGCCGCAGATTCTTCCGTATTATGAGGCGGCGCTGCTCACGGCGGCGGGCCTTTGCTGGAAAGCGGGGGCGGCTGCAGAGGTCATAGGGATGCCGGATGGCTCGATCGGGGAGCGGCTTCAGCAGGCCAAGGTTTATCTGGAGACGGCGGACCTCTTTGCATGGACGCTGGGGATCATTCTCTGCGCGGTGCTTCTGGAGAAGCTGTCTTTGCAGGTTCTGCGCGCGGCGGGAAGATTTCTCGCCCGCATGCCGTGAGGCGCGATTCCGGTTTGGGTATGTCTTCGGCCTGTCTCCGGTAATCCAGCGGATTCATGCCGGAGTATTCCCGGAACAGACGGGAGAAACGGCCCTGATTGCCGTACCCGCAGGCCGCGGCGATGTCGGAGACCGGTGCGGAGCTGCCGGCGAGGAGTGCGGCGGCATGTTTCAGCCGCTGTTCTTTCCGGTATTCGGAAATGGATTTGCCGTAGACTTTTGAAAAATAGCTTTTTATGCTGGACTCGCTGAGACCGTAGGCTTCTGCCATGGACCGCACAGAAATATGTGAGCTGATGTCACGCTCGATGAGGGAACAGACGGATTTTGCGATATCGTTCTGTTTTTTTGCGAGAAAACCGCTGACCAGTTCGGTCAATTCCTGACCGCTCTGCATGAGATAGAGAATTTTCAGGATATTCAGCCTGGTGAGCGCGGTCTGTCCGTGACCCCGGATATACAGCTCCAGCCACAGACTTTGCATCGCCCGGCCGCAGGTTCCGAGATAGAAGTCGGAGGAAGCGTTGTATTTTTCCGTCAGCGCTTTCCACTCTATGCCGAATATGCCGAGTGTGCGCTGCGTCTCGGCGCTTACGCTTATCATGGAGGGGACGATCAGAATTTCAAAGCCAAGATAATATCCGGAGGGATAGACGAAGCCGCCGGAGACTCTGGCGGATCCGAAAGACAGGCAGCCGTTCCGGAGGCAGTTGAAGCGGCCGCCGCAGAGAGAAAACTCGCAGCTTCCCTCGATGCAGTAATTGAGGAGAATGACCTTCTCATCAGAAAATACCGGCCATATCGGAACGGAGAGCGCGTGCACCTCACGCAGCAGGACATAGAAGCCGGGTAGGAACGGATAAGCGGTTATTTCATAATAACCGTGCTCCGCCTCATACCGGCAGCTTCCGCCTTTCTTCCAATTTATTTTCCAGTCCTTTTTTATTTCCCAGTCCTTTTCCCGGCAGCTCATGGTTTTTTCGTTCATGGCATCGGCGTGATTTTTCCCCGGCTCCGCTGTCAGAATGTCCTTTTCTGTCAGAATGTCATGGATTCCCATCAATAGTTAGCGTAAAATAACTCGCGGTAAATGGCAAGACTTTCGGCAATATTCAGGTAAATATCCGGGCAATTTGTTCCGACAGGCTGCGCAGGAAGTCAAAGGGGAAAAGAGAAATGGTGGCTTTATCAAAGGTGAGAGACGGTGAAGAGGGCGTCATCATGGATGTATCCGGTGATAAACGGTATCTTTCAAGGATCATGTCCGTGGGATTGAACATCGGATGCAGAGTAAAGATGCTTCAGAATATAAAGTGCAGGCCGCTGCTGGTGTATGGGAGAGACACGATGATCGCTCTGAACCGGGAAGAGGCGGAGCATATCAAAGTGGAGGTGCGGGCCTGATGGAAAAGCTGATCACAATCGCTCTGCTGGGGCAGCCGAATTCGGGGAAGTCGACGATTTTCAACACATTGACGAGGATGCGTCAGCATGTGGGAAACTGGCCGGGAAAGACGGTGGAGAAGAAAGAGGGCTTTTTTGTCCGGAACGGGGTCCGTTACCGCGTCACGGATCTTCCCGGCTCGTACTGTCTGTCCGCCAATTCGGATGAGGAGATCGTCACAAGGAATTATATTGCGCAGAATGATCTGGATCTGGTCTGTGTGCTCGCCGATGCGTCGCAGCTCGAGAGGAGCATGTACATGCTGGCTGATTTTGCAGGTATCCGCACGCCGGCGGTTCTGCTTCTGACCATGATGGATGTGGCGCAGGCGCAGGGAAAATGCATCGATACAGACGTGCTGTCCGACCGGCTCGGGATCCCCGTGCTTGGCCTCAACGCATCCGATGAAAAAGCCTACGACGGCCTCAAAGAGCTGCTGGAGCGGGCGGCCGCAGAGGGGAAAACACTCGCTGCCTCGAAGCTCTGGACCGCCATGGAGGAGGGCGAAAAGGGGGAGGAGTTCGAGGCGTGTCTGCGCCTTGCAGAGCGCATCACGACCGAGCGGCTCCCGGCCTGCTGGCTTGCCGGCAAAATGCTGGAAGAGGATGCCTCGGTGCTCCGCCGTCTGAAAGAAGCGGGTGCGGAAGCCGTCCGCCCGGACGGGAGAGGCGCCCTGTATGTCAGCGGCATCCGTTTTGACTGGATCGGGGAGCTGCTGGACGGCGTCGTGACGCAGGAAAGGAATGAGGATAAAATCCTCAGCCGCTTTGACCGGATCGCGATCGGTCCGCGAAGCGGCCCGTGGCTGGCGTTCGGCATGTCGGTCGCCGCGCTGCTGGGCGCGATGATCGTTGCCGCGCCGCTCATGGGTCTCGGGAGCGCGATTCCGCTGCTCCTCAATCCGCTGCTCGACCGAACGCTCGGCCCGGCGGGGGTATCGGCGGGGACGATTCATTTTGTAAAGGCGACGCTTGTCACGGCGCTCGGATGGGTTGTCGCCATGACCGGCTTTGTTTTTGCAATGAGCTTTGTGATGGGCGTTCTGGAGGAGGTCGGATATATGGCGAGAGTATCCTACGTGTTTGACCGCTCCATGAGCCGGATCGGGCTGCAGGGCAAGGCGATCATGCCGATGTTCATGGGACTGGGCTGCACCATGGGGAGCGCCTCGGGCGCAAGGGTGATCGATTCGTACGGGCAGAAAATTCTCACCATCGCCGTCGCGTGGGCCGTGCCCTGCGGCGCGACGTTCGTCGTGATCCCGACGCTCGCGAACGCTTTTTTCGGCGGCGTGGGCGGCGTGCTCGTCATGCTGCTCATCTTTGCCGTCATGTTTCTGCATATCATCGTGACGGCAAAAATATTCGGGCGCCGGCTCAATCCGGCAAAGCAGAGAACCGGTATCATCATGGAGCTGCCGCCGTATCACCGGCCCAGACTGGGCTTTATTTTCAGAAATTCGCTCATGCGCATGTGGGATGTGTTCCGGAGAGCGTTTTCGGTGGAAATCGTTGTGTGCGTTATTTTCTACCTCCTCAGCGCTTCGCCGTCGGGGATTGAGGGGAGCATCCTGTATAAGGCGGGGATATGGATCGAGCCAGTATCGCGCTTTTTCGGCATGGGCTGGCAGACGTTCATGTCCTTTGCGGCGGCGACGGTTTCCAAGGAGGCCGTGCTGGGCGTGCTCTCGGCGATTTTTGCGAACAGCGGAAGCGTGATCGACACGACGATGGGACTCACGGGAGCCTCCGACAGCGTGGCGCAGATCGCGGCCTCGATGATCCCGAGAGCGGAAGCGCTGGCGTTCATCGTTGCCGTTACATTCAATATTCCCTGCCTGCAGGCGGTGGTTTCCACGTATCATGAAACGCACTCCGCAAAGTGGACGGCGAAGATCGGGACCTATTATGTGGCGTCTGCGCTGCTTCTGTCCTGTCTGACCTATCACATTGCCGGCCTGTTTATGTGAGTGCGGCCGCTTTTTTCGGACTGTGCCGCCGTGCTCTGTGCGGGCTGCGAGTGTGCGGACGCTGCCGCTGCAGGATGCGGATGTATTTCTTTTCGGAATTGCGTTACAATAGTCGGGAGCACAGCGTGCCGGAGACCGGCGCGGCGGTGCCCGGCTTTTTTATTCCCGCGAGCAATGAGCCGGACGAGCGTATCTGCGCGTTTACCCGGTAAGTGCCGCGAAACATCGGATGATCCGCTCTGCGCATGGACGGCGGCGCGGAATGTAGGGAGGGGCTGTGCCGGCATGATCTGCAGTCAGCTGGTGAAAAGATACGGCGGAATGGACGTGCTGCGCGGCTTTACCGCCGAATTTCCCGAGGGGAGAACGACTGCGGTTATGGCGGCCTCCGGGGCGGGGAAAACAACGCTGCTCCGGATTCTGGCGGGGCTTGAGAAGCCGGACGGCGGCGAGCTGCGCGGCCTCTCCGGGAGACGTCTTTCGATGGTGTTTCAGGAGGACAGACTGTGTATGGGTCTTGGCGCTTCCGCCAACATCCGCCTCGCGAATCCGGGACTTACGCGGCAGGAGCTGCGGGAGGCGCTTGCTGCGGTGGGACTCCCGGCAGACGAGAGGCCGGTGAGCGAATACTCCGGCGGGATGCGGCGGAGGGCAGCCATTCTCCGCGCGGTGCTCTTTGACGGGGATCTGCTGCTTCTCGACGAGCCGTTCCGCGGACTGGACCGGGACACGAGGCAGAAGGCGGTTGATTATATTACCGCGAAATGGAAAGGACGGACCGTGATTCTTGTTACGCACGACCCAGAGGAGCCGCGGCTGATGGGAGCGGATTCCGTGATCGATATGACAGAGCACGAACGCGTATGGCATAAGGGGGAGGGACAGCTTTGATCGGAGACAGACTGAAACGACGCATTGGCGTCATGCGGGAGCTGATGAAGAGACTGGATCAGACCGAACTCGGACTGAAATACCGCAGCGGGGGAAGAATGGATTTTCTCACCTCTTTTAACTGCGATATGCTCATGTACGTGCTTTTTCTGTCCGGAAGCGACGGCCGTGTGAATGAGAAAGAGGCATCTGTCATCCGGCGCTATCTGGGCTACGGCGTCACGGCGGAGAGTCTGGAGAGCTACATTGAGGAACACCGCCTTTCGGTGGACAGCTTCACACTGGAGACGCCGCTCACTTTGCAGGGGCTCTGCCATGCGGACCGTGCGATCCGCGCGGAGCGCTATGAAAAGGAGCGGCTGGGAGAGGACGGAGGGCAGGACTATATTCCGGCCAGCATCATACTGCGCGAAATTTATCACGATCTGGGTGAGGCGGTCGTGTACAGCGATGAAAGCGTGGACGAATCCGAAAACAGGGATTATACTACGTTTCTGGCGCAGGTGGACGAATATATTCTGGATGCGCTCAATATGACAGAGGAAGAGCTGCGCGCGGGACAGGAGTTTCTCCTCCACGACGACGCGCGGGATGACTGACGGGAACAGAGGACAGAAAAATGAAAATACTGATTGCCGGGGACGGCAAGGTCGGCTCCACGCTGACAAAGCAGCTGTCGCGGGAGGGCTATGATCTCACGCTGATCGATCCGGATGAACAGGCTCTTGAGAATACCATGGAGCAGTTTGACGTGATCACCGTGCGGGGCAACGGAGCGACTATGGAAACGCTCCGGGCGGCCGGCGTCGAGGATGCGGAGATTCTGATTGCCGTCACCGGCAAGGACGAGGTGAACCTCCTGTGCTGCATGACGGCGCATGCCATGAACCCGAGACTCCACACCATCGCGAGGATCCGCAACCCCGAGTACGCGGAGCAGGCCTACATGATGCGCTCGAGCTTTGCGCTGTCGCTGATCGTCAATCCGGAGAAGCAGGCGGCGCATGAGATCGAGCGTCTTCTGCGCTACCCCGGAACGCTTAAATGCGATATGTTTGCCAAGGGACGGGTCGAGATCGTGGAGCTTCGGATCGCCGGGAACAGCGTGCTGTGCAATGTTCCCCTCAGCCGTCTGGAAAGCATTACGGGGGTGCGCGTTCTGGTCTGCGCCGTGCTCCGTGGGGGACGTATGATCGCGCCCGATGGAAATTTTGTGCTGATGGAGGACGACAGCATCTTTATCACGGCCACCACGGATACGCTGGCGGGGCTGCTCCGGAGCATCGGCATGCCGGGGCGCAGGGTCCGCAGCGTTCTGATCGCCGGCGGAGGCAGGCTCAGCTATTATCTTGCGCAGCGGCTGTGCAAGTCGGGAATTTCCGTCGAGATCATTGAAAATGATGAGGAGCGCTGCTGTGAGCTGACGGGGCTTCTCCCGGATGCCACCATTGTGAAGGGGGACGCCAGTAAGCCGGCCTTTCTTGAAAACGAGGGGCTTGAGGAGGCGGACGCGCTCGTCACGCTGACCGGCCTCGATGAACTGAACATTCTGATTTCTCTTTACGGCCATAAGAAGAACGTGCCGCAGGTCATCACCAAGGTGGGGCGCTTCGACTATGCGACGGTGCTTGACGATCTCCCGGTGGGCAGCGTTATCAGTCCGAAAGAGCTGTGCGGCAGCAGCATCGTCCGCTATGTCCGCGCCATGCACAATCAACAGGGGGCGGCGGTCACCATCCACAAGATTGCCAATGATCAGGCGGAGGCCATCGAATTTATTGCGGACGAAACGACGCGTCATCTGAACACCCCGCTGAAAGACATTTCTCTTAAGAAAAATATTCTGATCGCCAGCATTACAAATGGAATGAAAACCGTGATTCCGGGCGGCTCCTCGAGTTTCGGCCCGGGGGATTCGGTGGTGGTGGTCTGCAATGGGGATACCGTGCTGTATTCTCTGAATGATATCTTTGTCGATTGACGGCGCGCCGCGGTACGTGAGAGGGAGATTTTCCGGTTATGAATTTCAAGCTGATGGGCCGTATCATCGCCTATATTCTGGCAATCGAAGCGGTGTTCATGGTTCCGGCCGAGTTTGTGGCCCTGTATTTTCACGAGTATCCGGCGGCGAAAGCGCTGACGCTCACGATGGTGATTCTGCTGACGGCTGTCGGAGCCCTGTTTCTTGCGACCCGCGGGACGTCCCGGAAGTTTCATGCCAAGGACGGGCTGGTCTGCGTGGGCGTGGGCTGGATCCTCCTCTCCGCGTTCGGGGCGCTGCCGTTTGTGATCTCCGGGGAGATCCCGAACTACATTGACGCGCTGTTCGAGACGGTGTCGGGCTTCACGACGACAGGCGCCTCGATCCTGACGGATGTCGAGGCAATGTCGCACGGTCTGCTCTACTGGCGGAGCTTCACGCACTGGGTCGGCGGCATGGGCGTGCTGGTCTTCATGCTGGCCATCGTGCCGCTCAGCGGCCGGAACAGCGGCTTTACGCTGCATCTGCTCCGCGCAGAATCTCCGGGACCCAATGTGGGAAAAATCGTTCCGAGAATGCGGGAGACGGCGGAGATCCTCTATATTATTTATATCGTCCTGACCGTCCTCGACGTTGTGCTTCTGCTGGCGGGAGGCATGCCGGTCTTTGATGCGGTCTGTACGGCGTTCGGCACGGCGGGAACCGGCGGCTTCGGAATACGGGGGGACAGCATCGCCTCGTACAGCCCCTATCTGCAGGGCGTGTGCACGGTGTTCATGATCCTTTTCGGCGTGAATTTCACCTGCTATTATCTTCTGCTCCGGCGGGAGTGGAGAGAGGTGCTGCGGGACGAGGAGCTGCGCTGCTATGTGGTGATCATTCTGGCGTCGATCGCGCTGATCACATGGAATGTGCACGGCTCCTTTGACAGCCTCCTCTCGGCGGGACATCACGCCGCGTTCACCGTAGCCAGCATCATCACGACGACCGGCTTTGCCACAAAGGATTTCAGCCAGTGGCCGACCTTTTCCAAGGCGATACTTCTCTTCCTGATGTTTGTGGGCGCCTGTGCGGGCAGCACGGGCGGCGGGATAAAGGTGTCCCGCGTGCTGCTTCTGTTCAAGGGGCTGCGCCGCAACATTCATCAGGTGCTTCACCCGCAGCGGATGCAGTCGATCCGCGTGAACCGGCAGAACATGAGCGAGCAGGTCATGGCGAACACGAACGCCTATCTCTCGGCCTATGTCGTTATTCTGATTCTGAGCTTTCTTGTGATTTCGCTGGAATCGGACTTCTCGTTCGAGTCGAATTTCTCGGCGGTGATGTGTACGTTCAACAACATCGGTCCGGGGCTGGATCAGGTTGGCCCGGCCTCCAACTTCCACGCATACGGCGTGCTGTCGAAGCTGGTGCTGATCGGGGACATGCTGCTCGGACGTCTGGAAATCTTCCCGATTCTCGTGCTGTTTTCTAAGAGCACGTGGCGCAGGCTCAAGTGAGCGGAAAGACGATTACTATGCAGTATGATTATCTGATTGTGGGAGCCGGGCTCTTCGGCGCGGTTTTTGCACGGGAAAAGAAAAAGCAGGGCAGGAGCTGTCTGGTCATCGACCGGAGGGAGCATATCGCCGGCAACATTTACACCGAGGAGCGGAATGGAATCCATGTGCACCGCTACGGCGCGCATATTTTCCATACGTCGGACAAAGAGGTCTGGGATTACGTCAGACAGTTCGCCGTCTTCAATCACTATGTCAACGCGCCGGTTGCGCGGTGGAAGACGGAGCTTTACAATCTTCCGTTCAATATGAACACTTTTTCGCGCATGTGGAATATCCAGACGCCGGCGGAGGCGCAGGCCATCATCGACGCGCAGAGAAACGAGGAGAGGAAGCGCATCGCGGGCGGCGCTGCGGGCTATGAGCCCCGGAATCTCGAGGAGCAGGCGCTGCTTCTTGCAGGGCGCGATATTTACGAAAAGCTGATCCGCGGCTATACGGAGAAACAGTGGGGGAGACCCTGTACGGAGCTGCCGGCTTTTATTATCCGGAGGCTCCCGTTCCGCATGATCTATGACAACAATTATTTCAATGATCTGTATCAGGGGATTCCGATCGGCGGCTACACGGCGATGGTGGAGAGGATGCTGGAGGGGATCCCGGTCAGGCTCGGCGTCGATTTTCACACGGCGGCGGAGGAGCTCTCCGGGGAGGAAACGCCAGACGGCGCTTTGCAGAGTGCGGGCGCGGCCGCCGGGTGGCGCATCGGCGAAGACACGTTCCGCCGTCTGGTATATACGGGGACGATCGACGCGTTTTTCGATTTCTGCTTCGGCCCGCTCGAATACCGGTCGCTCCGCTTTGAGACGGAGGAGCTGCCGGGCACGGACAATTATCAGGGAAACGCCGTTGTGAACTATACGGAGCGCGAGGTCCCGTTCACGAGGATCATCGAGCACAAATTTTTTGAGTTCGGAAAAGATTCCCGCACGGGGGAGGCGATTCCCGGCACGGTCATCACCCGGGAATACCCCGCGGCGTGGCGGCCGGGAGAGGAACCCTACTATCCCGTCAACAGCGAGCGGAACGATGCGCTCTTCGCGCGCTACCGAGAGCTCGCCGGGGAGAGGAAAAACGTCCTGTTTGGCGGACGGCTGGGGCAGTACCGCTACTATGATATGGACAAGGTGATCCGCGCCGCACTGACGGCGGCCCGGCAGGATGGCCCGAGGTGCGCCCCGGACGGCTCTTTTCCGCGGAAAACTTCTTGACGGGAGTGGAGGAACTGTGCTAAAGTGGCTCATGTGGAGCCGGACGGCTCTTTTGTTTTGCGTGAAACCGCGAGCAATTTATCACTGCATGGAGGACAATAGAATGCGTACCAAAATCACTCTTGCCTGCACTGAGTGCAAGCGCCGCAACTACGATATGACCAAAGAGAAGAAGAATCATCCGGAGCGGATGGAAACCATGAAGTACTGCAGATTCTGCAGAAAGCACACTCTTCATAAGGAAACGAAGTAATTCTGGTTCCGGAAGGAGATCACATGGCTAAAGTCGATAGTAAGGCCGGCGAGTCCAAAGTCAGGGAATTTGCGAAAGGCGTAAAGGCGCAGTTCCGCAGAATCATCTGGCCCTCGAAGGATACCATCTGGAAACAGCTTGCTGCGGTGCTGACCGTCAGCGTCATTGCCGGACTTCTTATAGTGCTGATCGATTTCGGCTCCCAGAAACTGATCGACTACCTTCTGAGCATCTGAGAGGAAACTGCAGTCAGTCAGATTCAGTAGAGGAGAGCAGGATCAATGGCGGATAAAAAAACGGGAAAGACAGCCGGGGTTCGCGTGAAAGCGGGCGTTCTCCCCGAGGTGAGGGAGATCAGGCGTCCGGATTTCACAAAGAAAGCGGCGGATATTGAAAAGGCGGAGGCAGAGCGCGTTCTGACGCAGGGGGAGGAGACTCCCGCTGTCCGCGAGGAGGCCGAGGGAGAGGAGACGCTCGATGCGTCGGCGGTGACGACCGAGGCGAAGTGGTATGTTGCGCATACCTATTCCGGCTACGAGAACAAGGTCATGGCCAATCTTCTCACAACGATCCAGAATCGTCATCTGGAAGATCAGATCTTTGAAGTCATGATTCCGATGCAGGATGTGATCGAGGTGAAAAACGGCCTTAAAAAGGCGGTGCCGAAGAAGATGTTCCCGGGCTATGTTCTGGTCAGGATGATCATGAACAACGACACGTGGTACGTCGTCCGGAACACGCGGGGGGTCACGGGCTTTGTCGGGCCGGGAAGCAAGCCGGTTCCGCTGTCCGAGAACGAGATGAAGCCCCTCGGCATCCGCACGCAGAATGTCACGGTTGATTTTGAGATCGGCGATATGGTTGCGGTGGTCGCGGGTGTCTGGAAGGATACGACCGGCGTCGTGCAGAAAATCGATTACGGCAAGCAGACGGCGACGATCAACGTCGAGCTCTTCGGGAGAGAGACGCCGGTCGAGATCAGCTTTGCCGAGGTGCGCAGAACCAATTAACGGTATCGGAGCGTCCGCCGCTTTGGGGATGCTTTTGCATACACGGGCAGCTTCTGCCCGGAAACGTGGGAGCGGCGCAGGCCGCGCTTGACCACATAAATGCGTGGGAGCAGCCCTCTGGGCTGCGCATGACCACAGAGGAGGAAATTCATGGCCAAAAAAGTAACAGGTTACATCAAACTGCAGATCGCAGCCGGCAAAGCGACTCCTGCGCCGCCGGTAGGACCTGCTCTCGGACAGCACGGCGTTAACATCGTCGAGTTTACGAAGCAGTTCAATGCGAAGACCGCAAACATGGGAGACACCATCATTCCCGTTGTTATCACGGTCTATGCAGACAGAAGCTTCAGCTTCATTACCAAGACTCCGCCGGCAGCGGTTCTTCTGAAGAAAGCCGCCAATATCCAGAAAGCGTCCGGAGCTCCGAACAAGGATAAGGTCGCCAAGGTGACCAGAGCTCAGGTCAAAGAGATCGCTGAGACGAAGATGCCGGATCTCAACGCCGCATCCATCGAGGCAGCGATGAGCATGGTCGCCGGCACGGCAAGGTCCATGGGCATCGAAGTCGTCGACTGAGCGCCGCACAGGACCGGAAACGTGGGAGGCTGCAGGAAGCCAATGACCACGAATGGAGGAGACAGATAATGAAACGTGGAAAGAAATATCAGGAAGCGGCAAAGCTTGTCGACCGCACCAGACTTTATGAAATCGAAGAGGCCGTGCCCGTTCTGAAAAAGACGGCTGTGGCAAAGTTTGATGAGACCATCGAGCTCAACATCCGCACAAGCTGTGACGGACGTCATGCGGATCAGGCGATCCGCGGCGCGGTCGTCCTGCCTCACGGAACCGGCAAGACCGTCCGGGTTCTCGTTTTCGCCAAGGGCATCAAGGCGGATGAGGCGCAGGCTGCGGGAGCGGACTTCGTCGGCGGTGAGGAGCTGATCCCGAGGATCCAGAACGAGGGCTGGCTTGATTTTGACGTTGTCGTCGCGACCCCGGACATGATGGGCGTGGTCGGCCGTCTCGGTAAGGTGCTCGGCCCGAAAGGACTTATGCCGAACCCGAAAGCCGGAACGGTCACGATGGATGTTACCAAGGCCGTCAATGATATCAAGGCAGGTAAGATTGAGTACAGACTGGACAAGGCGAACATCGTTCATGTTCCGATCGGCAAGGCGTCGTTCACGGAGGAGCAGCTCGTCGACAACTACAACGCTCTGATGGCGGCAATCGCAAAGGCGAAGCCGTCCACCGTCAAGGGCCAGTATCTGAAGAGCATCTCGATTGCGTCCACCATGGGGCCTGGCCTCAAGCTGGTCTGCAACAAGTATTGATTGCCGCCCGCTCCGGCGGGAACTGACATCATGCACAGATATTCAGGAGGCGTCCGCAGGACCTAAATGATCCTGCGGGTGTCTTTTGCGTGCGGCGGAATATCGTGTTAAGATTTCCTTATGAAATTCAAGAGCCGCCGGCAGACAGAATATTATTATGATGAGGATGAGGACGAGAGGCTTCCCGTCCGGGAAAGAGATGGGCATTTTTCTTCCCGGAACCGTGGGAACGCCTCCCGGAGCAGCCCTCTGCGCACGTCGGGCAGGGAAGCGGCGGGCCGGCGGCGGGAGCGGAACACGTCCCGTCCGGTGCAGAGCTTTTTTGCTGCGCTCGCGCTGTTTCTGGGCGCGGGGTTTCTGTTCCTTTTTGCCGGCGCGTGGATCCGGAGCGCGGATGCGAGAGCGGGCGGCGCCGGGGTGATCCCCGCGGTGATTGAGGAGCTGATCCCCGAGTCGGTTCAGAAAGCCGTATCCGGAGAAGCGGGGGACGCGCTGCCGGAGGGGGAACAGGTCGCCGGGGAAGACCCTGCGGCGCCCTTTGTCGCATCGGAAAGCATTTCATACATTTCACCGGGGCATTATCTGCTGCGGGAGACGCAGGCGCCGGATCTTGTGACCTTTTCCTTTGCCGGAGACATTCTGTTCGACGAGCGTTACGCCCCGGCGGCCTTTGCCCTCCAGAACGGCGGAGACATCACGGCGTCCTTTGATGCGGCGTCGCTCGCCGTGATGCGCACGGCGGACGTCATGTTTGTGAACAACGAGTTTCCGTACAGCGACCGCGGTGAGCCGACGGAGGGAAAGGCCTATACATTCCGGGCGTCGCCGGCCCGCGCCCGCTGGCTGTCTGCGCTCGGCGTCGATCTGACGGGGCTTGCGAACAATCATGCCTATGATTACGGCGAGGCGGCGTTTCTTGACACGCTTGACACGCTGGATGAGGCGGGCATCCTCCGCGTGGGAGGCGGGCGCAACCTCGAGGAGGCGTGCCGCCCCTGTGTCTTTGAGGCGGGCGGCTTCCGGATCGCGGTGATCAATGCCACGCAGATCGAACGACTCGACAATCCCGATACCAGGGGGGCGGGAGAGGATACGCCGGGAGTATTCCGCTGCTTTGATGATACGAGGCTTCTTGAGGTGATCCGCCGCAGCGGGGAGGAGGCCGATTTTGTCATCGTGACGATTCACTGGGGGACGGAGAGCACCCATGAGGCGGACTGGCTGCAGACGAGCCGGATACAGGCGATGGCGGAGGCCGGCGCGGATCTGGTGGTGGGGGCTCACCCGCATGTGCTTCAGGGGATCGATTATGCCGGCGATATGCCGGTGGTGTACAGTCTCGGCAACTATCTGTTTTCCTCTTATACAACAGATACGGGAATACTGCAGGTGACGTTCCGGCCGTCGCAGAAGCGGATGACGCAGCTCCGCTTTGTGCCGATGCTGCAGAGCGGCTGCCGGGTCGCGGCGCTGGACGGCGGAGAGAAAGCGCGGGTTCTGGAGGAACTGAGAAGCTGGTCCCCGAACGCGTCCGTGGACGGAGACGGAATCATCACAAAGCGGTGAAAAGGAGCAGACGCGGGGCGGCAGAATCTTCAGGCGGAATGCGCGGATGAATGCAGAATGCAGGAAATCCGCATTCACGCATTGACAGTCTGTGTGTCCTGTGGTATTGTTCCATATGTTGGCCGAAGACAGCAGGTGCCGCAAGGCATAAGTTCCGCGAGGACGCCTGCCGAGGAAAGAGAGATAAGACCTTATCGCCTCCTGTCTTTTGGGACAGGGGGCTTTTTTCGGACCTCTTTCGGCAGAATTCTGATAAGGAGGTAAAGTAATGGCAAAGGTAGAAGAAAAGCAGCCCGTCGTTAAGGAAATTGCAGAACGTGTGGGCGGCGCGCAGTCTGTTGTGCTGGTAGACCACAGAGGTCTCACCGTCGCGCAGGATACGGAACTTCGTAAGGCTCTTCGCGCCGAGGGGATCAGCTACAAGGTCTACAAGAACACCATGATGACCCTTGCGTTCAAGGGCACGGAGTTCGAAGGCCTCGGCGAGTTCCTCGCAGGCCCGAGCGCAATGGCGGTTTCCAAGACGGATGCGACTGCTCCGGCGAGAATTCTTGCGAATTTCGCAAAGAAAGCTCCCAAGCTGGAGATCAAGGGCGGTATTGTCGAGGGTTCCGTGATGGACGCGGCGGGGATCGGTCAGGTCGCGAGCATCCCGTCCAGAGAAGAACTCCTCTCTAAGTTCCTTGGAAGCATCCAGTCGCCTGTGACGAATTTTGCCCGCGTGATCAAACAGATCGCGGAGAAGAATTCGGACGGGAGTGAAGCTCCTGCGGCAGAGGCCCCTGCCGAAGAAGCGCCCGCGGCGGAGGCGTAAGCGCTGCAGCCGGTCCGTGTGCGAGGAGAATGCAGGGTAAGCTTCTAAAACAGAAATTTTGTGAAAATTATTTATGGAGGTAAATTAAAATGGCTAAGATGTCCACTCAGGAAATTATTGATGTGATCAAGGAGCTTTCCGTTCTGGAGCTGAATGATCTTGTGAAAGCCTGCGAGGAAGAGTTCGGTGTTTCCGCTGCGGCCGGTGTTGTTGTTGCGGCTGCCGGTGCGGGCGCTGCGGTTGAGGAAGAGAAGACCGAGTTCAATGTTGAGCTGACCGAGGTCGGCCCGAACAAGGTCAAGGTGATCAAGGTTGTCCGTGAGATCACCGGACTTGGCCTGAAAGAGGCAAAGGATCTGGTTGACGGCGCTCCGAAGATGGTCAAGGAGGGCGCGACCAAGGAAGAGGCTGAGGAGATTCAGAAGAAGATCGAGGCTGAGGGCGCAAAGGTTACTCTTAAGTAATCGGCTTTCAAATAATCGGCTTTCTGCGGATTCGGAATGACATTGGGGCGGTGCGGCGGAATTTTCGCTGCGCCGCCTTTCTTCATTCGCTTTTTATCATTCCGCGCTTTTCTCCAGCCGGACTTTTCTTCATTCAGCGGAAAGTGCTTGACGTACATAGTTGCTCTGCGGTAAAATGTCTCTCGCATATCCTCGGAGTTACTATGCGCTTTTTTGCGTGCAACGTTTTCCGAAAAGGCATAAAAAGGCAGAAAAGCGGGCTTTACGGTCCTGCGGTTTCTGTCCCGGACGGGCTTTGTCCGGCCCGTGAGCTTCGGCGGATCTGCAATGCGGCGTGTTATTCTAAGAAAATCGGGGTGAAAAGATGGATAAAAACAGGATGCGTCCAATCAGCACAGGAAAGGGCGTTCGCATGAGCTTCTCCCGCCAGAAGGAAGTTCAGGAAATGCCCAATCTGATTGAGATCCAGCGGTCTTCGTACCAGTGGTTTCTCGAGCAGGGACTTCAGGAGGCGTTCGACGACATCAGTCCCATCGAAGATTTCAGCGGACATCTGAGCCTGTCCTTCGTCAGCTACAAGCTGTGTGAGGACGAGAAGAAATATTCCATTGAGAAGTGCAAGGAGCGCGACGCCACCTACGCGGCGCCGCTCAAGGTCAAAGTGCGCCTGTACGACAAGGACAATGCGCAGGAGCTCAAGGAACAGGAAATTTTCATGGGCGATATGCCCATCATGACCCGCACCGGCACCTTTGTTATCAACGGTGCGGAGCGTGTCATCGTCTCCCAGCTCGTCCGTTCCCCCGGTATTTATTACAATATTGATAAGGACAAATTCGGCAAAAAGCTGTTCTCCTGCACGGTGATCCCGAACCGGGGAGCGTGGCTGGAGTATGAGACGGACGCCAATGATATCTTCTGGGTGCGCGTCGACCGCACGAGAAAGGTGCCGATCACGGTTCTGATCCGTGCGCTCGGCTTCGGAACCGATGAGGAAATTCTCGACCTCTTCGGAGAAGAGCCCAAGCTCATGAATTCTCTGGCAAAGGATCCCTCGGACAGCTATGAGAACGGTCTTCTCGAGCTGTATAAGAAGATCCGCCCGGGCGAGCCCCTCTCGGTGGAGAGCGCGGACAGCCTGATCAATGCGCTCCTGTTCGATCCTCGGCGCTATGATCTTGCAAGGGTGGGACGCTATAAATTCAATAAGAAGCTCGCGCTTCACAACCGCATCAAGGATCATGTCCTCGCGGAGGATGTGGTGGATACGGCGAACGGCGAGATCCTCGGCAGCGCCGGCGAAACCGTCACGAAAGAAATGGCCGACGCGATTCAGAACGCGGCGGTTCCCTATGTCTGGCTCCGGGGCGAGGAGAGAAATATCAAGGTGCTGTCCAATCTGATGGTGGATATCACTCACTTTGTGGACTGCGACCCTGAGGAACTCGGGATCAGCGAGCAGGTCTACTATCCCGCGCTGCGCGAAATCCTGATCCGCTATCAGGACAACGAGGATCCGGAGGCCCTTGCCGATGCGATCCGCAAGAGCGTTCACGAGCTGGTGCCGAAGCACATCACCAAGGAGGACATCCTCGCGTCCATCAACTACAATATGCACCTTGAGTACGAGGTGGGGAGCGATGACGATATCGACCATCTGGGCAACCGTCGCATCCGCGCGGTCGGAGAGCTGCTGCAGAATCAGTACCGCATCGGCCTCTCCCGTCTCGAGAGAGTGGTGCGCGAGCGCATGACCACGCACGATCCGAATCAGGATCTTACGCCTCAGTCGCTCATCAATATCAAGCCGGTGCAGGCGGCGGTCAAGGAGTTCTTCGGCTCCTCCCAGCTCTCTCAGTTCATGGATCAGAACAACCCGCTCGGCGAGCTGACGCATAAGCGCCGCCTCTCCGCGCTCGGTCCCGGCGGCCTGTCCCGTGACCGCGCGGGCTTTGAGGTCCGTGACGTTCACTATACGCATTACGGGCGGATGTGCCCCATTGAGACGCCTGAGGGACCGAACATCGGTCTGATCAACTCGCTGGCCTGCTATGCCCGCATCAATCAGTACGGCTTTGTGGAGGCCCCCTACCGCATCGTGGATCGCACGGATCCTGAGAATCCGCGCGTCACCGACGAGGTTGTCTACATGACCGCGGACGAGGAGGACAATTACCACGTGGCGCAGGCTTCGGCGAAGCTCGACGATGAGGGACATTTCATCGAGAGAACTGTATCGGGGCGTTACCTGACGGAGACCTCGCAGTATCCGAAGTCGATGTTTGAATATATGGACGTCTCACCGAAGATGATCTTCTCGGTCGCGACGGCCCTGATTCCGTTCCTGCAGTCGGACGACCCGACCCGCGCGCTGATGGGCTCCAACATGCAGCGGCAGGCGGTTCCGCTTCTTACGACCGAGTCCCCTGTCGTGGGAACCGGCATTGAAGTCAAGGCGGCGGTAGACTCCGGCGTCTGCATTGTGGCGGAGAAAGACGGCACGGCGGAGATGGTGGACGGCACCATGATCCGCGCGAAGTATGATGACGGGACGAAGGAGGAGCTGCACCTTACCAAGTTTGCCCGCAGCAACCAGAGCAACTGCTATAACCAGAGACCGATCATCTCCACCGGCGAGCATTTCAAGGCGGGACAGGTGCTGGCGGACGGTCCCTCGACCAGCGGCGGCGAACTCGGCCTCGGCAAGAACCCGCTTATCGGCTTCATGACATGGGAGGGCTACAATTACGAGGATGCCGTTCTGCTCAGCGAGAGGCTGGTCAAGGACGATGTCTATACCTCGGTGCACATCGAGGAGTACGAAGCGGAATCGCGGGACACCAAGCTCGGACCGGAGGAGATCACGCGCGATGTCCCCGGAGTCGGAGAGGATGCGCTCAAGGATCTGGACGAGCAGGGCATCATCCGCGTCGGTGCAGAGGTCCGCGCCGGTGATATTCTTGTCGGCAAGGTCACGCCCAAGGGCGAGACGGAGCTCACGGCGGAGGAGCGGCTTCTGCGCGCGATCTTCGGAGAAAAGGCGAGAGAAGTCCGCGATACCTCACTCAAAGTGCCGCACGGCGAGTACGGCATCGTCGTGGATACCAAGGTGTTCACGAGAGAAAACGGCGATGAGCTTCCGCCCGGCGTGAATCAGGCGGTTCGCATCTACATCGCCCAGAAGAGAAAGATTTCCGTCGGCGACAAGATGGCAGGGCGTCACGGCAACAAGGGCGTCGTGTCCCGCGTGATGCCGGTGGAGGACATGCCGTATCTTCCGAACGGAAGACCGCTTGACATCGTGTTGAACCCGCTGGGCGTGCCGTCCCGTATGAATATCGGGCAGGTGCTGGAGATTCATCTCTCACTGGCGTCGGCGGCTCTTGGCTTCAAGGTTTCCACGCCGGTGTTCGACGGAGCGTCCGAGGAGGATATTCAGGATCTTCTGAACATGGCGAACGATTACGTCAACAATTCCTACGGAGACGAGGGCTGGAAGTCCTTTGTCAATAAGTGGGGAGCGCAGGCGGGCCCCGAGGTGATCGATTATCTCTGGGAAAACCGGGATCACAGGGCGGTCTGGAAAGGCGTGCCGCTTGACAGAAGCGGCAAGGTGGCGGTCCGCGACGGCCGCACGGGCGAGCTGTTCGACGGCCCGGTTACGGTAGGGCACATGCACTATCTGAAGCTCCATCATCTGGTGGACGACAAGATTCATGCCCGCTCCACCGGCCCCTACTCTCTGGTCACGCAGCAGCCTCTGGGCGGCAAGGCGCAGTTCGGCGGACAGCGCTTCGGAGAGATGGAGGTCTGGGCGCTCGAGGCCTACGGCGCAGCCTATACGCTGCAGGAGATTCTCACGGTCAAGTCGGACGACGTGATCGGCCGTGTCAAGACCTACGAGGCGATCATCAAGGGAGAGAACGTCCCCGAGGCGGGAATCCCCGAGTCGTTCAAGGTGCTTCTGAAAGAGCTGCAGGCGCTGGCGCTCGATGTCCGCGTCCTCAAGGACGACGGCTCCGAGGTGGAGATCGCCGAGAACATTGATTACGGCGGAGATTCCGAGTACGCCCGCGAGATGCAGAATAATTTCCGCGATTACGGCAGCTACGACGACCGCGAGGCGTCGCAGAACGGCTTTGCCAGCAAGGAGTTTGACGAGAGCGGCGAGCTGCAGGACAGCGAGCCCGCGGAGACGGAGGATGCTCCGGAGTACGCGGACGAAGACACCGTGGATAATGAGCAGTAAGAAATGTGAGGATAAGTATGCCTAATAGACAGCAGAATTATCAGCCGATGACGTTCGACGCCATTCAGATCGGTCTCGCTTCCCCCGAGAAGATCCGCGAGTGGTCCCACGGGGAGGTGACCAAGCCTGAGACGATCAATTACAGGACCCTGAAGCCCGAAAAGGACGGTCTTTTCTGTGAAAAAATCTTCGGGCCCAGCAAGGACTGGGAGTGCCACTGCGGCAAGTACAAGAAGATCCGCTACAAGGGCGTCGTCTGCGACCGCTGCGGCGTCGAGGTCACAAAGTCCAGCGTGCGCCGTGAGAGAATGGGCCACATCGAGCTGGCGGCCCCGGTTTCCCATATCTGGTATTTCAAGGGAATTCCGAGCCGGATGGGGCTGATTCTGGATCTTTCTCCCCGGATTCTCGAGAAAGTCCTGTACTTCGCCTCTTATATCGTGCTCGACAAGGGAGATACGGATCTGGAATATAAGCAGGTGCTTTCCGAGAGAGAGTATCTGGATGCCCGCGACAAGTGGGGGACAAAATTCCGCGCCGGCATGGGGGCGGAGGCAGTCAAGGAGCTCCTGATGGCGATCGACGTCGAGAAAGAGCACGACGAGCTCCTTGTGGAGATGCAGGAGGCGACCGGACAGAAGAAAGCCCGCATCATCAAGAGATTTGAGGTGGTGGAGGCGTTCCGCGAGTCCGGGAACGAGCCGAGCTGGATGGTGCTGGACTGCGTTCCGGTCATTCCTCCGGACCTGCGCCCCATGGTGCAGCTTGACGGCGGCCGTTTTGCGACCTCCGATCTCAATGATCTGTACAGAAGAATCATCAACCGTAACAACCGTCTGAAACGGCTGCTGGAGCTGGGCGCGCCGGACATCATCGTCCGCAATGAAAAGCGCATGCTGCAGGAGGCGGTCGACGCGCTGATCGACAACGGCAGAAGAGGCCGCCCCGTCACCGGACCCGGCAACCGGGCGCTGAAATCCCTGTCCGATATGCTCAAGGGAAAGAACGGCCGCTTCCGCCAGAACCTGCTCGGAAAGCGTGTTGACTATTCCGGCCGTTCCGTTATCGTCAACGGCCCGGAGCTCAAGATCTATCAGTGCGGTCTGCCGAAAGAGATGGCAATCGAGCTGTTCAAGCCCTTCGTGATGAAGGAGCTGGAGCAGCGCGGCCTCTCGCAGAATATCAAGAACGCCAAGAAGCTGGTCGAGAGACTCGATCCGGTTGTCTGGGATATTCTCGAGGATGTCATCAAGGAGCACCCGGTCATGCTGAACCGCGCTCCCACACTGCACCGCCTCGGTATTCAGGCGTTTGAACCGACGCTGGTGGAGGGCAAGGCGATCAAGCTTCATCCGCTCGTGTGTACGGCGTTCAACGCGGACTTTGACGGCGACCAGATGGCCGTTCATCTTCCGCTCTCGGTGGAGGCGCAGGCGGAGTGCCGTTTCCTGCTCCTGTCTCCGAACAACCTGCTCAAGCCCTCGGACGGCGGCCCGGTCGCGGTTCCCTCACAGGACATGGTGCTCGGCATCTATTATCTGACGCAGGAGCGCGAGGGGGTCATCGGAACCGGCAAATATTTCCGCAGCATGAACGAGGCGATTCTCGCCTATGAGAACAAGGAATGCACGCTCCACAGCCGCATCCACATCCGCGTGAGCAAGAAGAACGCGGCCGGCGAGACGGTCACCGGGACGGTGGAATCCACGCTGGGACGCTTCCTCTTCAACGAGATTATCCCGCAGGATCTGGGCTTTGTGGATCGCTCCGATCCGGAGAACCTGCTTAAGCCCGAGGTGGACTTCATCGTCACCAAGAAGCAGCTCAAGAAGATACTGCAGGCGATCATCGACACGCACGGCACGTTCAAGACGGCGGAGGTTCTTGACCTCATCAAGGCGATGGGCTACGGCTATTCCACGAAAGCGGCGATGACCGTATCGATTGCGGACATCATCGTTCCCTCAAAGAAGCAGGAGCTTCTGGACAGAGGGCAGGATACCGTCGACCAGATCACGAAGAACTTCCGGAGAGGCCTTATCACGGAGGAGGAGCGCTACCGCGCGGTCGTTTCGACATGGACCGAGATCGACAACGAGCTCACCGACGTGCTGCTGAAGTCTCTCGACAAGTACAACAATATTTATATGATGGCGGACTCCGGAGCCCGCGGCTCCAACCAGCAGATCAAGCAGCTTGCGGGCATGCGCGGACTGATGGCGGACACGCAGGGACGCACCATCGAGCTGCCGATCAAGTCCAATTTCCGTGAGGGCCTTGACACGCTGGAATACTTTATGTCGGCGCACGGAGCCCGCAAGGGTCTGTCCGACACCGCGCTCCGCACGGCCGACTCCGGGTATCTCACCCGCCGGATGGTCGATGTCTCGCAGGAGAACATCATCCGCGAGCAGGACTGCGCGGAGGGCAGGGATGTCATTCCGGGAATGACGGTCTCCGCATTCATGGACGGCCGCGAGATGATCGAGAGCCTCAAGGACCGCATTACCGGCCGCTATTCCTGTGAGGATATCCGCGACCGGGACGGCAACATCCTTGTGAAGAAGAACCACATGATCACGCCCAGCCGGGCAAAGGCGATTCTTTCCGTCGGCGTCGATGAAAAGGGCGGGCCTGTCGAGAGCGTGAAGATCCGCACCATTCTGACATGCCGCTCGCATATGGGAATCTGCGCGAAGTGCTACGGCGCCAACATGGCGACTGGCGAACCGGTACAGGTCGGCGAGGCGGTCGGTATCATTGCGGCGCAGTCCATCGGCGAGCCCGGCACACAGCTCACGATGAGAACGTTCCACACCGGCGGCGTCGCGGGCGGCGATATCACACAGGGTCTTCCCCGTGTCGAGGAACTGTTTGAGGCGAGAAAGCCGAAAGGACTCGCGATCATTGCGGAGTTCGGCGGCACGGTGCAGGTCATCGACAACAAGAAGAGCCGCGAGGTCGTCGTCACCAACGACGAGACCGGGGAATCCAAGAATTATCCGATCCCCTACGGCTCCCGCATCAAGGCGGTGGGCGGCAGCACCATCGAGGCCGGCGACGAGCTGACCGAGGGCTCCGTCAATCCCCATGATCTTCTCAAGATCAAGGGCGTGCGTGCCGTTCAGAACTATCTGCTCCGCGAGGTGCAGAGAGTGTACCGTCTGCAGGGCGTTGACATCTGCGACAAGCACGTCGAGGTGATTGTCCGCCAGATGCTCAAGAAAGTACGCATCGAGGTGCAGGGAGATTCCTCGTTCATGCCGGGAAGCCTCATCGATGTTCTGGATTTTGAGGATGTCAATGAGAAGCTGGTTTCCGAGGGCAGGGCGCCTGCGGAGGGCAAGCAGATCATTCTCGGCATCACGAAAGCGGCGCTTGCAACCAACTCGTTCCTGTCGGCGGCCTCGTTCCAGGAGACTACCAAGGTTCTGACCGATGCGGCGATTCACGGCAAGGTCGATCCGCTGATCGGCCTCAAGGAGAACGTTATCATCGGCAAGCTGATTCCTGCGGGAACCGGGATGAAGCGCTACCGCAGCACGCGGCTTTCCACCGACGCCATGATGGACGCGATGCTGGAGGCGGCGGCAAACGGAATCCCGGAGGACGGGGGGATCCCGAACGACGACCCGAATGCGCAGGAGCCGGCGGAGGAGAACGGAGAGCCCGTCGCTGCGGCTGCAGCGTCCGGCGAGCCGGAGGAAGCGTGAAGAAAGCGCGAAAGTGGAAATCTTTCGTTGACAAGTGCATAAGACGTTTCTATAATAGTATGGTGTGGCTTTGCGGTCACACCGTATTATTTATCATAAAAGAAGGAGGTGAATATAGAATGCCAACATTTAACCAGTTAGTCAGAAAGGGACGCGAGACATCTGCGAAGAAGTCCGCGGCGCCGGCGCTGCAGAAAGGCTTCAACTCTCTGCACAAGAAAGCGATCGACGTCAGCGCTCCGCAGAAGCGCGGTGTCTGCACCGCGGTCAAGACCGCTACCCCGAAAAAGCCTAACTCCGCACTTCGCAAGATCGCCAGAGTGCGCCTCTCCAACGGAATAGAAGTGACTTCCTACATTCCGGGCGAGGGACACAATCTGCAGGAGCACTCTGTGGTTCTGATCAGAGGCGGAAGAGTTAAAGACCTGCCCGGCACCAGATACCACATCATTCGCGGAACTCTGGATACTGCCGGCGTTGCCAACAGAAAGCAGGCTCGTTCCAAGTATGGCGCAAAGAGACCGAAAGCTGGTAAGTGATAGTTATTCGTGATTGAACCATGCCGAGTGTTGGAATTCTATTTTGACAGTAATTAGTTATAAGTAGGAGTCGACACGAACACGCTATTCATTCGTGAGTACCTGTGAATTATCCAGACGATGAAATCGTATGATAAGGAGGGAAGTAACGTGCCACGTAAAGGACATGTACAGAAAAGAGAAATTTTAGCAGACCCCTTATACAACAACGCAGTCGTTACCAAGCTGATCAACACCGTCATGCTTGACGGTAAAAAGTCTGTGGCGCAGAAGATTGTGTATGGAGCGTTTGCTAAGGTAGAAAGCAAGGCAGGCAAGCCTGCAACGGAGATCTTCGAGGGGGCCATGAACAACATCATGCCCGTTCTCGAGGTCAAGGCGAGACGTATCGGCGGCGCGACCTATCAGGTTCCGATCGAGGTGAGACCGGAAAGAAGACAGGCGCTGGCGCTCCGCTGGCTGGTCGATTTCTCACGCAAGCGCGGCGAGAAGACCATGGAGGACAGACTGGCAGGCGAGCTTCTCGATGCGTTCAACAACACGGGCGCTTCCGTCAAGAGAAAAGAAGACATGCATAAGATGGCCGAGGCAAACAGGGCGTTCTCTCATTACAGATTCTGATTATGGGGATCTGAAAGGAGCAGAGCCTGCGAAAGCGGCGGCCCGGCCGCCGCGGACGCATGTTTCCGAAAGCTGCTGCGTGCGATTCATTTTTAGGAGGAAAAACCTGTGGCTGAAACAAGACAATACCCCCTGGAAAGAACCAGGAACATCGGTATTATGGCCCACATCGACGCCGGCAAGACCACTCTTACCGAGCGTATCCTTTATTTTACCGGTGTGAACTACAAGATCGGTGAGACCTACGAGGGTACTGCGACCATGGATTATATGGCGCAGGAGCAGGAGAGGGGTATCACCATTACATCCGCGGCGACAACCTGCCACTGGACGCTGCAGGAGTTCGCGAAGACCAAGGAGGGTGCTCTCGAGCACCGCATCAACATCATTGATACTCCCGGTCACGTGGACTTTACGGTTGAGGTTGAGCGTTCCCTTCGCGTTCTGGACGGTGCCGTCGGCGTGTTCAGCGCAAAGGAGGGTGTGGAGCCTCAGTCCGAGAACGTGTGGCATCAGGCGGACGGCTTTAACGTTCCCCGCATGGCGTTCATCAACAAGATGGACATCGTCGGTGCGGACTATTACCGCGCGGTGCAGCAGATCCGCGACAGACTGAAGAAAAACGCAATCATGATCCAGATTCCGATCGGCGCCGAGGATGATTTCCGGGGTGTCGTCGACCTGTTTGAGATGAAAGCGTATATTTTCAATGACAACAAGGGCGAGGATATCACGGTCACGGATATTCCCGAGAGCGTGAAAGACGATGCGGAGCTGTATCACACCGAGCTTGTGGAAAAGGTCTGCGATCTGGACGACGAGCTGATGATGATCTACCTTGAGGGTGAGGAACCCTCTGCCCAGCAGATGAAGGCGGCGCTGCGCAGGGCGACCTGCGAGTGCAGGGCATTCCCTGTCTGCTGCGGCTCGGCGCACAGAAACCGCGGCATTCAGAAGCTCATCGACGCTGTGATTGAGTATATGCCGGCTCCGATTGATATTCCGGCCTGCAAGGGCACGGACATGGACGGCAACGAGATCGAGGTGGAATCCACGGACGATGGCCCGTTTGCGGCTCTTGCGTTCAAGATCGTCAGTGATCCTTTCGTAGGAAAGCTCGCGTTCTTCCGCGTCTACCGCGGGATGGCGAATGCCGGCTCCTATGTGCTCAACAGTACCAAGGACAACAAGGAGCGTCTCGGCCGTATTCTTCAGATGCACGCCAACAAGCGTTCCGATCTCGACAAGGTATACGCCGGCGACATCGCCGCGGCGGTTGGCCTGAAGAACACCTCGACCGGCGATACGCTCTGCGACGAGCAGCATCCTCTGATTCTCGAGTCCATGGAATTCCCGGATCCGGTCATTGAGCTTGCGATCGAGCCCAAGACCAAGGCGGGACAGGCAAAGCTCGTCGACGCGCTGCAGAAGCTGGCGGAGGAGGATCCTACGTTCCGCGCGCATACCAACGCGGAGACGGGGCAGACCATCATCGCCGGCATGGGCGAACTTCATCTGGAGATTATTGTCGACAGACTGCTTCGCGAGTTCAAGGTCGAGGCGAATGTCGGCGCACCGCAGGTCGCATACAAGGAGACGTTCACGGCTCCTGTGGATCAGGAATACAAGTATGCGAAGCAGTCCGGCGGGCGCGGTCAGTACGGACATTGTAAGGTCAGATTCGAGCCCATGGACGCGAACGGCGAGGAGCTGTTCAAGTTCGAGAACGCCGTCACCGGCGGAAGTATTCCGAAAGAGTACATCCCGGCAGTCGGCGAGGGTATCGAGGAGGCCATGAAAGCGGGCTCTCTCGGCGGATATCCGGTTGTCGGCATCAAGGCGACGGTATACGACGGGTCTTACCACGAGGTCGACTCGTCGGAGATGGCTTTCCACATCGCCGGCTCCATGTGCTTCAAGGAGGCGATGAGCAAGGCGGCCCCGACGCTTCTCGAGCCGATCATGAAAGTCGAGGTCACGACGCCTCAGGAATATATGGGCGACGTCATCGGTGATATCAGCTCCCGGCGCGGACGCGTTGTGAGTCAGGAGGATGTCAGCGGAAGCATGCTGATCACCGGCTTTGTTCCGCTGGCCGAAATGTTCGGCTACGCAACGGATCTGCGCTCCGAGACGCAGGGACGTGCCAGCTACTCCATGTTCTTCGACCGCTATGAGCCGGTTCCGAAGAATGTAGCGGAAAAGGTCATTGCCGCGACCAAGGGCAACTGATAAAAAGGCTTGTAAACAGCGCTGTTAGCAGATATAATTGTTAGCAACGGCGTGCCCGGAAAGTATGCGGATACGGACCGGACAGACATTAAATTCTCAAGGAGGATTAACGAAATGGGAAAGGCTCATTTTGACAGAACCAAACCGCATCTGAACATTGGAACCATCGGTCACGTCGACCATGGCAAAACCACTCTTACCGCAGCGATCACCGCTACTCTTGCCAACAGGCTCGGCATTGATCCCGCCGTTCCGTTCGATCAGATTGACAAGGCTCCGGAGGAGAAGGCTCGTGGAATAACCATCTCCACTTCTCATATTGAGTATGAGACCTCGAAGAGACACTATGCACACGTCGACTGCCCCGGCCACGCTGACTATGTCAAGAACATGATCACCGGCGCTGCGCAGATGGACGGCGCGATCCTTGTCGTTGCCGCTACCGACGGTGTTATGGCCCAGACTCGCGAGCACGTTCTGCTGGCTCGTCAGGTCGGTGTTCCGAGAATCATTGTTTTCATGAACAAGTGCGACATGGTCGACGACAGCGAGCTGTTGGATCTTGTCGACATGGAAATCAGAGATCTGCTCAGCGAGTATGATTTCCCCGGTGATGATACCCCGATCATCCGCGGCTCTGCTCTGAAGGCTCTGGAAGATCCCGCAGGCGAGTGGGGCGACAAGATTATGGAGCTCATGGATGCGGTTGACGAGTACTTCCCGGATCCGGTTCGTGAGAACGACAAGCCGTTCCTGATGCCCGTCGAGGATGTCTTCACCATCACCGGCCGCGGCACCGTTGCGACGGGCCGTGTCGAGCGCGGCGTTCTGCACCTCAACGACGCTGTCGAGATCGTCGGCGTCAAGGAGGAGACCGGCACCTCCGTTATTACCGGTATCGAGATGTTCCGTAAGACTCTGGATGAGGCGATGGCCGGCGACAACATCGGCTGCCTGCTTCGCGGCATCAACCGTGACGATATCGAGAGAGGCCAGGTTATTGCAAAGCCCGGCACCGTTACCTGCCACAAGAAGTTTACGGCTCAGGTTTACGTTCTGACCAAGGAGGAGGGCGGCCGCCATACCCCTTTCTTCAATGATTATCGTCCTCAGTTCTATTTCAGAACAACCGATGTCACCGGCGTCATCAAGCTCCCTGAGGGAACCGAGATGTGCATGCCCGGCGACCACGTTGAGATGACCATCGAACTGATCCACCCGATCGCGATGGAGCAGGGCCTTACGTTCGCTATCCGCGAGGGTGGACGTACAGTAGGTTCGGGCAGAGTTGCAAGCATTATCGAGTAATCAATAAAAACTCAGTAAGTATAAGGCCTTTCGGGATTCCCGGAGGGTCTTATTTTTGTGGTAAGACAGTTGTGAAAATTGTCTCCGGTACTGTTTTGGTACTGTTTGTGGTCGCAAAACGCAAGTGAAGTATAAAGCACTCTGGTGTTATCTTGGTACTAAAAACTCTGAGATCGTGAAATAATTGAGATAATTCTGATAAAGAAGAGACGAAAAATAAAGAAAAACCGATTATGTCCAATGAGAATTATAATCATTAAGTTCGCCAATGTGGCAGAACCGTTGGTTCCGGCCGTGTTGCGACCATCATCGAATAAAAGTCTTTCCGCTGCTCAGGACATTCTTTTCAGGTAATCCCAGAATGCGTTGACCATGTTCCGCTCGCTGATGGCAAAAGCGGATATCGGGGGATCGGCCTTTGCCATGATTACGCCGGCATCCTCCTTTACATACAGCAGCATGTCCGGGGACAGATCGTTCCGAAGCACGACCGTCAGGTTGTCGTACTTTTTCTCGAGCTTTCGCATGGCCTCGAAGTGCTGCATATACTGCTTGTGCGTGCAGCTGAATTCGGGACAGGCAAAAAATTCTGCCAGAGGCGGCCGGAATGCGGCGGGTGAGAGCGGGGCTGTCTTGGGATCGAGGATAATGAGGGTAAGCCGCTGCTTTTCTATGCTTCGACGGAATGAAAAGACGCTCTGCTTCCACAGGGGAAGCAGAAGTTCGTTTCCGCGCTGCTCCGCGAGCTTTCGGACGAGACTCTCCGGCATGGCAAAGAGAGGAGGAGCGGCGGAGCACAGGCAGGCGTCTCCCTCCGCTTCGGAAAGCGTGCGGGCGGCTTTCCGGAGCTCATCGGCGTCCTGCCCGGTGAAGAAGCGCATGAGCGGGCGGCAAAGCTGAAGATAGCGCGCATATTCAAGGCTTACCGCTTCGATTGCCGCGCGGTCTGTCAGAAAAATGTTCAGCGCGCCCTCGGCGTTCTGTTGTACGGAAGAAGAGATGACGGCCGCAGTGTGGGGCGCAATGAACATGGTGCGCTGAAAGAGGCCGTCCCGAAGCCGCGGATAATAGTAGGGCTCGATCATCCCAGTCATATAAATGGGGATCCACTTGGCGACCGCCTCCAGAAGCTCGTTCATATCCCGGGATATCGTGTGAATAACCCGTATCCGATTGCCCTTTGCGATGACGCGGGTAAAGAGCTCGCTCCAGCGCGCGGCGAATGCGGCATCCTCATAGAGCCACTCCATCGACTCGTCAGAGAACAGCAGCAGAGTCTGTGGCTTCTTTTCCTGTAGAATCATGCGGAAAAACTGTTCGACGGCCTTTCGTTTTCCTGCGTTGCCGTAGAGATAAGAGGCATATTTTTCAGGAGCCTCCTCTGCTGCGCCTCCCGCAGCAAACGAAACCGGATGGGAAGAAAAATGAGAGAACCCAGAGATCAGACGCCCGGCCGCAAGCGAGGGATCCTGTTCCGCCTCAAGGAGCCATTGCTCCAGATAGAGCGCTGTGTTCTCCGGAGAGAGCAGTGCTCCGTTCCCGATTCCTGTCAGCTTCTGCAGAGCATTGATCTGATATTCTTTTCGAAAATGCCTTGCAAGGAAGAGGCACATGGCTCCGAGATATTCGTGTTTCTTGGGGAGCGGCCTTGCTCCGCTGCGGAGCCTGCCGATGTGAGAGCTGTTCATGTGGATGGCGTTTGCAAGGAGACTGTTGGAAACCTCTGCAATATTCATCAGCGAGTCAAAACGTTCCGCAAACATAGACATGCCTCCTGCTTTTTGGTCTTTTTCATCCGGAGCTTTCTGGATTTTTTCCGATGCTCTTATGTTAACAGAAAAACATTGAATAACCAATCAAAAAGGCATATTTCGTGCCGTAATATTGGCATGATCATTTTCGCAAACCCTGACACAGGACAGGCTGCGTTTTTTATAATTATTAACAACAAAGAAAAAAGAGAATTCTCTGTACCGGCGAACGACAAAGCCTGATGGAGGGGAGAAAATGGATACCATGAAAATTGTCGCTGTATTCGGCGTGATGTTTCTCTTCGGGCTTCTTGTGTTTATTCTTGACAGGAGAAAGAAAAAACGCTGTACGATGTCTGTCATCGGAACGGTCGTCGATGTTCTCAGAGAGGAGGAGAGCGGAGAGGACGGAAACACCAGCATCTCCTATCGTCCGGTATTTGAATACCTTGCGGAGGGAGTTTCTGTCAGATCGGAGTTAAATTTCTCAAAAGGAAGCAGACGTACCTATCAGGTCGGACAGACAAGAGAGCTTCGCTATAATCCGCGGAAGAAGGAAGAATTTGTGGTGGTTGGTGAGTCCGGAGGCACAGGTGCCGGGCTGTTTATTATGGTGATCGCGGCAGTTCTGCTTATTACGACGGCAGCAGTGGGAATGTGACGATCATTCATTCCGTCGGGAACGGAGGAGAGGAGGCATAATGTACGATCAATATTCTTACGGATACGCACAGGAGGTCAGCCCCGCGCTGATGCTGTTCTATTTCGCCATACTGGCGCTGATGATCGTGTGTATGTGGAGGATTTTCCGCAAGGCGGGAAAGCCCGGCTGGGCTTCCATTGTCCCGGTCTATAACCTGTATGTGATGTTTGAAATCACTTGGGGAAAAGGCATTCTGTTTCTTCTTCTGCTGGTTCCTTTCGTTAATTTTATCATCTCCATCATGACCTGCTTCAAACTGGCCAGATCCTTTGGAAAGGGAACGGGCTTTGCCCTTGGACTGCTGTTCCTTGGCATTGTCTTCGTGCCGGTTCTTGCATTCGGTGGAGCCTCCTATATCGGGGCGGACGGTTCCGGAGAGAGAAAATAGTGCGCATGCCGCGCGTGCCTTAACAAAGTGCTTCGGTGTGGTGATTGATATGAGAATAAGCAGAGAATTGCGGATTGCTGCGGTGGTGTCTGCTGTGATTATGTGGGCAGCGGTCACGGTGATAAGCGCTATCCGTTTTTTCGGCGCGGGAAAAAGCGGTCCGATACAGGGAGAAAGCGTGGCGGGAGAAGCTGCCGCAGGGGATGATTTCTTCATGGAAGAGAACGATGCTTACGCAGACCTTGGCGCATGGGCTGTCGGGTCCGTGGAAGAAAGCGGAGGCGACACTCTCCCGGACGGAGCCACTGCGGTCGCAGACGCCGTGCCGTCAGAACTTGTCGGAGAATGGGAGGGCGAATTCCTGTTCAAAGAATTTTCGGGCTATGAGGATATGCCGGGAGCGCCGGCGGATATCAGTGAGAGGCTGGACCGCCTGCTTTCGGAGGCCGTGCCCTTTTCGGTGGAGATGGGCGATGAGGGAGATTGGAGTTTCTGGATCAAAGCGGAAATGGGAACCTCCATGAGCTCGGATGATTTGATGAATTTTCGGGGAGACGATGGAGAGATCATGGCATCGGAATCCTCGCCGCTCATTACGGAGTTGTCCGGCGGGAGTTTCCGGATTGACCAGACCATGGAGGAGGGAGGAAATTCCGGTGAGGTCCTCTTTTCGGGGACGCTCTGCAGAGACGCATCGGGAGAACTCCTTGCGGGGCAGGTGTCGGTTTCCATGTCCTCCGCCGGACAGAGCGTGTCAATGTGCGGAGAATATACCGCCCGGCCGGTACCGGTAGAGGAGGAATAACATGTTCTGTGAAACATGCGGCAGGAAAATCGGAGAGGATGACCGATTCTGTCCTTTCTGCGGGAGTCGGGTGCTGCCGGAGGAGAATGCGGAAGAAGACATCAGGGAAGACGCGCAGGAAGCGATCCGGGAGGATGAGCAGGACGCGGAGGATATGGAGCCGGAGAAGACGGCGCCTCCTGTGACGCCGAGAGGGAAAGCGCCCCGGCAGAGACAGAACTTCCGGAGGGAGGAGGCCGGAAGTCCGGTCTGGCTTGCTGTGACGGCGGGATTGCTGGTGCTCACTCTGGCGGAGCTCGTGCTTTTTATTTTTCCCGGCTTTCTCACCAAAAGGCGGGCGGCGCAGGCAATGAATGTGTCGGACGCCGCGGGAGCGTTTCCTCTGACGGAGGAACTGGAATCTTCGCCCGGGGCGGCAGGGGGCGTTCTGACGGCGGAGTTTTATGATGAAGACCGCCTGGAGAGCAGTCAGGCGGCGGTTGGGATGGACGGCCTCTATTATTGTCTCCACGAGGCGAGAGTTTATCCGGCAAAAGCGTCGGCCCCTCAGCCGGGCTATGAATTTATTAAAGTGGAATATGTCCTGATAAATATTGGCGACTATGACAGGGAGCTGCCTCCACCGGAGGCGTTCTGCACAGTGTCGCCTGCCGGAGCGGGAGGAAAGCGGCAGCTTCTGCGTATTCTGCCGGGAGAATTTCCGGAGGAGGCCCTCGCGGATAAGGATTGCTACGCAGCGTCCTGCACGCTTGCGGGAGGAGAAGAGAAAAAGGGATGGATGCTGTTTCTCGCGCCGGAGGGAGCTGAGACGGTGGACATTGATGTCTATGCGGACGGAACGGATTCGCCGCCGGCTGTGAGCTATCGCCTGACCGTGCTTGAGGGAGCGGCAGCTACGGAGACGGAATCGGGCGGGATGTCCGGCGCATCGTCTTCGGAGATCGGGACGTCCGTCCCGCCGGGGCGCTTTGACGAGAGCGAGATCGGCGGAGAGGGCTTTGCGGATATCGAACAGGGAATGGAAGAGATAGACGGCTCGCAGAGCGGTGCGGCGCCGGCCGATGCGACAGAACGTCCGGAGCTTTCGGATTTTGACTGGTATCTGAATGATGTCATGTACAACGGGGTTCCGGAAGACGCGCAGCGGCGGGAGCTGCCGGAGCTCACGGGAAGCTGGAAAGCGCTTACCGTTTACGATCCGATGATGGAATACGACAGCTATGTGCAGGAGCTATCCAGCATGGAGATCACTGTCGGAGAGAGCGGTGTGACGCTGGCGGCGAACTACTATAAGATTTTTATACCGGATGAGGGCTCGTATGAGATCGACGGCGTCTCTGTCTTTACGGGGCACCTGCGGAACGGAATGGTGTCCCTGACCGGGGCGGGGAATCTCTATATCACCGAATTTTACCGCATAGGGGACAGCGATTATGCCCTGGGAAGTCTTGTGGCGCCGGACGGCGTTCCTGCCGATGTGGCGCTGGTGAGGCCGTAACAGAGAACGGAGCTGCTGAGAGGTCGGACTGCCCAATGAGGAGGAGCGGTATGGCGGGCTTTTGCAGAAAGTGTGGAAAACCGCTGAAAGACGGAGTGCAATTTTGCAGAAGCTGCGGGCAGCGAGTGGGAAGCCTGCAGCCGGGGAGTTCCTCGGCATCGTCATACGGAAGCGGTACACAGAAGGAAAAATTCGCTGTGCCCGCGGAAAGCGCTCCTCCTGAGGCGCCGATGAGACCGGCGACGCGAAATGCCTTACGGCGAAAGCACTTTCGCCGCAGGACCAAGGCTCTTATTGCTGCGGCTCTGATCGTCGCGGTTCTGACGGCGGGCTTTTACCGGCCGGGCTTTTTTGTGCGTGGGAGAAGAACGGGAGGATCGGGGGACTTTTTTTCGCCGGCGTCGATGGTGAATAGCGCGGGTATTGAAATCACGCCGCTTTCCTCGCCTGGTAATCCGGCGCTGATCGGTGTCCGGTATTCTGCCAAGGAACTCCGGGAAGCGCCGGTGCTCTCGGCGGAGCTCACGCAGGAAAAAAACACGGCGCAGCTTTCTGAGGAGGTGTCGGCGGAGCTTCCTCCGTGGGATCTTGAGGAGCCGGATACGATTGAACTGCGCACGCTCCCGGTCAAGACGGATTCGGATATGGGGATGCGCCTTATCGCCTATGATTTTTCTTTGAAATCAGGAAAGCACGAATTTGCCACGGAGGCAAAGCTCACCATTCCGAGGAGCTGCGGGGATGGCTTCGGTGAGGTTGTATATTATAACGAGGAGAGCGGTAAGTGGGAGACGGTGTACCATGAAACCTCGGCGGACGGGCGGAGCTATGAGGTATATATGGATCATTTTTCTCTGGTGGCAGAGATCGTTTCCGAGAGAATGGAGCATTATGGATCCCTTGAGAAAGCGGGATTCAGCTCCCTTTTGATAGAGTATCCGTTCGGGAAAGGGAAGTATGATTATTTCTCTTCGGCGATCGGAAATGTCGGGGAGCGGGGAATGTTTTCCGATTTCCGTCCGGCGATGAACAGCGTCGGCCCTGTGCCCTTTGAAGAGATGGTTAAAATCTTGGACAGTGAAATATACACAGGGATGATGGAAGCCTGTGCAGATTATATGGGAAAGGCGATCGACCTGTATGGCACGGGTGAGCTGGCGGTAGATGGCGGTAAGTATCTCATGCAAATGGCACGGAGCGGATTGCGGGGAACCCAGGGTGGAGCAGGCCTGCAGCCGGTGGCTGCGGAGGCGGCCTCGTCTCCCACGGCATCGACTTCCATCTATGCAAAGTACCTGGGGCCTGCCATGGCGACAGCCGGCCTGCTGATCTATGCCTATCAGCTTTCGGTCTATTTTGAAAATGGAGGAACGTGGGCCGGCTACGTATCGAGCTATGATAATGTAACGACGATGCTCGGTGTCACTGCGGGTACGATGGGGGCCTTTATGACACTGGCCAAGGCGGGCCTCATTTTTTCCATGGGGACGGTGCTTAGCGTTGCTTCGGCGTTGATCGGCGGCTATTACCTGTATGTTGCGGCGGAAGATGCTCTGTGGCCGAGGGCGTTTAAGGAAAAGGAACTGATCTCTCTGGAGGAGTACGCCTACCGTCAGTATCTTCAGGAAAAGAACAGCAGGGTCATCCCGGGCTATGAACTGGATGTTCTGGGGAACGGCTTTGCGGAGCTGTTTGACGATCGATTTGGCGAGGCGATGAAAAAACGATCCGTCGATGTGGCGGGAAATGTAGAAAAGGATATAGACGCTTTTCTCGGGTATTACTGGGATGAGCTGTCCGAACAGGAGCGGAAAGATTATACCTCCTCGGTGAAGCCTTCGTTCTGGTATTACAACCGTCAGTTGGGAGAAGCGGGGAAAATCGTTCCGGCGGACGGGTACAGGCAGCCCACGGAGAAAATGATCGGCATGTACAAGGCGGCTGCCAGGCGGGAGCTGTACGGTAATACGGAAAAGATTTTCAGGGCGTTCAATTCAAAGTTCCGTCACCTGAGTGCGGTGGAGCTGTATCGGTTTATGCGTGACGAGCTGTGCCCTTTGTTGAATGTACCCATTGTGGTTCGGGCATATATGGGGCAGGATAAAAATGGGGATATCACCAAAACCGCTTATTACGGCTACGATGCCGCGAGCGGAAGGTACAGCGATTTCATGGCGGATATGAGATTTGCATCGTATGAGGAGCCGACATTTTTTCCGAGAAATGTGTTTAGACCGAACAGCAAGGTTCTTGCTTTTGCGCCGACGCGGAGCAACAATATCATCTATATGACCACAATGTACCACTATCTGCAGTACCATAGTCCGACAGAGGTCATCATGGATGGAAGAAGGGCTTCGCTTCCGCTTCTCAGAGGGAAACTGGTTTTCGATCAGAAGAAAGGACAGAGATTCGGCCGCATTGACGGGCGGGTCGATTTTGTCAGAGAGGATATTTTCGGAGTGTGGGATGTGGAGCTTTCGACACTGTATTATGGGGGGAACCAGATTTTCGACGGCCTTATAGAGGCAATGCCGGACGAGGGGGGCATGAAAGAGAGCCTGCAGCAGGGCCTTGATGCGGCAAAGCGGCAGGCAGAGCAGACGGTGCTGCGAGGGACGATGACGATCTCGCAGTTTGGCAATGACAGCCATGAGCGGATGTTTGTGACGATGGATATTGAGGGCATGGAGCCGTTCACGGAGCAAAACGGTACGTCGTTCCCTCGGGAGATGTATGGGAGTTATGATGAAAAGCAGCGCGTCCTGAAGCTTAAGCCGCCGGAACTACTGAAAAAGTGGAACATCAATGACGGAAAGGAGATCGAGCTTCAGGTGACGCTGGGCTATGGCGGAAAGTCTGTTTGTGAGGGAGAGTTTCATTATGAGTTTTCATTATCCGGGCTGGGAACCGCTGAGGCCACCTATCGTTTGAAAGGGACGCACCGGTAGGGGACGCTATGAGAAATATCTGCCCCGCATCTCCTCCCGCGTCCGTGTGATCTCCTCGAGGAAACCCGTAGCGGACAGGCGCAGGGCGCCCGCACCCATGATGATGATCTGCTCGGCGGCATCCGAAGACGCCACAGTGACTTTGTCGCATCGGCGCGGGGCCGCCCCTGCCCTTCGGAATATGCTGCCAGCTCCTGCGCGTAGATTCTGCGCGGGGGACACAAAATTGCAGTTAAATTTCTGACATCATACTACAATTCAAGAGATTCATTTGTGCATATTTTTCCGGAAATTGTCCTTGACGCTCTGCCGCTTTACTGATATTATATCCATTGTTCGCGAGAGAGCGGTGCCGGTCGGATACATCAGCACCGCGGCGGCAGAGCATCCGCGAGAGTACAGAACGAACGACCCGGAGAGGTATCGAAGCGGTCATAACGAGGCGGTCTTGAAAACCGTTTGGCGGCAACGCCACATGGGTTCGAATCCCATCCTCTCCGCTTCCTTTGAACATACCAAAGGTCATAAACAGAATAACGGCTCTGCGCACAGAGCGCATTGGCGAAGCCAAACGTATTGATATTCAGAAGCATTCAGACTGGAGAAATACCCAAGTGGCCGAAGGGGCTCCCCTGGAAAGGGAGTAGGTCGTTAATAGCGGCGCGAGGGTTCAAATCCCTCTTTCTCCGTTCGGAGTTGTCTCTTATAGCAGACGGCTCCGGCATGAAAGCGATCCGGCCTCCGGGTCCCCGGCTCCTTGCGTAAGGTAAGGAAGCGGCAGCAGATTTGACAAACAAACAGAAATGCAACCCTGAAGATTTCAAGATTCCCGTAAGGAACACGATCCGAGCGGATGGTGCGGGCCTTATAGGGATCGCGAGACATTCAGAACAGA
>NZ_LR130583.1 GCF_900625025.1 Lachnoclostridium sp. Marseille-P6806
CCGGGTGCGCTGAAAGGTGCATGCCCGGTGTGAGGCGGGGGAAAATCCGGAGATAACCTCAAAGGATTACCTATCGCTCAGCACCTACCGTGCTGACCGTAGCAGGCGGCACGGATGGTGTTCATTGTATCTTCATACAAAAATGCGTAATGTTGCAGGAATCGGGCAATCGGAAGCCTTTAAGTCCTCCGATATGTTTATGAAGTGCAGATATATGGATGAGATGACAAACGGGAAAGGTATTGTCTTTGCCACAGGAACACCAGTAAGTAATTCTATGACGGAGCTTTACACCATGCAGCGTTATCTTCAGTATGAAAACCTAAAGAAGAATCACTTGGAGCATTTTGATGCTTGGGCAAGTACCTTCGGGGAAACTCAGTCCGCCTTTGAACTTGCTCCTGAAGGAACAGGATACCGAGTGAAAACAAGATTTTCAAAGTTTTATAACCTACCTGAATTGATGTCCATGTTTAAGGAAGTCGCTGACATTCAGACCGCAGATATGCTAAATCTTCCAACACCTGAAGCACACTATGAATTAATTAAAACCTTGCCGAGCGAGGAACAAAAAGAAATCCTAAAGGGATTATCTGAAAGAGCGGATAAGGTTAGAAATAGAGTGGTAGAACCTGATGAGGATAATATGTTAAATATTACTAATGATGGTAAGAAACTTGCCCTTGACCAAAGACTGATCAATCCCATACTTCCTGATAATCCTGACAGCAAGGTGAATGTTTGCGTGAAAAATGTCTTTAGTATTTGGGATAAGACCAAAGAAAATAAGTCTACACAGCTTCTATTTTCCGATATGTCCACGCCAAAAGGAGATGGAGAATTTAACATTTATGATGATATTAGGGATAAACTTGTAGCAATGGGCATACCGAAAGAAGAAATAGCATTTATCCACGAAGCGAATTCCGATAAACAAAAGGACGAACTCTTTGCAAAGGTGCGTAAGGGAGATGTGAGGATATTACTTGGTTCAACTCAGAAAATGGGAGCAGGCACGAATGTGCAGAATAAACTGATTGCACTGCATGATTTGGATGTGCCTTGGCGTCCTGCGGACCTTGAACAGCGTGCGGGTAGAATTGTAAGACAGGGTAACGAAAATGAGAAAGTAAATATCTATCGTTATGTTACAGAGAACACATTTGATGCCTATTTGTGGCAGACGATAGAAAACAAACAGAAATTCATTTCTCAGATTATGACCAGTAAGACTCCTGTTCGTGTGGCGGAAGATGTGGATGAAAATTCCCTTAACTATGCGGAGATTAAAGCTCTTGCAACAGGTGATCCGAAGATTAAAGAAAAGATGGATTTGGACAATGAGGTTACAAAACTTAAAATGCTGGAAGCAAACTACAAGTCCAACCGTTACAGATTAGAGGATAAGGTTGCTAAAAATTATCCGGAAGAAATCACAAGAACGGAAAAACTCATTGAAGCTGTAAAGAAAGATATGGCTGATGTAGAACCACAAGGAGAAGGCGAAAATAAATTTACTTCCATAACCATAAAAGGCGAGAAAATATTTGATAAAAAGGTTGCAGGCGAGAAGCTACTTGAAGCTATCAAGACTATAAAAATCAATGAAAGTAAGATGATAGGCAAGTATAGAAATATGGATTTAGAGGTCAGCTATAACTTCTTTACCAATGAGCATAATTTCAGCTTAAACGGTGCTGCAAAGCATTCAGGAGAGCTTGGTACAAGTGCGGATGGTAATATTACAAGACTGGATAACGCTCTTGAGAAAATGCCCGAAAAACTGAAAAGATTAGAGGAAAAGCTCATCAGTACCAAAGAACAGCTTGAAAATGCTAAAGAAGAACTTAAAAAGCCGTTTGAAAAGGCTGATGAGCTGAAAACCAAGGTATTAAGACTTGCGGAACTGAATAAACTGCTTGATATGGGAGAAGTGGAAGAAAAGAGAAATGATAATCCCCTTGTAGAAGATGTAAAAAGAGCGATTATTAACTTCTGCAACAGAGAGTATGAAGAAAACCACAGCTATGATGAGTTTGACACGCTGTATCCTGATTTAAAGCATATCGGGCTCGCCTATACTAATACTCCTGATGAAAGACATGGGATTCAGTACGAACTGAATTTAGAAGCCAAAACATGGACGCAGTATATTGATGATACGGTGGTAAAAACAGAGAGCTTTGATTATGAAAACAAGGGAGAAAATGAAGCTCTAAGGAATATGAAAAATGAGATTGAGCTATCCTCTTTTGAAGATTTGGTCTATGTGGATTCCGAAGATTTAAGAGCAGCAACGGGACTTGAGATTGATGATGAAGGAAACTTCTATGATCCGCTTGCAAAAGACCTCGATAATGACGGTATCATCGACAGATATGACAATGATTTCAGGGACAGTGATTACTTTGAATCAACCTATGATGTGGAAGATAATCTTCATACGAAAGAGGAAACTTCTCAAAGAACGGAAGATAAACCGTCTATTTTAGGACAGATCAGAGCTTATCAAAGTGAAAGCAAAACGGAAGATAAACAAACTACAAAAGAACAGGAATATGCAAGATAAGGGGGCTTATAAGCTCCCTTTTACCATGAAAGGAGATATAAAAACATGGATTACAAAACAATAAGGGATAGGATTGAAGATATGGCAAAGGATAACCACAAAGATTTTGTGAAGGCGGTTATCAGTATGGAAAAAGGCATTAACGATGAGAGTGCATTAGATAAGCTTTATGATGCTTATATGGCAAATGATACCATCAATCTGCTTCATGAAGATTTCGACTATATGATTGAAGATTTAAGAGAACAGGGGCAGATAAAAGACCTTCCCTATGTTCAGCAGGAGAAAGATAATCTTATAAATATCGTCGGGAATATTGTAGGCAAGGTCGAACTTATTGAAAGAGAAAACAAGAATGGAGAAGCCTTTAAGGTGGCAAATTTCTCTGTTGTGTCCAAAGATGATGCAGGAAACAAGGTCTATCATAATTGCTCCGCTTATGGAGAAAAGAGTGATATTCCAAAGGACTTTAAACAGGGAGATTTTGTGAAACTCTTTGGTCAAATCAGAACTTCTATTGATGATAACGGCAAGGAACACACTAACATCAGGATACTTTCTTCAAAGCTCTTAAAGGCAAAAGAACAGATGAAAGGACAGGATAAGAGTCAAGAGATTGCTAAACTAAAAAGCGAGATAGAAGAAAGAGAAAAAGACTTATTTTATGCTGATTCTTGGGAGCAATCAGGACAGATTAGAGCAGATATTGAAAAAATGAATGCTAAGTTAAATACCTTGCTCAATTCTGAAAAAGGTCAAGAAAACGGTAAAAAATCCATACTTGGTGCGATTAAAGAATATCAGGCGGAAGATAAGCAAAAGCCTAAAGAGAGTAAAGAAAAGCCAAAAGAAACAGAAAGATAAGATGATGGTCGGTGTGGTCTTCGGACTGCACCGGCTCTTTTTTTATGGATTTTAGCTCACAATTAAGTTCGATGTGTTTTATTAAGCTCGGCAATATAATCCAATCCAAAGATTTCTATCTCATCTAACACTCTTTGAAATTTAGTGCCTAATGTACTCAAAGAATATTCAACATGGGGAGGAACTTCCGGAAAAACTTTTCTAATGATTAGTTTGTCTTGTTCTAATTGACGAAGCTGTCTTGTTAAAACAGTTCGAGTAACATCAGGAATTAACCGTTCAAGTTCACTAAACCTTTTCGTGCCTGTACTTAGATGATATAAAACTACAATTGCCCATTTTCCTTGTAAAACTTTTTGAGTCGTAACATAGGGACACTTATCATAAACATTTGACATTGTAACCTCCTTAGAAAACTAATAGTATCGTATTAGATACTATGTATTATAAATGTTCGTACTTCTAAAATCAAGACTTAAAAAGTATAATGATAGTAAGAGAAAATCATTTCTCAAAAAATGAAAGGAGATCAGCTATGAAAAATGAAGTTATGAAAGTGTTTCATGCTTACACAGAAGCATTATCAAAAGGAGATTTTGGAGCGGTTTTTGAAACGATGTCGGACAATATTGTATGGCATATGGGAGGAGAGAGTTCACTTTCCGGTGTGATAGTGGGAAAACAGGCATTAGGAGAGCGTTTGGGAGAATTTTCAAAAAGAAGTAACGGAACATTTAGGGTGATAACAAATTGGGCTGCAAGCAATGACTGTTTTGTGGCTGCCAGTGTTGTTTCTTTAGCGGAAAGAGGAGAAGAAAAACTAAATGATCCGGGGATTGACCTATTCAGAATAGAGAATGGCAAGATACAGGAAGTTTGGACTTTTGCAGAAAAACAAGAGGAAGAAGATAAGTTTTGGGAACAATAAAAAGAGGAGAGAACACTATCTCTCCATCTCCTTACCCATGTAAATTCCATAGTTTTTGCGTATCTTGTAAAGTTCGTCCATTGTGGATTTTGAGGAAGAATACTCTTTCATCAGGGTATTCTTTTTTTCTTGCAGATTATCAAGTCTTTCTAAAATATCTTTTGAATTTGGAAGTTTGGAATAAGACTTTTTAAGCTCGGAAAGAGCATTTTCATAGAGGGTAATCTGAGTTTTGTATTCTTCAAAGAATGCCTTATCAGATGGATTAGAGCGATATTCTTTGTAGTATCCTCGATATTTTTTAACGGTATGGACTTGCTCCATCGTAGCGGATAACTGTTCCATTTCCTTATCAATGGATTTGATTTTATCTTGCAGATGTTGTCTTTCATCAGCGGTTTTTTGAATGTATTCGTCAAGCTGCTGAACGGATTTAATCCCATGTTCTCTGATGAAAATAACGGATTCCGCCATCGTATTCAGATTATGTTTCGTTGCCCAGTATTCATAACCTTTGCTCTCTTTGACCTTGGCATTGGTCTTCATATCAATGATATTTCCAATGCGTTTTTTAACAGGAGGAGTCTTAATCGTTTCCCTTTCCGCTATGCGTTCTTTTAACCGTTCTTCCGTATAATCTTCGCCAATCGTCTTCGATCTTGTAAATCTCGGCTTATCTTTCGGCTTAAAAGCGATATGCTTACCGTACTTAATTTCATAACCAAGCTCGGTCATTTTCTTTAGAAATTCATCCCAATCCTTTGACTGTTTTATCATGCGATCAATATCAAATTGAAGTCTGCTTTTCCAAGAAGTACCTTTCTTTGCCTGCTCATTTTCATACCAAGACTTTCCGCTCGTCTTGTATTTTTTCTTGTAGCTTTCGTAGTGTTCATCAATGACGGAAAGGTTGTTTTCTTTGCATAGCTTATCACTCTGATAACGAATTTTATGGTAGCTTTTTTTGTTTGACTGATAGCATTTACCGGTAACCATATTCACATTGTTGAAGATGATATGATTATGGATATGCCCTTTATCTATGTGCGTCGATAACACAAACTCATAGTCATCTTTGAGGATCTTTTTACATAACTCAAGACCGATTTGATGTGCCATTTCAGGGCTTGTTTCTCCCGGTAAAAATGATTGAATCAGATGTCTTGCAAGGACAATTCCCTTAGTTCCCGCCTCCTCTCTTGTTCGTAAAAACTGAGTATGAGCGGAAGATTCGTGGCACTTATGTGTACTGACTAAAAGCTGCTCGTCCGTTTTATCTCCATTAACAATATATGAGATGGCGAGATGAAGGGTTGATTTTATAGGGTGTATTTTTGTAATCGCCATTGTCATTCCCCTTCCGTTTCAGAAGTTCTTTTCAGAAGCAGGGAGTGAATTTGCCACAACTCTTTAGAAAAATATTCAATCTCTTTCTTCATATCTTGGATGTCATCTTTATAGATGATACCTGTCTGATTTACTCTCTTTGCAATCTGATTGATATTATTTGTAGCACCTCTAAGCAAGCCTTGTAAATTCCGAAAAGGCTCTAAATCTACCTGATAAATCTCCTTTTCTAAAACGCATTTGCGGATAAAATGGCTCATATTTCTGCACTTTGCAAGCTTTCTTTTCTCCTCAAAAAGAGCCTTTTCTTCTTTGGTCAATTTAATTTCAAGTCGTTCATTTCGTATCCTATTTGCCATAGGTATTTCCTCCTTTGTATGATTTTCGGGGTCTTAGGGTCTCCCTAACAAGCTAAAAATTGATAAAAAAAGAAGCAGATCCCGAAGGGCTGCTTCATCAATTTTTCCGTAAGTGTCCGTACACTTACTGTGCTTGCTCTTATACTATTAGTATATGAACAGCGTTAAGCATAAATTAGATTTAATAACTTATTATAACATGGAAAAAGATGTGTTGCCACATTTATTGTTATTCTTTTAGAAAATGAAAAAATAATTATTTTTACTTGAAATTAAATATAACAAGTGTTATAATATAACAAAGTTATTTTTGAAGAAAGGAGGTTGAAACAAGGTGGCAAATGGAGATTATGATTTAACTCATAAAAAGATATTGGAGAGTGGCAAGAAGATTTTTAAAGAGCAAGGATTTGAAAAAGCAAATTTAAGAGCTATATGCAAAGAAGCGGGGGTTACGACTGGTGCTTTTTATGGTCATTTTGAGGATAAAGAAAGTCTTTTTGCAGAATTAGTAGAACCTCTTATAGCTGAAATTAAAAGATATTATGCTATGTATGAGAATAAGAGCTTTGATGCTTATAAAAAGGAAAAAAGAATAGGAAAAGAAACTATTCAAAAGATTTTGGAGTCAAAAGCACAGGGCACGATTGATACAGTTTTGCATTTTTTTGAAAACAAAGATGTGTTTGAACTTTTAGTGTTTGGATCTTATGGAACTAAATATAGCAGTTTTTTAGATGAACTTATAGAAATTGAAGATAAAAATCATTTTAAAATATTAAGTATGATTTATGGTGCAAATCATGTTAATGACAGAATAACCAACAGAGGTATTCATTTGCTTAATCATGCGTATTTTTATGCCTTGTCTGAGATTGCTGTACATTCTGAAGATAAAGAAGAAGTAAGACAAAACGCAATTCTAATTTCAAACTTTTTTAATGAAGGATGGGGGAAAATACGAGGATTATAAAAAAAATTTTTACTCTAAAAATAACTAAGTTATTTTTAGAGTTCAATAAGACTATATTTTTTCTTTCAAAAATAAAATAAGAATATTATTTCTGGTGGATAAACAGAAGAATATTAAATAAAAAACTAAGGAGGAAGTATCATGAATTTAAAAGGTATTGTAAAAATAGCAGTATTCTCTGTTATTGGATTTGTTTTGACGATGGGATTGGGATTTTTGACAGGATCATTTGGTATGATTCCAAGTTTGTATTTGTCATCTGCATTGCCAACAATTATTGTTGCACCTATTTTTGTAATTATGTGCAAGCAGGTTGGACAGAGAGGAACTGCTTTTTCATACTTTCTGTTGCTGGGTGTATTCTATGCTCTTATGGGAATGTGGCCGGTAATTGTTGTTTGTGCTGTTGCAGGAATTTTGGCGGAATTTGTAATTGGTAAAAAAGAGAACTATACAAACAAAAATATGAAAGTTGGGATTGCTTTTGGAACAGGTATGTTTATCTATTCCTTACATGCTATGTATTTTGCTTTTGTATTTGGTGTCGAAGGACTTACAAAGCAATTTCCAAAGATGTTTACAGCCGATTACGCAACATTCCTTTACAATTTTTACACACCTAAAAATATCTTGATTTGTTTATTGATTGCAATTGTGGCTTCATTTATAGGTGCTTATTTTGGAACATATATTTACAATAAATTTTTTAGCGATAGGAAGAAAAAAAGTGTTTTGTAAAAATGATAAAAAGAATATAAATCAACACCAACTATCAGACAAAATCAACCCGCTTACTATAGTTGGGTTGATTTTACTATTTTCAGTTATTTTAACAGTAGGAGAACAATCGCAATATTTATTTTCACTTATTTTTGTTTTAGGACTGTTATCCTTATTTTCAATTAAAAAAGCATTTAGGACGATATGTTCATTGCTTATAGTATGGGGGCTTATTTATTTACTGAAACCTCATTTAGGAAATGTTTTGATTGGCTCTATATATACAATGCTACTTATAGTGTTGAAATTTGCTCCACTTTTCATCTTGGGAAGAGTTCTGTCTTCATATAGCTCTTCGCATCTAATTGCTGCATTTAGAAAAATTGGAGTTGATGGTGGAATAGGTATAGGAATCACAGTATTTTTTCGTTTTATTCCGGAAATCTCTATTAGGATGAAGGAAATAAACAACGGCATGAAAATTAGAGGATTTAAAGCAAGCATTTTCAAACCAATTAGAACATTTGAATTATATTTTGTTCCTCTTATGTATAAGTGCATAGACATAAGCGACACCTTAACTTGTTCAATTATATCAAAAGGAATTGAATACGATGGAAAAAAAACCAGTTTTCATGAGGTGAAAATTACATTTATTGATATCTCAATGATAGTCGGAGGGATGATTTTGTTGGGGGCGAGTTTATGGAAAATATTTTAGAGGCAGAAATCAAATCATTTCATTATGGAGAGGATTTGATATTAAAAAATTTAAAAATGTCTGTAAAAAAAGGCGAAATTGTAGTCTTAACAGGTCTTTCCGGATGCGGAAAAACGACACTTTTAAGATTACTAAACGGGCTTATTCCATACTTTTATGATGGTGATTTGGACGGAGAAATCAAGATTTTAGGGAAAGATATAACGGCATATAAAAAGGGAGAGTTAGCTAAATATATTGGCAATGTATTTCAAAATCCTAAAGATCAATTTTTTTGTGATGTAGTTGAAGATGAAATTGCTTTAGTGGGTGAAAATTTGGGCTTAGACAGGGATACATTAAAAGAAAAAGTTGAAAAAGCAATGGACTTGTTAGGAATAAGCCATATTAGCAAAAAATCCATTTTTGAATTATCAGGAGGAGAAAGGCAAAAGGTAGCTATAGCCGGAACTCTTATCTATGATACGGATATTATTTTTTTTGATGAGCCATCAAGCAGTCTTGATTACGATAGTATAAAACACTTCAGTGAAATACTTTTAAGATTGAAGGCGATGGGAAAGACAATAATTATAGCAGAACATAGGCTCTATTATTTAAAAGAGATTTTTAGCAGATTGATTTATATAAAAGACGGTACAATATGTGATATTTTTCCGAATGGGAGTCTTAGTAATGATAAGTGTAAGGAACTTGAGTTAAGAACACTTAATGAAAGAGAATTGATATCAGAAAAAGAACTTATTGTTGCTAAAAGTTATATCAAAGTAAATAAAGCCTGCATTCATCAAGGTAAAAGAACTTTGATAGAAGAATTAACATTTGAGCTTGGAAAGAGTGAAATAATGGGAGTGATTGGTTCTAATGGTATTGGAAAAAGTACCTTAGCAAAAGCATTATGTGGATTATCTGAAAAATATTTAGATGTCAGCTATGGACAGAAACAAAGAGAAAGGCTTAAAAATTCATATTGCGTGTTACAAGATGTAGATGCTCAGATTTTTTTAGACACAGTAGAAAATGAATTGATATTTTGTAAAGATAAAAACTCGGAAAGTGATTTAGAAAAAATACGAGAATATCTAAAAGATACAGATCTGTGGCATAAAAAAACCAATCATCCACAGAAATTATCCGGTGGACAAAAACAACGATTGGCGATTATTACTTCGTTTTTATCTGGTCGTAAACTGATAATTTTGGATGAACCAACATCAGGTCTTGATTATAAAAGTATGAAAATTATGTCCGATTTAATGACAGAAAAAGCAAAGGAGATTCCAATTATAATAATTACTCATGACTTAGAGTTGTTATTTAAAACCTGTCATTCCGTCTTAATGCTCGGTGATAAGGATTATAAAAAAATATCTGTAAAGGGAAATGAAGCGTTAATCATGGATTTTATGGATAAAAAAGGAAATTTATTGAAGGAGAAAAACTATGTTAAATAAGGTTTTTGAATATGCAGGTTCGCATAAAAAATCAATTCACTTAGCAAGTTTTATTATGCTTATTAGTGTAATTATGGGTGTGCTACCCTTTCTATTTGCATATCAGATTATCAATCCACTTATTTTAGGTGAGCAATTAGAATTTGAAAGACTTGCTATTTTATTGATCAGTATTTTAGTTTGTTTAGTGTTGCAAGCTGTCTTAGGAGGTTTAGGTCTTAATGTATCCCATAAAGCAGCATACAACACGCTACTTGGACTTCGAACATCCTTACAGAAAAAAATGGAAGATCTGCCATTGGGTGTTGTTGAAGAAAAAGGGACTGGTACAATCAAAAAAATGTTCGTGGATGATATTGGCAGTTTAGAAGTGCTTTTAGCTCATTCACTTCCTGAAGGAATAGCGAACCTAATTGTACCTATTATGGTTTATATTTCAATGTTTTTTATTGACTGGAGATTAGCGTTAATGTCATTAGCTTCTATTCCGATTAGCATTCTTGCAATGATGATTATGTACTCTGTAGGTATGAAGCAAATGGGACCATATTATATGGCAAGTGGAAAAATGAACAATACCATTATTGAGTATGTAAACGGTATGGAAGTTGTAAAAGTATTTAATAAGCAAACAGAGTCTTATGAACGCCTTTCTAAAGATATAAGTAATTACAGAGATTATGCACTCGCTTGGTATAAGACGGCATGGCCATGGATGGCGTTATATAGTGCCTTACTTCCATGCACGATTATTTTAACATTGCCTCTTGGTGGTTATTTTGTGTATATGGGCTATGCAAGTCTTTCTAACTTAATATTAGTGTTATGTCTTTCTTTAAGTATAGGATTGCCACTCTTGAAAGCTCTTGGATTTTTACCAACTATGCCACAATTAAATTATAAGATTTCTGCTTTAGAACAAGCCTTAAATATGGCTCCTTTAAAGCAGGGAGAAAATGATTTTAAGGGAACAGGACAGACTATTTTATATGATAATGTTACCTTTGGCTATCAGCTAAACAAGATGGGAGAAAATGGACAGCCCGAAACCTATATTAAGAATGTTATTCATAATGTAAGTTTTACGGCAAGAGTTGGTGAAAAGACAGCGATTGTCGGTGAATCAGGTTCAGGAAAAAGTACTTTAGCTAAACTTTTAATTCACTACTATGATGTTTTAGATGGAAGCATAAGTATTGGAGGACAAGACTTACGAGATATAAGATTGGAATCTCTCAATAAGCAAATTTCTTATGTAGCACAAGACCAATATTTATTTAATACTTCGCTTTTAGAGAATATTCGTATTGGTAATTTAGCTGCAAGCGATGATGAGGTTATTGAAGCAGCTAAAAAAGCTCAGTGTATGGAATTCTTAAATAGACTTCCGGATGGTATTTATTCTTTAGCAGGGGAAGCAGGAAAAATGCTTTCAGGTGGAGAAAGACAAAGAATATCGTTAGCGAGAGCTATTTTGAAGAATGCTCCGATTGTTGTACTTGATGAGGCAACAGCCTATGCAGATCCTGAAAATGAAGAAAAAATGGAAGCAGCTATTCGTGAACTTGTAAAAGGGAAAACCTTAATTGTTATTGCACACAAGTTACCATCTATTGTAGATGCAGATCAGATATTAGTTATGGATCATGGTCATTTAGTTGCAAATGGAAAGCATAAAAACTTATTAGAATCTTCAGCAGAATATCGCAAATTATGGGATGCGACACTATTTAGTAAAGATTGGAAAATCAGCAGAAAGGAAGGTGAAATGAATGTTTAGACTAATTTCAAGAATTTTAAATTTATCAGGTAAATACAAAAACAGAATAAAGTCTGCATTTATATTTGCCTTTGTTGAATCTATATTAAGTAAAATGCCGATATTTATTGCATTTACCGTTTTGATTGGATTTTATGAAAAAAGGAATACGTCCCAAACTTTTCTATATGTAGGAATAGGACTTGTTTTAGTGGTTTTATTACAAGCTGTGGTTCATTTCTTAAGCGATAAATTACAAAGTGCAGCCGGCTTTATGATTTTTGCTGATAAAAGAATGGAGCTTGGGAATCATCTTAGAAAGCTTCCGATGGGATATTTTACAGCAGGTAATTTAGGAAAAATAAATTCTGTTTTAAGTTCGGACATGGCTTTTATTGAAGAAGTTTCCATGAGTACGATTGCCAATATGATGAGCTATGTATTATCAACACTTGTACTAACAGTATTCATGTTTGTTTTAGATTACAGAATTGGACTGATTGCGGTGTGTGTAACACTGGTTGCAACATTACTTGCAAATAGCATGAATAAAATGTCTTTATCTGAAGCGGTTATTAGACAAGAACAAGGTGAAAAACTCACCGATGCAGTTTTGTCATTTGCTGAGGGGATCAGTGTTATTAAAAGTTACAACCTTTTAGGCGAAAATTCTAAATCTCTTACAGATAATTTTATATCCTCAAAGGACACATCTATAAAATTTGAAAATAAAATAACACCATGGACAACCGGTTTAAATATTATTTATGGAATTGGGATTACATTTATTTTAGCAGTGGCTTTATATCTTAATCATCAAGGAACTTTGGGACTTCCATATATGTTGGGGCTTATTTTGTTTGTGTTTGACTTATTCAGCCCTTTAAAAACACTTTATGGTGAAGCGACAAGGCTTACTGTAATGAACGCTGCATTGGATCGTATTGAAGAAGTGTTAAATGAAACTGAACTGCAAGATGTGGGCAAAAAACATATTTCAAAATCTGATACCTCAGAACCTGAAATTTGTTTTAATCATGTTAAATTTTCTTATGGTGAAAAAGAGGTCTTGCATGATATGAGTTTCAAAATGAATAAGAATACAATGACGGCTTTAGTTGGACAGTCCGGGGGAGGTAAATCCACAGTAGCAAATCTTTTGACAAGATTTTGGGATGTAAACTCCGGTGAAATTTTGATTAGAGGAGTGAATATAAAGGATGTTTCACTATCTGAATTGATGTCGGAAATCAGTATGGTTTTCCAGAGAGTTTATTTATTTCAAGATACGATTTTTAACAATATTGCCATGGGGAAAGAAAATGCAACGAAAGAAGAAGTTATAGAAGCAGCCAAGAAAGCAAGATGCTATGATTTTATTATGGCACTTCCTGATGGATTTGACACAATGATTGGAGAGGGAGGAGCAACTTTATCCGGTGGTGAAAAACAAAGAATTTCTATTGCCCGTTGCATGTTAAAAGATGCTCCTATTGTAATTCTTGACGAGGCAACAGCAAGTGTTGATGTGGACAATGAAAGCTATATACAGGAAGCAATTAGTGAATTAGTAAAGAATAAAACCTTATTAGTTATTGCTCACAGATTAAATACGATTAGGGATGCCGACAATATTGTTGTAATCAAGGAAGGGAATATTGCAGAACAAGGAACGCATAATGAGCTAATTGCTTTAAATGGGATTTATAAGAATATGGTAGAACTACAAAATAAAAATAATGGCGTAAAAATACTGTAAGAATATATTTGTAATAAATGGAGGTAAGTACTTGAAACAGGATATGAAAGAACAACTACTAACCAAAAGACCGATAGACTTACTCTTTCAGCTATCTGTTCCGGCAGTTATAGGAATGATAGTCATCGGTCTATATCCCTTGATGGACGGAATATTTGCCGGAAAAATTATAGGACAAACAGCAATGACCGCTTGTGGTGTTGCAATGCCGCTCACCTTTTTTAACAGCGGGATTTCAACTCTACTCGGTGTAGGCTCAGCTTCTGTCCTATCAAGAGCAATTGGAAAAGGAGATCAGAAAACTGTAGATAAAATTATGGGTAACTTAATCTTTTGGGTGATTTTGTTCTCTGCTATCATCACAGTCGGAGGAATCCTCCTCGCACCGCATTTTTTAGATATGGTCGGTGCAACAGGTGAAATTAAAGCCTATGGTATCAGATACCTTAGAGTGATTTTTATAGGTTCTCTATTTGTGAACTTTACACAGTCAGCCAATATGGTGATGCGTGGCGAAGGACTGATGAAAAAAGCCATGCTGATTATGGGTTTTGGTGCTTTGCTTAATATCATACTTGATCCGATACTAATGACCGTTATGGGAGAAAATGCTATTGAAGGTGCTGCACTTGCAACGATCACAGCCCAATTTGTTCAAGCTGCTGTAACACTACATTATTTCTTGAAAAAGAGTAAGGTCGTTAAAATTCATAAGATACAATCTGATGCGGAAATTAAAAAAGAAATGTTTTCTGTCGGTTCATCCGCTATGATGATGCAGCTCTTATTTATGATACAACAAACAATGCTTTATAAAATGGCATTTAAATATGGTGGAGATACGAACGGAATTTTGATGGCGGCATCGCTTCGTGTATATGCCTTTTCCTTTATTCCGCTTTGGGGAATGAGTCAGGGGCTGCAACCTGTGGTTGGTACAAACTTCGGAGCAAAACAGTTTGACAGAGTAAGACAAGGTATGAAGGTGTTTTCTATTGGAGGACTTATCCTTGCAGCAATCTTTTGGCTTCCATCTTTACTGTTTTCAAGTCAGATCCTTTCCTTGTTCGGTGTAGAGGCAAGCATTATTGCACAGGGAGTAGGAAACTTCAGATTGTTCTATTCTGTATTTATCTTGTACGGCGTGATGGTTATGACGATTACATTCTTCCAATCAATCGGAAACGGAAAGAAAGCCGGAACTATTGTTATGCTTAGACAGTTATTCTTATTTGTTCCTGCAATGATCTTTTTGCCAATGGTATTTGGAATAAAAGCAGTATGGTTCACACAACCACTGGTAGATTTCATTATGATTACTGTTGGAATACTTATGATGCTTAGTGAACTTAATAAAATGGGGAAAGACAAAGCATAAAGATAAAGACATTTGATATAAAAGCGAAAATAATCAAAAGAGGCTGAGGGTATGGATGCTATTTATCAATAATGAATGGAGGGAAAGGGAGATGAACAAGTGTATAAGTTTCCTTGTAGAATTGAAATGGAATAAAAATACTCCTTTTTTCTATAATCCTTGTAGTTCTCTGTGATTACGCATACTCTCTTAAACAATTAAATACATTTCAAAAAAGAACGAAATTTGTTCATTTTAGAGGACTTCTTATGCCCGGATGCAGAAGTCCTCCTTTTTTTGTCTGAAAAACAGTCAGTCAAAAGAAACGGAGGACTTCGAAATGAAAAAAGAATTTTATCTATATGTAAACGGACAAAAGGTAAAAGTCAGTGAGGAGATATACAAAGTCTACTGGCGGGAAAGAGAACATGAAAAGTATTTAGAGCAGGTGGACAGAAAAAACCACTTGCTCTTTTTTTCGTCCTTGGATCAGGATGGACATTTTGCAGAGAACATCATTGATGAAAGTGTTGATGTCGAAAAGATTGTGGAAACACAGATGATGATTGAAGCAGTCAGAAATGCCATATCAAGACTCAATGCAGAAGAAAGGGACATCATAGAGCGTTTGTACTTTCAGGACGAAACCGTCCGCTCGGTAGCAAGGCTAAAAAGTATCACGCACCCGGCTTTGATTAAGAAAAGAAACAAAATCTTAGAGAAGCTGAAGAAATTTATCGAAGAAATTTAGAATTTCGGTAACCAAAGGGGTCAAATTTTCCTTATATAAAGTGAAGGGGAGTTTGACCTCTTTTACTTTCTTGAAGAAGAGAATGCCGGTTAAGGCAAATTGGAAGATAAAAAGAAAAATCCCTTTCAAATATTTTGTTCTTTGACAACTGAATAGACCAAGGTAGGACTTTATCTGCTTGTGGAGAATTATGACTTACGCCAAGACCTTTCTGCTAAAAAATATTTTGGTTCAATGAATACTGAGAAAATCAAGGAAACAAGGAAGCGAGCGACAAATAAGATTACATAAAAAACAGAGGTGGCAATCTGTTCGTTGAAATAAGCAGTGATAATGATACTTCAATAGTTTATGCCGGCTCGTCTGGAATAAGAGGCGGAGGTGAGATTCCTATGTTGTCAGCCAAGACACCTACCAATGTCAAAAAACTTAAAGAAAGAAAATAACGGTGGAAGGAGCTTTTTTATGGACACAGAAGAATTAACAAGATATAAAAATATGTCAGTGAATGAGATTGATCAAAGACTCGTTCCGGACATTGAAGATATAAAGAACAAGAAAAAAATGGATCCGCTTTCCATGTACTTTATGAAAGTCGGAAATGTTATCGTCAAATGCAGTTATGCAGGAAACGGAAGAAGTTTAGCGGATTGCTTTTTGTCCTATTTAGAAAAGAAAGCGATGCTGCTTGATTAAAAATATGATAAAAGGGGCAGACTTTTTTACGAATTTATGGTATAATACGAATCAAATAGGGATACAACTTAAATAAGTGCTTGAAAAGACTCCAAGTTATCATATTTCTCTTGAAAAAGAATATGAAAGTTTGGAGGTTTTGTTATGTCTAAAAGAATTTCGGATACCTATCGGGTAGCCATGTATCTTCGACTATCTCAGGATGACGAAAAATACGATAAAGATTTCAAGGCGGAAAGCAACAGTATTTCCAATCAAAGACTTCAAATCCAAGATTACATTGATAAAAACGAGGAGATGGAGCTTGCAAAGGAATATGTAGATGACGGATATTCAGGAATCAATTTTGAGCGACCGGCATTTAAAGAAATGATGGAGGATGTGATTACAGGCAGTATCAACTGCATTGTTGTAAAAGACTTATCCCGTTTCGGCAGAGATTATATTGACAGCGGAAGATATTTGCAAAGAGTGTTCCCCTCTCTTGACATCAGGTTCATTGCCTTAAATGACAATTATGACAGTTTCACAGCCAGTGAAACGGAAAAGAATCTGGTGATTCCTTTTAAGAATTTCATCAACGACAACTATTGCAGGGATACCTCCGCAAAGGTCAGAAGTGTTTGTAAAGTAAAGAGAAAACAAGGACAGTTTATATCAAACTATGCTCCTTACGGTTATGAAAAAGATAAGGAAGATAAGCACAAAATAGTAATTGATAAAGAAGTGGAATATGTGGTGCGAAAAATCTTCTCCATGAAACTGGAAGGATACAGCTCCTATTCGATTGCCAAACACTTAAACGATAATGGAATCCCCTCACCGATGGAGCATAAAAAGACAAAGGGAATACGGTATAAGACAGGCTTCAGCACAAAGGCGGTTGCCAAGTGGGATACGCCTGCGGTCAATCGCATTTTAATCAATGAGATCTATATTGGAACACTTCAACAGGGAAAACGAGAAAAGATCAATTATAAGCTGGATAAAGTGGTTTCCAAAGACAAAAGCGATTGGATTGAAATTGAAGATAACCATGAGGCGATTATTGATCCCCATGACTTTGAAATCGTCCAAAAACTTTTAAAATGCGATATCAAGGCGAAAACGGTCGGAGAAAAAGCGGATTTGTTTTCCGGACTTCTCTTTTGCAAAGACTGTAACGCACAGATGACAAAGAAAGTCGATAAACGAGGGAAAACACCGACCGTCTATTATATTTGCTCCTCATACAATAAGGGGCAAGATTGCAGCAGGCACTCCATAAAGCAGGAAGAATTGCAAAGGACAGTGCTTGAAATGATTCGGCATTATATTCAGTATCTTGGGGAATACGAAAGTGTTTCAGAGAAAATCAAAGAGATGGAAGTATCCTATGAACTGTTTCAAAAAATAGATAAAAGACAGGAATACACCAAGAAAAGCAAGGCAAAATTTGAACTTTTAAAATCTTCCCTTTATCAAGATTTGAAGGAAGGCATTATTGCGGAAGAAGAATTTTATGATATGAGGGAGTTTTACACGAATCGTATCGTAGAAAGTGAGCTGATTTTAGAAAAGCAGAGTAAGGAAATTGCAAGGCTCTACAAAAAGAGTTTGGGCAATCAGAATTTCCTTGCAGATATCAAAAAGTATCAAAACATCGGTACTTTAGAAAGAGGACTCCTTGTTCGACTTGTTGATAAAATCTATGTTTTAGAAGATAAGAAAATAGAAATTCAGTTTAACTATGACGAAACGATCGAGATTCTGGATAAGTTGAGCAGCTATACCTTTCAAACTCCTGAAATCAGGGAGGTGGTATAGATGGCAAGAACAGCAAATCGAAGAATAAAGTCGGAAGAAATGCTTAGCAAAGAAAATATAAACAGCTTTCAAACGGCAATCTATGCAAGAATCTCAAGAGATAAAAAAGAAAAACCGAGCGACTCCATTGAAAATCAAATTGCTCTTTGCGAGAGCTTCATTCAAAAAAGTGAGGATTTCAGTTTAGCAGGAATCTATAAAGATATTGCAAAGACGGGAACGGACTTTGAACGACCGGACTTTGAAAACTTGATGGATGAAGTACGAATGGGGAAAGTCAACTGCATTGTTGTAAAAGACCTATCAAGGTTTGGAAGAAACTATACGGAACTTGGCAATTTCATTGAAAAGATCTTCCCGTTTCTTGGGGTAAGATTTGTGGCAGTCAATGACAATTTAGATACCTTCCACATGGACGATCCCAATAAATCACTGGAAGTCATTCTAAAAAATATTGTCAATGAAACCTATGCAACGGATATTTCAAAGAAAGTATCAAGCTCTCATCAGATGAGGATCAAACAAGGCGGATTCATCTGTGGAGCAGCTCCTTATGGATATGTGGCACGAAAAGATGAAGATGGAATCCGACGCTTGTATCCGGATGAAAATACAGCTCCCATTGTTAAAGAAATCTTTGATGCCTATCTGAAAGGACTGAGTACACTGGGTATATCCAAACTTCTTTTGGAAAAAAGAGTGTATATTGCAACCGATTATCGAAAATTCGGGAAAGTTGTATCGGATGGGGATGAACCGATTCAGATATGGCAACCGACTACAATTTTACAGGTGCTTAAAAATCGTGCCTATACTGGAACTTTAATACAGGGAAGAAATCAAAAACATCTTTATGAAGGGAAATCAAGGGAAAGACTCTCTGAAGAACACTGGACAGTAACCGAAAATGCCCATGAAGCCATTATTTCGATGGATACCTTTGAAAAGGTGCAGGAGAAGATTTCCGAAAAATCAGCTCCGATAAAAAGAAGCAGAAAGGAAAATGCGACTGCCAAAGACGATACTATCTTTCGAGGAATGGTTTACTGCAACCTTTGTCAAAAAAGAATGAGCGTTCATCGACAATTAAGCGGGAAAAGAACGGTATTTTACTTTAGCTGTAATCGATTTGGAGAATACAAAGCGGAAAAATGCGGAACAGCAATTACAGAGGTGACACTTCAAAATACCGTAAAAGCTGCATTTGATACCATTCTTTTAAACAATAAGAAAAGCTATAAGGCATATTTAGACGGGTATGCGGATAAAAAAAGAGAAGTGGAGCAGCAAAAGGAAAAAGAACTGACAGAAATCGGCAGAAGAATCTCAGGACTGAGCAGGCTTCAAAGTGAGTATTACGAAAAGTATGTCTTGGGAGATTGGAGAAAGGAAGATTTTGAAAGAGAAAAGGAACATCTTCATCAGAAGAAAAAAGAACTGGAACACCTAAAAGAAAAGCAAATTGCCATCTTTGAAGAAGAAAAACGAAGGCTCGAAGAAAAGCACAAGTATCTGAAAGCTCTCTTTAAGGGCAAGACGAAGAAATGGGACAAAGAGTTTGTGAAAGCCATCATAGATAAGATATTCATCGGAAAAGACCATACGGTAGAAACCCAATTTAACTTTGAAGAAACGCCTGTCATTACCGAAAAAATCGGAAGAAAGGTAAAAAAGGTGATGCTATGAATACCGTAGATTTTTATCTAAGACTTTCACTGGAAGATGGCGATCAGCAAGACGAAAGCAACAGTATCACTTCCCAAAGAGAAATCTTAAAGGACTATATCCGCTCAAGGGAAGAATTTACAGGTGTTCAAATCAGGGAACACATTGATGATGGTTATACCGGAACAAACTTTAATCGCCCCGCATTTCAAAAGATGATCGCTTTGGTCAAGAAAAATGAAATAAAGACCATACTTGTAAAAGACTTATCTCGTTTTGCCAGAGATTATATCGAATCGGGAGCCTATATCGAGCAGATTTTTCCCTTTATGCAAGTTCGGTTTATTTCTGTGAATGACAATTATGACAGTAAGAACAACGAGAACGGAATCAGCAGTTTGGAAATTCCTTTTAAGAATCTTGTCTATGACTACTATTCCAAGGATATTTCACAAAAAATTCGTTCTTCCGTTAAAATCAGACAAGAGAAAGGCTATTACTTCGGTTCAAAAGCACCCTATGGATATGTAAAAGACGAAAAAGACCATCATCAACTCAATGTCGATGAAGAAGTAAGACCGATCGTAAAAGAAGTGTTTACGAGGTATTTAAGTGGCGAAAGTATGCTTGCGATTGCCAAATATTTTAACGAGAGAGAAGTTTTAACCCCTGCCAAGCACATAGGACTGAAAAGAGGAAGCGGAATTTGGACAGGACAGATTGTTCGCTATCTCTTAACCCAACGAGTTTATACCGGAGCAATCGTTGGCGGAAAGACAAGAGTGTATGAAGTCGGATCAGATCATCGACAATGGATGGATAGCGAGGACTGGATTATACGGGAAAATATGCACGAAGCCATCATCTCCCAAGAGGATTTTGCGGAAGTTCAAAACCGATTAAGCAGCAATGCAAAACATATCAGCCGAGAACGGAAGCATTTTCATATTCTTCAGGATAAAGTCTATTGCGGGAAATGCCATCATAAGATGAGCTATACCGTTTACTCCGGAAAAAGTGACGGATATTATTGTCCATATCGGTATAAGGCAAAAGACTGTGGCTGCATGAAAGGAAAGATACAAGCCTCGGTACTGAAAGAAATCGTATTAAAGGAAATTCAGCTTTACACCGAGAGCTTTCTTGAAAAAGAACAGACGAGGATGATTGAGCAAAAAGTTAGAGAAAGTATTTGTGAGAGCCTGCTTGAGCGAAAGAAAAAGCTGGAAGCGGAACAACAAAAGAATCAAATTTCCAAAATGCAGTGTTATGAAAGGCATAAACAAGGTATCATAGAGAAAGAAGAATATATTTCAAAACGAGAAACCCTGACACAAAGAACGAGGGATATCAAACAGGAAATATCGGTCATAGAGGATAAGATACAAGAAAATGCAGCTTTAAGGCATCATATGAATGTCGATAAGCTAAGAGAAGCGGTAGCAGAAGGAGAACTTGTTTTAGACTGGATCAACGAAGTGATAGACAGAATCTATGTTTATGACAAGGACAAGGTAGAGATTGTTTGGAAATTTGAGGAAGGTGGTCGACTTGAGGTGTAATAATTTCACCTCAAACTTCGGGAAATACTTTTTGTGCCAGTCTTATTTTAATAACTTGGGTGTTGTAAAAAAACGAATCATATGCTATAATTTAGGCAAGCAAATGTTAGCCGTTTCTCATAGGACGGGATATAAAATTATGAGGTGTAATTTAGCCACTTGCCGATGGTGTGGGATATAAATAATTCGGTGCGTAAATGTAGCCACTTACTATATGGGTGGGGTATAAATAATATAGTGCGTAAATCCCTCTAATCAAAATGATAGAGGGATTTTTTTGGAGGTTTGTATGGAGGTAAAACAAGGATATTCTTATCATATAAAGGATCGTTTCTTTTCTGATGTGTCAGATTCCTCTCTAATGAGCAACAAGGAAAATGGAAATTATCGACCGCATTACTATGCAATTGAGGATTCAAAGAATAAAGATATTTTTTGGATGATACCGATTAGCTCGAAAGTAGAAAAATACAAAAAGATTGTTGCTTCTAAAATAAAGAGAAACGGAAAGTGTAGCACGATTGTAATTGGGACATTTGCCGGGGAAGAAAATGCGTTTTTGATACAAAATGCCTTTCCGGTTAAAGCGGTTTATTTGGATCATGTGCATACGATTCAAGGGAATCCGATTACGGTACACAAAAAATTGGATAAAGAACTTCGGACAAAGCTGAAGGAAGTCATCGCTATGAAGAAAAGAGGAATCAATCTGTTTTTTACAGATGTAGATATGATTTTAGAGCTTATGAACAGGTTGAAATAGGTAGTAAATTTTAGAACTTGATTGCTATGCTAAGTTTCAAGGTGCAAAAATTTCACCATGAATAAGTGTAAAGCAAGCGCGATCAAAAATCTTGACCTTAAAAAAGCAATTTCTGAAAGAAAAAAATGTATCCAATACTTGACACAAGGGTGAGAATGAAGTTGATAAAAAAGTATTTCCGGCGCTAAAAAAGGCGCTGGGTGATTATATGACAGATGAAGAGGGAAATATTACACGAAATAAGATCATTACAGTTGGTGCTATGGCTATTATTTTGGGTATGTTTTACACGATGAATGTGTATGCCGCACATCGATCACATAGCTCCCATCGATCGCATAGCTCTCATCGGTCACATAGCTCACATTCGTCGGGAAGTTCGGGGACAACTTATTATAATCATTCTAATCATTCAAGCCATGCCAGTTCCAGTGTTTCGACGAATACACAGCTAATTAACACACCATCAAGAGGAGTAACGTATACAGCGCCGGCTTACACGGCTCAGTCGGCTGTTCGGCGGGCATATGCGCTATATGTTCAGAATGGAATGGATTCGGACACAGCCATGAACCGGGTTCAAACTAAAATGTCAGAACTGATGAGTCAGCCTGATTCTGTAGACGATATTGTTCAAGAGGACTTAAACTCTTTACGCGTTGCAGCAACAACGGCAGCAATCGGTCTTACATTAGAGCAGGCAGTGCAATTGGCATACCAGCTATATATTCAGGCTGGGTTTGACTCGGCGACGGCTTTGGCTAGAATCAATATCATCATGCCGCAATTAACTGCAAATCCTGAGGCATATAGTTTTATTGTTCAAACGGATATTATGGCATTAGGCTCCGCGGCAGTGGGCGCAACTACTCTTCAATTAACGCAAGAGCAGTTGGTCCAACAGGCATATGCGCAGTATATAGCGCAGGGGATGACGTCAGAACAGGCATTCGCTATGGTGAATGCCAATTTATCAACCATTATAGGAAATTAGAAAATAAGATCTGGTGAATAATGGAAGACTCCCCAAGGTAATGTGCTTTGAGGAGTCTTTATACTATACATAGAATTCAGCTGCCTCACCCTCCCCTCATCACCGTTTGCACAATCAGCTGCGCTGCGCCGCAGCCGGCCATGACCGCGATGGGGTTCACTTTCTTTTTCAGCCGCAGGATGAGCAGCGCGCCGAGGAAGTAGGCGGCCATGAGGGGCTGAAAATTCCCCGGGGCGAAAGAAACCGAGCCGGAGCGGAAAAGCGCGGGGATCAGGATGTTCAGGCCGGCGGAAAAAATCATGGCGACCACGGCGGGGCGGAGCGATTTCAGGATTCCCTGTATCAGGGCGAGCTTTTGGTATTTATTGTAGAGATAAGCTAAGGCGGTGACAAGGAGGCAGGAGGGCAGAATGACGCCGACGGTCGCCGCGAGCGCGCCGGGGATGCCGGCTACCTGATTGCCGGCGAAGGTGGCGGCATTGATGGCGATCGGGCCGGGGGTCATCTCCGCAATCGTGACGAGCGCCGTGAAATCCTCGATGCTGAGCCATGCGTACCGATCGATCACCTGCGATTGGATCAGCGGCATGGCGGCATACCCGCCGCCGAAGCTGAAAGCGCCGATCTGCAGAAAGGCAAAAAACAGCTGCCAGTAAATCATTTCCGTTCTCCTCCGTCTGTCTCTTCTTTTTTCTTCTTTCGTTCACGCAGGATGGTTCTTGCGGCGCCGATTCCGGCGGCAGTCAGGATAATGCAGATGACGTTGACGCCCAGAAAATAATTGGCCGCAAAGGCGGCGATCATCGTGCCGATCAGAATGATATCCCGCGACCTTGCGATGCCGCCCGCCATGTCGAGAACAACCGAGATGATGACGGCCGAGACGCCGGCTTTCATGCCGGACAGGAGGGACTGAATTACAAAATTGCTCCGGAACGCATTGTAAAAGAACGAGACGGCGGTAAGGATCACGAACGGGGGGAGGACGGCGCCGACGACGGAGCACAGAATGCCGGGGACGCCGGCCAGCTTATAGGCGAGGACAATGGCGCCGTTTACGGCGATGGGACCCGGGGAGGACTGGGCGATCGCCACAAGATCCAGCATTTCATCCTCATCCAGCCAGTGGAGCTCATCGACAAATTTTTCTTTCATCAGCGTGATGATGACGTAGCCGCCGCCAAAGGTAAACGCGCTCAGATACAGCGTTGAGAAGAACAGCTTTTTGAGAATCGCGCCTCTGGATTCCGGAAGACCGGGGGCGCGGCCTTTTACGTCTGGGACGGAACCTGCCATGAGAACCTCCATATGGATAGAAAGATGGATAGAAAGTTAAATCGGGAAATGAAATCGAAAAGGGCAATGGATTTACCAGGCGCCCTTGTTATCACTATAAGCTTGAAAACATCCCATGTAAAATTATATATTTTTATATGAGTCATATCGGAAAAGATATATGAAAAAGGATATACGGGTACGGGGGCCGAACGTATGACGATCAGACATATGAAAATATTTGCAGCCGTCTGCCGAAACGGCAATAATCTGAGCCGGGCGGCAAGGGAGCTCTGCACCACGCAGCCGGCGGTGTCCCTCGCCGTTCGTGAGCTGGAAGAGCATTACAGCGTACTGCTTTTTGACCGGATCGGGCGGCGGCTTTTCCTGACGGAGGCGGGGAAGCGGTTTTTGCAGTATGCTGTCCGGGTGCTCGAGCTTCTGGAGGAAATGGAAGCGGGGATGCTGTCATGGAATCAGAGCGGGGTGATACGGATCGGCGGAAGCATCACGACCGGCTATCAGCTCATGCCGGAGCTCGTGGAGGATTTCAGACACGATCATCCGGAGCTTCATATAGAGGTCGTGATTCAGCCATCAAGAATTTTGGGGCGGAAAATCGCGTCGAACGAGCTGGAGCTCGCCATCGTTGAGACGCCGTCGATCGAGGGCGCGGAAGAAATGCTGGTCAGGGAGGAGCTGTTTCAGAGTACGCTGGTTCCCGTCGCGCCGCCGGTCGGGAAGTATGCCGGCCGGGAAATGTATACGGCGGCCGAGTTTGCGGCCCTTCCCTTTCTCTTAAGAGAAAAGGGGAGCGGGACGCGTCATATTTTCGACAGCGTCATGTTTTCCGCGGGCTATGAAATCCATCCTGTCTGGGAATCGGAGAGTTCCATGGCGCTGATCAACGCGGTCAGGAGAGGCGTCGGCGTCACGGTGCTGCCGGTGAGCCTTGCGGAGGCCCCGCTGCAAAGGGGCGAGATCATAAGGATTTACCCGGAGGGGCTCGTGTTTTTGCAGAAATTCTATCTTATTTATCATAAGGATAAAGTAATTACCGGAGTTCTGCGCGATTTTGCGGATGTCCTGAAAGAGAAGACGAAAGCCCTGTGAGGAAGAGAGGAAAAATTTGCTGCCATGCCTGCCATCAGCGTTTTAATCAAACCGGTCTCGGGGGCCTGCAACCTGCACTGCGATTACTGCTTTTACTGCGATGAGATGAATAAAAGGCAGCAGGGCTCCTATGGGCGGATGACAAAAGAAACCCTGAGAAACGTCATCAAGCGCACGCTGATGCGCGCGGAGGGTACCTATTCGCTGGCATTTCAGGGCGGGGAGCCGACCTTGTCCGGGCTCGATTTTTTTCGGAGCGCGGTCGAATATGTCGGGAAATACAACCGCAATCATGCGGAAATTCATCTTGCGCTGCAGACCAACGGCTATGCGGTGGATGAGGAGTGGTGCCGCTTTTTTGCAGAACATCATTTTCTGCTCGGCGTCTCGGTCGACGGTCTGCCGGAAATTCACAACAAATACCGGCACGCGGGCGACGGAGGAGATACGTACCGGCACGCGGTGCGCGCGGCCCGGCACATGGAGGAAGCGGGCGTCGACTACAACATCCTGACGGTGGTGCACAGAGAGACGGCGGAGCATATCCGCGAAATTTATGAGGCGTACCGGGCAAACGGCTGGCACTATCAGCAATACATCAGCTGTCTGGACCCGCTGAACGAGGAGAGAGGCAGGCGGGAATATTCTCTCCTCCCGGATCAGTACGGACGGTTTCTGATCGAACTTTTCGAGCTGTGGTACGGGGATTTTCTGAAGCAGCAGGAGCCGTACATCCGGCAGTTCGACAATTACATCATGCTTCTTCTGGGCAGGATGCCGGAGGCCTGCGAGCAGCGGGGAAGCTGCGGCATCCAGTATGTGGTGGAGGCGGACGGAAGCGTCTATCCCTGTGATTTTTATGCGCTGGATGAATACCGTCTCGGGAATTTCAATGAAGACTTCCTTCCCGCCATCGGCGCAAGAAGAGAGGAGATCGGTTTTTTAAGAAGATCCTCCGTTCTCCCGCAGGAATGTCTCGGCTGCCGGTGGCGGCATCTGTGCCGCTGCGGCTGTTACAGAAACCGGACAGAGGGGCCGGGGGGCGCGGCCGGGCCCAATTATTTCTGTAAGGGATATCAGATGTTTTTTGAGGCTTGCGGAGAGCGGCTGTATCACGCAGCCGAAACCGTGCGGGAACGGCTGCGGCTGCGCGGGTAATTCCGGCGGCATCTGTGCCGCATATCCATTGTAATCTCCTGCCGTTCTTTTTCCCGGTCATGTCATTATTCTTTATAAAAATACGCAAACTCCTTGAAGCGCGGAGCATTTCGTGACATGCTGTTAGGGGCAAATAACCAAATGCCTGCCTGCCCGCCTGTACAGCCTCAGGCTGCACGCGGGCAGCAGGAGACGACAGGACAGAGAAGCGATATGAAACAGGAACAGTACAGGAATCATGAAAAAAACAGGAGCGGACCCTCTGCAGGGAATGCTCCTCAAAAAAGCAGAGCCCGGGGCGGCCGCGCCGTCCTGATCATTCCGGGCATCCTCTGCACGGCGCTGGGCGCTTTGGGGGCGGCACTGCCGATACTGCCGGCGACGCCCTTTCTTCTTGCCGCAGCATTCTGCTTTGCGAGAAGCTCGGAAAGGCTCAGCCGGTGGCTCTGCTCTACCAAACTGTATCAGAGCCATCTCGAGACGGTGCGCTGCGGAGAGGGGATGACCCGGTCCGCGAAAATCCATATTCTGGCGGCGGTGACGGCGGTCATGGGGCTGTCGGAATTCTTCATGCTGCGGGCGTATCTTGTGAAAGGCTCGCAGGGCGCGCGGATCGGCGGCATTGTCATGGCGGTCGTGTGGGCGGCGCACGTCGTCGCATTCGGCTTTGTCATGAAGACCTGCCCGGAGGAGCGGGCGGAGGAAATCGCGCGGGAGCGCAGGATAAAGGGGGAAACAGCGCATGATGCTGAATAAGCGGCTTCTTGGTCTGGTGCCGGAGGCCATGAAGTATATCATCCAAAAGGTCATTCTGAGCTGGGCGAGCCTCGTCGCCGGCATTGTGCTGTGGTTTTCCGTCGGCAGCCAGCTCCAGAGCCTGAAAGACGGGGGCGGACTGCTCCCCGCTGTATTTATCACGGCGTTGCTGTGCATTGCTGTCCGCTTCGCGCTGACGCGCCTCGTCGCCGGCGCGTCGCACCGCGCCGCAGCCTGCGTGAAAGCAAGAATGCGCGGCGGCATCTACGACAAGCTTCGCAGGCTCGGCGGAGACTATACGGACAGCTTTCCCACGGCGGAGGTCGTGCAGCTTGCGGGAGAGGGCGTGGAGCAGCTCGAGAGCTGCTTTGCCAATTATATCCCGCAGTTTTTCTTCGCCATGCTTGCGCCCCTGACGCTCCTGCTTGTGTTTCTGCCGCTTTCGCCGCTCACGGGGATCGTGCTGTTTCTCTGCGTGCCGCTGATTCCGATGACCATCGTAAAGGTTCAGCGCTTTGCAAAGCGGCTTCTTGCAAAATACTGGGACGCCTACGCGAATCTGAGCGACAGCTTTCTCGAAAATCTGCAGGGGCTCACGACGCTTAAGGTATATGGCGCGGATGCGCAGAGGCACAGGGATATGAACGCGGAGGCGGAGCACTTCCGCAGGGTTACGATGAAAGTGCTGACCATGCAGCTCAATTCCGTTGCGGTCATGGATTTCGTCGCCTACGGCGGAAGCGCGGCGGGCTGCATCCTCACGGCGCGGGAGTATCTGCGCGGCGGCGTGAGCTTCGGGCAGGCGTTCGCAATGGTGATGCTCTCGGCGGAGTTCTTTCTCGCTATGCGCGCGCTGGGAAGCTATTTCCATACCGCCATGAACGGCGTGGCGGCCTCGGAACGGATGTTCCGGCTCATGGATCTGCCGGAGCGGAAGAACGGCGCGGAGACGGCGGAGAACGGAGACATTGCGGCACGTCATCTGTCATTTTCGTATGACGGGGAAAAGCAGGTCCTGAAAGACCTCTGCTTCACCGTTCCCCGGGGCTCCCTCTTTGCGGTGGCGGGAGAGTCCGGCTGCGGCAAATCCACACTGGGCCTCATCCTCTCCGGCATCCGGACCGGCTATGAGGGGAGCGCCGCGATCGGCGGAACAGAGCTGAAAAACGCCTCGGCAGAGAGCCTGCGCAGGCTCATTACCGTCGTGTCCGACGGCAGCTATCTTTTTGCCGGAACGGTGCGGGACTGCCTGCGGGAGGGAAAAGAGGACGCCTCCGACGAGGAGATGATCGAGGCGCTGCAAAAGGTCGCGCTGTGGGACTTTGTCAGGGCGCAGGGCGGCCTCGGCTTTCTTCTCGGGGACCGCGCCGAAAATCTCTCGGGCGGTCAGAGACAGCGGCTCGCTCTCGCACGGGCGCTCTTGAAAGACAGTCCGGTGTATCTCTTCGACGAGGCGACGTCGAATATCGACGCGGAGAGCGAGGCCGCCATCATGGAGGCGGTTTACGCCATGAAAGGAAAGCACACCGTTCTTCTTATCTCGCATCGTCTCGCCAATATCACCGGCTTTGACACGATCGCCTATCTCGAGCGCGGGGAGCTGAGAGAGCTGGGAACGCATGCGGAGCTGACGGCGCGAAACGGCGGCTATGCCGCCTTATACAAGGCGCAGGCGGCCTTGGAGCAGTTCGGAAAGAGGGAGGCGGTATGAAGCGGAGAAGCGGAATAAAAATTATGGGCGGACTGATCCGGCTTCTTACGCCGCTCCTCCATGTGATGCTGGCCTGCATTACGCTCGGCACGCTGGGATATCTCTGCGCGATCTTTATTACGGTGCTGGCCGCGCATCTTCTTCTTTCGGCGGCGGGCGTCTCGCCGTGGAGACTCAGTTTCGCCGCAGCGGTGGTTATCATGATCCTTATTGCGGCCGCGCGGGCGGGGCTCCGCTACGGCGAGCAGACCTGCGGGCATTACATTGCGTTCCGTCTGCTGGCGGTCATACGGGACAGGGTATTCGGCGCGCTCCGAACGCTTGCCCCCGCAAAGCTCGAGGGCAGGGGCCGCGGCGATCTCATTGCGGTGATCACCGGCGACATCGAGCTTCTCGAGGTGTTTTACGCGCATACGATCGCGCCGGTGTGCATCGCCGCCGTCGTCTCTCTCGTCATGACGCTGCTGATCGGCGCCTTTCATCCGCTGCTCGGGCTGCTTGCCGCGGTGAGCTATGCGATGATCGGCATCGCCGTGCCGCTGATGACAAGCAGAATGGGACGCGCCCGGGGAATGGAGGCGAGGGCGCGGCTGGGCGGTCTGAACAACGTGTTTCTGGAGAGTCTCCGGGGGATCCGCGAGGTGCTGCAGTTTTCTCAGGGGCAGAAGAAAGCGGAGGAGATCAGGGAAAAAACCGCGGCGCTTAATGAAGTGCAGGCGGGAATCAGAAGACATGAGAGCGCGGCGGCCTCGTGGTCCGGCGCGCTGGTGCAGCTTCTTCCGCTCTGCATGCTGGGAGCGGGAATGACGCTGCGGGTCGGCTTTCCCGCTGTGGTGATGACGACGGTGATGCTATCCGCATCCTTCGGCCCCGTGCTGGCGCTGGCCAATCTCAGTGCCGCCATGGACGCGACGCTGGCGGCCGGGGAGCGCGTGCTTTCGCTTCTGGAGGAGGAGCCGGAGACGCCGGATGTCACAGACGGCGAGAGGCCGGATTTCACCGGCGCGTCCGTGCAGAGCCTTACGTTTGCCTATGACAGGGAGACGATTCTCCATGATCTCAGCGCGGACTTCCGAAGAGGCGAGATCGTTGCCGTCACGGGCCGGAGCGGCAGCGGCAAGAGCACGCTGCTGAAGCTCCTGATGCGCTTCTGGAGAGCGCCGGGAGGCAGCGTGAAGATCTCCGGTACCGACGTGGGCCGGATCGACACGGCGCACCTGCGGACGCTGGAGAGCTATATGACGCAGGACACCGATTTATTTAATGTCAGCATCCGCGACAATATCCGCATCGGGAAGCCGGACGCCACGGACAGAGAAGTGGAGGAGGCGGCAAAAAAGGCCAGCATCCATGACTTTATCCGGACGCTGCCCCGCGGCTACGAGACAAGGGCCGGCGAGCTCGGCGATGTCCTTTCCAGCGGCGAAAAGCAGCGCATCGGTCTGGCCCGCGCATTTCTGCACGACGCGCCGTTTCTGCTGCTCGATGAACCGACCAGCAATCTGGACAGCCTGAACGAGGGCATCATTCTCAAAGCGCTGCGGAACGAGGCGGAGGAATCCGGCCGCACGGTGGTTCTGGTGTCGCACCGCAGGAGCACCCTCTCCGTTGCGGACAGGGGGTATGCTATTGAGAGCGGGCGCCTTTGCTGACGGGGGCCTCGCTTTTTCTTACCAGCTTCCTTGAAAAATGCAGATCAAAAAAGTGGATGAACGGGCCGAAGCCGAATGCGGAGAAGAGCGTGCCGAGGCCGACAATGCCGCCGAAGAGAAAGCACAGGAGGGCGCAGACCGCGTCGGTCGCGAGACGGCACCAGAAGTAGGGCAGCCTGTGCTGCCGTTCACCGATGATCATCGAAAGCGCGTCGTAGGGCGCGACGCCGAGGTCAGCCGTCTGGTAGAGCGACAGACCGAACGCGACGGAAAGCACGCCTCCGGCCATGATGACAAGCCGGAGAAGAAAGCTCTGCGGCGCGCCGAACTGCAGGAAAAATTCATAGAAAAACGTGACGATATATCCCAGCAGGAACGCGTTGAGCACAGTGCCGAGGCCCAGGAGATGCCGCCCCAGCCAGAGCTGGAACGCGAACAGAAAAAGGTTGACGATAATCTGCAGGAGCGGGTAAGGGATCCCGAGCACCTCGGCTATCGCCATGTTCATTCCGTCAAAGGGCGGGCTTCCGAGACGCGAGAGCTTGAACACGCCGACGCCGAGGCCGACAAAGAGGTTGCCGACAAGGGTCATGGCGATCCGGAGTCTGCCGGCATTCTGAAAATAAGCGATGATTTTGTTCATGTCATGATTCCTCGGCGCGGTATATGTGAAAAACACGCGGATGCGCTGATTTTTTGCACTGCGGTCTGTGTCGGAGCACGTGCCGCTTTCCGGCGCGGCCGCGGGCGGCCTGTACAGCAATTTCTATTTACGGACTTTATCATAATTTATGTCCGCTGAAAACAGCACGCGACAGGAAAATAGTATAATAGTTGGAAACATATTTAGGAGACGGGATCACAGGCGATGGATGCACTGGATATGATCGGACCGATTATGATCGGGCCCTCAAGCTCTCACACGGCGGGGGCCGTGCGGCTCGGCTGCACGGCAAGGCTCCTTTTGCAGGAGGAGCCGGCAGAGGCGGATATTACGCTGTATAATTCGTTTGCGGATACCGGGCGGGGGCACGGCACCGACCGGGCGATTGTGGCGGGACTTCTCGGGGTGCAGCCGGATGACACGGGGATTCCGGACAGCTTCGAGACCGCGCGGGAGCGAGGCCTGCAGGACCGCTTTCAATGCGCGAGAGACCCGGAGTATCACCCCAACACGGCCCGAATTTCCCTCGTCGGCAGCCGGGGAGGGCGGATGGAGCTTCTGGGCGCCTCGGTCGGGGGCGGGAGCATCTGTGTGAGAGCGCTGGACGGCCTCGAGACGGCGCTCGGCAACGAGCTGGAAACGCTGGTCGTCATGCACCGGGATCAGGTGGGCGTCATTCTCGAGCTGGCGGGGATATTGTCCGAGCATGGAATCAATATCGCGGCATTCCGCACCTCGCGAAGCGGAAGAGGGGAGAAGGCCGTGACCGTGATCGAGGTGGACGGTGAAATCCCCGGGAGCTGCATGGAGCGGCTGTGCCGGGCCGCCGGGGTAAGGCGCTGCGTCCGGCTGCCGAAGAGGGGGGACTTCTGATGGAAGAGATTCGATACACTTCGCTCTGCCAGCTCGCGGAGCTGGCAGAGCGGGAGGAGACGCGGATCAGTGATATTGTGCTCCGGCAGCAGGCGGCAGAATCCGGCCGGAGCAGAGATGAGCTGCTTGAGGGGATGCGCCTGCGCTATGCGGTTATGCGCGAGTCGGCGGCGGAGGGCTGCCGCTGCGGGGATCTGTCGTCCAGCGGCCTCTCCGGCGGCGATGCCGTCCGGATGCGGAAGCATGCGGAGCGGACGGCGTCGCTTCTGGGCGCGGGAGGAAGAAAGGTTCTGATGCGCGCGCTTGCCGTCTCGGAGCAGAACGCAAGAATGGGACGCATCTGCGCCGCGCCGACGGCGGGCGCGGCGGGGATTCTTCCGGCGGTTCTTTTAAGCGCCGAGGAGGAATTTGAGATCCCGGAAATGCAGATTCTGGAATCCATGTTCACGGCCTCCGCGATCGGGATGGTGATCGCGACCGTGTCCAGCGTATCCGGAGCGATGGGAGGCTGTCAGGCGGAGTGCGGGAGCGCCTCGGCGATGGCGGCCGGCGCGCTGACAGAGCTCATGGAAGGAAGTCCTCGGCAGGTTCTGCACGCGGTTTCCTTTGCGATCAAAAGTGTGCTGGGGCTGGTCTGCGATCCGGTCGCCGGTCTTGTCGAGGTGCCCTGTGTCAAGCGCAACGGCATTCTGGCGGTGGAGGCGCTTGCCGCCGCGGAGATGGCGCTGGCCGGTATCGAAAGCCGGATCCCTGCGGACGAGGTTGTTGAAGCCATGAAAGCCGTCGGAGACATGATTCCGGGAGCTCTTCGGGAGACGGCGGCGGGAGGATTGGCGGCGACCCGGACGGCGGCCGGCTATAAGGAGAAGAACCTCTGGCAGGGATGAGGGGAGAGCCGGACAGAACGGCGAGGCGAGAGGAATTTACATGGATTTTACACAGCTTTAACATTTTTTTGCTATCGGGACGGCGCCCGGCTCCATTAGGATGATAGTTGCAGAAAATGGATCAATGCGGCGATTACAGAGCTTGGGGCGGGCGTCCCGGAACGGAGATCATCCATGACAATTCGTGAAACCATCACAGTGCTGTTCGGTCTGTTCGGCGGGCTCGCGCTGTTTCTGTTCGGGATGAACAGTATGAGTGAGGCGCTTCAGAAAGCGGCGGGCGAGAAGATGCGGGCCATCCTCGGCTTCCTCACCAGAAATCCGATCATGGGGGCGCTGGCCGGCGCGCTGGTCACGGCGATTCTCCAGTCGGGCTCCGCTACGACGGTGATGGCGATCGGCTTTGTCAGCGCGGGGCTCATGGGACTGCCGCAGGCGATTTCCGTGATCTTCGGCGCCAATATCGGAACCACCATGACGGCGCAGCTCATTGCCTTTGACATTTCCAATTATATTTACCCGATTATTTTCATCGGTTTTCTTATTCATTTCGTCTCGAAGAATGAAAAAATCAAAAACATCGGCATGGTTATTTTCTCATTCGGTCTGCTGTTCGAGGGAATTGAAATCATGGGCAGCGTCATGAAGCCGCTCGCCGTGAGCCCTGTCTTTACGGAGCTGATGGCGAAGGTGTCGGATATCCCGGTTTTCGGCGTCCTGCTGGGACTCGGTATGACGCTTGTCGTGCAGTCGAGCTCCGCGACCATCGCGGTGCTGCAGAGCTTTGCGTCGCAGGCGGGGCCGGACGGCGTGACGAGTGTCATCGGTCTTACCGGCGCGATTCCGATTCTTCTCGGCGACAATATCGGCACAACGATCACGGCGCTCCTCGCTTCGATCGGACAGAGCCGGGATGCCAAGCGGACCGCCATATGGTCGCGCAGCCTGCCGCGGCGCTGTATCTGGTCTCGGAGGAGATCGAGAATCTGACCAAGGTCGCGTCGAAGCTCTTTCCTCTGCTGACGGAGGAGGTGCGCGGGAACGCCGTGCTTCAGAGTGTGTCGGGGCCCCGCGGAAAGAAGATGGTAAACGCCTTTGATTCCGCCTATGAAAATGCAAAGAGCATTCAGACGGGACTCATCAACTACATCTCTGAGATGTTTTCAAGCGGTTCTCTCTCGCAGGAGCAGTCAGAGGAGGCGGCGGGGTACCTCGCGGTCGTGAACGACGTGGACCGCGTGTCGGAGCGATGTCGGGAGATCGCCGCGTCTGCGCGGACGGTCATAGCCGGCGGGCAGAGCTTTTCCAGAGATGCCGTTGACGAGATCAAGGGGTGTATCGACGTTTGCTCCGATATGTTTGCGCAGGCGTTCGGGCTGATGTATAAAGGTTCAACGGTCGATCCGGCGGCCATCATGAAGTCCAAGCGGAAAATGCGCAAGGCGGTAAAGCAGTTCGGCAAGGCGCATCTCGCGCGGGTCAAGGCGGGGAAATGCGCGGAGAGCATGACCGGCGTCTATGCCGGGATTCTCTACAATCTCGACCGTATCAGTGATAACTGCGTCAGTGTTGCCGAGGAGGCGCTGAACGACGTAAATTTTGCATGATTCCTGCGGACATGCAGGGCATTGCGGCGTTTCCGGGGGCTGCCGCCAGCGCGCGGTGCGGCGGCGTGTATAAAGAGAATCTGTGAGCGTGCTTCGGGGCGGGTGGCGCTATGATTTATTACGTGGAAGATGACAATAATATCCGGGATCTTGTGGTGTACACGCTGGAAAGCACCGGTCTTCCGGCAAAAGGCTTTCCGGAGCGCACCGCAGAACGGCTTTCGGAACGGGCGTCGGAACGCGGCGCAGAGAGCGCTGCGGAGCGGAAGTCGGAGCGCGTGCCGGGACGGGTGCTTTCGCCCGATGAATTTCTTTCCGTCGGCGCGATCACGATGGACAGTCTGCGCCATATTGTCACCGCGGGGGGAGAAGAGGTTCCGCTGACGCTGAAAGAATACGAATTTCTCCGCAAGCTCATGCTGAATCCGGAGATCGTGCTCTCCCGCGATCAGATTCTTGCCGACGTCTGGGGCTATGAATTTGACGGGGAGACACGGACGGTGGACGTCCATGTGCGGACGCTCCGCCAGAAGCTCGGTGCGGCCGGGAGCCAGATTGAGACGATACGGGGGGGCGGCTACCGCATCCGGAGCAGGGAGTGAGTATTGCGCAGAAAAATTCAGAAAAGCATGATCGTCATCACCATGGCGGCCCTGATGGTGGCATACGCCATCCTGCTGGTCTTTGAATACCGGCAGGTGCGGGATATCGCCATGGGGAGGCTGACGGACGAGGCGGAGTATATCGCTGAAATTAATCATGCGCAGATCATGGTGAGGAGCCGTCTCGGGGAGGGTACGCAGATGGAGATCGCGTTCGAGAGCTGAATCCGAAGCCTAATTCTGCTATACTGTTCACGTGACGAAAGAAACCCCTCTGACGGCGGCGTATGGCGTTTTTGCCGCTGCTGCGGGCAGGCATTCGCCCGGAAAGTGAACAGAAATTTTCATGGAGTTTTATTCTCTCGCGTTTGCGGCATTTCTTGCGCTTAGTCTTTTCTGCTATTATACGATTTTCCGGGGGCACCAGTGGCAGTGCCTCCTTGTCGTGTCGCTGCTGTTTTACCTCTGGATCGGCAGAGCTCAGCTTCTTTACGTTCTGGCGACGGCGCTTTCCGTCTGGGGCGCGGGCCTTGCAATGGAGCGGACGGCCTCTCGGCGGGGCGCGCTTCATGAGGACAGAAAAACGGCAAAGCGTCGTGTGCGGCGCAGGAAGCGGCTCCTCCTCGGCACGGGGCTTGCTCTTAATCTGGGGGTCCTTGCCGCCCTGAAATACCGGAACGTCTTCGTTCCCGGGGAGGGGCTGCTGCTCCCGCTCGGCATTTCTTTTTATACGTTCCAGTCACTCTCCTATCTCATTGATATTTATAACGAAAAATATGAAGCGGAGCGCAGCTTTTTGCGTTTCCTGCTGTTTGTGTCATGGTTCCCGCAGCTTCTGCAGGGACCGATCAACCGCTATGACCGTCTCCGGCCGCAGTTTTTCGGGGAGCGGCACCGCATAAGCCGGGAGCAGGCGGGCCGTGCGGCGCTGCTCATTCTGTTCGGGTTTATGAAAAAATATGCGGTGGCGGACATGCTCAGCCCGAACATTTCCGTTATTTTTGACGGGGGCATTTCTGCGGTGGAGGGGCTCCCGGGCTCGGTGATCGCGTTCGGGATTCTTCTCTACTCGGCGCAGCAGTACTGTGATTTTTCCGGCGGCATCGACATGGTGCTCGGGATCTCCTCCCTGTTCGGCATCGACATGATGCAGAACTTCCGGCAGCCCTATTTTGCCGTTTCGCTGGGAGATTTCTGGCGGCGCTGGCACATTTCGCTGGGGGCGTGGATGCGGGACTATGTGTTCTATCCGTTTGCACTGCTCCGGCCGATGCAGCGCTTCGGGAAGTGGGCGTCGAAGCATTTGGGCCGTCATGCGGGGCGAGCGCTGCCGGCGGCCGTGGCCAATCTCGTGGTGTTTTTTCTCGTGGGGATCTGGCACGGTGCGGAGCTGCATTATATTCTCTGGGGCCTCTACAACGGCGCGGTGATCGCGCTGAGCGACCTTCTTGCACCCGGCTTTGCCCGGCTGGCGGGATTCTTGAGGCTCCGCACAAAGTCGCGGGGCTTTCACGTGTTCCGTGTGCTGCGCACGTTTTTTATCGTGAATATCGGGTGGTATTTTGACCGGATCGGGGACGTGCCGACCGCGCTTGTGTGCCTGCGCAACACATTTCTGCGCTTCCGTGCCGGGAGCTTTGGCTGGGGCTTCGGCAATACGGTGCTGAACCAGACCGGGACAACGCCCGCCTATGCGCTGGGGGCGCTGGCGGTCGCGGGGGCGGTGCTGGTACCGGTGGCCCTGTGCAGCGTGCTCCGGGAGCGGGGTGTCGATGTCTGCGGTCGTCTGCTTGAGGGCCCGGCGCTTCTTCGCTGGTCGGTCTGCGGCGTAATGCTGTTTCTGACGCTGGGATCCTTTATGTTTGTTCAGAATGCGGGAGGCTTCCTGTATGCGAATTTCTGAGGAAAAAAACAGAGAGAGCGGCGCGGAAGGAAAGCGCGGGGCCGGGAAAAAGCGGCATGCCGCCGCGCTGTGCTTTCTTTTGGCCTTTCTTCTCCTGAATCGGTTTCTGTCCTTTGCGCTGGAGCCCTTTCACGGTTCCAGCGAGGAGATGTGGAGAGGGTTTCGTGCAAAGCCGGAGCTCACCATGGTGTATGCGGGCTCCTCGCAGTGCATTGCGGGAATCGATCCCTCCGTGATCGACGGGAAGCTCGGTTCAGTATCTTATAATATGGGGACAAATATGCAGTCCTTTCGCAATTCGCGGACGGCGATCGAGGCGGCAGCCGCCCGGTATTCCATTCGGTGCGCCGTTCTGGTGCTGGACGATGAGCTGCTTGGGACGGAGCGTTATGAAAATTTCCGGGCGGAGGCAAGCTTTGCCCGGGGAAAAGCCGTGACGGCGGGATTTCCGGAGCGCATCGCGGGGGACGCGGCGTTTGTCACGGACCCGACCTTTGCGGGGAAGCCGATCTCGCTGAATTATTTTTTTCCATGGGTGTATAACCGGAGCATGGACGTGCGTCGGAATATAAAGGAAAAGCTGGCGGGGCGGCCGCTCTCCGAAGAGGGACGCCGGGACGCGAACGGTTATGTGCATACGGAGGAGGTCATGGTGCCGGACGCACATTATGTCACGCCGGAGGACGCGGCGGAGTGGGACAGGGGGCATTCGCTTGAGGAGCTGCGGCTCCTTCCCGGGAACCGCAGGGAGCTCCGGCGGATCGCGGCATTCTGCAGGGAGCGGGGGATTCGGCTGGTCGCGGTCTGCCCGCCCTATCCGAATTATCTCACGGTCTATACGGCGAAGAGCTATGCAGCCATGCAGGAGGAGCTCGGGGCGTTGTTCGCGGAGTACGGTTTCCCGTACTATAATTTCAATTTGGTGAAGCCGGAATATTATGTGAGCGAGCTCTCGCATTATCAGGATAACGGCCATATGAACTCCGCCGGTGCCGCCGCATTCTCCGCTTTTCTGGCAGAGCTGCTGGAGAGGGAGGATGCAAAGGAGATGTTTCATGCGTTGACGGTGGCGGAGAGCGGCGGAGCATAAACCGGCAGAGTATGAAGAAACATATGCAAAAACGGGCAGAGACGAAAGGAAACCGCGTCTCTGCCCGTTTTTGCATAAAATGACGGAAATTTCGGCCGCAAGATGAAAGAAGGAAGGGATAATAAATATAAAGAATGGATACATTTATATAAAACATGAGCATATTTCACGGAATGCAAAACAAGTAAACTTATAAGTGATAGGATTGTGCTGCATTTTGTGGCAGCACATACCATAGGAGCTTATACAGTAAAAACAATTGTGTTTTCAAAAAGGGAGGGAATTATGAAAAAACGGTATGTTTGTTCCTTTATTGCTGTATCGGCAGCTGCAGCGCTGTTTGCGGGCTGCGGGACGGCCTCCCCGGGGACAGAGGCCGGGACGCCGGAGACGACCTCGGAGCAGGCGGTCCCGGAGCAGGGGGCTTCGGAAAAGACCGTGATCCGGTTTCAGACGTGGAATCCCGGAGAGGGGGATCCGGCAAAGGATCTCGAAGCGGCGTTTGAAGAGGCGCATCCGGACATCGACGTACAGTTTGTGTACATGCCATATACCGATCATGTGGAGAAGCTGAAAGTTGATCTGGCGGCAGGGGACGCGGCGGATGTCTACGGCGTCCAGACCGGCGCCATGTATAAGGAATTTCGCGACTTTGAGGAGGACCTCACGCCGTATATGCAGAAAGAATACGGAGAGGACTGGACATCGGCCTTTAATGAATATGCCATGACGCTGCTGAAAGCAGAGGACGGGAAGTATTACGGCCTGCCTCTGGGGCTGACCTATTCCGGAACGGCATGGGCGAATATGAAGATCATGGACAAATACGGCCTTGGCGTACCCGCGAGCTACGATGATCTGCTGAAAGCGTCTGCCGTGCTTCGCGAGAACGGGGAATATCCTCTGGCTATCGGCGCAAAGGACGACTGGATCAACATTGATACGTTCTTCAACATTGCAACAGACATCAACAGCGAAAAATTCTACGCGGCCCTTGAGGGGCAGGCCTCCTTTACGGATCCGGAGATTGTGCAGGCGCTGCAGATCTGGCAGAGCTGCTTCACGGAGGGGATTTTTCAGGACGGAGCGCTGGGTGTCGGAATGTACAACGATACCACGGACATGTATCAGAAAGAGGGCTCCATTCCCATGATTCTGAACGGCTCATGGGCGTGCGGCGCGTTCACGGAAAAGGATGAACAGACATACGCGGTCTATAACAGCGAGGATTCTCATCATGAGGTATTTCTGATCGACTGGAACGGCGATGGAAAGCGTGCTCCGGTCGGAGAAGCGGTCGATGTTTCTCTCGCCATCAATTCCCAGTCGCCGAATAAGGATGCCGCATGGAGCTTTGTCGACTGGATGATTCATGACGGAGCAGAAATTCTGGTGAACAAATATCTTGCGTATTGCCCGGCGAGAACGGATATGAAGCTGAATGTAGAGGGTCTCAGCGAGAACGGGCAGGCCTGCCTTGACTATATTGTGGAGAACGGAGCGACGAATGTGGCCGGTTATCGCGAGATGGCGTATCCCGAGCTCAAGGAGGAGATACAGACCGAATTAAAAGAGCTCGCCATCGGCGATATCACGCCGGAGGCCGCGGCAGAGGCTATCGAGGCGGCATCCAGGGCGCAGGAAAGATAAAAAAGAACGCGGTGTACAGGAGAGGAAAGTGGTTATGAAGAAACGTGAATCTGCGGGGAAAAGAATGGAAACACTGACAAACTATCTGTTTATCCTCCCGCTTCTCATTCTTTTTCTGACCTTTTTTGCTTATCCGATCCTGTACAATTTTATCATCAGCTTCTATGACTGGAACGGGATCAGCGTCACAAAGAGCTTTGCCGGGCTGGCGAATTACCGGACGGTGATGAGCGACAGGGTCATGAAAGCCGTCCTGAAAAATTTTGTGATCATTGCGCTGGGAACGACCCTGCCGCAGGCGTTTTTCGGAATCATTTTCGCGTCCTTTTTCCGACGGCATATCCGGTTTGCGGGATTTTACAGGATCGCCTTTTATCTTCCGGCCATCTGCACGGTGACGATTGTCGGCAATGTCTTTTCCAAAATATTTGAGACGAACCGCGGCTATCTGAACGTCATGCTCAGGTCCGCGCATCTGGATTTTCTGTGTCAGCCGTGGCTGGCGGCGCCGCATACGGCGCTGCTCTGCATTCTTTTCGTCAATATCTGGCAGTGGACGGGATACAGCATGCTGATGTATTATGCCGGCATGCTGAACATCCCGGACGACCTGTATGAGGCCGCTGCGATCGACGGTGCCGGCCCGGTGCAGCAGTTCCGGCACATCACCTTTCCCCTGCTTCGCGGGACGCACTATACGCTGGTGATACTCGGAGTGCTCGGCGCGCTGAAATGCTTCGATCTTCCGTATGTTCTCACGGACGGCGGGCCGGCGCATGCCACGGAAACATTTTCCACGTACATTTACACGAAGTCCTTCAACACCTTTAAGCAGGGACAGGCCTCCGCGATTGTGGTGCTGATGTTTATGATCGCGATGGCAATTACGGTAATTCAGCTGAAGATGTATTATAAAGAGGACAGAGACAAGGAGCTGGCGGAATGAAAAATTCATTGCTTTATCGGTGTCTGGCTCAGCTTGTCTGCATACCGGCGCTTGTGGTTTTTCTGTATCCGCTCGCGCTCATGATACAGAAATCGTTCGGAGTAAACGGCATCGCAAATTACAGGCTGGTTTTTGACTACTATGATCTGCGGCCGAATTTCGCAACCAGCCTGATTGTCGTGGGCGGCACCCTGGTGGTCATGGCGGCCGTGGTATCCATGGCGGCGTATGCCTTTTCCAAGCTGCAGTTTCCGTTTAAGAAAGGAATCTATTACCTGCTCCTGACGGCGATGATGATTCCTACCTCGGCGGTCATTTTCCCGCTGTATCAGATTGTGAGAGTATTTCGGCTGAACAACACCGGATTTTCCCTGATTTTTCCATACGCGACCGGGAGCTGCTGCTTTAATCTCATGTTTTTGAAAAACTATTATGATGCGCTCCCGAATGAACTGCTCGATTCGGCCCGGATCGACGGCGCCGGGAAATGGAAAACATTTCTTCTGATTATGCTTCCCATTGCAAAGCCGGGGCTGGTGTTTGCACTGATGCAGACGTTCCTGTCCTCGTGGAATGAGCTGCAGATGGGCATGATTTTCATCAATGACACGTCCAGACAGCCGCTCTCCGTGGTGCCGCTGCGTTTTGCGCAGACGACGTCCGCGACCGGCTTCACGGTGAACCACCTGTTTGCGGCATGTATCATATGCCTGCTTCCCATCGGTATTTTTTATGTATTTGCTTCACGCTATATGGTAGAGGGGCTGACGCAGGGGGCGGTCAAGGGCTGATGAATGAGAGCGCGCTTCGGACATAAAAAGCAGAGCATCGTCCATAAGGTATGCAGAGGAAATACGCTGGTTTTTCTGGCGGTATCGCTCCTTACGCTGATTATCACGCTGACCGAAAATGTCCTGTACCATGCGCAGAAAGACATTCATTCCATGGATATTTACAATTCCAACGCGATCAGCTCCATGGACAATATGCTGAAGGATATGGGACGGATTTCCTTGATATGTTTTTCGGATCAGCGGACGCAGGAGGCGCTGACAGAGAGCGGGCATTACGATTACAGACAGCGCCTCGCGCTGCAGGACTATCTGGACAGCATGTATGTGAATCTGATTTCGATCAGGGGTGATGTCAAGGGCGTCTATATTTTTGATGCGGACAAGCTGATTTTCATGCACGATCAGGCAGGCCCCGGAGCAAGAAAGGGCACGGACGAGTCAGCCTTTCTTTCCCATATTGTCGAGATTCAGGATCGGGGCAGGCAGATATCGGGATGCCGGATGTATGTGGGGACGCTGCCGGACTTCCGAATATACAGCGATATTTATGCAAAGGATCTGTATTATCGGAACAATATTTATCTGGTCCGGCCGATCCGGCGCTTTTCTCCGCTCAGTACCGTGGGATATATTGCGCTGCGCGCGCCGGTCGGCCGGGTGCGCCGGATTATGGAGGAGAGGCTTGAGGAGGGAACATCCTATATTCTGTTTGACGAATTCGGGTATGTCGTATGCAGCAGCGATGCAGGGCTGATCGGAGTCGTCTTTCCGGAGAAAGAGCGTCTCCTGCGCTCCGGACTTTCCGGGGAGAGCGGCAGCCATATTGTGAAGTATAACGGCAGCTTCCAGCTGGTCGCAGGCTATGTTTCCGATTACAGCGGCATGTCTCTGATCACCATGAAGCCTGTCGGCCTCGTGGTCAGAGAGCTGTTGCCGGCCGCGGGCATCAGCTTCCTGATCAGTCTTCTGATTTTTGTGATGGCGACCGTCAGCACTTTTCTGGTGACACGGAATCATCTGAAAAGGGTTTCTGATTTTGTCGCCGAGATGGGGAATTTCTCGCAGGAGAGTCTGACGAGGCATTACCGGATAGACAGGGATGACGAGGTCGGGACGCTGCAGCGCGCCTACAACCGAATGGTCGATCTGATCAACCATCTGATCGAGACGGAATATGAGGAAAAGGCCCGCATGCAGGAGGCGGAGATATCCGAGCAGAGAATGGCGATGGAATATCTGAAAAATCAGATCAATCCCCATTTCCTCTACAATACACTGGATATGATTCAGATATGCGCCTCCCTGAACGGCGATGCCAAGGTGGCGGACATGCTGCAGCAGATGGTCAAGTTTTACCGTCTCGGCACCAGAGTGGACAGGGATCTGGTCTCTGTCGATCAGGAGCTGCAGATGCTCCGCGCGTACATGAAGCTGATGATGTACCGCTATCCGGAGCTGAAGTTTGAGACGGAAATCGACAGCGATCTGCAAAACATCGAGGTGCCGAGCTTTATTTTGCAGCCGCTGGTGGAAAACAGCCTGCTGCATGGTCTGAAAGACCGGCATTATCAGGGGACGATCCGTCTTCGTGTTTATGCGGTTTATGAGGAGAGCTGCGATCTTCGGATCGTCATTGCGGACGACGGAACCGGCGTGTCAGAGGACAAACTGCGGGAGATGAACGGATGGAACGACGGGGATGTTGTGTACCGAAAGGAGCAGGTGGTAAACAGCAGGGATATGCATATCGGGATACGGAACGTCATAGCAAGACTGCAGTTATATTACGGCAAAGAGAGCAGAGTGCTCTTTGAAAACCGCCCGGAGGGCGGCCTGACAGTGACGCTGTATATGAAGTTGTTCAATCGCAGGAGGAAAACGTATGAAAACGCTGGATTTTGAAACCTACAAGGATAAGGTCAGGGGCTGCTGGGTCGGGAAAAATATCGGGGGCGTGCTCGGCGCGCCGTTCGAGGGCCTGCGGCAGATGAATCATGTGGATTTCTATACGCAGGATCTGACCATGGGGCCTCCGCCGAATGATGATCTGGATCTTCAGATCGTATGGCTGGCGGCCGTGGAGCGCTATGGGCGCAATGTGAACGCGTCTGTTCTGGGCGAGTACTGGCTGTCCTTTGTCATCCCCAACTGGGTGGAGTACGGGACCGGCAAGGCAAATCTGCGCGCCGGTCTTCAGCCGCCGCTTTCGGGTCTGATCGACAACACCTACAAGGACAGCTGCGGCTGTTTTATCCGCTCAGAGCTCTGGGCGTGCCTGGCGCCGGGACAGCCTGAAATCGCGGCAAAATATGCCTATGAGGACGGGATCGTCGATCATGAGGGGGAGGGCGTTTATGGAGAAATGTTCTGCGCGGCGCTGCAGAGCGCGGCGTTTGTCGAGTCGGATCAGAGAAAGCTGATTGAGATCGGCCTCTCTTACATACCGGAGACCTCTGCCATGGCAAGGGGAATCCGCAAGGCCTGCGAGTGCTATGACGGCGGGCTGTCCGTTCCGGAGGCAAGAGAACAGATTCACAATGAGGTTCCGGGAACGTTCGGCGTACAGTCGACTCGCCTCAGTGAAATCAGCCGGGAGGGGGAGAATGCCGGCCTTGCGGTCGGAGCGCCCGGCTTTGATGCGGCGGAGAACGTCGCGTTTACGATGGCGGGATGGCTGTACGGCGAGGGTGATTTCGGGAGAAGCCTCTGCATTGCCGTCAGCTTTGGCGAAGATACGGACTGTACTGCGGCAACGCTCGGCGCGCTGATGGGGATCATTGCGGGGGAAACCGGTCTTCCCGAGCGGTGGAAAGCGCCCCTTGACGACAAAATCGCAACGCTGTGCATCGATAAGACGAGCCGCGGCATCTGGGTCCCCGAGACGGCATCGGAGCTGACGGAGCGGGTCATCCGCACCATGCCGGCGTTTCTGGGGCAGGAGCTGGTCGATATTTTTGCGGAGGGCGGCATGACGATTCTCTGCCGGGACGGAGACGAGCTGCTTTGCAGGGACGCGGGGGACTATCTGCCTCATATCAACGGGAACGGCAAGAGTGAGGAGCTCTCCGTGCGGGAGCTTGCCGTGCTGTCGCCGTATATCGTGCGGTATTCATTCCCGGCATTCCGGATGAGCGTGGATTATGACGGCTCTGTCTGTTACCGCTATGGCGAACCCCGGAAAGTGCGGGTGACGGTTCGGAACTCGGCGTCCATGAGACAGCAGCAGTGGGCGAAAATCACCTGTTATATGCCGGCCGGCGTGGAGATGCTTTCCGGAAAATCCGTGGAGCTTCCGCTGAATAATCTGTATCAGTCAAAGGCAGAGGCGGAATTTGAATTTCTGACAGATCAGTATCAGGGAGCCAGACTGGAGTTCGTGATCGACGTTTCCATAGAGGGGAGACATTCCTCCGGCGCGGTTAAGGTGACGATGATGAGAGAGCGGTGATCGGAGACGATGAGACACCGAAAGGTACTTCTGGTGGATGATGAAAAAATAGTTCTGGAGGGCTTCCGGAGGCTGGTTGCATGGGACCGGTATGGCTGTGAGGTGGTCGGCGAGGCGATGGATGGCCGCGAGGCCGTCATGAAAGCAAAGCAGCTAAGTCCCGATCTCATTGTCATGGACATCAATCTGCCGGTAATGAACGGCATTGACTGTGTCAGGGCCATACAGGATGGCGGAAGCGCGGCGCAGTTCATTATGGTGACGGGCTATGACTCCATCAATTACTGTCAGGAGGCGCTGCGCCTGCGCGTGTATGACTACATTCTGAAGCCGATTGATTTTGAGGAATTTTCCGAGGTGCTCTCGAAGCTTGGGGGCGCCGGGGGGCAGGGCGGTTCATACAGCAGCATGGAGCAGATTCTGCAGTGGATCGACCGGCATCTGGGGGAGGAGGTCAGCCTGAACAGACTGTCGCACGAATGTCATCTGAATTCCAGCTATATCAGTCAGCTCTTCCGCAAGGAAATGGGTATCAATTTTCAGACGTATCTGACGCGTTCCCGCGTCCGGCGGGCAGAGAAGCTGCTGATGGAAACGGAGCACAGCGTGACGGAGATTTCGGGGATGGTCGGTTTTCATGACTACCGGGCGTTCATCCGGATGTTCCGCAATGAGACGGGAGAAACGCCGGCGGTTTTCCGGAAGAACAGGAGCTGAGCCTCAGGGGAGCTCCCGGTCGATATAGTCGCTGGGACAGAGGCCGGTGCAGCTCCGGAATATACGGCTGAAATAAAACTGATCATGATACCCGACCATGGCGGCGATATCCTTGATGAGAAGCTGCGGATCGCTGTCCATCAGCGCCCTTGCCTGCTCCATCCGCACGGAGGTGAGGTACTGACTGTAAGAGCAGCCGGTGTACTTGCGGAACAGTCTCGACAGATAGGTCTGCGAGATGGCAAAGTGATCGGCGATCAGCGGCAGAGTGAGGTCTTTGCTGAGATTTTTCCGGATAAAACTTTTTACTCCGGAAAAATATTCTTCGGAATCGATCTTGGGCGGGAGGCACTGATCGCAGGAGCAGAAGAAGATGGGGGAGAGATTTTCCCACAGCATTTCCATGGACACGGAGTCATAAAACGCTCTCCCCAGCATGGCCTCGCATTCCCAGAGCGATGTCGCGTCGTGCGTTTCCTGGCGGATCAGGCTATACAGCTGCTCGGAGGCGGCCTCGACGAGAAGCTGCGGCCGTTCCTCGGTCTCCCAGCGCGCGTACATGCGGCGGAGCTTTTCTCTCAGCAGCTCGGTCTGTCGGGTTTCCAGGAGCTGCTGCACGTTCGGGAGTTCGCCCAGCATTCCGGATATTTCGTCCTGGCAGGGCGGACTCAGTTTCGGTCTGGTTTTTGTCAGATCGACGGAGCGGCTGCGCCCGATGGTCAGGACGGCGTTCAGGGCCGCGTAGAGCTCCTGCGTCTTTTCGCGGATGGCCGCGGCGGGGAAAGGCGCGGAGCAGTACACCGCGGTCAGATATCCGTCCCCGGCCGGCCAGCTTTGACGGACGCGGTCGATATACCGGTGCATAGGAAGATCTCCGAGAATCTCTTCGGGAATTAAGAACAATTCCTCCTGTTCATCTCTTCCGTATACGGAATACAGCTCGTCGATACTTTCAAAAACCTCGCGGGATTTCAGACTGGCATGCCGGTTGGGAAGTCCGTTCCGTCGGATGATGCCGCAGAAGTAGTTCTTATACGGAAAATAGCGCGCAAGCTCCTGCTCTGTCGTGGTTTCTCCGAGGCAGAGGCTGCGCAGGATCCGGTTGCGTGTGTCGTAATGAAGCTGCTTTAACTGCTTCCGGACGCGCTGCATGGCTGCGGTCAGAGCGGAGGGCACGACCGGCTTGGCGATGTAATCCAGCACGCCGCTCTGTATTGCGCTGCGCATATATTCAAAATTCTGGTAGCCGCTGATGATGACGAAGCGGATCTCCGGAAGAATATCCTTTATTTTCTGCGCAAGCTCCGTGCCCTCCATCAGCGGCATGGAGATATCGGTGATGACAAGATCCGGAAGATGCTTCCGGATTTTTTTATAGGCGTCCTCCCCGTCGCAGGCGGTGGCGACGACTTCAAACTCCGGGCAGCTTTTCTGCAGGATCAGACAGATGGCCTTTACGGCGGCCGGCTCGTCGTCTGCGACAAGAACCTTGAATGCTGCAATCATAGTGTTCGCTCCTGTTGTGTGTTGTGATGAAAATCTGTGTCTATGAATGTAACACGGAATTCTGTCTAAATTCGACACGATTTTTCATGAAAACGATTACGGCAGAAAACTTCATGTATCATGGCCGGATTTTCTATGGAGTGAAAGAAAGAAGAGAAATATAGTAAAGGCACACACTACGGGGAGACAGCCGGAAAAGGCGGGTCGCTCCGGAATAAAACATGGAAGCAGAATGGACTGCAATATCAGAGGAGGTCGGTTATGAAAAAGAGAATTGCTGGGTTGGTTCTGTCTGCCGCTATGGCGGCCGGCCTGCTGGCGGGCTGCGGCGGCGCGGCCTCATCCGGCGGAATGTCGGGAGAGGAGGGCAAGGACGCGGAGCCGGAGACGACGGGGGAGAATACGGAGAGCGCTTCTTCCGATACGGCGAAAAAGCCGTATGAGGGCGTGACGATTACGCTCTGGGGAGGAACTACGGAATTTAATGAAGGCTTTCAGGCAGTCATTGAGAGAGCCACCGAGGAGCTGGGGATCAAGTTTGAAACAGAGATTAATCCGGGCGGAACAGAGGGCGACAACATCATCAAGACCCGCTGCGCGTCAGGCGATCTGCCGGATCTCTCCGCATATAATTCCGGCTCTCTGCTGACGGCTCTGAATCCGAAGGAGCATTTCCTTGATCTGACGGACGAGGGATTTATGCAGAATGTCGACGACACATTCAAGAGTGTAGTGAGCCAGGACGGCAGAGTGTACGGTGCGCCGTTTCCGACAACGCAGGGAGGCTGCGTGATTTACTGGAAGCCGGACTATGAGGAGCTGGGGCTCACGGTTCCGACGACGTGGGAGGATTTTGTCGCAAACTGCAGAAAGCTGAAGGACGCCGGGAAGACACCGGTCGAGCTGACCTGCGGAGACACATGGACGACGCAGGTGCTGTTTCTCGGGGACAATTATAATCTCATCAGCGCAGAACCGGAGTTCGCGCAGAACTTTACGGAGGGGACGGCCAAATTTGCGGAGACGGAGGCGGCGGTCAGGAGCTGGAACAAATATGCAGATATTCGGGACTTTTACAATGCCGATGCCTCGGCGGCGACCTACAATGACGGCATAACGGCGATGGCGAACGGAGAAGCGACGCACTGGTTCATGCTGACGCAGGTTATTCCGATGATGGTAGCGGAGAATCCGGACTGTGCGGACAAGGTCGGCGTTTTTGCCATCCCGGGGGACGATCCCGATCGCTGTGGTCTGACGGTGTGGGAACCCGGCGCATGGTATGTGAACAGGGATTCCGAAAATAAAGAAGCCTGCCTGGCGTTTCTGGAGTTCTGGCTCCGAAAGGATAACATGGATCTTTATATCAATACCTTTGGGGCCAGCGGGCCGTCCTGCGTCAAGGGCTATACGCTTCCGGAGACGGTGGTTCCGGCCATACGCGTGGACATGCAGCAATACTTCGATGCGGGCAAAACCATCCCGGCGCTGGAGTTCCTGACGACGATTAAGGGCGCAAGCTGCGAGCAGATCACCACGGCGGCAGCGCTGGGGCAGATCAGCGGCGCGGAGGCGGCGAAGCAGTATGATGATGACTGCAAGAAATCCGCCATGCAGCAGGGACTGAACTGGAATTGAGTAAACAAGGAGGAACGCGCAGGCGGGAGCTGCGCAGAGCGCCGGCCGGCATGTGAGTGTAGGGCCGGCGCTCCGTTTCTGCCGCGCGCCCCTCGTGTAGCGCTTTGACATGGGGCCTTGCGATGCAAAAAGGAAAAAGAAGAAAAATATCATTATATCCGATCTGGTTCGTTCTGCCGGCGCTGACGATTTTCGGCATTTTCTTTCTGTACCCGATCGTGACGTCATTCTATTATTCCATGACGGTGTGGAACTTTGATTCCGCCATATTCTGCGGTCTTGAAAATTACAGAATGTTCTTCTCAGAGAACGAGCTCTCCTCCGCCGTGGTTCATACGCTGATCTATGCTTTTTCTACGAGTATGCTGAAAGTTATCATCGCCTTTTTCATCGCGGTGTTTCTGTGCAGCAGAATACGGACAAAGGATTTTATCCGCTCGGCGGTATTTTTCCCTAATCTGGTATCCATGATGGCAGTGGGACTGACATTTTCGTATCTGATGCATCCGACCAAGGGACTGTTCAATGCCGTGCTGACGGGGCTCGGCTTCGCCCCGGTTGATTTTCTGGGAGATGTGAGGCTTGCGCTTGGCAGCATTATTGCAACCGATGTCTGGAAGGGCCTGAGCGTTTCCGTCGTGATCTATATTGCGGGGATTCAGTCGATAGACCGGAACTATTATGAAGCGGCGGAAATCGACGGCGCGAGCCGGGGCCAGTGTCTCCGGCACATCACGCTCCCGCTGGTCGCTCCCTCGCAGAACACCATTATCATCCTTTCTCTGATCGGCGGGCTTCGCTCCTTCGATCTGATCTGGGCGATGACCAGCGGCGGACCGGGCTTTGCGACTGACGTGATGGCGTCCGTGATCTACAAGCAGTACGCCTATGGCTTCTACGGGCTGTCCACTGCCGGCAATGTGATCATGCTGCTGCTGATCTCGGTGATCGCGTTTCCGCTGCAGCACATCCTGCGCAGACGGGAGGAGGCGATCGTATGAAGGGAGAAAGACGGAGACTCCTTCTTGGAGATATCATCGGCTGCATCGTCACGGTCATTGTTTTTGTCGTTCCGTTTTACTATATGTTTGTAAACTCGATCAAAACGGCAAAGGAAGCGAACCGGATGACGATACACTGGCCCGCGGAGCCGCACTTCGAAAACTACCTCGAGGTGTTCCGCAAGCAGAATTACCAGCTGGTGACGGCGTTTCGCAACAGTTTTACGCTTACGGTGTTCACGGTCGCGGGACTCCTTGTGGTCGCGGCGATGGCGGGCTACGTGATTCAGAGAAGAAATGACAGGCTCATGAGAGGCATTCAGTGGGTCATCATGCTCGGGCTTATGATACCGGCATCGATTCTCCCGACCATTCATATGCTGCAGCAGATGCGGATCTACAAGACGATGTTCAGTATGGTCATGATTGAAATCGCCATGCAGATTCCGTTTTCCATCATGCTGTTCCGCGGCTATATGGCGTCCATCCCGACGGAGCTGGAGGAGGCGGCAAGAATAGACGGCTGTTCGGGTTGGGGGATTTTTCTGTACGTCATCAATCCTCTGCTTAAACCGATCCGCGCCACCGTCATTATTCTGACGGCCGTGACGACGTTCAACGATTTTACCAATCCGCTGTATTTTCTTCCCGGAGCAAAGAATACCACGGTGCAGCTGACTCTGTATAATTACAAGGGACAGTTCAGCAGCAGTTATAATCTTCTGTTTGCGGATATCATGCTGATTACGTTTCCGATGTTGCTTCTGTTTCTGATTTTCAACCGGAGAATCGTGGACGGCATGGTGGCAGGCTCTGTGAAAGGCTGAGCGCTGCCGCAGGTTTCCCCGTGGGATCGAAGGGCGCGGCAAAAAGAGAAATAGAGCGAGTGTGAAAAATCACGCTGATGCGCTGATTTTTCGCACGGCTATTTGTGCCGAAGCCCAAATAGCCCCCTGTCGCAGCCGTAAAACCGCATACGCGGATTTTACGGCGCGTGCCTCGCATAAAGTGCTTCGGCATGGTGATTCATGAAATACCTGAATAAAATGATTCTGTATTTTGCCACCATTGCCATCCTGCTCAGCGCCGGCTTTGGCGTCATGATGTTTCGCATCAGCGCCGAATATGAGCTGCACCGCCAGAGGAGCAGCCTTTCTGTAAATACGAGGTCGCTGATCACACAGACGGAAAGCTGCCTCGCCGTCATGGATGCGATTCTGAACTATATTCTCTCGGATCCATCGATGCTGGGGAGTATTACGATGCTTGGCATGACGAAAAAACGGCAGATTCCCGTCACTATGGTGCAGGAAGCGGAAAGTACGGTCAAGGTAGGGCTTAATACGGAATACATCATCCGCAACTCGTACCGGACGGTCTTTTTTAATCAGAACGGCTTTCTCAGCTCCAGCTTTCTCAAGGGAAGCGTCAACAGCCGTCTGGTTGAAACGGCGGAGCCGGGGGCCATTCCCTATCTGCGGCAGGCAGAGGCGGCCAGGGGAAAGACGGTTCTGGTCGGACCGCACCCGGACAAATGGAGCGCAGTTTCAGCAGAGGTGGAGGTATACTCCCTGATGAAAGCGGTGCAGGGATACCGCATGGGCTACCTTGAGGTCGAGAATACGGTCGCGAGCCTCGGGGATCTGGAGCAGTCGGATGAAGGGGCGGAATATGTCATTTTATGCAATGGGACAGAGCTTTTGTACCAGAGCGATCCGGAGCTTTCCGCAGAGCGCATCCGGAGCCTGCTGGATGCGGCGGAGCCGGGAACGGTCATGCAGGAGGGAAATCTGATTTTTACGAAGCTGGATTCCGGGAAGTATCATTTTTCTGTTCTCTGCTATAAAGATGACGCCAGTTCGAACACGAGGGCAATGCTCATCATGTCTGCGCTGGCCGCGGCTGTCGTTTTCGGGGTGAGCCTGGCGATCATTATTTTCTGGGCGAACATTCTGGTCCGCCCGCTAAATGATCTCCGGAGGGTCATCGAACGGACCACGCTTTCAAACCTGAAAGAAAACCGGGTGCAGCCGCTCGCCGGAAAAAATACGACGGACGAGTTCAAGGCGCTCGCCAATGCCTATGGCTCGATGATCAACCGGCTTGATACGGCGCTTCGCAATGAAAAACGGGCGTCGCTTCTGCAGCTTCAGGCCCAGTTCGATGTTCTTCAGGCGCAGGTGGATCCGCATTTTCTCTACAATGTATTGAACATTATTTCGGCGCGGGGCGTGATCGACGAGGATGAGTCGATCAGCGAAATATGCGGCGCGCTGGCCAATATGCTCCGGTATTCGACCAATAACCGGGAGCGCTATGCGACGCTGGGACAGGAGCTGGAATACCTCGGAAATTATTTTTTCCTGCTGAAAGCGCGCTATGAGGACCGACTGGAATATCTGATCCGGGTGGAGGACGATATCCGGGGGCAGATTCTGCCGAAACTGTCGCTGCAGCAGATTGTGGAGAATGCGGTGAAGCACGGTTTCGCGGGCCGGAACGGAATCATGCGGATCCGGGTCATCGGAGAGAAGAGGGACGGCCGGTTTTTGATTTCGGTGGAGGACAACGGCTGCGGCTTTGCCGAGGACAAGCTGGAGAGCCTGCGGGAGCGCCTTGCCGAGGCGAAGAAGAACCTTGTGACGGGACAGGCTGCGCCGGAAATGGAAATCGGTGAGATGGGACTTGTGAATACCTATCTTCGCTGTTATCTGTTATATTCAGAGCAGATGGAGTTTCGGATACGAAACACCGGCGGGGGCGCCGAGGTTTTATTCGGCTCCGTCATGCAGGAAACCGCGTTCGCGGATTTCTCTTTGCAGAGCCTGCCCGGGGAGCGCAGGCAGAAAGGAAAGACATGAAGCAGAAGAGGTCGTGGATCCGTCCGGCAGAGGACATGGGGGATATCGTTCCGGAATTTCTCGGCGTATTCCGGCCGCAGGACAAGGCGGTGGAGAGCGCGCAGCTCTCCATTACCGGCATGGGAGTGTATGCCGCGAAACTGAATGACCGGCGCGTCGGAGACTTTATTCTTGCGCCGGGCTGGACGGTTTACGAGAAGAGGCTCCAGTATCAGAGCTATGATATTGCCGGGCTGCTGCGCCGGGGAGAGGAAAACCGTCTGTCGGTGCTTCTGGGGAAAGGCTGGTATCGGGGACGACTGGTCGGCTGGCAGGGGAGCGCGGTGCAGGAGTCCCGCCGGAGTATGCCGGCGGGACTGTGGGCCTGTGTCCGCATCGACTATGAGGACGGCAGCTTTGATGAATTCTGTACGGATGAGACGTGGAGGGTCCGGGAGAGCCGCGTCCGTCTTTCGGAAATCTATGACGGCGAAATCTACGACGCCTCTCTCACCCTGACCGGGGCCGCGGAGGCGGAGCCCGCCGTGGTATTCGACGGTCCGGATGATACTCTCATCGAGCAGGAGGGGGAGGAGATCCGTGAGCAGGAGCAGCTTACCGTACGGCGCATCATCACGACGCCGAAAGGAGAGACGGTGCTCGACTTCGGTCAGGAGATTACCGGTTATGTCAGGATCAGTCTCACGGCAGAGAACGGGGACGCTGTGGACCTCTCGTTCGGTGAGATGCTGGACGCGGAGGGAAATTTCTACCGGGACAATTACCGCAGCGCCAGGGCGCAGTACCGCTATATCTGCCGCGGCGGCCAGCAGGAATATCAGACGCTTCTTACGTTCTACGGCTTCCGCTATGTGAGGGTGAATGCGTTTCCGGGCGGTCCGGCGGCCGCAAAGCCGGAGAATTTCACCGGCATCGTCATCCATTCCGACATGGAGCGGATCGGAGAGCTCGTGACCGGCTGCGCCCCATTGAACCGCCTTGTCAGCAATGCGGTCTGGTCGCAGAAGTGCAATTTTGTCGATGTGCCCACGGACTGTCCGCAGAGGGATGAACGCCTTGGCTGGACCGGCGACGCACAGGTCTTTATCCGCACGGCGTGCTACAACTATGATGCGGAGCGTTTTTATGGAAAGTGGCTTGCCGATCTTGCGGCGGATCAACGGGAGGACGGAGCGGTTCCGCATGTCTCTCCGGATCTTCTGCGGGCGGAGCGCCCCAGCGCCGCTTGGGGCGACGCGATGACGATCTGCCCGTGGGAGGTCTATCAGGCGTACGGAAATGCGGAAATTCTGAGCCGTTTCTTTGACAATATGAAGCGCTGGGTCGACTACATCACCGGAGCGACGGCAAAGTCCGGCCTCTGGGCGGGAGGAGAGCACTACGGCGACTGGCTCGGGCTGGATGCGCCAGCGGGGAGCTACAAGGGCTCCAGCCGTGAGGAACTGATCGCGACCGCATTCTACGCGCGGTCGACGGAGCTTGTCGTGAAAGCGGCCAGGGTGCTGCAGAAAGCTCCGGAGCTGATCCGGGAATATGAGCAGCTCTGGCAGAGGATCCGCGCGGCGTTCCAGGAGGCTTATCCGGTCTATGAGACACAGACGGAGTGCTGCGTGGCGGTGGAATTCGGCCTGGCTGCCGATTTGCAGGGGACGGCGGATCAGCTCGCGCGGATGGTGCGGGAGGTCGGCGTACAGCTTCGCACCGGGTTTGTCGGAACGCCGTATCTTCTTCGTGTGCTCAGCCGCTATGGGTACTGTGATCTGGCGTATTCGCTCCTTTTAAGGAGAGAGTATCCGTCATGGCTGTATCCGGTGGAGCACGGAGCGACTACGATCTGGGAGCACTGGGACGGCGTGATGGAGGACGGCGGCTTCTGGAGCACCGACATGAATTCTTTCAATCACTACGCTTACGGCGCGGTACTCGACTGGCTGTACGGAGAGGCAGCGGGCATCCGCACGGCGGAGACTGCGCCGGGCTATGAGAGGGCGGTCATCGAGCCGCATCCGGACGAGAGGCTCGGCTTCCTGAAAGGCCGGCTGATGACGGCGCGGGGCGAGATCGTATCGGAGTGGGAGTACGTGCGGGACACCACGGAGAGCGAGCCTGCCGTCCGCTACGTCATCACGACGCCGGTGCCGGCGACGATCGTGATCGACGGCACGACATATGAAAGGGGCCCGGGGAGCTATCTGTTTTTCAGGGATGCTGCGGCGGGGAGGATTTGAGAGCAGGAGCTTCATTCCGTAAATGGAAACCGTCGGTATTCCCTCGGCGACATTCCATAATTGCGCCGGAACAGCCGGTGGAAGAAGCTGGTGTTCTCGTATCCCACAGCGGCGGAGATCTCATCGACGGAGAGCATGGTGTTCCGGAGCAGGAAGCAGGCCTGTGAGAGCCGCTTTTCCTGCAGCAGCAGGCGGAACGTGCTGCCGGTTTCCGCCCGGACGAGACGGCTCAGCGAGCTCAGATCCATGCGGTTTTCGGCGGCAAAGCCGGACAGGGAGGCCTCCCGGTATTCCGTCTCGATGTAGGAGAGGAGGCGGATGATGAGCTGCTGCTCATAGGAGGCCTCCGGCGTCCGTATCTCGCCCGCGCAGTTCATGAGGTACAGAAACAGGAGCCCCATGCCGGTTTGCGAGAGCGTCCGCCGGTTGGGGACGTCGTTCAGCATGGTCCAGATGAGGTTTTCCATCAGATTTTGTACGGGCAGGTTTTCCGCGACGCGGAAATACAGATAATTTCCGCCCCGATCCGTGTCGGTCAGACAGCCGATGATGAAGTCGCGGAGCGGGCTCTCCTCCCTCGCGATCATGCGCAGGGAGGAATCAAAAAAAGACGGGCGAATCATGAAGTTCACGGCGATGTCATGCCGGCCGGCGGGGAGGATCTCCTGAACGGCGTGCCGGTTCAGAAAAAGGAGATCCCCCTCTTTCAGAATAATGCGGCTGCCGTCGATGATGTGCGTGGTCGCGCCGCGGCACATGTAGACGAACTCGATGAAATTATGCGTGTGCTTTGGAAAATGCAGAAAGCGCACATGAGGGCGGATGTCGATCTGCCGTCCGTTGGCGAGCACGATGGAGGAATCGATTTCATTTTCGGACGCGCCCGCAGAATCGGCGCGGTAGTAGAGCGTCCGGTCGACCTCCGTTTTTCCCTGAAGTATCTTCCTCTCTTCTTCGGTGATCCGGCTGAGCCGGTTCAGCAGGTCACGGTTCATTTTCGGACTCCTCCTTAGCGGAACGCGCAAACGCCCGCCGCTTCTGTTCTTTTCCTTGATTGTATTTATGATTATATTATACGATATGCCGCTCGCGGATTCTCTATCGGGAATTTCAAAAACGGACGCTTTTTATTGTGAGTGCGGACCTTATCAGGAACGCTTTTTTCTGGAATAATGATGTCATGGTGCAGAAGTCCGGCACAGGGCCGGCGCTGCGGGTAAATGCTTTCAGGGGATGCAGGAGGTTGCGCAATGACATTACAGGAACGCTATGAAGAGGCGAAGCGCCGCTATGCGGAGCTCGGCGTCGACACGGACAGGGCCATCGGGGCGGCGGAGGGGATCCGTCTTTCGATGCACTGCTGGCAGGGCGACGATGTGGTCGGCTTTGACCAGAAAGGGCCGCTGTCGGGCGGCATTCAGACGACCGGGAATTATCCGTACAAGGCGACGACGCCGGAGCAGCTGATGCAGGACATGGACAAGGTTCTGTCCTATGTGCCGGGGCATCATAAGATCAATCTGCACGCGAGCTATGCGATTTTTGAGGAGGGGGAGTGGGCCGACCGCAACAGGCTCGAGCCGAAGCACTTTGCCCGCTGGGTCGAGTACGCAAAGGCGCACGGTCTCGGCATCGATTTCAATCCCACGCTGTTCTCGCATCCGCTGGCGGCGGATGCGACGCTCTCGTCGGAGAATGAGGAGGTGCGGCGATTCTGGATCGAGCACTGTATCGCCTGTCTTAAAATCACGGAATATTTTGCCCGGGAGACCGACCAGCCGAGCCTCATGAACATCTGGATCCCGGACGGCTTCAAGGATATTCCGGCGGATCGGAAAGGACCGAGAGCGAGGCTGAAAAATTCCCTCGACCAGATCATCTCGGTTCCGTATGATCACGATGCGGTCTATATTTCGGTCGAATCCAAGGTGTTCGGCATCGGCCTTGAGTCCATGACGGTCGGCTCGCACGAGTTCTACATGAATTATGCGGCGAAAAACAACCTGCTGTGCCTCATCGACACAGGGCATTTCCATCCGACGGAGAATGTGGCGGATAAGCTCTCCTCGCTGCTGCTGTTCGGCGACCGGATGGCGTTGCATGTCTCGCGCCCGGTGCGCTGGGACTCGGATCATGTCGTTCTGTTTAATGACGATCTGAGGGAGCTTGCGCAGGAAATCGTGCGCAACGATCCGCAGAGATTCTTTATCGGAATGGATTACTTCGACGCTTCGATCAACCGCGTCGCGGCATGGACCAACGGGATGCGGAGCATGGAAAAGGCTCTGCTGTACGCGGAGCTCACGCCGAACGCCGAGCTGGCAAGGCTTCAGGAGGAGCGCAGCTTCACGAAGCTGATGAGCCTGCGCGAGGCGGTCAAGGTCATGCCGTTCGGTGATGTGTGGGATTATTACTGTGCTAAAAACGGCGTCCCGCAGGAAACGGAGTGGTTTGCCGACTGCGAGGCATATGAAAAGGAGATCGCGGCGGTCAGAGGCTGAGCTTTTGTCCCGGCCGTGCGATGAATATGGTCAGCGTCTTCCCGGAGAGCGGGGAGGCGCTGATTTTTTATGCGGGCTTGCATAGAGTGTGGCACGGAAGTACACAAAAGAAGGGGACGTTTTTTGTGAAGAATCCCACTATTGACGGAGAACGGTGCGATATTATAATAAATGCAAACGGTTGCATAAGAAATAAATGCATTAAATGCGGGATATAAAGAAAAATAACGCATACGATTGCAAAGGCGGGAGGCGTGATTATGTCGGCGACGATCAAGGACATTGCAAAGCTTGTCGGGGTATCTCCGTCCACGGTATCCAGAGCGCTGAACGGGAGCTCTCTCATCTCCGGGGAGACGAGGAACAGGATACAGAAAGCAATGAAGCAGCTCGATTATCACCCCAACAGTCTGGCCAAGAGCTTTGCGACGGGCAGCACCGGCACGATTGCCCTGATCATCGACGCGGACAACGAAAAGGACTTTGCCAATAATTTTTTCAACCGCAGCATGTTTGCGATGGAGCGCATCGCGCAGGCAAACGGCTACAATCTGCTCATCACAAACGACAATGAGAAGCGCCGGGTGATCAGCTCTCTGGTGTATGAGAAAAAGGCGGACGGCCTCATCATCCCCTCGTCCAGCGTCAATCTGCATCTGATGGCCATGCTGGATAAGGAGCGCTTTCCGTATGTCGTCATGGGAAGCCCCGCGATACTGAGCGATCAGCTCGCATGGGTCGATGTGGACAATGAGCAGGGAAGCGGCATCGCGGTGCGGCATCTGGCGGAGGAGGGGTACAGACGTCCCGCGCTGGTCATTGAGAATGAGGAAACGGTCTTTGCAAAGAGCCGTGTGCAGGGCTTTCGAAAGGCGGTAAGAGAGCTGGAGGGCGGAGGAAGCGCCGTGATCTGCTGCACGCCGGACGAAGCGGCGCTCGGGGAGGAGCTTGCGGCCGCTCTGGAGGGAGGCCGGTGCGACGCGTTTCTCTGCGCCAACAATGAGCTGGCGTTCCGGACGCTGCAGCTGCTTCGGGCGCGCGGGCTCCGGGTTCCGGAGGATATCGGGCTGGTGACCTTTGACAATTATCCGTTTGCCGAATATATGGATCCGCCGGTCACCGCGGTGGATGTGGACACGTATGAGCTGGGACGGATGGCGGCGGAGTATCTGTTTTTCAGGATCAAAAACAGGGAGCAGAGGCCGGAGAGACGGCTCCTCAGGACAGAACTGATCCCGCGCGCCTCCTCCGGCCGGAGGGGAGAAAAAGCAGACAGCGCCTGCGCAGAGCGGCAGGCAGGAGGGAAGCGTTGAACAGAGAAGCGCTGCAGCATACCGGAGCCTATCCGGACATTTATCTGACAGAGCGGAACCGGCTCAGGGTCCGGCTTCATACCGCGGCCGGCGAGGCGGTGCGGTGCCGGCTTCATTATTTTTCGAGAACCGATCCGGAAGAGCTCCGGACAGCCGAGCTGCAGCGGATATACCGGGATGCACGGCAGGATCATTTTGAGACGGAAATAACGTTCCGGGAGGTGGCGAGATATCAGAAATATTATTTCGAGATCTCGGAAAACGGAGAGAGCGTCTATCTGACGGCGTGGGGACTTTCCGGGGAAAGGCCGGAGGACGGATATTTCGAGTTTCTGTACGCGAATACGACAGATGTTGTGCACGTGCCGGAGTGGAGCCGGGGCGTCATTTATTATCAGATCTTTCCGGAGCGCTTCTGCAATGGCGACCCGTCGAATGATCCTCCGGGAGCGGAGGCGTGGGGGAGCCGCCCGACGCGCGACAATCACACGGGAGGAGACATCCGGGGGATTGCGGAGAGGCTGGACTATCTTGAACAGCTCGGGGCGGAATGCCTGTATCTGACCCCGATTTTTGAGGCGGATTACAACCATAAATATGCGACGACGGATTATTACCGCATCGATCCGCAGTTCGGGACGAAGGAGGACCTGAGAGAGCTCGTTCAAAAAGCGCATGCCAGAGGCATCCGCGTGATTCTGGACGGGGTGTTCAATCACACCGGCATTCATTTCCGGGCGTTTGAGGATATCCTTGCGCGGCAGGAGCAATCGCCATTTTGCGGCTGGTACCATATCACACAATTTCCGGTGACGGTTTCGAGCCGCTCCTATGAATGTGTGGGCGCCTACAAATATATGCCGAAGCTCAATACGGGAAACCCCGAGGTGCGGAAATTCATCCTTGACGTGATGACGTACTGGGTGGAGGAAAGCGGGATCGACGGCTGGCGGCTCGATGTGGCGGACGAGGTCGACGCGGGCGTCTGGACGGAGGCGAGGCTCCTTTTCAAGGACAGATATCCGGACTGCATTCTTCTCGGCGAGACATGGGGCAGCGGCCTGCGGCTGATGGACGGGATGCAGATGGACAGTATCATGAACTACGGCTTCCGGGATGCGGTCCGCGATTATATCGCATGCGGGAGCATCGGGGCAAAGGAATTGGCGGAGCGCATGGGGGGCCTGTTGTCCCGTTTCCCGGAGGCGATGAATCAGGCGCTGTTCAATCTGCTGGACAGTCATGATACCGGGCGTTTCCTTTTTCTTGCGGACAACCGCGTGGAAAGGCTCCGTCTGGCGGCCGTCCTGCAGATGATGTTTGTGGGGGCGCCGTCCATCTATTACGGGGACGAGATCGGTCTGAGCGGAGATAACGATCCGGACTGCCGCGGCTGCATGATTTGGGAAAAGGAGGGGCAAAACCTCGCGCTCCTTGCGGATTATCAGAGGCTCGCCGCGATCCGGAAGCAGAATTCCTGTGTCAGGACCGGCGCGTTTCATGTCAACGTCGCGGAGGGGAGGGTGTTCGGCTTCCTCCGCAGCGGGAAAGGAGGAGACATCGCGGTTCTCATCAATGCGGGAGCAGAGAAGAGAACGCTGCGGGTGCCGGTGCTCCGGGCGGCGCTCTACCGCGGGATTTTCGGAGGCGGCGCCGCGTACGATACGGACAGGTCCGTATCCGGAGCGCTCTATGGCGCGGACATGCAGCGCTACGAGGGGACGCTCACCGTGGAAATCGAAGCGATGCAGGCAAAAATACTGAAAGAAGAAACAAGCTGACGCACACAATTTTAAGGAGGAAACCAAATGAGGAGAGAAAAGATCAAAAAAATACCGGCGCTGCTGCTTGCGTCTGCGATAGGCTTGGCGGCGACAGCAGGCTGCGGGAGCAGCGCACCGGCAGGTTCTGAAACCGCTGCACGCAGCGAAGAATCAGCGAAAGAATCGGAAAAGAAAACGGAGACCGGAACCGGGACGCCGGAAGAGGCGGCAGAGGAGCCGGCCGGAACGGTCACCATCAGCTTCTGGCATCATTATAGCGCACAGTCTGAGGAAAATAAAACGCTGACGGAGATTCTGATTCCGGAATTTGAAAAGGAAAATCCCGGCATCCAAGTCAATGCGGTTTCACATGAATGGGCCGATCTGCACGATAAGCTCCTGATCAGCGCCCGCTCGGACACGCTGCCGGATGTGGCGAGACTCGACAGCGCGTGGGTTCCGGAATTTCAGAAAATGGGGATTCTGGTTCCGTTGAATCAGGAAATCGACGGCTTTGAGGAGGCGGCGGATGCGCTGCTTGAGAGCGCGATGTCGACGGCCGCGATCGGGGGAGACCAGTACGGGCTTGCGCTGAACACGAATACGAAAATTCTGTATTACAACAAGGAAGCGTTTGAAAAAGCGGGACTTGCCGTTCCGGAGACGATGGAGGATTTTGCTGCGGCCTGCCGCGCGCTTGCCGGAGCCAATGAAAACGGGCAGCAGGTCTGGGGCTATGATGAGCCGGCTCTGTCGGGCTGGAACCTGTGTCCCTTTATCTGGAGCATGGGAGGCGCGCTGACGGACGAGACGCAGACAAAAGCGACGGGCTATATCAACAGCCCCGAGACCGTCGCGGCGATCGAAATGCTTGCGGAGCTGTATCAGGAAAATGCGATCACCGGCTGGAACAGCGGCGATATCCCGATGACGGACGGCTTCGGAACCGGACGCTACATGATGCTGCTGGAGGGGCCGTGGAAGGTGGCGGAGCTCGCCGGGGCGTACCCGGATTTCGCGTATGGGACGGCCGCGGTGCCCGCAGGAAAGGACGGCTCGGTTTCGGTGCTTGGCGGCGAGGACATCGCGATGTTCCGCACGGCAAACCGGGATGCGGCGTGGAAATTCATGACCTTTATGACGGGAGCCTATGCGCAGGAGGAGATGGCGAAATGCGGACAGATCCCCTGCAATAAGGAAGCGCTCCGGAGCGATACGGTGAAGAATGCGGATTTTGCGCCTTATATCGAGCAGCTGAAAACAGCAAAGTCGCGCCCCACGGTGGCGGCGTGGTCGGAGATTGACACCGAGCTTGCGACAGCGGTCACGGCGGTGGTGAACGGTGAGAAGACGGCGCAGGAGGCGATGGACGAGCTGGCGCCGAAGGTGGATCAGCTGCTTTCGGAATAAGATCGTCCGATCCGAAAGAGGCCGGGCGCGGAGGTGACAATGAAACTGAAAGGAAAAAGCAGGGCGGAAATCGCGATGCTCCTCCTGCCGGGGCTTCTGATCTTCGGGACGTTCACGATTTATCCGATTGTGAGGCTGTTCTGGATGAGCTTCTGCGGATGGGATTTCGGTTCTTTCCTGAAGCAGGAGTTCATCGGCCTGTCCAATTACAGGGAGGTCGTGACGGACGGGTATTTCCGGACGGCGTTTGCAAATACGCTGGCGTACACGGCCGTCACGGTGCCGGCCCAGATGCTGCTGGGACTTTTTGTGGCGATGCTGATTCATTCTCTGCCGAGGGGGCAGATCGGCTTCCGGGTGGCTTATTATCTTCCCGTGATCACCTCGTGGGTGATCTGCTCGCTGGTGTTCCGCTATGTTTTTAATACCGAGGGACTTCTCAACTATTTTCTCACGCAGGTCGTTCATGCGGCGCCGCAGAACATCCGCTGGCTCGATTCGCGCTGGGGCGGCATGTCTGTGGCGATGCTTCTGGGAATATGGAAAGGGATAGGCTGGAATATGGTCGTGTTTCTGGCGGCCCTGCAGACGGTCCCCCGGGAGCTGTACGAGTCCGCCTCTCTGGACGGCGCGGGAGCGTGGAAGAAATTTGTGTATGTCACGCTTCCGGGGATACGGGGAACGCTGCTGTTTGCCCTTGTCATGCTCACGATCGGCGGCTTCAATGTCTACACCTCGACGAAGCTCATCACGGACGGAAAGCCGGGGCACGAGACGGAGGTCGTGCTGACGTGGATGTATTACAAGGCGTTCAGCACCGGAAAATTCGGCTATGCTGCGGCGCTGTCCTTTATCATTGCGCTGGTGCTCGCCGTGCTGGCGGTTCTGCAGTTTCGGCTTATGAGGGAAAAAACTTGAAAAGGATGAGACAGGCTGCGAATATCGGCAGCCGGAAGTGGATGATGCTGCTTGCGGGGGCAATTCTGGCGGCGGGCGTCGCAGTGGTTGTTCTGCCCATGGTTTATATGATCAGCACGGCGCTGAAGCCGAACGGGGCGCTGTATGAATATCCGCCGCGCTTTTTCCCCTCGCGGCAGGAAATCACGCTGGAAAATTTCCGGTATATTCTGGGGCAGAAAAAGTTCATCACAAATTTCTTCAACAGCGCCGTCGTGTCGGTGACGACGGTGCTCGGCTCGGCGGCCGTGGCCTCTGCGCTTGCGTTCTGCATCGCGAGGTTCCGATTTCCGGGGAGAACGTTTCTCTTTTCCTTTATCATTCTGACCATGATCATTCCGGGAACCACCATGATCGTCCCGCAGTATGAGCTGGCGGTAAGGCTCCGCGCCGTGAACCGGCTGTGGGGACTGATTCCGTTTTACATCGCGTGGGTGATCCCCTACTCAACCTTTATGATCAAGGGCTTTGTGGAGAGCGTGCCGAAAGAGCTGGATGAGGCGACGTATATCGACGGAGGGGGCGTCCTCACGGTTTACCGGCATGTGATCCTGCCGCTTTCCAAGCCCGGGATCGCTTCGGTGTCCATTTTTAACTTCCTGACGGCATGGGAGGAGTTTCCATGGGCGAATACCGTGATCAATGACGATGCGAAGCGGACGCTTCCCATTGCGATATCCGGTTTTTTCGGCCAGCATCAGTTTACGCAGTGGGGTTATGTCTTTGCGCTGTCCGTGCTCAGTCTGATTCCGATTCTGGCGGTCTTTCTCTCCTGTCAGCGCTTCTTTGTCGAGGGGCTGACGGCGGGGAGCGTCAAGGGGTGAGAAGCGTGAAAAGGCTGAGGAGCGTCAGGGGATGAGGCGCGCTCATTTCAGCTTCATATCCCCCTCCCTGACCCAGCCGATCCGGAGAAGAACAAGATGGAACAGCGGGCAGAGGACGGCAGGCAGGACAAAGCATACGGCGGCAAGGCCGATCCAGTCCCACGCGGTGACGGAGGTCCGGAGGCCGGCGGCGACGTCGTTCACCCAGCCGGTGTAGACGCCGATCTGGCCGACAAGGCCGCAGGTGCCCATGCCGGAGGCCACCGGTGTTCCGTTCATTTCCAGATGGAAAAGGCAGGTGGCGAGAGGGCCGGTGATGGCGGAGCAGAGAATCGGCGGAATCCAGATGCGGGGATTGCGGACAATGTTGCCCATCTGGAGCATCGAGGTGCCAAGTCCCTGTGAGACCAGCCCTCCCCAGCGGTTTTCGCGGAAGCTCATGACGGCGAAGCCGACCATCTGGGCGCTGCAGCCGGCGACCGCCGCGCCGCCCGCAAGACCGGTAAGGCCCAGCGCCGCGCAGATCGCGGCGGAGGAAATGGGGAGCGTCAGAGCGATGCCCACAATGACCGAGACAAGAATCCCCATGAGGAAAGGCTGCTGACCGGTCGCCCACATGACGAGAGCTCCGACTTTCATCGCGGCATTCCCCAGCGCGGGGGCCCACCACGCGGAGAGCGCAATGCCGGAGCCGATGGTGACGAGCGGCGTGACGAGAATATCGATTTTTGTCTCCCCCGAGACCGCCTTGCCGAGCTCCGCCGCCACGATGGCGACGAAGAGAACGGCGAGCGGCCCGCCCGCTCCGCCGAGGGCGTTGGAGGCAAAGCCGACCGTGATCAGAGAGAACAGCACAAGGGGCGGACAGTGGAGAGCGCAGCCGATGGCGGCCGCCATGGCGGGGCCGCTCATGGCAGCGGCGAGACCGCCGACGGTATATTCGCTTCCGGCAACGACGGCGACCGGAGCGGTAAGGAACGAAATGCGGAACTGCGATCCGACCGTGTTGATGATGGTTCCGATGAGCAGAGAACAGAAAAGCCCCTGCGCCATGGCGCCCAGCGCGTCGATGAGATAGCGCTTTGCCGAGATCTCGATGTCTTTTCTTTTCAGAAATGCCCTGAGCTTTTCCATCCGGAGCCTCCTTTGCCGGGTGCGGAACAGACCCACAGTGCCGACCTATGTGTCATGACAGGTGTCAAGCGAGATTATACGCGGCGGCATCGGCGCTGTCAATCGCTTCGGTGCGGGACCGGGCTTCCTCCCGGAAGCGGCGGGGGCTTACACCGGCAAACCGGCGGAATGCGTTGGAAAAGTGCTCGGCGGAGGAATAGCCGAGCTGATCGGCGATGGAGGAAATGGAGCAGGAAGAGGACTGGAGAAGAGCGGAGGCCGCATTCATGCGGGCTTCCGTTTTTCGTTGCTGAAAGGTCTGCCCGTACTGGAGGCGGATCAGACGCTCGGTCTGTCTCGGGGACAGTGCAAGGCGGCGGGCGAGCGCATCGAGTGTGAGAGTCTGATATTCATAGAGAAAGCTCTCATCGAGGATGATGGATTTCTGATCGGAGAGCGGCGTTCTGGGGAGCGCGGCGGTCTCCTCCGGCCCGGCCTCCTGACAGCGGCAGCTGCGCGCCATGGCGATGACAAGGAGCTGCAGACAGGAGCGGCAGGCCTCCGTGTAGCCGGGGCGCTTTTCCTCAAGCTCGCGAAAGAGCCGCTCCATGATGGGGCGGACGCCCTGCGTATCGCGGCCGATCCAGAGCCTTGCGGCGCGGAAGCTCCGCGCGACGGAATCCTCGCCTCCCCGGCGGCGGTCGGAGGACACATGAAAAAATACGCAGTATTCCTCCATCGGTTCGGCGGCGTCGGTCTGCTGCTCGTGCTCGATGTGAGGCCCCGTCACGAACAGGGTGCCTGCCTGCGCGGGGTAGCTGTGTCCCTCGAGGACGACCGTTCCCTTTCCGGCGGGGATCAGATGGATTTCATAGCAGTTTTCGCTGTGGCGGTGGCGCGGAATATTTTTCTGAAACTGCTCAAAGACGATATTGAGGGGACGGAACGTGCATCCGCCGAGTGTAAAATTCAAATCGAGGCTGTCATATCTTTTTTTCATGGCAAATACCCTTTGGACAAAAACCTGCGCTGACACGACATATTTTATCATAAGTGGACAGATGGCAGACTGTGAATCTGCGGTGTGCTCGGCTATGATAGAGACAGAGAAAGCCGGAGACCGGCGCGGGAGGCATGTATCAGTCCGGCCGCCGGCAGAGGGGGACTGCGGCTGCGATGTCGTGTGCGCGGGGCAGTCGGGCAGAAACAGAGAGAAACAGGAAGAAACATTCAGAAACGGAGGGGACAGGCTATGGCAGTAAAAATGATCGGCGCGATTCTTCCCGGCAACAGCACTGTGGAGCTGAAGGAATTTGAGGTTCCGACGCCCGGCTTCGGGCAGGTGGTGATCAAGACGAAAGCGTCTACGATCTGCGGATCGGATATCCGCTGCATTTACCGGGAGCATCTCGGCAAAGGGCCGGAGGGCTATATTCCCGGCATGGTGGCGGGGCATGAGCCCTGCGGGCAGATCGTGGAGGAGGGCCCGGGCCTGAAGCGCTTCAAAAAGGGCGACCGCGTGATCGTCTATCATATTTCGGGCTGCGGGGTGTGCTATGACTGTCGTAAGGGAAATTATATTTCCTGCAAGAGCCCGCTTCGCGCGGCCTACGGCTGGCAGAGAAACGGCGGCATGGCGCCCTATATCCTCTGCGATGAGAAAGACCTGATTCCGCTGCCGGACGAGCTTTCCTACAAGGACGGCGCGCAGGTGGCCTGCGGCTTCGGGACGGCTTATGAGGCGCTGGAAAAAATCGGCATCGGCGGCGACGACGCGGTGCTTGTCGTCGGCCTCGGCCCGGTCGGCCTCGCAACGCTGATGCTTGCGAAAGCGATGGGCGCGGAGAAGCTGATCGGCGTTGAGATGAACGAATACCGCATCGGTCTGGCAAAGGAGCTGGGACTTGTGGACTATGTCTTCCAGCCGAGTGACCACGTGGTTGAGGATATTCTCGCCGTGACCGGCGGCCATGGCTGCGAGAAGACCATCGACTGCTCGGCGGCGGATGCGGGCAGACAGACGGCAGTCCGCGCGGCGCGCGATTACGGAAAGATCGCCTTTGTGGGCGAGGGACATTCCGTCACGCTCAATCCGAGCCCGGATCTCATGCATCCGACGAAGACCATTTACGGCTCGTGGGTCACCTCTCTCTGGAGGATGGAGGATCTCGTCGAGCATCTTGTCCGCTGGGGCATTCACCCCGATCAGCTGATCACGGATGAGTTCCCGGTGGAAAAGGCGGCGGAGGCGTATGCGCTGATGGCGAGCGGAAACTGCGGCAAGGTCGCGATTGTCTATCCGGACTGAAATGAACAGAGAGAGCTTCCGCCGCGGGTGCGGGAGCGTGTGCGGCCTTGCAAAGGCACTCCGGGTGGATGTGGTACTGCCGCCGGGAGTGCGGGAGTGTGTGACGCCCCGCGGCCTGCCTGCGGAGGAGACGTGTCACGGGCAGGGCGCTTTGGAAAGGAAAAGGGAGGAGCGATGGGAGAATATGTGGATTACAGCGCGAGCGTTCCCGTGAGGAGGCTTGCGGACGGTACGCCGATCCCGGCGATCGGGATCGGCACATTCGGCTCCGATAAATACAGCCCGGAGCAGATTGCGGAGGCGGTCTATGGCGCGGTAAAAAGCGGCTACCGCCTGATCGACTGCGCGTCGGTCTATCAGGACGAGGACAGGATCGGCGAGGTGCTGCACCGGCTGATGGAGGAGGGCGTCGTCCGCCGCGAGGAGCTTTTTGTCACCTCCAAGGTCTGGAACGATCAGCACCGCGAGGTGGAGAAAGCATGCCGGAAGAGCCTTGCGGATCTGCGGCTCGATGCGATCGATCTGTATTTTGTGCACTGGCCGTTTCCGAATTATCATGCGCCGCACTGCGACGGCGATTCGAGAAATCCGGATTCCAGACCGTTTTCCGTGGAGGAGTTTATGGATACATGGCGCCAGTGTGAGGCGCTCGTGGACGCGGGACTGGCAAAGCACATCGCCATGTCCAATATGACGATTCCGAAGCTGGAGGCAGTGCTGCCGCTCTGCCGGATTCAGCCGGCGGCCATTGAAATGGAGCTTCACCCCTCCTTTCAGCAGCGCGAGCTGTTCGACTATGTGGTGAGCCGGGGGATTCAGCCGATCGGCTTCTGCCCCATCGGCTCGCCCTCGCGGCCGGAGCGCGACCGCACGGCGGAGGATGTCGCGGATGTCGAGCTCCCGTCGATACGCCGGGCGGCACAGGCGCATCAGGACCATCCGGCGGTGACCTGCCTCAAGTGGGCGGTTCAGAACGGCCAGATTCCGATTCCTTTCTCGGTGAAGCAGCCGCAGTATGTCGCGAATCTCAAGGCGAGCTTTGAGGACCCGCTGACGGAGGAGGAAATGGCGGAGATCGCCGCGGACGACAGAGGCTGCCGGCTGGTCAAGGGACAGGTTTTCCTGTGGCCCGGCGCGACGGACTGGGAAGCGCTCTGGGATCCGGACGGCGTGATTGTGTAGGATGCGGTCATATGCCGCCCTCGAAGCCGTGCTGAGGCCGCGTTCACGGCGGCCGGAATAACGCGGGGGCCGCCGGCGCAGGGGCTGCCGGAATGCAGTTGCAAATGCCGTGCCGGGATGCTATTCTTTTGTCGTTGACGGCATCGGTTGGAAACAGCGGCAGAGCGGACGGACGCGGTGAACTGCAAGGCGGGCACAGCGGCCGGTGAATGAAGGATATGCAGCGCCAGACAAGATGTTCAGAATCCTGTCTGGCGTTTTTTTATGCCTCATGAAAGGGTGGAATCATCTATGGAAAACAGGGAGCGTCTTGGAAGTCGGATCGGATTCATCATGCTTTCGGCCGGCTGTGCGGTCGGCTGCGGAAATGTCTGGAAGTTTCCGTGGATGTGCGGGCAGAGCGGGGGCGGCGGCTTTGTACTGGTCTATATTCTGTGTCTCCTGCTTCTGGGACTGCCGGTGATGGTGATGGAATTTTCCATCGGACGCGCGTCGCAGGTCAGTCCGGTTCATATGTATCAGAAGCTCCAGAAGCCCGGCCAGCGCTGGGGGGTGTTCGGCATCGTCTGTCTGCTCGGCAATATCGCGCTGATGGCGTTTTATACGGTCGTTACGGGCTGGATTATTTACTATTTTGTAAAGTTTCTCATCGGTCGGAATGAGAGCTTCGGCTTTGAGATGATGATCCGGGATCCGGAGATCAACGTGCTGTATCTTCTGATCACGGTCGCGCTGTCCTTTTATATTCTCAGCTTTAATCTTCAGAAAGGGCTTGAGCGCATCACAAAATATATGATGTCGGCGCTGCTGATTCTGATGGTGGTGCTCGCGATCCACAGCGTGACGCTGTCCGGGGCGGCGGAGGGGCTCTCCTTTTATCTGATCCCGGATTTTTCCAAGATCAACGGCTCCGTCGTGGTGGCGGCGATGAATCAGGCGTTTTTCACTCTGTCCGTCGGCATGGGCAGCATGGCGATTTTCGGAAGCTATGCGGGCAAGGAGCGGGCGCTGATGGGCGAGGCGGCCAACATCATTGTCATGGATACCTTTGTGGCGGTGATCGCGGGCGTCATCATGTTTCCGGCGTGCTTTACCTACGGGCTTGAGGTCAACGCGGGGCCGAGCCTCCTGTTCGACACGATGGCGAGCGTGTTCAATCATATGAGCGGCGGGCGCTGGTGGGGCGCGCTGTTCTTCCTGTTCATGGTATTTGCGGCGGTTTCGACCGTGCTGGGAGTCTGTGAGAATATTCTGGCGATGGTCCGCGAGCTCACGGGCTGGAGCCGTCCGAAAGGCTCCCTGATCTGCGGAGCCGGTATTTTTGTCCTCGCGCTGACGACGGCGCTGGGCTACAGCGTGCTGCACTTCCAGCCCTTTGCGGAGGGAACGGCGTGGCTCGATCTGTGGGATTTCATCGTGTCCAACAATGTTCTCCCTCTGGGATCGCTTGTGATGTCGCTGTTCTGCTGCAACTCGTTCGGCTGGGGCTGGGACCGCTTCGTGGCGGAGGCCAATACCGGGCGGGGCATGAAGGTGCAGGCGTGGATGAAGCCGGTATTCCGCTTCGTCGTTCCCGTGGCGATTCTGTTCATTTATATCTACGGCATTGCGACATTCCGCTGGCGGTAATTCTCCGCGATGCGGCCGGGCGCCGGAGGTGACGGGATGGAAGAGAACATGGGAGAAGAACGCGGACAAAAAGAGACGGGGAGTCCTGCTGCGGGGCACCTTCTGAAAACGGGAAAGCTCCGTGAGGCGGTCTTGCAGCGCTCGATCGACAAACGCCTTGCGGGCGTGCGGAGGACGGCGGCAGCCCGGGAACCCGGGGAACCGCTGGTGATGCAGGACGCCGTGATTCTGAGTCCTTTTTCGGAAGAGGAAGCGACGCCCGTATCCGCCGGTATATTGATCCGTCTTGCGTTCTGCCGGATGCAGAACCGCTTCGCTGCCCGCGGCGCGCTTATGAAGACGGTCGCGCTGTCGGTGCTTTTGCCGGAAAATACGCTGGAGGAAACGCTCCGCGGGATGATGGATGAGCTCGCGGCTCTGTGCCGGGAATACGACGTCGTGGTCGCGGACGGTCACACCGAGGTCAGCGCCGCGGTGCGGCGGCCCGTGGTCAGTCTCACGGGGATCGGATTTATGAGAGGCGCTCACCGGGGCGAAGAACGGCTGTCCGGCGGCCGGGACGGAGAGCCCAAAGACCTGCGGGGTACGCTGCCGGTAATTTTTATGACCGGATACGCCGGCAGTGCGGGGGGCGGGCTGCTCGCATCGCTCTCCGGATCGAACGCTTTCCCCGAAAAAAGCTGCCGGCAAAGAAATCGGCGCTTTTCCGAAGCGTTTCTGGCATCGGCGAGGGCTGACCTTGAGACAAAGCAGCTCCTTTCGCTGCGTGAGGCGGAGATTCTGTTTGGACTTGGGCCTGCAGAGCCGTATGCGGCGCGCTCTTCCGGCAGCCGGGACTGCCTGCGCAGAGAAGAACAGCCGTCCGGGACGTTTCCGCTTTATCTGCGGGCGATGGGCTACGGGGGCGTCTGCACGGCGCTCTGGAAGCTGGCGGGGGAGCTGCACTGCGGGCTTACGGCGGACAGAAAGAAAATCCCGATCCGTCAGGAGACGGTGGAGCTTGCTGATTTTTATCGGATCGATCCCTATCGGATGGACTCGACAGGGTGCCTCCTCGGGGCGGCGCCGCGCGACCGGGCGGAGAGAGCCGTTCGCTGTCTTGAGGAAAACGGATTTTCTGCGCGGGTGATCGGGACGCTCACGGATTCCGAAGACCGCCTCCTTGTGAATGACGGAGAAATACAATATCTGAATATGCCGCAGGGGGATGCGCTGGGGGAGCTGGCTCCTGCTGTTTATCTGAATCCTGAGCATGAATAGTAACATGAGCTGCTTAATGACAGAGGATTTTGATTGTGATAAAAATTCTTTTCGTCTGCCATGGCAACATCTGAACTTGCCTAGAGAAACGGCGGAAATAAGCCGTTCCGTAAGGGATGTATCTGATTTACACCTTTTGAAGGTGAACTACTCGATGAATGATGAGAGCACTTTGCGTGATGCAGGGTTCTTTTTTGGGGTTTGATGGAGGAAAACTTTGGATTGACCATCAAAAACTATGGATTGGACAGTAAAAATTTTGGATTAAAGAGAAGCGAATAGAGTATAATCCCATTTTTGACAGTCGAATGAACTAAAAGCAGCCGTAACCCCAGTGCTTATGCAGGATTACGGCGGCTTCCGTTTTTCGTGAAATGCGTATACTCTTCAGAGGTCCCTTGATCTGCGGATGATCCCAGCCATGGATTTCGGCGTTATCAACTCATAATCCGTACGGAATCCGGCACTTTTATGCAGATCATCTGTCAGCTGTGTGCGTGTGTAATTCGGGAGATATCCGTAATCATCCAGTTTCCGCATATCCATATCCCTCAGGGTGTGAATGATGTCTTCACAGATGTACTTTTCTTTCAGCTGCTTTTCCAGGATCCTGTAGATCATAAGTGAAATAAAACAAGTGAGGAAATGTGCTTTGATCCGGTCGTCTCTGTGAAGATAAACAGGCCTTGCCTCGAATTCTGATTTCATGATCCGGAAAGATTCTTCGATTTCCCATCTGTCATGATTGATTTTGGCGATCTGTGTCGGATCCTCATCGAGATTTGTGCAGACAGCATAAAAGCCATCATACCTGGCCTCGTGAGGTGGAATCTGAAGGAAGCCGGATGTGGGGCGTAACAAGCCAAAGCCCCATAACTACACGGAATCATGCATGATAAATGTGGCAGATAGATGGAGAGAAAGAAACGTGTGGTACCCGGGGAGATCTGCTCGGTATTCTTTGACTGATTTAGGCAAGAGCCTGAAGCCTATTCTTGACGTCCTGTGGAATTGGGGCGAGGAATACAAGGCTTCCTTGAAATGAACGCAGGCTGTCTCTGTCTATCCGTATGTAAGAGTCGAAAATTAGAGGCTGAAAAAGCCTGATTTCAAGCCGTTTTTTAAGCATAAACGTTGATGGGTAAGGTGTTTGCACCTTACCCATCGATTTTGCGTTTGAAAGCGTTACACGCCCGTCACCTTTATCTTGAATTTCTTAATAGGTGCATTTACTACTTTGATTAGAACATCATCTACTGCGTCCGTATACCTGCCTTCTGCCGGCAGACAGCGCGTCAGTCCTTGGGCTTCAGATAGAAATGCCCCCGCACCTCGGTTGTACGGATTGAGTTGATGAACGCATCCGGGTCCGTCTTGCGGAGAACGGGGATGATCCGGCCGGCGTCCTCGGCGGAGATGACGGAGTAGACCATATCCCGCTCGGCGTGCCCGTAGGAGCCCTCGCCGCGCAGTATCGTTGCTCCGTGCCGGCACACCTGGGAGATTTCGCGGCAGACCTCCTCGGGATGATTTGTGACAATGAACAGTGTCTGCTGCTGATATGTGCGGTACAGAAGATGCAGAACCTGCGTGGAGACATACTGATATACGATGGAGTACAGCGCCCTGTCCCAGCCGAAGAGAAAGCCGGCGATGCCGATAATCACAACATTAAGAGCCAGAATAAAATTAAAGGAATCCACGCCCTTGCGCTGGGAGAGGAAGATGGAAATGAAGTCCAGCCCGCCGCTGGTGGCATCCACGGAGAGGCACAGCGCAATCGCTGCGCCGTTGATGATGCCCCCGAATACGGCGATGAGGAGGGTATCGTAGGTGATCGCGTGTGCGGGGATGAGATCGACGAGAAAACCGTTCACCACGATAAAAACCAGAGAGAACAGCGTGAATTTTCTGCCGATATAGCGGAAGCCGATGTAGATCGGGATGGCATTTAATATGAAATTGATAAGGAAATAGGGGACGGCGATACCGCGCAGAGAGAGTACGCGCTGAATGAGAAGCGTCAGTCCGGTCACACCGCCGGGGAACAGATCTCCGGTCCGGACAAAGGTTTTGATATTCACGGCGATCACAAGGGCGGCAAACAGAACGGCAAGAAGCCGTTTGCCATCTTTTACAGGCTCTAATTTCATGATTCCTCCCTGACAAAGCGCTTGGCGCAGGCTGCAAAGCCCGCGGGAACGATTCCGTATCGACGGCCCGGGGCTGTCCGGGTTTCGGAATCCGTATCCGCCGGACGGCACGCAGCCTCATGCCCTTTATTTTAACAGAGGCACTGCAAATGTGAAAGAAAACACGATAAAACAATACAAAACAATCCAAAACAATAGGAGCTGCAATTGACAATAATAATCCGGCATCCTACACTTTATTCAGATGAGATGGGCGGGCGGCAGGGTTATGCAGACATGTAATGATATGAGGTAAAGCGATGTTTACCAATGAGAGGCAAAACAGAATTGAAGAGCAGCTCCGGCGCGACGGAAAGGTTGTCGTCAAGGAGCTTTCGGAGCAGTTCGGCGTGACGGAGGACTGCATCCGCAAGGACCTCAAGCAGCTGGAGAACGGGGGCAGGCTCAAGAGGACCTATGGCGGGGCGATCCTGTCTCAGGAATATCCGCTCGAGCGCGACGTAGTCAACCGGAAAGACTTTCATCTGGAGCAGAAGCGCAAGGTGGCGCAGAAAGCGTTTACCCTGCTTCGCGAGGGCGAGACGATTTTTCTCGACATTTCAACGACGAATATTGAGCTGGCAAAGCTCATCGCCGCCTCCGAGATGCGTCTCACCGCCGTCAGCAACATGATTGACATTCTTCAGATTCTCGCCATGAACCGCAATCTTTCGGTGATCGGGACCGGAGGGGTTATGAACCGGGGCGTGAACGGCTTTCTCGGCTCCTCCGCCATCGATGCGATCCGGCAGTACAGCTTCGAGAAAGCGTTCATGGGGTGCTGCGGCATCGACTTCACCGATGGCTCGTTCACGACGCTCGGCGTGGAGGACGGCCTGACCAAGCGGGCGGCCATCGAGTGTGCGCGCCATGAATTTGTCGTGATGGAGCGCGAAAAGTTTTATTTCAATGAAAATTACCGATATGCGCACCTCGATGACATCGGCGGGATCATCACGGACGCCCTGCCGGACGGCGAAATATGCAGCACAATCGCGGGATATGGAGTGGAGCTGTATTCCTACCAGTGAAGTGAGGCAAATCATGGAAAATTTTCTGATTCAGAGCAGGGACAGAATACAGCGGGAATTTGACAGGCTGTGCATGGAATTTCCCGTACTGGCGGCTGCCTGCAAAGACCGGATCGCCGGGGAACCCGAGGCGTTGCAGAGAGCGATGCGCTACCTCTATGCATCCATGCCGCTTTCCGACGCGGTGACATATCCTTATGAGACGTTTCGGGATTATGCGGTGTGGAGTCTGCATCTGTATGAAATGCGGGAGGATGTGCGGGCGCTGCCGGAGGAGATGTTTCTGCAGTATGTGCTGTTCTGCCGGGTGAATGAGGAAGAGCTTCTTCCCTGCCGGACAGAATTCGGGAGAGAGCTGGAGCGGACGATCGGCGCGGCCCGCGGCGTGCAGGCGGCGATCGATATCAATTACTGGTGCGCGGCGCAGGGGACGTACCGGAGTGATGACCGCAGAACGATTTCCGCGTTGTATTTCTTCCGGAGAGGCTACGGGCGCTGCGGAGAGGAATCGACGTTTGCGGTGCAGGCCATGCGGGCGTTCGGCATTCCCGCGCGGCAGGTCTATGTTCCGCGCTGGGCGCACTGCGAGGACAATCATGCGTGGATCGAGGTATTCGCGGATGGAAGATGGCATTTCACGGGAGCCTGCGAGCCGCTTGAGATCCTTGACCGGGGCTGGTTTACGGAGGCGTCGTCGCGGGCGATGTTGGTGCATTCCCGGTATTTCGGCCACGTGACGGAGCCCGTGGGGGAGGACATTGTCGGCGCGGAGGGAGTCGTGACGGTGCTGAACCAGTTGCACCGCTACGCGAAAACAGTGACGCTCCGGATCGGCGTTTTCCGGTCGGACGGAACGCCGGCTTCGGGGGCCGATGTCCGCGTTATGCTCCTCAACGAGGCGGAATATGTGGATGTGGCGAGACTGCGCTGCGATGAGAACGGGGAGGCGTTTTTTACGACCGGTCTAGGTTCATTGCGTCTTCGCGCGCTGTCGGACGGCGAGGAGGAGACGCTGCAGCTCGATGCCGGCCGGCCGGCGGCTCTTCCGGTGCGGCTGCGGCTGAAAAAAACGGAGCGTCCTCATCCTCAGACAGGGCGTTGGGAGCCCGTCGATTTTCGTGCCCCGGAGGCGGCGGAGATCAATCCGCAGAGGCCGACGGAGGAGGAAAAGCAAAGAGGACGGGAACGTCTTGCCGTGGCAGCGGCGCAGCGTGAGGCGACAAGGAGCGGCTATGAGAATCCGGGACTTTCCGCTTTTCTGCGGAGAGAGGACGGGCAGAAAAATGCCGAAGAGGCCGGGCTTTGCAGGCTGCGGGGGGAGCTGCTTTCGCAGCTCTCGGAAAAGGACAGAACGGATGCGGACGGCGCGGTGCTTTCCTCGCACTTTGCGAATGCGCTGCCGTACCGGGAGGGGATGGAGCCGGGGCTGTTTTCCCGCTATGTGATGAATCCCCGGGTGGAATATGAGATTCTCCGGAGCTATCGGGAGGAAATCATTTCGGATATTCCGGCGTCCCGTCAGGAGGAGTACAGGAAAAATCCGGAGCGGCTCTGGCGCTGGATCCGTGAGAATATCCGCTCGTTCCCGAAGAGGGAGCGGGAGAGCGTCGTGACGCCGCCCGGGGCATGCTGGATGAGCAGAACGGGAAGCAATCTCTCAAAACGCATTCTTTTTGTGGCGGCCTGCCGAACGCTCGGCATACCGGCGAGGCTCCGCCCCATGGACGGCGCGTTGGAATACTGGGACGGCGGACGTTTTGTACCGGTGGAGGAGAATCGCAGACAGACCGGACGGATCTGCTTTATCAGGCGGCCCGGCGAAACGCTCAGCTACGCGATGCAGTGGACGGCGGCGGAGCGAGTGGAGGAGGAATACCGGACGCTCCGGCTGGAGAAATTTGCCTTTGACGAAAAAAATATGCTGGAGATTCCGACGGTTCCCGGGGATTACCGCGTCATCACGGAAAACCGTCTGCCCAACGGCAATATTCTTGCGGCGGAGAGGTATTTTACGGTGATGGAGGGCGAAACGGTCCGGGCAGAGCTGGAGCTTCGCGAGGCGGCCGCCGAGGAGATGCTGGAGAGCGTTCCCCTGCCGGAGTTTTATCTGCATAGCTGCGATGGAGCCGGCGCCCTTCCCGGAAGCGGGCTCACAAAAGAAAAGGGGACGATCCTCTTCTGGCTTGATGAGGGACGGGAGCCGACCGAGCATATTCTGGGCGAGCTGTATGAGCTGCGGGCGCGCTTTGCGGGCAGAGCGGGGCGGCTTTGCTTTGTCGTCCGGGGAGAGGCGTCGCTGGAAAATCCTCTTGTGCGCCGGGTTCGGGAGGCCCTGCCGGGGAGCCGTGTGTTTTTTGACTCGTTTGAAGAAAATGTACAGGTGCTCGCCCGGAAAATGTATGTGGATCCGGGGAGCCTGCCGCTTATCATCCTAACCGGAGGCCCGCTGGACGGCGCATATGCGAGTGCCGGCTACAATGTGGGGACCGGGGAGATGCTGCTGAAGCTGCTGGCGGCGGTGGAATAAGCATAAGCAGCCTGTCAGGGGCAGGGGCGCGGGAGAGAAACGAGGACGCGCATCTGCTGTCACGGCGGAGGAGAGAAAAACCATGTCATATGAAGAGCTGTGCGGCGCGCGGGCGCTTGATTTTGTGAAGCGCTATGCGGTTTCGCGCCCTGCCGGATCGCAGGAGGAAAAGGAAACGGCGGAAGCGATCTGCCGGAGGATCACGGAATACCGGGCGGAGGCGGTCTCGCAGGCTGCCGACGTTCTGAGCTATGCGGGGGAGCCGGAGACGGAGGGATTTTCCTTTTCGCAGACGGTTGTGCTGAGCGCGGCGCTCGAAGTGCCGTCGATGAGTGAAAAAGAGGGGGAGCGTATAATCCCTGCGGCCGGGTATCCGGGCTGCCGGCAGACATCCTCCCGCGTTTCCGGTGAACTGTTTTTTGTTGGAGACGGCGATGAGATTCGCCTGTCTGCGGCCCGTGACAGAATCGTTATGACGGGCTGCCTTGTGCGGCAGGAGCTGTACGGGCGTATCGAGCGGGCGGGGGCGGCCGCGTTTGTTTCGGTCTACGGCATGCCGATTGACGGCGAAGAGGATGCGGCGCCGTGCGCTGTGCGTCTTCCGGCGCTGAAAAACTGCCGTATTCCCGGAATCGCTGTTCATTACCGTGAAGCGCTGCGTCTGCTGGAGGATGGTACAGGACCGGTTTGTGTCCGACTGGAGGAGACGGAGGAGAGGGCAGCGTCGGCCAATGTGGAGGCGCGGATCGGCGGAATGGAGGATGACGGTGAGGGAGAATTCCTTGCGCTCACCGCACATTACGACAGTGTGCCGCAGGGACCGGGGGCCTATGATAATCTGGCGGCGGTCTCGATTCTCCTTGAGCTGTATCGCTATTTTCTCCGGCACAGGCCCCGCAGATCGATCCGTTTTGTCTTTTTCGGCGCGGAGGAACCGGGGCTTCTCGGCAGCAGGCACTATGTCTGTGCGCATGAGGAGGAGCTGAGACGCTGTCTTTTCGATATGAACATCGACCTTGCGGGGCAGCGGATCGGACAGGATGTCATCGGCGTCACGGCAGAGGCGGAGGCGGCGGAGCTCCTTTATAAGAAGCTGAAAGAGAAGGGAGTCGGCGTCATCATGAAGCACGCGGTCTGGTCCAGTGACTCCAATTCTTTTGCATGGAAAGGCGTGCCTGCAATGACATTGGATCGCGACGGCTTCGGGATGCACACGCGCCACGACGCCGCGGACCTGATCTCGGCGGAGGCGCTCCGCGAGCAGAGCGTGCTGATGGCGGTGCTGGCGGATTATCTTCTGAATGAGGAAATATTTCCCCTGCCGCGCACGATCCCGGAGGAAATGCAAAAAAAGCTTTCGTAGGGCGTACTGCGGAAGCCTGCAAATTCGGTTATAATAATTATCGACCAAAACAACTACCATAAGGAGAATTAACACCCATGAGCATTATAACACCGGTCGATAAATTTTTACGTGGCGTATTGTCTGCCAGAGAATCCTTTATTGATGACCTGGATGAATTCCCTAAGTTCGAACAGGAGGTCCGGGACCTTAGTCAATGCCTGGCGGCAGAGCTGATTTCTCTTACGCTCACGGAAATGGATGAGCTCATCCGGAGCAGCGGAGTCAGGAAGTGTATTTACCAGGTCCAGCGCAGAGACAGTCGGTCACTTGGTCCTATGTCAAGCTTTCGGACAGATTAAACACAACTTTTTTCACCCTTATCCCGCCAGTCTCTGCTTGAGCTCAGACAACCGCTTCGAATATGCTGCTTCATATTCATCTGGAGACTGATATATACAATGACTATGAATTCGAAGCGTGTTATAAAACGTATTGATATATTCGAATACATAGCGATATGCCTGATCAAAATTTTCGATTTTGAATCTGTTCAGCCATTCTCTCTTGATGTTGTTGTATGCGTCCAATGACGGACCCACAGGGCGCGGATCCCCATCTCCCGCATATATTTTCCTGTAGTCCGTTCGCTAATCGGCTCCCCATTCTTATGAAGAACTGCCGCTATTTTTGGAGCGCCATAAATCTGATGTGACTGCTGATAAATTTCCTGAATTTTGCCTTTCATTTTGTCTTCCGTTTCTCTCGCTTTTTCTGTTTTCTTTGCTTTGTGACATGTATATATTATATTTCGTCTTTTCTGTTTCGTGTATTCGAAGCGGCAAAGAGTACAGGAGAGGCTACTGAGACGGTTTGGCAGCAGAACGGTGGCGGAATAGATATATGAGCCACATTCGCGTAGATTGCATACAAAGTGATGGCAAAGTAACCGAAAAAAGAGCATATAACGAGCGAAATTATATAAGACATACAATCACATATAGCAAAAAGCACAAAAAAGATTATTTATAGCTGAACTGTTGACACATATGACGGGATGGGGGTATATTCTGTGTAACAAAATTTCATATCGTAAAGTGACGAAATGAAATTACATAAAAGGAGGGTTATATGAGAAGGAAAGGTTTTAAGAAAACAATGGCGATGGGGCTTGCAGGCATGATGACTGTAGGACTTGCAGCATGTGGAGGCGGCACATCTGAGAGCGGATCCACACAGACAAGCGAGGCGGCGGCAGCCACAGAAGAAGCAGCCACAGAAGAAGCAGTTTCCACTGAGGCATCGAGTGATGTAACACTGGAGTTCCAGCAGTGGTGGGGTGTTGAGCTTCCGGAAGGTGCTCTTGATGAGATTTGCAACGAGTTCACGAATCAGACAGGAATTAAGATCGAGACTCTTAGCAATCCGTACGCAGACACAAAGACGCAGATCGCAGCAGGTGCGGCAGCAGGCACGATGGCAGACGTTGTAGGTCTTGATGGCTCTTGGGTATACGACTTTGCAAAACAGGGCGCTATTGCAAACCTGACAGAGCTGATGGGAAACGCCGGATATGATGACAGCCAGTTGTCAGACCAGATCAAGTTTGAGAGCAATACGTACATGATTCCGGTTGTTAACTTCGCTTATCCTCTGTACGTAAACATGGACATATTAAAAGAGGCAGGCGTTTCTGAAATTCCGACAACATGGAGCGAGTTCCTAGATGCAGCACAGAAGATCACCGATAACACAGATGCAGCCGCATACTTCATTCCTCTTAATACGGAAGCTCCGAACGGTATCCAGAACCAGTTATCTTCCTGGGTATGGGCATCCGGCGGAAACCTTCTTAAGGATGGACAGCCGAACCTTAGCGGAAACGACACTATTGCTGAGACAGTAGATCTGTTTAAGGAAATGTACGAGAAGGGGTATCTGTCTCCTGGTATCGAGGCATTAAAAGAGCAGGACATGGTAAATGAGTTTGAGAATGGCCGTCTGGCATTCATGGTAGATGGTATTTCCCATCTTACTACCATCAAAACTGAGAGCTCTGACATCAACTTCGAGTTCAGTACTGTTCCTGTAAAGGATGGATACACCGGCCAGAGCGGCATGGACGTTGCAAACTGGGGTATTGGGATTGCAGAAAACTGCGAGCACAAGGAAGAGGCATGGCAATTTGTAGAGTATCTTATGAGCCCTGAGGTTAATGCAAAGCTTGCACAGCTTGCAAACGCATTCCCTGGAAACAGCAAGGCAGAGCCTGATTATTCTTCGAACGATGCACTGTTCCAGAAGGCATATGATATTTTCCAGACCGGATACGCGATCAACGAGTTTACCGGCGCACCTACTTCTGAAGATCTTATGAGAAGCTTCAACGAGCAGTTCGTACTTTACATTGACGGCGATGTAGATTCTGCTTCTTCGATGCTTGACGCAGTACAGGAAGCATGGATTCCTGCATTTAGCAAGTAATGATTTGAGTTGTCTTGATTGGCCAGGCCGCGCATAGCGTGGCCTGGCTTGCAAAAGGGGTAGGGGTTATGGCTAATGGATTTAAAAAACAAAGTACAAAAACTGCGAGAAGAGTGGCAGTTTCCTACTCGTATTTAGCGCCGACGCTGGTGTTGATGCTTATCTTTTTGGTTGTTCCGATTGTGATGGTTATCGGATACACCTTTTTCGATAACGTAATCGTCAATAAAAATCCGGTTTTTGTAGGAATTAAAAACTACGTGTCTGTTCTTTCGGACAAGAGCTTTTGGCCGGCGGTTGGACATACATTGTATTTTGTAATCATCAGTCTGATTGCACATCTGCTTATCGGTATGGTTTTTGCCCTGATTTTAAATACCAGATATTTAAACTATAAAACCAAAGCTTTGTTCCGTGTTCTTTTCGCACTGCCGTGGATGTTTACCGCATCGGTCATTGCAATAGTCTGGAGAATGATGATGGATCCGAGCGGTGTCCTGAATTATTTTCTTCTTACGTTCCATCTTGCAGACTCGAAGGTGCTGTTTCTGGCATCAAGAGATTTGGCTCTTTTCTCTGTTACATTGATAAATATATGGTCGGGGTATCCGTTCTATATGATCAGTATCCTTGCAGGTCTGCAGGGCGTATCTACGGATCTGTATGAAGCAGCAGCACTGGATGGCGCAAATGCTCCTCGGACATTTTTCTATATTACATTGCCTACGATTAAGCCCATTCTTGTCAGCCTGATGATGCTCGACTTTATCTGGACATTGCAGCAGTTCGCACTGATCTGGATGACAACCGGTGGCGGTCCGGTGAACGCATCAGAAATGGTAAGTACATACATTTATAAGTACGCTTTCACAAAGTACGAGTACTCAATGGCTTCAACGGCAGCAGTTATCCTGTTAATCGCCTGTACCATTATCGGTATTTTCTATGTAAGGCATCAAAGATCGGAGGCATGACATGGTTGGCAAAAAGAAAGGTTATGTAAAAGCGATTATAATCGTCATCCTTGTTATTGGTACGCTTTGGGCGGGATTTCCTATCTTCTGGATGCTGGACAATTCGTTCAAGAATAATGCCGACATTTTCACGTTCCCGCCGACATGGTTTTCGAAGACGTTTGGTTTTAACGCGTACATTAAGATCTTCCAGAACCCGGAAGAGATCCGGTTCTTTATTAACAGCTATGTGATTGCGGCATGCGTGGTTGTGCTCACATTGTTCCTCGGAATTCTTGCGGCATATGCCTTTTCAAGATATGACTTCCCGGGGAAAAAGATCATCAACACGCTGATCGTTTCGGTACAGGCAGTTCCTCCCATTACGCTGCTGATCCCGTACATGAGCCTGATTGTTTCGTTAAAGCTCTATAACACGTACTTTGCGCTGATCTTTACGTACCTGGTTACAAACTTGCCGTACTGCATTCTGATGACAACCGGTTATTTGAACACTCTGCCAAAAGCATTGGACGAAGCGGTAAAGATCGATGGCGGAAGCAGCTGGACTGCACTGTGGAAGATTCTTATGCCTACGGCGATCCCCGGTCTTGTGTCGGTAGGTATGTACACCTTCATGCAGGCATGGAACGAATATCTGTTTGCACTTTCTCTGACAAAAACAAACAGCATGCGTACGGTTCCGGTAGGGATTAACCTTCTGATGGGGCAGCACTCCTATGAGTGGAACCAGATGATGGCTATGAGCGTATTAGGATCGATTCCGGTACTTCTTTTGTTCCTGTTCTTCCAGAAGTACTTTATTGCCGGTATGACAGCAGGATCCGTTAAGAGCTGATGTGTTTTGTGATTACGGGGTTGAGAAAGACGAAATGATGACAAAAGAGTTTATCAACAAATACGCTCATGCGCTTGACTCCATGGTGGAAAGAATCGAGAAGCGGAACGCAGGGGAAATACTTACGGCGATGGGGTATACGAGCAACTTAGATCTTCTGTGTGACTTTGATGTAGATCGGCTCAATGCTTTGCTGGAAGAGCACATGAAGGGCGAAGACCTGTTCTCATTAAAAGCTGCATCACTTATCAGAAATATGGACGATTTGCTCCGTACCATCGTCCACTTCTGTATTAACGGAATTGGCGGTGAGGTGGACGTGGAGAATACGGAGGCTGTGCGCGGAACCTTCCACTTTAACTACGGTATGGGCGGCACGGCTGTACAGGCTGCACTTGCACTTGCGCAGATTGGCGGATGTTCGCTTGTGCATCTTACGGACGACTCCAAAGAGGTTTGCGAGCTTTTGGATAAGCCGGAGGTCTTTGTAGCGCTGGATGACAATACGATTGGCCATACGAGCGAAGTTCAGCGGCGAAACGAGCAGGAAATACACTTTATCATTCAGTTCCAGAAGGGGTCGGAGATTCGACTTGGAGATAAAAGTGCAAGAATACCGGTGTCGAATCGCCTGATTCTTACGAAAGTAACGGTAAACGAAACCGTTCCGCTTTGGGATCCCTACTTTAACTGGATTGAAAAGAATGCTGCGAAGGTGTCCAGCAACGTGCTGTCGAGTTTTAACTGTTTATTGGATTCGAACGTACTCTTAGAGCGCCTTAAGTATGTAGAGGCACATGTTAACCGGTACAAGGCAAATAATCCGGAAGGCATTGTGTACTATGAGGACGCGCATTATCACGACGCGGGTGTTCGAAAGATGCTTCTTGAAACCATATATCCTGCGGTAGATATTGTCGGGATGAACGAAGAAGAACTTAAGTATACTTTGCGGCAGATGTATCACGTAGAAGTGGATACGGAAGATGTTCTGTCATGTATAGCGGGGGCCGAGTATTTAATCAAAAAGTTTGGCATCAAGAAGGGTATTGTAATCCATACAAAGAATTATGGAATGTATGTTGGAGAGAAGCTGGCGGCAGACATCGAGAGCGGCATCATGTATGGAAATATCACCGCCACTTCAAAAGCAGCAAACGGATGGTATGGTACGAAGGAACAGATTCGAGAGGTATTGCAGTATGATATGAGCCTGAAAGGCATAGAGTTTTGGGAGACCGTAAGTAAAGCACATTTTAACGAAGAGGTTATTGTCGTTCCGTCCAGGTACATTGATAAGCCAAAATACACGATTGGACTTGGTGATTCCTTTGTAGGCGGGCTACAGATGTGCTTCTAGCTTCGGAATCCCCCGCCAATAACAAGAGAGGAGTTTATGGATAACAGTATTTTGAATCTGGAAGTAGCTGAAGTTGTTCGTATCAGGTATAAGGATGCACTGCCTGCTGCCAAAAAGGTGATGGACTATATCGTACGCCATCCGCAGGACGTGATAAATTATACCGTTTCCGACCTTGCAAATCTATGTGGAACAAGCGTTGCGTCTGTCGTTCGGGCCTGTCACTGGCTTGGATATGATGGATATAAGCAGTTAAAAACGTGTCTCGCAAGAGACCTTGGGAAAAGAGATATGTCGCTTACGAGTGACGTATCAGAAAGCGCTGTCGCAGAGTCCTTGAACGAGCTGTCAAATTCCATCAAAGCTATGCAGCAGATCATTGACGAGGATGCGATCAGAGAAAGCGTGAAAAAGCTAAAGGCAGCAGGGCATGCACATGTTGTTGCGGCGGGTAATACGGCAAACTTATCGCAGTACATTGGTTTTCGCCTGGAAAGAGTCGGTATTAAAAGCTCTTATTACAGCGAGCCGGCGTACATCTTAAACAAGATAAGCTTTGCCGATCCAGGAGATGTCGTACTAGCCATATCAAAGTCTGGCGCATCGCAGTCGGTACTAGATGCGGTCAATCTGGCAAAAGAGAAGGAACTGGATGTGATCGTGATAACGGCAGCAAGCGGTTCGGAGCTTGCCTCTATGGCAGATGTGCTTCTTTTAAGCGGAGAGGCAAAGGGGCTGGGGCATCTGCACAAGTCGTACTCATATTTTGATGAGTTTGTTATTGCGGAAGTCATTGTCGATCTTGTTATAAACGGAGAGGTGGAGTAGGTAGTGAAAGGTAACATCGGCCAAAAGGCCGTTGCATAAATGCTTTATTTTTAGGAGGGTAAGGATATGTTGCTAAACATGAAAGAGTTGTTAGAGGTTGCGGACAAGAATCATTTTGCTGTACCCGCGTTTAACATTGCGGACTATGCGATGTTCAACGGAATTATGGATATTTCCGAAAAGCTGAATGCTCCGGTTATTATCGAAATTCACCCGACTGAGCTTCGCCATATCGGGTCAGACGCTATTGCTGCAATGGAAAAGAGAATCTCCACATCCCCGATTCCGGCAGTTATCCATCTCGATCACGGCGCATCGTTTGAAGATGTTATGGGCGCTATCCGGGCAGGATTTTCTTCTGTTATGATTGATGCTTCTTCTCTTTCTTTTGAGGATAATGTAGCTATTTCGAAAAAGGTGGTTGAGGCTGCACATGCTGCCATTTCTTATACAACAGTAGAAGATGATAGTGATCCGAGAAAGGGCACAAACACAGAGGACAAAAAGCAGTGGCACTATGCACAGTCCTACAAGTTCGCGGATGTTTCCGTAGAGGCAGAGCTTGGAACCATTGGTGTTATCGACGAGAAAGCAAAGGTGGTTGATAGCTCCGTTATTAAATACACTGAGCCGGAAGACGCTGTAAGATTCGTAAAAGAGACCGGTGTTGATACGCTTGCGGTTGCTATCGGAACTTGCCACGGTGATTATCCGAAGGATCAGATCCCGGAGCTTAAGCTGGATCGTTTGCAGGCAATCAAGAAGGCACTTGTAGATGCGGGTCTGGACACAAAGCTTGTTCTTCACGGCGGATCCGGTAATAAGCCGGAAGAACTACAGGAAGCGGCAAAGCTTGGAATCAGCAAGATTAACATTTCTACAGACATCAAGAAACCGTACTATCTCACAATGAGAGAAGTGTTAAAAGATATGGGACTGCGTGAACCGAATTCAATCCAGCCTCCGTGCATTCAGGCAATGCAGGAAGTGGCTGCAGAGAGAATCCGGTGGTTTGGCTCCGAAGGCAAGGCTTCTTTGTATTGATGTAGTTTAGCGGGTGCCAGTATTGCTGATAGCAGTGCTGGCATTTGTTTTATACGAAGAAAGGAAGATACCATGCTTTCTTTATTATCGAATGAGCAGCTAGATATCGTGACCTCTTCTACGGGAGCGGAGCTGCTTTCTGTGACATGTAATGGCAAGGAATATATATGGCAGGGGAGCAAGGCGTATTGGGAATATCATGCACCTGTGCTCTTCCCATATGTAGGTAGGCTCACGGATGATCGGTATACCTATAACGGACAGATGCATAAGCTGAAGATACATGGGTTCGCTATGGATTCCGAGTTCTCGGTCGTTGAGAGGACTGATGCGTGTATTGTGTACGAATTGCAGGATAATAGCGACACGTACGAGGTATTCCCGTTCCACTTTAAGCTGCGGGTTGCATATACGCTGCAGGAGTCCACAGTGGAAGTGCTGTATACGGTAGTGAATGAGTCTGATGAGATGATGCATTTCGGGATTGGTGCGCATCCCGGATTTAACGTGCCGCTAGAGGATGGAGAGGGGTTTGAGGATTATTTGATCAAATTCTTAGGTGGGAGCGAACCGGACCGTGTGCTGTTTTCGGACCGTGTGTTATTGAATGGGTCGAGCGAACCGTATTCGCTTCAAAATTCCTGCATACGACTGCGTCACGATTTGTTCGATAACGATGCGATCGTGCTGCAGAACATGGGGTACCGTGTGAGCTTGGAATCGCAGAAGAGCACGAGGAAGGTAACATTAACGTATCCTGGCATGCCATACCTTGGTATTTGGCATGCAAACAAAACGAAGGCACCGTATGTGTGCATAGAGCCGTGGGCATCACTTCCTTCTCGAGATGGCGTTTATGAGGATCTTGCGTGTAAGAGCGCTCTAATACATCTTCCTGTTGGGGAAGTCTATACCAATAAGTGGTTGATGGAATTCCAGTAAGGCAAAGGGGGAATAGGGCCGTGAAACGATCAGAGATAAATCAGGTTATAAAAGATATGGAAAAGCTTGCTGCTGATTGCGGATTCAAGATGCCGGGGTTTGCATCCTGGACAGCGGAAGAGTGGAAAAGCTGCGGGCACGAGTATGATGAGATAAGAGATAATAAGCTTGGCTGGGACATCACAGACTTTGGACTAGGAGATTTTTGGGACTGGGGATTTGGACTTTTCACGATACGGAACGGAAATCTTGCCATGCCGGACAAATATCCAAAATCGTACGCTGAAAAGCTGCTGGCAATGTATCCGGGTCAAAAGGCGCAGATCCATTATCACGTAGCCAAGATGGAAGATATCATTAATCGTGGAGGCAACGATATAATAATTAAGGTTTGGAATGGTTCGAAGGAAAAAGAGCTGTTGGATACAGATGTCACGGTTTATACGGACGGAAAGAAATACACTGCGCCTGCCGGCACCGAGGTGCTGCTGCATCCGGGTGATAGCATCACGATCACACCCTATTTGTTCCATGAGTTTATCATGCCGACGGCTGGTGGAATGGCGCTGCTTGGAGAGGTTTCCCAGTGTAACGACGACGATAACGATAATTTTTGGTACGACAGTAGGGTTGGACGTTTCCCGACGGTAGATGAGGATGAGGCTCCGTATCGTTTGTTGTGCACTGAATATCCGAGGATGTGAGCGCGAGATCGCAAGACAAGCAGAGGTTGGATGAGATAACCATAAGTTCTAGAAGAACCGCAAGTAGGTGGATGTATTTCCGCTTGCTTCGCGGAGTATAATCCCATATTTGACAGTAGAAAAGCTGCGAGGCCTTCAGATACAAGGCTTTCACAGCTTTTATGATGCATAAAAATGTAGCTAGATATTACTTCTTTTTCTTGGTCAGCCTGATGACCTGCTTCATGTTCACATCAGATAGGATTTCGTAGTCGGTTCTGAATCCAAAGGCTTCATGCAGTGCGTCCGGCAGATCTGTTCTTGTGTATGCAGGAAGGTACCCTTGTTTCTCTCCGGGACGATACATGTTCATTTCTTTCAAGGCGTGGAGAATCTTTTTACAAGAACTTCGGCCTGTTTTATCAGGTTCCCATGAACCAGGGGGCATTGTATGCCACGACGCAGACCATCGATACCTATGTTTACAGGGGATTGCTTCAGCTTGGCAATATCTCCATGTCGGCGGCCGCCGGCTTCTATCAGTCCGTGATCGGCTTTGCGCTGCTCCTCGCAGCCAATGCGGTCGTGCGAAGGCTCGATGCGGAATTCGGCCCTGTGGGAAAACCTGGTGCGGACAATACTGGTGTGAACAATCACGCGGATGCGACGATTTGCTCCGAAGCTTGAATCGCCCCCGTCGCTGCTGATGAGTGCGTTCAATGTCATGCTGATGAAGAGCTACTTTGTCACGGCCGTCCCGTACGAGATCATCGAGGCGGCGGAGATCGACGGCGCATCCGCGCTCAGGACGCTTTCCGCTGTCGTGGTGCCGATGGCGAGGCCTATTATCGCGACCATTGCCCTTTTTGCGGGGCTGCGTTACTGGAACGACTGGAACAACGGATATATTTATCTGGTCAAGAGAACAGACCTGTTCAGTATTCAGAATCTTCTGAACCGTCTGATGCAGAACATCAATTCGCTGGCACAGAATGCAAGCGAGGTGGCCAGCGTCAGCGCAGGGCTCTCGGAAATCCCCTCCGTCACGGTACGATCATTACCCAGGACACGGAGGTTGACGACCAGAACTCGCTGCGCCATTTTCTTTTGTACAGCAATGAGGTCGAATTGGAAGGCATCGTCCAGACGTCCTCTATGTTCCACTGGCAGGGCTTCCCGGCGCGAAGACGCCGGAGCTGCGAAGAAACAATCTCACGGGAGAACCGGAACTCTGTCCCGCGTATGACCGGCCGTATCGCTGGATCGGTACGTCATGGATGTGGGAGCAGATCGACGCGTATAAAAAGATCTATGCGAATCTCACGAAGCACGCGGAGGGGTAGGGTACCCTGCGCCGGACTATCTGCGCAGCATCACGAAGATTGGGAATGTCGGACATGAGGGCGAAATGGAGCTTCATACCGATGGCTCGGAGCTGATCCGCGAGCGTATCCCTGCGGAGGATGAGCAACCTCTGTTCATCCAGCTCTGGGGAGGAGCCAATACCGTCGTCCGCGCGCTGAAAGACATCGAGGAGCGGTACGCGGACGGAGCGGACTGCGAAAGCAAGGATACGCTTCGGGCCGCCTTTATGGACAAATATATTCTTCATGGAAACGTCCCGCTGCTGGACGGATACTGCACGTACATGGACGGGACGCGCTATGAGGGAGAACCGGAGGAGGGACAGTTCGGGACGAATCCGGAGCTTCTGTCTCTTGTGAACGGTTGGCTTCCCGGCGCAGGCTCCTTTAAGGCGCACGATTTCTTGTCGGAGGGGGATTCTCCCTGCGGCTTCTTCCTCTTTGACCGGGGCTTCCGCACGGCGGAAACGGAATCCATGTGGCCCTTTGTCGCGGATATTCAGTGGGATTTTGCGGCGAGACCAGATGGTGCATCGAGGAAGATGATTCCAAAGTAAGACATGCGCCGCGGCTTACGATTGCCGAAGGGCTGGACGCGGCGGCCGGAGCGGTCATCGAGACAGAGGAAGCCGGAGAGACGGCGGAGACGTCCGCCGGAACGGGATGGGAGTGCGACCGAAGCAGACGCCTGCCTTATCGGCAGGAGAGCCTGTGAAGCATCGGCGAGCTTGTCTTCGGATATTATGAGACGGCGGACTGGATTTCGCATCCGTCCGCCTCGATGCGGCTGATGTATCTGGATTCCGGTATAATCCGGGAGAGCAAGGAGCTGATCCGTCACCGCGTGTTCATGACAAAGCTCATGCTGGGGATGCAGGAGGAGTACAAGCGGCGTCACGACGAGCTCGCCGCGTCGCGGGGCGGTCCGGTGAATCCCGGCCCGGACAACAACTTCTCGATCTGGAATGCGGGGGAGTATATCTTCGGCTACGATGAGATCGATGTGACGATGGAAGCGGAGGGGACGGAGGCGTCAAGAGACGCTGTGATCCGCTGGGAGACGCAAATGCTGGAGATCATGCGCTGGCTCACCGATGATGTGGACTGGCTCACGGGGAGCGGCATCCGTACGCGGCGAGAATCGGGTGGTACGGCTGAGAGGCTGGGGTCAGTCTTCGGAGCGCTGACGAAAATACTGACGGTAATCTCCGGGTGTCATGCCCTCGCGTTTCTTAAAGGTCTGAATAAAGTAGCTCGCGCTGCTGAAGCCGCAGAGGGACGCGATTTGTCCGATCGGCTGCGCGGTGCTTCGAAGAAGCGATTTTGCATAGGAAAGGCGCCGCGTGATGAGATATTCATAAGGACTGAACCGGGTCTGCTCCTTGAAGCAGTGGGCGAGATAGTATTTACTGACGCTGAGAGCCCGGCAGAGTTCGTCCAGAGAAAGTGCCGTGGCAAAATTTTCCTCCAGATAGTCGAGGGCATTTCTGACAAGCGGGGAGAGCATGTGATCGCGTCCCTGTCTCGTTTTTTTCAGATGGATCAGGTAATCGGAGCATAGTCTAATGAGCAGCGTCGAGCTCCGGATGGCGTCCGTTATGTCCCCGCTTCCGGCACTGTGAAACAGCTCGCGCAGCAGAGACTCGGGCGTATTGCGGCAGATATCCCAGTGCTCCGTGATTTCGGTGAGATATCCGTCGATGCAGGAACCGGAAAAATGAATCCAGAAGAAATCCCAGACATCCCCCGGCAGGGCGTAATAGGAGTGAGGGAGATCGCAGTTGAGTATGGCAGAGCAGCCGGCAGGCAGCTCTGCTTCTTTTTGCTGATAAAGGATTTTTCCGCAGCCGCTTCTGGTGTAAAGACAGAGATAGCTGTGGAGATGGCTTCGTCCGATCACGCCGTAAGAGGCGGAGGCGTGATAACGGCCCATGCACTGAATATAGAGATATAATTGTCTGATTTCCTGCGAGGGTGTCAGATCCTCAGCCCAAGAGTCCTTTCCAAGGCTGGCATAGGGGATGATGGTTCTCATAGAAAATCCTCACGCTGTAAAAGCAAGATATTGATATTTTGTCGGCAAGATACGGGGATGATTTCAGAGAACAGTCGTGATATTCTCTGCCTATAAGAGAATTATTGCACATAAAAATAAAAAATGCAGGCGAAATTATATGCAATAAGAACATATATGTAAATGGTATTTCACATAAAACAGGGAGGAAAGGGAGATGAAAGAAAAAAGCAAAAAGATGACAGCTCTTGTGACAGCAGGAATCATGGGTCTCTCTGTACTGACCGGATGCGGAGCCTCCTCCGGGACAGGAAATACAGCGGAGACGGAGAACCGGGAGGAACAGAGCGCCGCCGGGGATGCGGCAGCAGGCGGAGAGACGACGCTGACGATATGGGACTGGGATTCGGCGTTCACGAAACATATGTCAGAGTATTATGCTCAGACGCATCCCGGGGTGAAATTTGAGTTTGTCAATGTATCTACGGCTGATTATTTCCAGAAGCTGCAGGGAGCGCTTTCTTCCGGGGAGGGTGTTCCGGACATTATTCTCTGTGAGATGGCGTATCGGGGAAAGGTGTTTGATCTCGGGATTCTGGATGATCTGACGAAAGAGCCGTACGGTCTTGACCCGGCGGGAATGTATGATTTCGCCGTAGATCTGGGATCGGACCGGACCGGAACCCTGCTCGGTTTGGAGCAGCAGGTGTGCCCCTCCGGCCTTGCCTATCGGAGAGATCTCGCGAAAGAATATTTCGGGACCGACGATCCGGAGGAGCTGGAGGCGATGTTCTCGAACTGGGACGCGTTTATTGCCGGAGGAAAGGAAGTGTTAAAGAAGAGCGGAGGCCGTGTGTATATGCTTCCGGGGCTTGCCTCCTGCGCTTTCTATATCCTGAGAAATCAGGATCCGTTCCCGTATATCACAGAGACAGAGATTGATATTACAGGACGGTATCAGAACGATATTACGACGCTGGCACAGATGATGGAAGCAGGAATCATTATGCCGGGGGACTCGGAGACGACGATCGCCGACGGTTTTGTCAATAAGAGCTTTCTGTTCTATCCCTGCGCGCCGTGGGTGGAGAAGTGGTATATTGCGGCGAATGACCCGGAGGGAAGCGGAAACTGGGGACTGATGGCGGCCCCGGGGGGTGGATATACCTATGGCGGAACCTCTGTCGGAATTTACAAGGACAGTCCGAATAAAGAGGCGGCGTGGGATTATATCCGTAGCGTCTACTGCGACGGAGACGGCATCAGAGAGGCATATGCAAAGTTCGGCTTTATGTCCGGCTTCCGCGCAGCCTACGGGGAGGATTCGATCTATCTTGAGCCCAGCGAATATGACGCGTTTTTCGGAGGACAGGAGCTCGGCAGAAAATATAAGGAAATCATGGAGGCGGGACTCAAGGGACAGGTGCAGACGACGTCTGAGGCCAATGTTCTCACGGCGATTGGCGTTGCTCTGGCGGCGTATGACAGCGACCCGTCCATGACGCCGGAGGAGGTTCTGCAGCAGCTGATCAAAGAGGTCAGAGCATCTTGCCCGGACGTTACGGTGAAATAATATCGAGAGGCTCTGCCGCGCGCGGACTGCTTCGGGAGGGTGACTGCCATGAAAAAGAAAATTACGGGAAAACAAATATGGCCCTACCTGTTCTGCGCCCCGTTTGTCTTTTGCTTTCTGATGTTTACGCTGTACCCTACGGCATATTCTCTGGAGGTGTCTTTTCATGACTGGAATGGCTTCGGAGACAAGGTTTTTGTGGGCGCGGGGAATTATCTCCGGATATTCACACGGGACAAGCTGTACTGGAAAGCGTTCCTGAATACGGCGGTTCTGATGCTTCTCTCGACACCGACCACGGTATTCTTGGGGCTCCTCCTGTCGTATGTGCTGTACCGCCTCCGGACGGCAAAGCGTTTTTTTCAGACGGCGGCATTTTATCCGTATGTCATTACGCCCGTTGCGATCGGCTTTATATTTTCCTATTTGTTTGACTGGAAGACGGGGCTTATGAATCGTCTGCTGCAGACGGCGGGGCTTCTGGAGGAACCGTTTAATTATCTTCAGAGTCCCGCCGCAATCCGGCTGATTATTGTGGTCATGATTGTCTGGCGGTATCTGGGCTATTATACCATGCTGTTTCTTGCTGCAATGACGTCTGTTTCCCCGGAAATCTATGATGCGGCAAGGGTAGACGGAGCCTCTTCGCCGCAGACGTTTTGGAAGATCACGGTGCCGATGCTCCGCCGCACGATTGTGTTTCTCACGATTACGTCCGTGATCGGCGGATTGAAAATGTTCGAGGAGCCCATGCTGCTGTTCAGCGGGTGGAGCAACGCGCAGGCCGGGGCGACAGGCGGTCCGGGGAACGCCGCTCTGACCGTGATGTGGAAATTTTATAATGATGCCTATCGTCTGGATTCCCGGCTCGGCTACGCGGCGGCAGAGTCCTATGTCCTGTTCCTGCTTGCGATGACCGCGGCGCTGATTCTGCATCGGCTGACGAGGGAGAGGCAGATATGAAAAAAGAGAGACGATCATTCCGGCCGCTGTCTCCTGTGAAGTATGCGGTACTGATTCTTCTGACGGTACTGATGGCGGCGCCGGTTTATGTTGTGGCCATGATGGGAACCTACAAGAGCGAACGGCTGTTTTTGGGGATCCCGTGGCTCCCGGGAAATTATCTCGCGGAGAACGTCAGGACGACGCTGTCGCATGGATTTCTCCGGAGCGTGATGAATTCGGCGGTAGTTTCGATCGGCGCGGTTCTTCTCACGGTGTTCTGCGCATCGCTTTGCGGATATGCTCTGGCAAGATATGAATTCAGGGGGAAAAGGCTGATCACCATGCTTCTGATTGTGCTGCTTGTCATTCCGACGGAGATCAGTGTGGTCGGTTATGTCAGGGAAATGCGCAGTCTTCATCTGACCGGGAGCTATCTTTCTCTGATCCTGATCTGGGGAGCAAACCCGTTCTGCGCCTATTTCATCCATTCATTTACTGTGGATGCCTTTCCGTCGGAAATCATGGAATCAGCCCGGATCGACGGCTGCAGCGATCCGGGGATTTTTGCCAGACTGGCATTCCCTATGATGCGGCCCGGCATTACCACGATAGTGATTCTGATTTTTCTCTGGTCATGGAATTCGTATATGCTTCCGCTGATCATCGTAAACACGGACAGGAGATATACCATACCTCTATTTGTATCCACGCTTTCCTCTGCGTTTACGAGAGATTACGGAGCGATCATGTGTGCTCTTGCGATGTCGATTCTCCCGATGCTTCTGCTTTTTACGATTTTTTCAGGGAGCTTTATGGAGAGCATCAGTGCCGGGGCGCTGAAAGGGTAGTCCGGCAGGGAACATGCTTATTGCGGGGCTGTTTATGTCCGGGGCGGCACAGATGGTTTTCGTCTGGGGACGGGAGATACGGCGATGCATGAAAAGTTATTTGAAGAATCGGTCATTTCGCTTGCCGGGGAATGGCGGATCGCATTCGGAGCCTATGAGGAGCACGCGCCGGAGGCTGGGGTCATTGAACTGCCGGGTTCGGTGACGGAGCGTGGCTTCGGAGAGAAAAATGATGCAGAGGAGCGGTGGTTTCTTACGGAGAGGCGGCGCTTTACCGGCACAGTGACATTTACGAGACAGGTAGAACTGACTGCCCCGGCGGGAATGACGGTGCTGTTTGCCATGGAACGAACGCGGGTGACGCGCCTCTGGGTCAACGGATGCTTTGCAGGGCGGCGTGATCTTCTCACGAGCGAGCAGGTCTATGACATTACGGAATATATGCAATCCGGGAGTAATACGCTGACGGCAGAGGTGGACAACACACTGGAGAGTGTGCCGCGGGATGCAATTTTCGCTTCTCATATGGCGACAGAGCATACACAGACCAACTGGACGGGGATACTGGGCAGAATCGAGCTGAGACTGGAACCGCCGATTTATATGAGAGAAATCCGCGTATATCCCGATGAACAGGGCTGTAAGGCAAAGCTCCGGATCCATGTAATGTCTGACAGAAATGGAATCTGTACGCTTATGGCCGCACAGACGGGAGCTTGGACGGAGGAGCCCGCGCAGGAGCGGGCAGAGGAGAGGAACTTTGTGCTGAAGCCCGGCGGGCAGGAGCTTGTCCTGACCGTTCCGCTGTCTTCGGATACGCCGCGATGGAGTGAATTTTCCCCGGAACTCACAGCGCTGTGTTTGACGCTGCATACGCCGCTCGGCAGCATGGAGAAAACCGTGCGCTTCGGACTGCGGGACTTTGGCGTCAGCGAGGATTGCCGCCATTTCACGATCAACGGAAAGAAGCTCTTTGTCAGAGGCGAGACAAACTGCGCGGTTTTTCCGGAGACGGGTTATGCGCCGATGGAAGCGGGGGCGTGGGACAGACTGTTTGACAGTTATCGTGCTTTCGGGGTCAATTACGTGAGATTTCATTCATGGTGTCCTCCGGAAGCGGCCTTTGAGAGCGCAGACCGGAAAGGACTCTATCTGCAGCCGGAGCTCTGCGAGTGGACGTTCCATGCCTTTGAGGAGGATGCGGAATACGATTATTACCGCAGAGAGGCAATGGCTGTTCTGGATTGTTACGGAAACCATCCCTCTTTTGTCGCACTCACGTGGGGAAATGAACTGCGAAGCGGCAGGCGGGACAGAATGAGCGCGCTGGTGAGGCGAATGCAGAATTATGATCCTACCAGAAGATATGCGGAGGGCTCCAACACATGGTATGGGGAGGCGGGGCCGGATGAGGCATCGGAATTTGTGCTGGCGCAGGGAAATCTTGGAGCGCCGTGGCGCGGCGCCTTTGCGGGGAACAAAGGCTTTATCAACGAGGAGCGTCCCGGGGCGCGTGTTGATTATGAGGATAATATTCGAGGCGCGGGGCGCCCGGCTGTCAGCTTTGAGACCGGACAGTTTCAGGTCTACCCGGACTTTAGGGAAGTTGAGGAGTACAGCGGCGTTCTGGAAGCGAGGAATCTGAAATATTACCGGAGACGGATGGAGGCGAACGGGCTGCGCGGGATGGATTCTTCGTTTCATGAAGCCTCCGGAAAGCTTGCCGCTCTCTGTTACCGGGAGGAAATTGAGGCGGCGATGCGGACGGCCGGAATGGCAGGAATTACGCTGCTGGGGCTGCAGGACTTTCCGGGACAGGGAACTGCTCTGGTCGGGATGATGGATGCGTTCGGCAGGCCGAAGCGCTTTATACAGCCGGAAAAATTCCGCCGCTTTTTTTCTCCGGTGGTGCCGCTGCTTCGCTTCGGGGATCGTGTTCTCCGGGCAGGGGAGCAGGCGGAGCTGGAGGTGCTGATTCATAACTTCGGAGAACGGGAACTGGAGGAGCGGCTTCTGATCCGGGCCGTCAGGGCAAACGGGGAGCGGATCATGGAGAAAGAATGGGAGCTGTGCAGAGTGCCGCAGGGCGAGCTGTTCCATGCAGGCCGCGTTTTTCTTTCCGTTCCGGAGACTTCGGCCCCGGAGGAGATCTGCGTGTTCGTCCGGATCGGGGAATACGAGAATGAATATACGCTGTTTGCGGCGCCGGCTGCGGAAACGACAGACAAGGAGAAACGCTGCATCGTGGAACGGGCGGATGCAGAAACGCTGCGGAGGCTGAAAGAGGGGGAATGCCTTGTCCTGCTGCCAGAGCTCACGCCGGAGGCGCTCCCGGAGAGCTTCGCCGCTTCATACAGTACGGATTTCTGGTGCTGGGCCATGTTCCGCAAGTGGGACAGCTCAGGAACCATGGGGCTGCTGCCGGAACCGCTGCATCCTCTGTTCCGGAAATTCCCGACGGGGGATCACACGGATCCGCGCTGGTGGTCTCTCCTGCACGGAGCAAGGGCGGTACGCCTCACCGGGACAGAGCTTCCGGCAGTACTCCCGATGATCGACAATCTTCACCGGAATGAACGGCTTGCCGTGGTGTTCGGAGGCCGTATGGGCCGCGGCCGGCTTCTTGTCTGTACATTGAATGTCCGGAATGAGTCAGATCCGATGGCAGGGACATTCCGAAAGGCGCTGGTTTCCTATGCTTTATCGGAGGATTTTGCGCCTCGTGCGGAGCTGCCGGAGGAGCTGCTGCAGCGCCTCTGCCCCGGGGAGCGACCGGAACTTACGGGCTCGGCTGCGGTAGCTGCCGGAACAGGCGGCGCGTCAGCGCGCTTTGCCGTGGAGGACAATGATCGATGCTGGATCAGTGCGCCGGAGAGCAGAGAGGAGGAGCTCTGGTACGAGCTTCGCTTCCCGGCCGAGGCGGAGATGGATACGGTTCGGATCAGCTTCGCTCTTGGCGGGGCCGGTGAAACGGGAGAGCTTTCCTTTGATCTTCCGGGGGACTTTGTCGTGTTCTGTGAGCATGGCGGACAATGGGAGCCGGTGCAGGTTCTGTTTCAGACGGCGATGACGGGCGGAGAGGAAAACCTGTGTCATTTTGAAAAAACGATAACGCGGGCGCTCCGGATCGTATTTGCCCGGGCCGGCGGCGGGGGTGTTGCCGTGCAGGAGGTATCGGGAGCGGCAGGCCGGCCCTTTGCGGCGGCGCGGATCCGGGTGTACGGAACGATGCCGGGCGCAGGGGTACGGGGATAGAGCGGGCCGGCAGCAGTTGGCTGCGCGTGTTTTTCAGGGAGGGCAGGCCATGAGGATAAAAGAGGCGCTTTCCGGGAAATGGCAGTTTTGTCTGGACCCGGAAAGGAAAGGTGAAAGAGAACATTTTTTTGCACGGGAGCTTCCGGATGCGGAGGATGTGCAGATTCCCCATACCTATAATGTCGGCAGCGGGACAGACGATTATCGCGGCTGCGCGTGGTATCAGTACTGCTTTGATGCGCCGGAGGAGTGGCGGGGAAAAGCGGTGCGCGTTCAGTTCGGCGGCATATACCGTGATGCTCATTTCTGGCTGAACGGAAGAGCGCTTGGAAAGCATGAGGGATCAGGATTCACGTCATTTGCCGTGGACCTTACGGAAGCGGTCTGCTCCGGAGAGAGGAACCGCCTCACGGTGCAGGTGGATAATCGGTATTCACCGTATGCGCTTCCGTGGTATGACCAGTTCGATTGGGCGGACGACGGGGGGATTTTCCGGCCCTGCTGCTTCCTTGTTACGGAAACGACAGCGGTAGAGGAGCTTCTTGTGGATGCACAGCCGGTGCTTTCCGGGACGGGGGAGAGGGAGATACAGGGAGCGGGGCAGATTTCCCTGCGGATCAGAATGCTGGCCGGGTCGAGGCCGTCTGCTTTTCGCTATGAGCTTTCCGACGAGGGGGAGCGGCTGGCGGCGGGGACATGGAAGCCGGGCGAGACGATTCACGTCCCGCGTGTGAAATATTGGCATTTTGACAGCCCGGAGCTTTATGATTTCTGCTTGACTGTGATTGCGGACGGGGAAAAAACAGATACTCTTCGTACGCGGATCGGATTCCGGAGCTTCTGCACGGATGGGAAAGAATTTGTTCTGAACGGGGAGAGGATCGAAGTGGCCGGCACGGAGTGGATGCCGGGCTCTGACCCGCGGATCGGGAATGCTGAGCGGCCTGAGGATATCGGGAGGTTTTTGCAGCTTCTGAAAGATACGAACTGTATCTATACGCGGGTGCATTGGCAGCAGGATGATTCCTTTTATGAGTGGGCTGACGAACATGGCTTGATGGTGCAGGAAGAGGTTCCTCTCTGGGGAATGCCGAAAGAACCGACAGCCGATACGCTGGAGCGCGTCAGAGATCAGTGTGCGGAGATGATTTCGTCGCATTATAATCACCCCTCTTTGGTCAGCTGGGGCGTCGGGAATGAGCTGAACGGGCAGAGCGAAGCGACAAAGCGCTATGTGACGGCTGCGGTGCGGCTGTTCCATGAAGCGGATCCGTACCGGCCGGTGAGCTATGTCTCGAATACGGCATGGGAATCGCCGGATGATGCTGCCTCGCGGGGCGATATTATGATGTGCAACGAGTATATCGGCACATGGCATCAGGGCTTTGATAACGAGGAGGCGGTTGGGCGTTTCCGGGAGGCCAACCCGGATAAACCCATGTTGATCTCGGAATTCGGCCTCTGTGAGCCTGCGTTTTTGGGAGGTGATGAGAGGAGGAGAGAAATTTTTCTCTCCAAGCTGGGCATTTATCGCCGAACGGGAGTGAACGGTTTTATCTATTTCTGCCTGAATGATTACCGCACACAGATGGGTGAGGACGGGAACGGCAGATTCCGGGAACGCATTCATGGCTCTGCGGATATGTTCGGCAATCCGAAGCCCTCGTATGAAGCCGTGCGGGAGGAATGCTCGCCGCTTCTGCTTACCGGGATGGAGCGGCGGGGCGATGAAATCACTGTCCGGCTCACGGTGCGCAGTGCTCTGCCCCGTTATGAGGTGCGGGGTTACAGTCTCCGTCTCAGCGCAAACGGTGAGGCGTCGTCCATTGTGAAGCTTCCGGACGGGCGTCCGGGAGAAACGATGCAGGTGACGATGAGGGTGCCTGCCGGGAGGATGCTGCAGCTCGCACTGCTGCGTCCCACCGGGGATATTGTGTTTTCGAGAAAATTGCGGAAGGAGCTTGGTAAGAATCACCATGAGTGAAGCAAAAGTCTGGGAAGAAACAGTGCAGATCCCTACCTATCCGGTAGGGAAGCCTGAAAAGAATCCGATGTTCATTGAAAAGAGGGTTTATCAGGGGAGCTCCGGCAGGGTCTATCCCTATCCCACGATCGAATCGATCGGAGATGTCAGAGAAGACCTCCCTTATCGGGCTGTGTTTCTGGAAAACGAATATCTGAAAGTCATGGTGCTGCCGGAGCTCGGGGGGAGGATTCAGAGAGCGCAGGACAAAACGACCGGATATGATTTCGTATATTACAATCACGTGATCAAGCCGGCTCTGGTGGGGCTTCTCGGTCCGTGGATTTCCGGCGGCATAGAGTTTAACTGGCCGCAGCATCACAGACCGACGACCTTTCTTCCGACAGATTATGTTACGGAGGAGGGAGAGGACGGCAGCGCCTCCGTGCTGCTGCACGATGTGGACAGAATCTATGGAACGGAAGCCATCTGCCGGATTACGCTGCGGCCCGGGAAAGCCCGTATAGAAATTACGGGACAGCTCTATAACCGGACAGCCCTCCCGCAGAGCTTTCTCTGGTGGGCGAATCCCGCCGTACCGGTCAACGACAACACACAGACGATCATGCCTCCGGATGTTCATGCTGTTATGGATCACGGCAGGCGGGATGTTTCCCGGTGGCCGATAGCCATGGGAACCTACTATAAAAAGGATTACAGTGAGGGGGTAGACATTTCCTGGTACAAAAATATTCCGGTACCTACCTCGCTCATGGCGGCGGGCTCCCGCTATGACTTTGTGGGGGGATATGATTACGGCGTGCAGGAGGGGATTCTGCATGTGGCAGATCACCATATCAGTCCGGGGAAGAAGCAGTGGACATGGGGCTGCGGGGACTTCGGCCGGGCGTGGGACCGGAATCTTACAGACGGCGACGGCCCGTATGTGGAGCTGATGACGGGGGTCTTTACGGACAATCAGCCGGATTTCACATGGCTGAAGCCCTTTGAAGAAAAGAGCTTCATGCAGTATTTCATGCCTTACCGTGGTGTGGGGGCGGTAAAAAATGCGACAAGGGAGGCCTGTGTCAGTCTGGAAGCAGACGGAGGCAGACTCCGGGTGGCGGCCTATGCCGCGGCGGAGCATCCGCAGGCACAGATCACCGTGATGCAGGGAGACCGGACAATTCTGCGGAGAGAGTGCCGCCTTTCCCCGGAGGAGAGCTTTGAGGAGATCATTCTGCTTAAGGAGAAGCCGGAATCGGAGAGTGAATTATCGGTCAGAGTGAGCGATGGTGAAGAGACCCTCGTGTTTTACCGGCCGGATGAGGAGAGGATCCCTGAAATTCCGGCGCCGGCCGAAGCGCCGAAGCCGCCCGCGCAGATCATGACGAACGAGGAGCTGTATTTGACCGGCCTGCATCTGGAGCAATACCGTCACGCGACGTTCCTGCCGGATCCCTATTATCTGGAGGGACTGAAGCGGGATCCCGGGGATCTGCGGATCAATAACGCGTATGGCATGCTGCTTCTCCGACGAGGAAAGACAGATGAGGCGGAGGACTGCTTCCGGCGGGCTGTGAAGCGCCTTACGCTGCGCAATGCGAATGCCTATGATGGCGAGGCATTCTGCAATCTGGGTCTGTGCCTGCTGCGTCGGGGAAAGACGGACGAGGCCGCAGATGCCTTTTATCGGGCCGCGTGGACAGCGGAGCAGCAGCACATGGCGTTCTATTATCTTGCCTGCATCGAGGCGGGAAAGGGACATATGGAGCCGGCGCTTGCTCTGATCGAGCGATCGCTGGCGCGCGGGATCCGCAGTGTGCGGGCCAGAGCGCTGAAAGCTGTGCTTCTGCGGAAAACAGGGCGCTTTGAGGAGGAAAAGGCGTGGCTTAAGGAAAATCTCTCTCTGGATCCCTTTGATTATGTCTCCGGCTTTGAGGCGGTGCTGCTCCGGGAGGTGTGCGGGGACGATGCGGCGCTGCTTTCGGAGAAGGAGCTGGCGAGGAGGAGCCGCCGCGAGCTTTTTCATTTTCTGCGCGCAGCGCGGGATTACGCCGAAGCGGGTTTTTTTGAGGAGGCGCTGCAGATACTGCGGCGGGCCGGGGAAGAGAGTCCGCTGACGGCATACTATCAGGCATATTATCTTGCGAAGCTGGGGAGAGAGCCGGAGGCGCGGGAGGCGGTCTCGGCGGCGGAGCGGAGGGACCCGCTTTGCTGCTTCCCGAATGATCCGGAGGATATCCCGGTTCTCGAGTATGCGATGCAAAAGGATCCGGCTGCGGCGAAAGCGAGATATTATCTCGGAAATCTTCTGTATGACAAGCTTCGCTGGCAGGAAGCCGGCGCACTGTGGGAGGCCTCGGCGGCGATTGCTCCCGACTTTCCGACGGTGCACCGCAATCTGTCGCTTGTGTATTATAACTGGCGAAAGGAGCCGGAGCGGGCGCGAGAGGCGCTGGAGCGGGCGTTTGCCCTCGATCCGACAGACGCGAGAGTGTTTTTTGAGCTCGATCAGCTGTACAAGAAGCTGGGTCGGAGCTTTGCGGAGCGGCTGCTCCGGTACAGGGAGCATATCGGACTCGTGGAGCAGAGAGATGACCTGAGTGTCGAATATGCCATGCTTCTCAATGCGGCCGGGCGCGCCGGGGAGGCACTGGCCTTTCTGCAGAGTCGCCGTTTTCATCCGTGGGAAGGCGGTGAGGGGCGCGTTACGGCCCAGTACGGATTTGCGCGTCTTCTGCTGGCGCTGGAGGCCATGGACCGCGGAGAATACGAACAGGCAGAGCAGCAGCTTCTTGAGGCGCTCTCCTGTCCTGAAAATCTGGGAGAGGGGAAGCTCGAGGGAACGAAGGACAATCATATCTTCTATTATCTCGGACTGACGGAGGAACGACTCGGAGATAAAGAAGCGGCGAAGCGGTATTTCCGAAGGGCTACGGAGGGAACGGATGAGCCGGCGGGGATGATGTACTACAACGACCAGCCCGCCGATATGATTTTCTATCAGGGGCTGGCATTCCGGAAGCTGGGTGATCCGAGAGGCGCGGGACGGCGCTTCTGCCGGCTTCTCGACTACGGGGAACGGCACAGCCGGGATCATGTGCGCGTGGAATATTTCGCGGTTTCCCTGCCGGATTTTCTTACCTTTGAGGACGATCTGGATGTGCGGAACGAGGCGCACTGTGATTTTCTGATGGCGCTCGGACACGCGGGGCTCGGCGATGCGGCAAAGGCAAATCGGTATCTCGCTGAGGCGAGGAAAAAGGCGCCGTCCGATTTCCGGATGTTACTGATGAGCAAAATGCTGGAGAAAAATCGGTTTGGAGAGCAGGAAAACCACAGCGGCGCGGCGGGATCTGCACTGGACCGGCCGTGAATCAGGATATCGGGGTCAGAAAATAAAAAGACCGGGACGGCAATGGCAACGCCAGATAGGGAAGTATTTATGTAAGGGGTACGGTGTAAATCAGTAAAATGGGTTGCGCCGTACCTTTTGTTATGCTACAAAGCGGAATTCCTGCGGGTTTTCACGTATTTCTTTCATCATAGCAAGGATTTCCTGTTCGGTGGGAATATCTATCATCTCTGCCGCTGTAAAGTAAATATCCACCCTCACATAACAGTAGCCGCTTGACTTGTCATTGTTGTGGACTTCGATGCGCTCAATCAGCGAGTTTACAAGCGCCGGGGTAAGCTCCGCAATATCCGTCAGTTCACGAAGTGTTCGGAGCAGCAGCCTTAAATCCGTAACTTTCTGCTTTGCTTCCTGTAAGGTCTTTTGACTGTCGGAAACCTCCCGCGTCAACGCTTTCTGCTCTTTCATCAATGATCAGACATGTAGGTTTCACGAGGCCGTTGGTGATCCGGCCGACGCGGTCATAACTGATGGCATCTTTGAGCCGCTGGTTCAGCTCCGTAGCCTTGATAAAATAAGTCTTCATCCCCTGCAGGCAGCATTCCCGTCCGTAAGCCATGGCAAGATGAGTTTTGCCTACACCTGACGGTCCGATAAATGCCAGGTTCCTTCTCGCATAGACAGCAGACAGCGTCTTAAGATTTTCCAGAACATCGACCTTTTTACCATGGATGTTCCCGAAATCAAAGTTTTCAAACGTCTTTGGTGCTTTCAGTGGAAGCCGACTCATTTTCAAAAGGGTGTTGACAATAATGGTCTCTTCCTCCTGCTTCTTCAAAAAGTCCAGCATCTTCCGGATCGCTTCCAGCTGCTCCTGTGTCATGTTTTCAGCGTTCAGGAATCCCGCCAATCCTCCTGCATAAGCATTGACTTTGAGCGCTGAGATATCGGCATTGATCGCGTCATATATAGACTCACCCATCCTTCAGACCCTCCGGAAAGTTAAATTTGGCAAAACCTGAAGCATGGGTGGGCGTGTCTGACTGACGGAGAATGGCTTTTACCGGTGCGGTCGGCTGTTCCTCCGACTGCTCTGCAACATACTGATCCTTACAGAACCGATCCTTACGGTTCCAGGTAACGTCGTAAGTCGACAGCGCTTTTGTCAGGTCGTCATCGTAGATAGTAGTGGTGAATTCCTTCCGGCTGATGCGGCATGTCTTTCTGCCATACCAGCAGGCTACGCCGAACCGGCGGCCTTCATAATTAACCATCCCATCAAATGAGATCCGGCGCTGCGGACAGAGATATAAGGACAGCTCCTTTGAATTCTGAAGAATACCCGTCACGTTCCAGCATTCGGAGCGATGCGTTTCATCCGGAATGCAGTCGACCGCCTTATGGCAGCGGCTGTTCTGATCCCTGCACCAGCTGAGAGCCTGTATATTCAGCTCTGTGACGTTGCTGTACGTCCTGCCGGCAAGAAAGTTCTCCTTGACGAACCTCACCAGCCGCTCGACCTTTCCCTTGGTAAAAGGATGCCTGGGCTTGCAAAGCTTCGTCTGGAATCCGATCAGTTTCATGAAAGATTCATAATCATGCTGCCAGAGCGGGTGACCTTCAGGATCACGGCCGGTCACGACGCTCTTCATGTTGTCTGTAAGGACATACTCAGGAATTCCCATATAGAAGAGAGCATGGGTCATTCCGATGAAGAGGTTTTCCTGCTTTGCATTCGGGAAGAACTCGATAAACCTTTCACCACAATGATGGCAGATTATGGCGAAGCAAGCACATTTGTATGTCTGTCCGTCATCGGCGTCTGCCTTAACGAATCCCCAGTCCATCTGGTACGCCTCTCAGGGACCTGTCTGATAGTGCCTGAGCCTTCCGCGGGAGATACCTGTCCTGCGCTCAAGCTCTGCAAGGTTGATGTGTTCAGGGTCGAACTTCCCACCAAGCTCCTGTTTCATTTGTTCAATTGCATGTGATAAGATTTCCTGTGAGTCATTACTATTGGTTGTCTTATTCATTATCCTCCTTCGACTGTTGTGTTGGCTTACACCAGTCTAAGAGATGAATGTAGCAATAGTAATGACTTTTTGGTTCTTTTAAACCGACGGCTGATTTGACCCGACCCAAAATGGCTGATGTAAGTCGACTCTGAGTGGTCAAGTTAGACCGACCCTAACACAGCGTAGAAGTGGCGTAGGATAGCAGGCTTTTTTGAAAAGTTTATACAGTAGTTATCGTGAGAACGATCATTAAAAAAGTGTTGATGAGGAAATATCCATCGGCGCTTTTATTATGCCCCAAAGGGCAGAGGAGAAATATCATGAGAGAATCATTACGAGAGAGGCTTAACAAGATGGAGATCAGGAGGGCGGAGATACAGAAATCAGAACCGCCAATAATCCATGTGATCGTTATCCCGTACCATAGGGAGAGGATCGGGTAATGATCAGATGAAAATGACACGTTATGAACAGGAGACGATCATCAATTTTAACGTCGAGGAGAAAAGCGCCACTCTATACACCCGTGATCCTGCCGTTATAAGGCGAATCGACACGTTAGTTAATGATTATCCCGATACCTTTAAGTGCATAGGTGAAACCGATATCGATAAGACCTATGAAATGCCAAAGTCTGCCGTTACTTATCGTAAGCCGAGACGATTATTGCAGGATCAGAGAGAAGCGGCGAGGAAACGGGCGAGAGGTCTGAGTCATTAAGAGTGAACGCTTTAAAACGTGCGTGGTTACGGGAAATTTTCAATACAAAAATAAAGCCCGGTAAGGCTTTGTACGGATCGGGGTGTCAAACTTCCGCGTTTAAGTTGAAAAGCCTCTCGAAAATACTAAAAGTAGTATTTGCATAATAAAGTATTGCAATTCCTCGCCCATAAGGCTATAGTCTAATCACATTCCGGTGCGAGTCTGTGGTGCCCGTCGGGTACAGCGCACAGGAGTTCCTTCATAGCCGGACGGGATCCGTTCTGCGGTGATCCCCGGAGCTTCACGACTGGTTCCAGTCATATTTTTCCTTCATTTTTTGACCTGTATTTTATATTTTCTGTTCCTTTCATTTCGTCTTCCGTTTCTTTCACTTTTTCTGTTTTCTTTCCTGTTTTGTATCGTTTCTGTTCCTGTATCTTTTTCATTTCCAAGTAACCCGGCAGCGGGGCGGTATGAGCCGCAGAGCGGCTCGGCACACTGTGCGCCGGCGCGAGATGATTACGGCGCGCACCTCGCACGAAAATGCTTCGGCATGGAGGATTCTTATGAATGAACGCAGTCCTGTCCTGTTTTTGTTTCTTACGGGCGCGATGGCCAGCGATGCGGCGCGCGGAAAAATCTATAATGTCTGGCTTCTGCCTGCGTTTTTTGCGGGGCTTTGCTGGCGCTTTGAAAGCGGCGGAATCCCCGGCGGGACGTCGGCCCTGTGCGGCGCTGCGGCGGTGATCCTCGCTCTCGGCATCTTTCGGCGGCTGGGGGGCATTGGGGGCGGGGATATCAAACTGCTGGCGGTGTTATCCCTGTTCTGGCCCTTTGCGGAATTTCTGCGCTGCGCGGCGGGGGCGTTCGTCCTTGCGGCGGCCGCGGCGCTGCCCGTCATGATTTCAGAACGGAGACGGGATGCCCGTATTCATCTGGCCCTCCCGATCGGGGCTGTATTTCTTGCCCATGCAGGAGGCGTGTTCTGAGTGAAAGGAGACGTGCCATGGATTTGCCGAATATCGTGATTCTTGATGACGAGCGGAGCTATGCGCTGCATCTTCTGGAATATCTCAAGAGAAAGCAGCTGCCGTATGAGATCTGCGCTTTCTTCAGTCCGGAGAGGATGCTTCTTAAAATGAACCGGGACAATACGGCCGTGCTTGTCGTCGCAGAGTCGGAATATGGGGGCAAGGTGGTGGAGGCGGATTTCCGCGAGCTGCTTATTTTAGGAGAAACAGAGCAATATCTGGGACCGGGACTCAGAGTGGTGAGCAAATATCAGTCGATGGAGGTGATTTTTGCGGCGATTCTGGAGCTCTGTATGAAAGAGAGCAGAGAAAACGGCGGGGCTGCGCTGCCGGCGCTCCGTCACAGCACGCAGCTCAAAATCATAGGAATCTACTCGCCGAACACCCGCTGTCTTCAGACGACGGTTTCCCTTACGCTGGGGCAGCTCCTTGCGCAGAAATACCGGACGCTCTATATGAATTTTGAGAATTACAGCGGCTTTACACAGCTTTTAGGGAGACAGTTCCGCGGCAGCGTCTGTGACCTTGTGTACTACAACGATGTGGCGCGAGCCAAGGTGGCGGCGCAGATTGGTCTGATGGCGGAGGAGATCGGCGGACTGTTCATGATTCCGCCGGTGCATTCGTTTCTGGAGCTGCAGTCGATACAGAGGGATCAGTGGATCGATCTGTTCCGGACCATAGAGGAGGTCACAGAGTATGAATATCTTCTTCTGGATCTGTCGGAGTCAACCAACGGCCTGCTCGATGTCCTGCGGGAATGCGCCCTCGTCATTACACTGATCCGGCCGGGCTGCCGGATCTCAGAGGCCCGGATGCAGCAGTACCGGGAAATTCTGAGACAGCGCGGATATGAGGACGTCTATGCAAAGACGAGGCGGTGGCAGCTGCCGCTGTTCCGGGAGCTGCCGGCAAATCTCTGCGAGCTGACGCATGGAGAGCTGGCGGCCTGTGTGCGGAAGCTGATGGAGGATGTCGGCGAGCTGCGCTGCGGGGCGGCGGCCAATCCGTCGGAGAGAGGTGGCCTTGAATAATGAAGAAAAGGGTGATATCCGTGAAGCGCTGCACCGCAGAATCCTTGAAAAAATTGATTTTTCCAGAGAGGTAGAGGACAGAGAGATTCTTGACCTCATCGACGAGGAACTGATCCGCGGCGAGCAGTCCCGGAATCTTTCGCTGAATCAGCGAAAACGTCTCCGGCAGGAGCTGTTTTATTCCATACGGAAGCTGGACGTTCTGCAGGAGCTGATCGACAATTCGGAGATCACGGAAATCATGATTAACGGGAGCGAGCATATTTTTATTGAAGAAAAAGGAGAGATCCGGGAATATCCGCAGCATTTTGTCTCGGGAGAAAAGCTCGAGGATGTTATTCAGCAGATCGTGTCGGCCTGCAACCGGGTGGTCAATTCCAGCTCTCCGATTGTGGACGCCCGTCTCGCGGGCGGGGCGCGGGTGAATGTGGTGCTTCCTCCCGTCGCGCTCAACGGTCCGGTGGTGACAATACGGCGGTTTCCGGACAGGCCGATACTTTTTCCGGAGCTTCTGCGGCTCGGAGCGGTCTCGGAGGAGATCACAGAATTTCTCCGCTGCGTGGTGGCGGCGGGCTACAACATTTTTGTTTCGGGAGGTACCGGATCGGGCAAAACGACCTTTCTTAACGCACTTTCCGAATTTATTCCCGGGAGGGAGCGGGTCATTACGATTGAAGACAACGCGGAGCTGCAGATCCGCCATATTCCGAATCTTGTGAGGCTGGAGACGCGGAATGCCAATATGGAGGGGTGCATAGAGATTTCCATTCGGGATCTGATTCGCAGCGCTCTGCGGATGCGTCCCGATCGGATTATTGTCGGTGAGGTGAGAGGGAGCGAGGCAATCGATATGCTGCAGGCGATGAATACCGGCCACGACGGTTCCATGTCGACCGGTCACGGGAACAGTGCGCAGGATATGCTGGCCCGCCTGGAGACTATGGTGCTCATGTCGGGGCTGGAGCTGCCGCTTCCGGCGGTCCGGGGACAGATTGCGTCCGCGATTGATCTGTTCGTTCACCTCGGCCGGCTTCGCGACAGGAGCCGCAGACTGCTTGAAATTCACGAAATTGTCGGAATGGAGTATGGAAAGATTCAATTGCAGACCTTGTATCGCTTCTGTGAGGAAGGAGAGGAAGAAAATGGGAGAATCCGCGGCTGCTGGACAAGAGAAAATGTACTTTCCGATCAGAAAAAGCTGCGCGCGGCGGGGCTCCGCCTCGCATTGTAATAAAGCGGGGCTCCGCGGCCTCGCGGGACTGCTCTTTGTAAAGGAGAACCCGGAGATTGCCGCTCTCGGGATGGCGCTGATCCTGTTTTTTGCGTGGTTCTTTTACCGCTCATGGGCGGCAGTGCCGTTTCTTTTGCCACTCCTCCTGCCTTTTTGCCGGAAAATGAGCGGGCGGAAAAAAGAAAAGCGCAGGACGGAGCTGGCAGGGGAATTCAGAGAAGCGCTCGGCAGTATGATCACCGCGTTTCGGGCGGGGTATTCCGCGGAAAATGTGATTCGCGAGACGCGGCGGGAAATGGCGCTTTTGTATGGAGAGGAAAGTCTGATCGCGCAGGAATTTTATCTGATGATACAGGAGCTGGATGCCGGGATTCCGGTGGAAAAACTGATGCTTGATTTTGGAGAACGGAGCGGAATAGAGGACATCCGCGAATTTTCACAGACATTTGCGATTGCGAGAAGAAGCGGCGGCAGTATGGTGGAGATCATGGGAAGAACGATTTCGCTGCTGCAGGATCGTATGGAGGTGGAGAAAGAGATAGCGGTTCTGATTGCAGCACGGAAGATGGAGCAGAAAATTATGGATGGGGTTCCCTTTTTGATTGTATTGTATGTCGGCTCAACCTCCGAGGGGTTTTTTGCCCCTCTGTATCATAACGCGGCAGGAATTGCCGTTATGTCGGTGTGCCTGCTGGTTTATCTGTGCGCGTACAGTATATCGGAGCGGATCGTTTCCATCCGAATGTGATGGAGGGGTGGGACAGACACATGAAGAATCTGGTAAAAGGCTTCGGGGATATCGCTTTATACATTGGAGTTCTGGCGGCGTTCCTTGTTCTGGGAATGCTTTCCCGACGGGAGAGTGTACCTGCTGGCAGTCGGCTTCCGCTGTGGCAGCGTCCCTTTGCGAGGATGGCTGTCTGGCTGTACCGCCGCGGGGGAGGCTCCGGAAGAAGCCGTCCCATCCGCCGTGAGAAGCGCCTCTGCCGGAGGAGATTTTTTGCGGCGAGGCTGCCGTTTTCCTCGGCGGCGGTTCGGACGGATCTGCAGATTCTGAATCCGGCGGCGCGCAGCGGGTGCTGCGAGGAGGAGTATTATACGCAGAAGCTTCGGGTTTTTCTTATTATGGCGTTCGGAGCGGCGTACTTTGCTCTGACGGTCCGGCTCTCCTCGCTGCGGGAAAATTCAATCCGGGAGAACGGAGCGCTGCCGAGGCCGGGCTATGGACAGCCCGGCGAGGAATACCTGCTGGAGGCGCAGGGAGAGGACGGGGAAGTGCTTGGAAGCTATCCCGTCACGGTGCACGCAAGGGCCTATACCGCGGAAGAGACGGATGCCATGGCTCGGGAAATACTACAATATCTCGCGGAAGAGCTGGCCGGAGAAAACGAGGATCTTGCTCATGTCAGCCGGAGGCTTTTCATGCCGGCCGCGTTGGACGACTGTCCATTTCGCATCACATGGGAGAGCAGCCGCTATGAGCTGCTGGATGCGGACGGATCGGTTCATAACAATGACATAGAGGAGGGACAGAGTATTCCGGTGACTGTGACGGTAAGGCTCCGGCTGGGCGAGAGGCAGTATGAGGAAGCGTTTGATGTACTTGTTGTAGCCGGCGTGCGGGATGAGACGGAAAAACTCCATGCTGCGATTGCGGGAGCGCTGTCCGAGCGGGATCGGAGCGCTCCGGAGGATGCAATGCTTTATCTTCCGGAAAAGGTAGAGGGGAGGAGACTGTCATGGTCGGTCAGAGACGAAAATCCGGGACTTGGACTGTTTCTTCTGATGCTTTTGCTGGCAGGGCTCCGTTTTCGTGGGGCCGATACCGGGCTTCACAGGAAAATTGAGCAGAGAAGCCGTCAGCTTCGTATGGATTATCCGAAGCTCCTCAGCCGCCTTGCCCTGTTTGCGGGCGCGGGAATGAGCATACGGAGCGCTTTTGTCAGAATCGGGCGGGACTATCAGCAGGAGCTGGAGCGGGGCGGAGAGAAACGCTTTGTATATGAGGAGGTTCTGCTGATGTGCCGCGAGCTGGGAAGCGGCGTGCCGGAATCGGAATGCTATACGCATTTTGGGCAGCGCTGCGGATTGCTGCAGTATTCCCGGTTCTGTTCTCTTCTGACGCAGAACCTGAGAAAGGGCAATCAGACATTGCTGACAGCTCTTCAGAATGAAGCGTCGGCGGCCTTTGCCGAGCGGCGGTCCCTCGCGAGGCAGATGGGGGAGGAGGCGGGGACAAAGCTCCTCCTGCCGATGATTCTTATGCTGGTGGTCACGATGGTGATGATCGTCATTCCGGCATACAGCAGCTTCGCCATGTGATTCCCGGCAAATAGCGCGGGGGTGCCGGTGTTTTACATATTTTTACATTCACAGCAGGGAGAGCCCGCCACGGGCGGGGGAAAGGGGAATTGATGATGAAAAAAATGCTTATGGACTGGTGGAGAGACGAGGAGGGCATGGGAACGGTGGAAATCATTCTGATCATTGTGGTTCTGATCGGCCTTGTCATTATCTTCAAGACACAGCTCACACGGCTGGTGAAGCGCGTGTTTGAAAAAATCACGGCAGATAGCAACACGATCATGTCATGAAAACGGGAATGAAAAGGGCGGGAGCATATCTCACGGTTTATCTCTCTTTGTCGCTTTCGATCGTGCTGTCTCTTTTCTTCGTTCTCATCGAGGGGGCAAGACGAAATATGATCCGGATGCAGGTGGAGCTCGCCACGGATGCGGCGATGAATTCCGTGCTCGGGGAATTTAACCGGGAGCTTCTGCGGCAGTACGATCTTTTTTTCGTCGATGAGGGCTATGGAACGTCATCTCCGTCGGACGGCAGAGTGAGGGAGCATCTGCTGTCTTATCTGAAACAGAATTATACGCGCTGCGGGAAGCTTCCGTTCGGGGCGGACAAGAGCTTTACCGGTCTTGCGACGGAAGAGCTCTGCCTCACGGGAACCCGCTGCGCGGCGGATCGGGAGGCCGCGGCGCTCCGGGAGCAGATCACAGCCTATATGCTTGCGGATCCTGCGGGAGAGGCGGCTGCGGAGCTGCTTTCGCTCGTTTACCAGTATCAGGCTGCGGGTGCGGACGAGACGGAATGGTCCCGGAGAAAGGCGGAAAATGAGAGGGATATGCAGGAGCTGAAAGAGAGGGCGGCACAGAGAAGACGGGAAAAGGAGGAGCAGGGAGAACAGCTGCCGCCGGCGGAGCAGGATCCGGTAGAAGCGGCGGATTCCTTTCTTGACCGGCTGGCACTGTATCAGGTTCTGGGACATTCGTTCAAGGTGTCGGAGGCCTCCGCGGATCCTGACTGCTGTCTGTCCCGCCGCGCACTTCATACGGGGAGTGGTCTGGAGGTGAAAAATACGCACGGCTACGCTCCCGCGGGTCCCCTCCTGTTCGGCGAGTATGTCATGGAGAAGTGCAGCTATTTCAGGAACCGGAGCAAAGACGGCAGACTTTCCTATCAGATCGAATACATTTTGTTCGGAGAGAGCAGCGATGAGAGCAATCTGAACCGCATGGCAGGCCGGCTTTTGCTGATCCGAGCAGGAATCAACAGCCTGTACCTGTTTTCAGATTCCGGAAAGCAGGGGGAGGCGGAAGCGCTGGCAACGACCGTGTGCACGGTTCTTCTGGTGCCGGAGATGTCGGAGGTGATGAAGACGGCGATTCTTCTGGCGTGGGCTTACGTGGAAAGTCTTCAGGACGTGAAGACGATTTTTGCCGGGGGAAAGGTTCCTCTGATCAAGGACAGCGGGAGCTGGAAAACGACGCTTTTTTCCATTCTTGCGCCCGGCGTGTCGACGCGCGGGGAGAAAGGCGGAAGCGGCTTTGGTTATGAGGAATATCTGCGCGTATTTCTGTTTTTGGAGAACGGATGGCAGAAGAGCTGCCGCCTGATGGACATTATGGAAATGGATATCCGGAAAACGGAGGGAAATGAGAACTTCCGGATGGACTGGTGCATGGACAGCTTTGCGCTGGAATCATCGACAAGGAGCGCGTTCGGCTATGTCTGTCCGATGCGCCGGGAAATCAGCTACAACTGAGTGGAATTGCGGGAAATGAGGCGGAAACGATGCCCTTTTGGAGAAAACGGCAAAGCAGAATACAGATCAGAGCAGCTCTCCGGGCCTGCAGTCCGATGTTCAAGAGGGCGTTGCTTCCGCTTCATTTCCGGAAGAAGAGAGACAGAGGAATGGCGGCCTCCATGACGGTGGAGGCAAGCTTTGTTCTTCCTCTGGTGATTTTCTTTCTGGTGGATGTACTGTTTGTCTTTGACATGATGCGCCTGCAGAGCCATATGCTTGCGGCGCTCCATGAGACGGGGACGCAGATTTCGGAGTACTGTTATTATTACCGCTGCGGACTTTCCGATGTGCTGGATCTGCAGGCGGGGGATTTGACCTATGACGGGGAGACCGGTGCGGACGCCGGAGCGGCAGAGGCGCTGGGTGCGATGCTCTTCACGCAGACCTTTGTCAGGAGTTCGGTGGAGCGTCTGGCGGGGCGGGAATATCTCGATCACAGCTGTCTGTGCGGTGGAGCCTCCGGAATTTCCTATCTGCAGTCCTCCATTCTTTCCGGCGATGATGCGGTCGATCTTGTCGCCGATTACCGGGTATGCCCCTTTATCAGAATCCCGGGCGTGAAAGACCTCACGCTGCAGAGCCGTTTTTATGCGCACGCGTGGGTCGGCTATGATACGGGCGGAGAACTGCCGGAGCATGACGGCTCCGGAAAAGAAACCATGGTATATATCACCGATACGGGGACCGTCTATCATCGGAGCGCAGGCTGCAGCTACCTGAATCCGTCGATTCGTACGGCGGCCTGGTCAGAGCTTGCGGGTTTCCGGAACCGGAACGGGGGAAAATACTATCCCTGCGAAATCTGTTCTCCCCACGCCGGCGGCACCGTGCTCATCACAGCGGACGGAAACCGCTATCATGCGTCGGCGGCCTGTCCCGGACTGAAACGGACGGTTCATGAGGTCCCGCTTTCTTCGGTGGAGGGGAGACTTCCGCCGTGCTCAAAATGCGGAGGCTCGCAGTGAGGGTGATGAAATGGCGGTGAAATAATGAGAGCAGACAGGATGGCAGTGAGATTTTTTGCGGCGGGTGCGTTTCTTCTGCTGTGTTCTGTGCAGGATCTGAGGCGGAGGGAGTTGTCCGTGCGCTTTCTTCTTGCGGTGGGCGCCCTGTCCGTGGTCTGGGACATTGTGAGCTGTGCGGAGAAAAGCGCAGAGCCCGCAGCGCTTATGCTCGCCTGTATGCCGGGACTTTTTCTTCTTCTCGTGTGGAAAGTCTCGGGCGGCAGGGCGGGAGCCGGAGACGGAGCGGCGCTCCTTGTAACGGGACTTCTGACCGGACTGGAAACGACGTTTCTGACGCTGTGCGGGGGACTTGTTCTGTGTGCGCTCGGGAGCGGCGTTCTTCTGGCTGCGGGGAGAGTCCGCAAAGACACCCGGATCCCGTTTGTGCCTTTTCTGCTGGCGGCGTTTGGAGGTGCGGCCTATGTATGGTATCGGAATTGAGCAGAGCGCCGGGAGCGGTGCCGGCATCGGGTACGGGCAGAGAAAAATGCCGGGGTGCGGGAGGGGGAGCCTTTTGCGGCGGAAGAGACTTTCGGCTTATATGTCTGTGGAGGCTTCACTGATTATGACGGCGGTGATTGTTTTGTGGGTCTTCATGATTTATCTGGCGTTCTTTCTTTACGATCGCTGTCTGTTTGCGCAGGACAGCTATATCCTGTGCTTTCGGGAGAGCTATGTAAAGCGGGAGAGAGATCTGGCGGCAGAGCTGAAAAGTCTGGAGAGCCGGCAGTTCGGGAGCAAATATTTTTTCCTGTCCTCCCGCAGCTCGTCGAGCAGAAAAGAGGGGAGGAAGATTGTCTATCAGGGAAATGCGGGGGTCACACCGGCGGTTTTCCGCGGATCGGAAATGATGCCGGCAGGGACATGGCGGATGACGTTTCGGGCGGAAGCGCGATGGACGGATCCTCCGGGCGGAATACGCAGATTCCGAAGACTCCGCTATCTGGCGGGAAAAGTGATCGGGAAACAGGAGAAAGGGGAGAAGAATGGAGGCCGGCGCTGATTTGAAAGAAATTCATTATTACAGCGATTCTCTGCATAATTATATGATCATTCCCTGTGGGAATACAGAGAGCGACTATCGTTACAGGATGCTTGCGGCCAACCGGATCCCGGGGCTGCTCCCCTGCAGTGTGCGGCATATTGACGGAGACAGCTATATCTATTATGAAATCACATCGCAACAGACGCTTGAGACAATGTACGGAGCACGGGCACTGCCCGGAGCCCGTCTCCGTTCTCTGCTGGAAGCGCTGCTTCGCGTTTTGCACAAACTGGAAGACTTTCTTCTTGACGCCGAGGGGCTTGTTCTGTCCGCCCGGTACATTTTTTTTGATCTGGAAGAGGAGCGCTGGTCGTTTACCTATGTTCTGCATGGCGGACAGAATATAGAGGGCGCCGGGCTTCTTCCGCTCGCGGAATTTCTTGCGGAGCATGCCGACGCGTCGGATCGCCGGACGGCGGCCTGCGCCTATCGTCTGGTGACATTGGCGGAAAACCCGAATTATGTGCTGCGGGAAAGCATTCTGGAGGATGCGCCGCCGGGAGAAGAGTTGTCCGGGGAGGAAGAGGGCTTTGCTCCGGCGGAGCGTTCATGGAAAAATTCAGAGGCCGGGGATGCTCCGCTTTCAGAGGAGTTCTGTGGGTTCAGGGGAAAGGGAGAGGAAAGCGGACGTGAAGAAAAAGACAATGAGAAGAGACGGATACGGAGAGATATGGCGCTGTGCGGGTGCAGTGCGGCGCTTGCGCTGATTTTCCTCTGGGTCATGCGGGTGTTTTATCTGAACGAGACAGAGCTTCTGCTGGACCGGGGAGGTATTCTGCTTGCGCTTACTGCGGCGGCGGCTTCGTCGGCGCATGGCGTATTTCTGATTTTTTACGGTGCATCCCGGGGAGAAAAACCGGAGACGCAGAGTTCCGAAGAGGAGAGAGAGACAGCGGCGGAGAGCCCGCGCTCCCGGACGCCGCCCGGACAGCAGGAAATGGGGCGGTTCACAATGGGGGAACGGGAGACGGCATATTCTGAGAATACGTATGAGGAGACGGAATTATACAGCCCGGAGGCGGCCGATGCCGGATACGGGGCAGCAGGCAGAAAGCAGGCGCCGCATAAATTATACGGCTCTTCGGGGGACAGGAAATATCGGATTGAGCTGGATGTGTTTCCCTGCGTCGTGGGGAGCAGGGAGGAGCTGGCGGATTTTGTTCTGGAGGAGCCCGGGGTCAGTCCGATGCATGCAAGGCTGATGCATACCGAAACGGGAGAGCTTGCCGTGACGGATCTGAACGCGTGCGGCGGAACCTTTGTCAACGGCCGGAGGCTTCACCCCAATGCGTCGGCGGTTCTGGAGCCGGGGGACGAGCTTCGGCTGGGGCGGGCGGAGTTTGTATATCGCTGACCGGTGTGGCTGTGCTATCATAAATGAAGACAACAGGCCCGGCGCGCCTTGCCGGGGACGCTTCGGTATGGAGGATTATCATGCGGGACGATAACTGTATTTTCTGCAAAATTGCGAACGGCGAAATTCCCTCCCGAACCTTGTACGAGGACGAGCGGTTTCGCGTCATTCTGGATCTGGGTGCTGCGACGCGGGGACATGCTCTGATTCTTCCGAAAGAGCACTTTGCCGATCTCGTGGAGCTGCCGGAGGACTGGGCGGCCGGGGCGATGGTTCTGGCAAAAAAGATGATGATGAAAATGAAAGCGGCGCTGCATGCGGACGGCTTTAATCTGGTACAGAACAACGGGACGACGGCCGGACAGACAGTGTTCCATTTTCATATCCACCTGATTCCCCGCTACGCGGAGGACGGGCAGACGATCGGCTGGAAAGCGGGGAGCCCGACACCGGAGGAGCTTGAGGCGGTACAGAAAGAAATTGCCGGCTGACGAAGCGGCAAATGCCGGTATGCTGTGCGGAGAGGCGGGAAGTTCATGCGGGAATTGAATGTGGCGGAGATAACCGCGAGCGTTCGGGAGATGTGCATAGAGGCGAATTACAGCCTTTCTCCTGATATGAAGGAGCGGTTGACAGAGGCGGCGGGAGAAGAGCGCTCTCCGCTGGGCAGGCAGATTCTTCATAAGCTGGAGGATAATCTGGAGATCGCCGCTAAGGAACAGATTCCGATCTGTCAGGATACCGGCATGGCGGTGGTCTTTCTCGAATTGGGACAGGATGTGCATCTCGTCGGCGGAGACCTTGCGGAGGCCATCGACGAGGGGGTGCGCCGGGGATATGCTGACGGCTACCTCAGGAAATCCGTTGTGGCCGATCCTCTGCGGCGGGTCAATACCGGCGACAATACGCCGGCCATTCTCCATATTTCCATCGTCCCGGGGGAGCGGGTAAAAATCACGGTCGCCCCGAAAGGCTTCGGCAGTGAGAACAAAAGCCGGATTTTTATGCTGAATCCGGCGGACGGCGAGGAGGGCGTCAAGGAAGCGGTGATACGGGCTGTCCGCGATGCCGGGCCGAACGCCTGCCCCCCGCTGGTGGTAGGAGTCGGTATCGGTGGAACCTTTGAGCGCTGTGCTTTTCTGGCTAAAAAGGCGCTCACACTTCCCGCGGGGCACAGATCGGAGCTTCCGCATATCCGGGATATGGAGGAGGAACTTCTCGCGAAGCTCAACCAAACCGGGATCGGGCCGGCGGGACTCGGGGGAACGGTCACGGCGCTGGCGGTGCACATTCTGAGCTGCCCGACGCATATTGCGGGGCTGCCGGTTGCGGTCAATATATGCTGCCATGTGAACCGCCATGCGGAGCGGAGCCTGTGACGGAGCAGACGGGGAAGAACGATGGATCGCTATCTTACAACACCGCTGACAAAGAAGTTTGCGGCAGAGTGCCGGATCGGCGATATGGTTTATATCACCGGCACCGTTTATACAGCGCGCGATGCGGCGCACAAGCGCATGGCAGAGGCGCTGAATGCGGTGGAGGAGCTTCCTTTTGATGTGCGGAATAATATCATATATTATATGGGACCTACTCCGGCGAGGGAGGGACGGGTGATCGGCTCCGCCGGTCCGACCACCTCGGGCAGAATGGACCGCTATGCCCCGCGGCTTCTTGACATGGGACTGACCGGGATGATCGGCAAGGGAAAACGCTCGGAGGAGGTCAGGGAAGCGGTCGTGCGGAACGGCGCGGTGTATTTTGCGGCGATCGGCGGCGCGGGCGCGCTGCTCTCTGAGAGCATCCTTTCGGCGGAGGTGATCGCCTACGATGATCTGGGGACGGAGGCGATACGGCGTCTCACAGTCAGAGACTTCCCGGTGATTGTCGTCATGGATGCGGAGGGAAATGACCTGTATAGCTCCGCAGCGGCTAAATATGGTACGGAGGACAGCCTTCAAGACACCATAGTTAGCGGTTGACAAGGCAAATTTGCTTGGATATAATATCTCTTGCGTCCGTGAAAAGGGCGCCAATTGTACACTGGTATTGACGGAAATGAGTCAGGCTTTGGAGAAATACTCAAGAGGCTGAAGAGGCGCCCCTGCTAAGGGTGTAGGTCGGGAAACCGGCGCGCGGGTTCAAATCCCGCTTTCTCCGTTTCTTTTTTACTGGCCCTTTGAAAAAAGTGCTTGCAAACAAAGAAAACCAATGCTATGATTGTCCGGTCGCCATAAATGAACGGCGGAACGGAAAATCACAAAGCGAACGCGAGTCGAAAAACTTTTCAAAAAATCAATTGACACAGCGATCACGGCGTGATAATTTAAAGAAGTTGCGGCGCTGACGAAGCGCGCGGCGAAAGCGATCCGGCCTCCGGGTCCCCGGCTCCTTGCGTAAGGAAAGGAAGCGGCAGCAGATTTGACAAACAAACAGAAATGCAACCCTGAAGATTTCAAGATTCCCGTAAGGAACACGATCCGAGCGGATGGTGCGGGCCTTATAGGGATCGCGAGACATTCAGAACAGA
>NZ_LR130584.1 GCF_900625025.1 Lachnoclostridium sp. Marseille-P6806
ATGGCAGGGGGCTTTCACCCCTGATTTGAGATTCAAGTTCTCTGTGAACTTTTCTTATTACTAAGTGCATTCACATGGTGCTGTTCGCTATCGCTGTCAACGATAACTTATGCACAACGTTTCGCACAATTCTTAAATCCATGTGCTTCGTCCACAAAGAGCTTATCTACACCCAGTTCCTCGAAAGTAATGACATCGTCTTTCTTAAAATCATCGTTTAGTTTCTCAAGCCTTGTTTCAAGTTTTTTCTTAGTCTTTTCAAGTTGCTTAACCGTAAAATTTTGGTTTCTGTCGTGCTTGTATTCCTCAATATAATTCAAAATTTCATCAATCTGATCCTGAATATGCTTCTCTTGGTATTCTTTTGACATCGGGATTTTTTCAAACTGCGTATGCCCGATCACAACCGCATCATATTCGCCGGTAGCAATCTTACCGATAAATCTCTTTCTGTTTCTTGGCTCAAAGTCTTTCTTATCCGCCACCATAATATTGGCTGACGGGTATAACTGCATAAACTCTCTGCCAATCTGTCCTGTTAGGTGATTCGGAACGACAAAGAGAGATTTACTGCACATTCCAAGCCTTTTACTTTCCATTGCGGAAGCGACCATCTCAAAGGTCTTTCCACTTCCTACCACATGAGCAAGTAAGGTATTCCCTCCGTAAAGGCTTCTTGCAATGGCGTTTCTTTGATGAGGTCTGAGTTTGATTTCCGTATTCATTCCCTCAAAAGAGAGGTTACTTCCGTCATATTCACGATTTCGGATAGAGTTAAAACGCTCATTGTAGAGCTTTACAAGTCTGCTTCTTCTTTCCTGATCACTAAATATCCAGTTCTTAAATTCTTCTTTTAGAAGCTCCTGTTTCTGTCCTGCAAGCAGGGTTTCTTTCTTATTTAGTACAGAACTTTTTGAGCCGTCCGGATTTTCAATCTGGTCAAATACCTTTGTTTCTTTAAGATTTAAAGCATCTTCAATCAGCTTATATCCGTTTACCCTTGATGTTCCGTAGGTCATTTCTGCAAGATCGTTACCCTTATCTCTGCTCTTTCCTTCAATATTCCATTCGCTTGTAAGATTGGAGAATTTAACTTTAATATCCCATCTTGCCCATCCCGGAGTTTTCAGTGTTTCAAAGATAAACTTTTCTATATCCTTAATCGGTATCCATGTTGCACCAAGACGAACGCTGATTTCACTTGCTTCAAGCTCCTTTGGTAATACTTTGGTAAGTTCTGCTTTTTGATATTCCAAGCGGTTCATCTCATAGCTTATTAGCTCTTTTTCTTTGCCATCTTCCGCATACCCCAGATGAGGAAGTTCTCTTTCGGTCTGTCTTAGCTTTGAAAGATAACTGTCAACAATGGCGATTTTATCCCTGATATTTCCTGATAAATATTCATCTTTTGTTACATAGCCATATTTATATGAATTGCTGCCGTTTGCACAGGCGAAAGGTAAATCTCCATCTTCCAAGTTAAAGGACAGCGGTCTGTAAAAGTTCTGTTCTTCCCTGATACTTAGATAAATCTCTCCCCTTAATTCTTCTATTAGAGTAGGTCTATCTTTTCCTGTCAGGCTTTTCATATACTCAAAATCCACATATCCTTTTTCGGATACGGATAATACCAGTGCTTCAAGGGAAGTGTCCACATAGTCAATGGTCTTTGCCTTTGTGATTGTCCTCTTGGAGAATATATCCCCCTTTTCCTTGAAGTTTTCTTCTTCGTCAAGAATTTCTATGGAAGAAACAAGAGGGAAGTTACTATCCTCTTTTAAGGCTCTGGTATTACTTAGGTTATTGACATATCCATGCTTTTTAGAAAAGCTGTCATAGACTTCATTTAACTTCTCCTGAGCTTTCTTTACTTCATCATCTGAAAAATCCTCTTTTTGCTTGTATATTACATCTTTTAAGGCTTCGTTCAGTTCAAGATAATCCTTAATCTTTTCCTTGTTCTTCTCCGTTACCTCTTTCTTTACAAATAGGGAATTTTCTCTGTAATACACTTCGTCATCAATAACGGTATATGAGAAGTTCTTGACATCATCCGTTGCAGGTATGGTACTGATCTCATCCTCTAAAAGCTCGATTTCTTCATAGCTTGCACCTTTGGATATTTCTTCGCTTGCCCTTTTAAGGCTCTCTTTTAATTCGGCATTTTCTCTTGGCAGGCAAGCAAGGGTGTTTCCAAATCTGCCTGACACTTCTTCCATAGTGCCAAGCACCATTTCAGGGTGATCCACAAAATATTTGTTGTAGGTCAGTCCCTTTTCATCTTCAGATAGATGTATCCAATCCTCATCTCTTTCTCTTATACTGTCCCTTTTCTTTAGGAAGATAATATCTGAGGTTACTTCCGTTCCGGCAACACCCTTAAAGGTATCGTTCGGAAGTCTGATTGCTCCTAAAAACTCCGCCCTTGCTGCAAGGTAGCGTCTGACGCTTTCATCCTTTTTATCCATCGTACCTGAAGATGTGATAAAAGCGATGATACCTCCGTTTCTTACTTTATCAATGGATTTTGCAAAGAAATAATCATGGATAAGGAAGTTATTTTTGTTATACTCCCTGTCATTGACCTTGTACTCTCCAAAGGGTACATTACCGATAACCGCATCAAAGAAATTATTGGAAAAGGAAGTTTCCTCAAATCCTTTAATCTGTATATCACTTTCAGGATATAAAAGTTTTCCAATTCTACCGCTTACCGAGTCAAGCTCTACACCGTAAAATTTGGACTTTTTCATTTCATTAGGAAGATTTCCGATAAAGTTTCCAATGCCCATTGACGGTTCTAAGATATTACCACTCTTAAAGCCCATTCCTGACAGGGTAGAGTAGATACTGTCAATCACTGTTTTCGGTGTGTAAAAGCTCGTTAAGGTAGATTCTCTTGCAGCTTCGTATTCTGCCTGCGATAGATTTTCTTTTAAGAAACTTCTTGCTTCTTTCCATTGACCACCTCTTTCTTCATCAAATACTTCGGATAATCCGCCCCAACCGACATATTTTGCCAAGGCTTTCTGAGCTGTGCTGTCAAGCTCTCTTTGTCCGCTTTCAATGCGGTTAAGCATAGAGATCGCTTCAAGGTTGTTATTAAGTCTTTCGCTCGGACTTAGTTTTTCAGGGAGGATTTCTTCGGTAATCTTAAAGTTATGAGCTTCTATTTTAGGTTTTTCTGCCTTTTCATCAATGTCTTGAATTGTATCTTTAGCTTTCTTGTATGTCAGATTTTCAAATATTCTCTCAAGGTCGCTATCCAAACGATAGGGAATCACATCGGAGCCTGTTATCATACCGCCAAGATACTCGGTATTATCCTTAACCGTTACGGTCTTTAGGTTATTTCCCATATTGTCAAAGCGGGTAATGGTACAGTCCTTATCCTTGTATTTCACTTCATCGCCAACTAAAAAGCTCGGTCTTTCAAGGCTTATCTTTCTTAATAGCTCCTCATTATTCATAAACGGTACGATTGCAATTTGCCTATTTCCATCTCTTGCCGGATAAAGCCATACCTCCGGCTTTCCGTTTACTTTATTTTTTTCAATATCCCTTGCGATATATGCTTCATGGTCAAAATAGACGGTATCACCTTGTTTCACTGCAAATTTATCCGCAAGGCTTTCTTCTTTTTCATTCAGTTCTACTTCTTCTTTTTGCTGAATGTAGTCAAATAGGGTAGGTTGAACAGGACTTTTCTCATCCGGTGAAGTTCCTTTGTTCTCGGTATCCTCTGTACTAACTCCTGACAACCTGCTCCTATCGTTGATAATATGCTCGGCTTCTTCTAATGAAATTCCCATTTCATCGCTAAGATAAAAGATTTCCTGTTCCTTTTGCTTATCTTTTAATGATAGTTGTCCGTTAAATACTCGGTCTATTTCTTCCTCGCTCATCTGTTTTACAAGCTCGGTATCTTTGATTTCTCGAAAAGTCTTTGGAAAATCTTCCAACACAAGTCTTTGAGCATTAAGTTCTTTCAATTCATTCAGATTGAAATATCCCCATTCCGGCTCAATCCCAAGTACCAGTCCAAAGGCATCACCGCTTTCTCTATCGTACTCCGTCATATACCAAGTCCAGTTAGAACGGAAAGGAATAATATATGCTGCATGAACTTCCTTATCCGCCAACTCCACATCTTCTTGTGCATAAAGCTCCGGTACTCTTTCAAGCATTTCCTTTGTCATCAGATTTTCAGGTTCATCTTTGGAATAATATTGTGATTTTTGTGGTTCTTTTGATTCTTCTCTCTCTGCCTTACTTTCTATTTTCTTTTCTTCATAAAGATTTTTAGAAAGCAGTTCATCAATATGCTTTGCTACGCTTGACCAAGTAAGAAACACATCATTACAATCATTCTTTTCCAGTTTTATTCCTTTGGCATCGTGCCATTCTCCACTACCTGTCAAACCTGATACCGCATGGCTTCTTCCTCCTGTTCCGTATTCATCTTTTAAGAAGTCGGCTTTTTCCTGTAAAGTGTGGTTTTCTTTGAAAAACTTTGTAATTCGCTCTTTTCCTCTATCGATTCCGCTTCCTCTTGAAAGAGTAGCAAGGACTTCATCTTCCGTAATAAATGCTTTTACTTTCGGAAGTTCGGTCAGATTGGTACTGTATTCTTTTCTTGACAGTTCAAGCTCCTGTAGCTTCTGATAAAGGCTGTCCACCTTATGATAGTGAAACCTTAGTACATCTCTATCTTCTCTATATGCTTCTAAAAATCGTCCATACTCTTTGATAACATCTACAAGGTATTCAGGATTTTTCAGTGCCTCGGATAATCGTTTTGTTTCATCCGGAAAGCCGCCGCTTATTTTTAGAAGTTCAAAATATCCTTGCTCTTTTCCTTCTTCGCTTAAATCGTGTGTTAGATACCATAGGGATTCTGAAATTCTGTCCCTTTCATAATCCAAGGCTTCTGAAATCTCCACATTGGTAGCAAACTCTCCGTTTTCCAAAAGTTCAGCAATTCTGTTGGCAGCATCACTCCAACTTAAAACCTCCGTATCATCTTCTCTTGCCGATGTTCCGGAAGCAAAATGAATCCCCTTATCCGAATACCAAGCGGATATTTTCTTTTCTTCCAGTTCAAAACCATTCCCACCTTGAAAAGTGTTTTTAAGATATTCTCCCAATTCTTCATTGCTTTTTCCTTTTGAAAACTCGGCAATAACAGGAAGTCTGCCACCATCGTGATTTCCTCCGTTAATAAGGACAGTGTCTATATCTTTCTGAGCAAGAGGGATGCTAAGCCTTATCTGTCCATAAGAATTTTCAGGCAAAGAAAAAGAAACCTTGTCAGCTTCTCTTATCTCTACTTCAGTATTTTCTTTTAGATTTCCACGATTTCCTTGATGGTCATTTCCTTCAAGGCTGAAATCATCGCCCCATACTGTGGATTGTTCTCGTCCTCTATCTTCCAAGACTTCATCAGCTTCGGTTTTTCTGTCCTCATAAATGCTATCGCCTGTTTTTGAATATCCATCAGGTGTTCTGTCAGCTTCTTCTCCTTGTATAGATCCACTAACATCTCGAAGCGGCTCTGCTTCTCGCTCTGTGAAAGATAATCCAGCCTCATCACTGCGTAGGTCGGATTCGGATATTCCTTGATGAATTCCATCTGTTCCTCCAAGCTGCTTAGTGTATTCTCCCTGATTTTGACTGCTATCTCCTCCGTACTCTCCATTTCTGAAAACTCGCTCGGTTTCACTAATTCTTTCCTTATCATCTCGTCGAAGTACATGGTTTTCTCCTTCCTCAATTTCTTCTTTAATCTTATTATATCCTGCTTCTCTGCTTCTTAAAACTCCTTTTTGAAGCTCTATCTTTTTGCTCTTTTGAATGGTTGTATCTATGATATTTCCGCTAATATCCGATACGGTTTCACCAAGGCTCATAAGGGATATGCTGTCCAGTCTTTTGAAGTTTTCTATTAACAGCTCCTTATCCATAGGGTAGTATAACTTAAATCTTGAAGCTACCGCATAACTGATGGAGTCCCTTACAAATTTGACAAAGGATATTCTGTCCTCATCAGCTATTCTAAGCTCATTCATCAAGCTGTCTATCTTTTCATCGCCATAGATTCTGCTTAGAAAAAAGATATTTTCAAGGTTACTTTCACTTTCTTCATAGCCTTCATTTGCTATCATTTCCTTTAAGACCTCTTGATGAGCTTCTTTATCAAATCGCCAGAGATTGACCTCATTGACATTTCTGTTTCTTGAAACGGTCTGGCTTACATCAAAGATGTAGTCCACTCTCTTTTTTATGCCGAAATCTTCTAAGATCGGAATTCCTTTTTGTCCTCGCATAACGGTTCGATGAAAGCGTTCACGCCAATAGTCGAACTTGGCACAGGCTGTTGCTTCAGGATTTTTATCATAGATACTTAGCTGACTTCTAAAGTCATATCGTTGATTGTTTCCGACAACCTTTAGGAGCTTCAGGTACTCTGCTTCACTATGCAAAATGTCCTGTTTTACAAGCTCCAAAATGTTATGAAAATCATTGATTCGCATTTTTACCTCCTTTTTCTAATTCCCCCGATTTCGGGGGATTTAATTTCCTATTCATTTTTCCTATTCATTCTTCTGGTGTTCCTCTACCGTATGTTTTATCTGTTCCTCAATCTTTTCTAAAAATTCTTTTTTGGAAGATTTGCCCTGTGCTATTTCAGACAATTCCATTTCCCACTGTGCTGTCATTTCTGCTGATTTGAAGTTATCTGCAACAATCTCTATCAGGCTTTTCCCTTTCGGTGTTGCAATCAGATTCTTCTTATCTCGTTCAATAAATTCTTTGTAAATCAGATTTTCAATAATGCCTGCTCTTGTTGCCGGTGTTCCAAGTCCTTCTCTTTCCACTTCAACACCTTTTTCCAGTACATCATTACCTGCAAGCTCCATAGCCTTTAGGAGTGTATCCTCTGTAAAATGCTTTGGAGGTTTGGTGTATTTCTCTTTAATCTCTTTCTCCTTTATTTCAAGGACATCTCCCACATTTACCTCCGGCAAAACAGATTCTTCATTCTTCTTAGATTTGTATTCTTTAAGGTATTTTGTAAAGCCCTCCTCTTTAATTACATTGCCGGTACTTGTAAATTCAAAACCGTCAAATTCAGCTACAATTTTTGTAGTATTTTGGGTGAGTGGATAGCCTACACTTGCATGAAACTTATTAGAAATCAGTCGATATACTTTTGCTTCACTTTCAGGAAGCTTGGATATATCTTCACTAAGCGATGATACGGTCGGAATAATCGCATGGTGATCCGTAACTTTTTTAGAGTTGAATACTACCTTGATACGCTCTGTATCAAAATCATTTTTGCCAAGTATATTATTGACGGTACTTGTAATCATATCTTCGGTTAAACATCTGCTGTCCGTTCTCGGATAAGTAATCAGCTTCTTCTCATAAAGGCTCTGGGCATAATCAAGAGTTTGTTTTGCACTGTATCCGAAATACTTATTGCACTCTCTTTGCAAGGTTGTAAGGTCAAAGGGCAGATCAGGCTTAGTAATTTTTTCTTTCTGAATCACATCCGCAATTTCTATTCTGTTTTCGAGTAAATTTTTAAGCTGTTCTGCCACTTCCAAGCTGTCAATTCGTTCTGTCGAAAGAGTAAAACCGTCAAGTTCAAGTTCTACCGTATAGTATTTTTCTTTCTTAAAGTTTGCTATCTCGTCATCTCTTTTAACAATCATGGAAAGGGTAGGTGTCTGAACTCTCCCAACACTGTAATTTTGCTTATACAGGCAAGAGTATAGCCTGCTGATATTCATTCCGACAAGCCAGTCTGCTATCATCCTTGCCTGTGCCGATTCAAAGAGATTGTCATAGTATTTCCCGTCTTTTATATTATCAAAGCCGTCTTTAATTGCAGAATCTTCCATTGATGAAATCCAAAGCCTTTTCATCTTCTTTTTGCATTTAGCTTCGTTATATACAAGTCTAAAGATTGCTTCTCCCTCCCGTCCTGCATCACAGGCATTGATAACTGTATCAATCTCCTTATCATTCATCAGCTTTTTAAGGGTGTTAAACTGCTTTTTTGTCGCCTTTGCCACTTCGTACTGATACTCGCTTGGAATAATCGGCAAGTCATCAATCTTCCATTTTGCATACTTTTCATCGTAAGCATTGGGATTTGCCATTTGAATTAAATGCCCGACACACCAGCTTACTTTGTATCCGTTACCCCCATAGTATCCGTCTTTTTTATTCTTTGCTCCAATCACTTTGGCAATGGATAGGGCAACACTCGGTTTTTCTGCTATCACAAGTTCCATATCGTTTTTCCTCCTTGTTTTCAGTAAAATGGGGCGAAAGTTGTAGTTCTCTCGCCCTGTGTTATGTTATGAATATTATATGTTTTTCGTGAAGAATTATTCTTCTAATTCATCTTCACTGTCATCTGTTTCTGTTTCATTTTCCATTTCTTCATTGCCTTCCCCTTCCGAAAAGAAATCATCATCTTCCTCTAAGGATTCCAGCTCCTTATCTTCTTTCTTCTTTGCTACCTTAAAATAATAGCCTGCTCCCAACGCCCCCAAAGTTACAAGAGCAAGCAGGATATATGTTCCGGTGCTGCTTTTTTCTTCCTTTTTTTCAGACTTTGCTTCTTCCGTTTTCTCTTGTTTTACAGGTTCTTCCTTAACTACTTCTTTCGGTTTTTCCTTTGCTTCAACCATATTTAGTAAATCATCTTCGGAAACTTCGGTAAGGAGCATTACATTTTCTCCCTGTTCATCGTGATTGATGATTAAGTGAAAGGTCTTACCGTTCTTCGTCTTAAAGGTAATAAACTGTCTGGCATCGGCAGAATATTTGTCTGTTTCTTTATTGTCCTTATCACTGTTATGATGAATCGGATAATCTTTGTTTGCATTATCCTTGTTTTCCGTAACGGAAGCCCTTGCTTTTGAGGGAGCGGAAGCCACTCCCTTATTTGTATTTACCTTTTCACTGTTTGAAGCCGCATTATTTTGTTTTAAGTTCTCAGGTTCTTTGGCATTTAACTTATTGGGATAGCGGACTTCTTTTTCTTCTTCCTTTTTAATAACTGTAATTTCCGGTTTTTTCGGTTCTTCCTTTACTGTTTCCTTTGCCGCTTCTTTTTCATCAATTTGTGCATAGGCTACCGATGGGTAAGCTGCTATCATGACCATAACCGCAAGAAATAAAGCTGTCATTAACCTTGTAAATACCTTATTTTTCATAACTGTTCTCATCTGTTTTCTCCTTTTTCATTTCCGTTTGTTCTTTTTTAACCTTTGCCATTAAATCTGTAATCGTGATATTGTTTTTTCTGCAAATGGCAATAATCTCCTCATTTTCAAGTTCTTCTTCACGAATAAATAAAGGCTCCAATTCTTCATCAATCAGAGCCTTCTTGTCCTTTAACTTTTGTATTTTGTTTTTCACTGCTGTAAGTTCTTTTTTCACATTTTACCGTCCTTTCTTTATTTTACTCTGCCGAAGCCGTAGAAATGCTCCCTCCAGTAAGGTGTGTTGATACTGACAAATCGAATCGGATCTCCTGCGTGTATCATCATTCCGTTCCCTGCGTAAATGCCGACATGAGAAATAGGGGAGCCGCTGTCGTAGGTGTTCTTAAAGAAGATAATATCTCCCGCCTTTGCTTCCGATGGAGATACGGGATTGCAGTAAGTTTTGTAAATCCCCCAAGCGGTTGTTCGTGGCATATTCTTGACACCCGAATGAGTAAAACTCCAGCACACAAAGGACGAACAGTCGAAGTTATTCGGCCCGTTCGCCCCAAAAACATATCTCTTTCCGATATGCTTTTCCGCTTCGTTAAACAATGCCTTAACTGTCGCATCATCAAAGGCAATTCCCGGATTTGAAAAGTCGGGATTGTCTACAATCTCCGATAAATTTCCGTTTCCGCTTCCAAAGACAGTTTCCATATTTCCTTTAGACGCAAGCAAGGCTTCATAGTGAAGAACATTATCGGGATACTCTGCAAAGATTTCTCTTACAACACTGTCCATTTCTCTTTTCTTCAGCGTTACTATGAGCTTCTTATACTCATAGGCTTCTTCATGGCTTTCGGTATGCTCATTGCCATCTTCATCGGTATATGTTTCCGTAACTGTCCTGTATCTGATTTCAATTTCTTCCCGATAAGATAAATCATACATCTTTGTAAAAAGGTCATTGATAATGCTTTGAACTTCCTTTGAATCCTTAATTTCTCCACATCTTGAAGTGATATAGGATAAAAGTTCATGGGTGTTATGTCCGATTTCTCCCTCTTTATTTACAATATACTCATCATAGCCGGGATAATTTCCCTCTACGGAATCTATCTCGTCCTGTAGTCCTTCCTCCAATCCCGAAAACTGCTGATTGATTTCATTTAGCACAGTTTGGTTGGAAAGATAGGTTGTGGTTAATACTCCGCTTGTAGAGTTTATCATTCCGGTCATAGATGTGCCTGCAAAGTTGGTAAAGAAAGTCAGTAAAATAATAAGACCTATGACAATCATCATAAGTCCCTTTGCTTTTCGTACAATCATTTCCTTTGAACTCTTTAAGGTGTTAATAACTCCTTCCTTAATCCTGTCCCTAAACCTTGATTTATTCTGCTTTCTTATAGTATCTTTCATTTGCTTACGCTTTTGAAATCTCTTAAAGGTATCAACTTTCTTGTACTCATCCGTTTTCTTTAATTCCTCTTTGGCTTCCCGAAACTCAAGCTTTGATTTACGCTTTCGTATCTTGTAATCTTTTTGACTGAGGTTATAGCTTTTCTTAGCCTTTTTCTTATTGGCATAATTCTTTATTCCATGAAGCAGTTTTGAGTTTACATCTGCAATCTTTTCTCCTGCTTCCACTCCTTGGTTTTCATCACTGCCATGGGAAAGATAATCCCTTACCGTTTCACTTCCTTTTGCAAGTCCTGATAGTGCGGATACTTTTGCAGACTTATTTTTCAATGCCTTTCTTTGCTCTTTGGAAAGCCTGTTCTTCTTTTCTTTGTCATAGGCAGTTTCTTTTCCGGTATTCTTGCTTTCAGCCTTATCTTTAGCATTTTCTTCTTTTGAGGTCTTCTCCTTACTTCTTGTATAGAGCTTATCCGAATAGTTTTTCTTCTTATACTTTTCCTTTTGAGCCTCGTGCTTTTTTGAATATTTTTCTGTCATATCCTTTTTTATATGAAGATTATCTTCCACATCATAAGTTGACTCAAAATAGTCGCTGTCCCTAAAGTCATTGTCATATCTGTCGATGATACCGTCATTATCAAGGTCTTTGCCTAAAGGATCGTAGATTTCTTCGCTTTGATTATATGGATATACTCCATCAGTCCTTAATTCTTTTCTAAGCTTTTCAGCCATTTTCCTTTTCTTTAAAAGATTGGCTTTTCCTTTATCAAAGGCAGGTTCACTATCTCTCCCGATATTTTCTGATATTGAATTTGTAATGCTATCTTCTTTGCCATTTTCATCAAACTTCTTAAAGCTTTCATTCTCATAATCTCCAATAGGACTGCCTTGTATTTTGTCCTTATTCTCTTTTAATGCAGACATATTTTCATTATCAGCTATGTTTTTAGTATACTTTGCATTTTTCTTGGAACTTCCCTGTATAAGCTCATTCTCAGAATTTCGTTTGCTTATCTTTTCATGTATCTTATGTTGAAACCTGTCTTTGTCATGGATAATTTTTCCTCTGTAATCATCACCATGTTTTAGCTTGCTGCTTTCATCAATATCAGTATTATCTTTACCTAAAAGCCTTGCTTCTTCTTTTATCTTCTGCCTCTCTGCAAAATCTTTTTTCACCTTTTTACTCATAAGCCTACCTCACTTCTTCGGGTTTTGTTGTCATCTTCTTATATAAAATGGTGTCTTTTGGGAACTTGTCGATAAATGGAACTATGGTATTTCCAAAGAACAGCAGTCCCTCACCCTCATTGGAGTTGGTAACATATTTAAGCTGTGGTTTGGAGATTTTCAGTTTTCTTGCAAGTATTTCTCTATCTCCCGAAGCCTGATTGAGCATTAAGACAAAGTCCGTATTATCAAAGATGTTTTCTATCTCCTTACTCATGAGTAAGTCTTTGACATTTTGCGTGATACCTGTCGGGATACCTCCCCATTTACGAAATCTTTTCCATATTTCAACGGAATATGATGCAGTCTGCTCATCTTTTAAAAGCAGGTGGAACTCGTCTATATAGTATCTTGTTGCCTTATTTCCTCTATTTAAAGACACCTTATTCCACACCTGATCCTGTATCACAAGCATGCCTATTTTCTTTAACTGACTTCCAAGCTCTTTGATGTCAAAACAAAGCAGTTTCTTATTCAAATCCACATTTGACTGATGGTTAAATACATTAAGAGAGCCTGTTACATAAATCTCCATCTCAGTTGCCAGTTTCTTACCGACTTTTTCTTCCTGATTTTTAAGCATATCGTATAAATCCTGAAGTATCGGCATATTTTCTTTTATAGGGTTGTCAAAATAATTCTCATAAATCTTAGGCAAGCACCTGTCTATTACAGACTTTTCTTCCGCTGTAAGTCCGCTACCGCCAACTACAAGTTCAAGCATACTCATTATGAAGTTTGCCTTGTCTTTAAGCGGTGCGTCCCCATCTCCGTAGTTCATATTTATATCAAGAGGATTGAGGTAGTCCTTTGACTTACTGCTGACTTTAATGACTTCCCCGTCAAACTGTCTTACAAGATTCCCGTACTCTCCTTCGGGATCGCAGATAATGACATCATCATCAGTTACAATAATTGCATTAGCCATTTCTCTTTTCGCTGAAAATGACTTACCGCTACCCGGTGTACCAAGTATCAAACCGTTCGGATTTTTGAGCCTTTTCCTGTCTGCCATAATTAGGTTATGACTGAGGGCATTTAATCCGTAATACAAACTGTTGCTTGAGTTGATGAAAAGTTCTTCCGTTGTAAAGGGCATAAAGACTGCCGTAGATGAGGAAGTAAGTCCTCTGTTAATCTCAAGCTTATTTACTCCAAGAGGAAGTACACTTACAAGTCCCTGTTCCTGTGTGTGGTCAAGCCTTTTTATCTTACAGTTATGCTTATTGGCAATGGAGCTTATCTGTGCAATAGAGTTTTCAAGTTTTTGTATTGTCCTTGCAAAATTCATAAAGACAATGGTTACAACAAACATTCTCTCATCTCTTGTCTGCAAGTCTTTTAACAGGCTTTTTACATCTTCCCCATAGGTGATTAAGTCTGACGGTAAGATGTCCATATCATAACCCGATCTTACCGCCTTCTTATTTTCCTCAATTCGCATCTTATCAATATCGGTATTTTTCCTTTTTACCATCTTAATGGCTTCGCTCTGTTCTATCGCCCTGATATGAAACGAGATATTGATGTTATCATCAATATCTAAAAACTCTGAAAGCATACGGTCTGAAAGCTCACTTGCAAGGATTTGAAAATGGCTTGTTGCTCCGATGAATTTACCGAACTTAAAATATCTGCTTGGTGTAAAGTTAAACTCATCAGGTGTAATATATGTCTTTGTACTTTCTTTTCTTTGCAAGTCCTTATATGAAAAGTAAAATGTCCTACTTGGATTTAATATATCGTGAAGAATCTTTAACCTTTCTTCGCCGGTAAGGCTTTCCGCCCTTACTCCCATATTTTTAAGATTGGATAAGATGTCTATCTCCAGTCTTTCCAATTTTGAGATTGCCTGTTCCATATTGTCCGCCTCTACTGTAAATGTTACATACTTTGATTTTTTCAGTCCGTTATTTCCCTTTACTATCTGGCTTTTTAGCATTTCTCTAAACTCTAATCGTATATCGTCAAAGCCGTCCTTTTTATCCGGTATTTGTATTGCCGATTGCATTTCTTCATTTCTTCCAAGCTGATTGATATATGAAAGCTCGATACTTACACTCGGATCAAAGGAGTTTAGAAAGTTTGCAAACTGGTTAAAAATCAAGTCCCTATCTTCATCTAAGGCAAGCTGGTAGTTAATGTCCTCAAAGACGATACTTTTATTAAAGTGCCTTTCATCTGTTTGGCATATACCGCTTTTTACCATTCTAAGATAGGGAAGGGTATCTTCTACGGTATAGCGTTTTTGCTCTTTCTTAAAGATAAGGTCAAGTAGGCTTCCATCTTTTTTAATCTTTCCCTTATTTTGCTTTAAGTCCTTTTTTTGACTTTTCAGTGCCTTTTTGTTTCTTTCTAACTTTATCTGCTGAATTTTTCTTTTGCTGTTCAAGGTAAACCTCCTTTCTCACACGCTTCATCGGTTGGTAAAACTTGTGCAAATAGATATGCTTAAAATACTTTTCAAAGGGCAGTCCGTCTTTTTCAAAAAGAGTTGCGAAAAATATAGGAAGCGTTGATACGATAAGAAGTATGACCGCTATATCATTTGGTACAAATTTCCTTGTAAAGATATATACGAGGATTCCTATAAGTCCTGCAACGCTGAATCCTATGAGCTGTCTTTTGGTAAGATTAAAAGCAACTTTTGTTTTAACTTTATTTAAATCTTTTGGAATTGGTACATACGCCATAAGCTACCTCCCATCTTCCTTTATTCTCAAAAGTTCCTCTATATGCCCATATACGCTTGAAACTTCGTCCCTTACTTCTTCGATTTCTCTTTCCATCTCATTATTTTTCTCACTTTGAAACATCAAAATGGAATTGCTGTCTCTTTTGACAGTATCAATCTTTTTCTCCAGTCTGCTTAGTTTTCTCCTGTTTAGTGCAGTAAAAGCTACTGCAAATCCTGCAAGTAAAACTTCCACAGCTAAAAAGAGTCTTTCTTTATTTTCTGTTTTCATCTTTTCCTCCTTAATGCGAGTTCATCACGCTTTTTGCAAGCGTTCCGCTCTTTAACATCATCAGTCCCAGTAATACGGCATATCCGAGTACCATAAATATACTCGTGTGTATGTCCGTAAAGTTTATCGTTTTAACCAATACTGCATAAATTCCAAGACAAACCATTAGAATCAATCCCTGAAGCCCTAAAGCAAACAGTCCTTTGATGTAGTTTGTTCCTATCTGCCCCCATTCTTTGTTTCCCATCGTCGCAAAAGGAATGGCTGAAACAGATGAGTACACATAGATTTCAAACATTCTTCCATAAACTACAAGCATAATCACGATGGATATTGCCTGTATTGCAACTTTTACAAGTGAGATTTCAAACAGAATCATTAAAAGCTCACCCAGTCCTTTATCCTTTAGGGCATCCACCATCTGAACAATCTGATCTCCGGAAACGGTGGCAGAGGTGTTGATTACCCCTGCCGCCTTGTTTACCATACTTTGTGCAACATCAAAAACCGCCATTGAAAACTCAAAGGCATGAGATACTAACCATACAGCAATCCACATCTTGATGATGTATTTGAAAAACTCAAAGGTATCCGTATCGTGCATATTGTTCTTTTGCATGACCATATTGATAAGCTCGATACAAAGGACTGCCGTTATGATTAGCCCTGCTATGGGAATAATAACGGAGTCATTAATATTTTTAATAAATCTGAATACTTCTCCGTTCCACCCCATAGGTGTCTTTCCTACATCTGCTGCAACGCTGTTTACCTGATTGTTTATGTCAAGAAACATGGACTCTAAGTTTGCCTTGATACCTCCGAGCAGAAGTTCTCTGAAAAATTCTTCTATCTTATCGAAAATACCAAACATAGATTTCTCCTTACTTCAAAAGATTTGCAAGTAGCGGAATAAGCTTTAAGCCGATAAGGACAATACCTCCTCCAGCCATAAGCTGCTTTATACCCTGTGATTTTGCTCCGGGATTGTCATTACCGTACCCTTCCATCAGGTTGATAACTCCCCATGCACCAAGTCCTGCACCTACCGCCATAACTAATATTTTTAATACATCTACCGCCTGTGTAAAAAATTCCATTTTATTCTTCCTCCCTATTTTCTTTCTTCTCAATTTTGTTGTATGACTTTACTACAAAGTTTTTATAAGTCTTACCGTCTTTTTCACGCTCTTTGAAATATCCAAAGATATGAATGAGATCGCCTTTTTCAAAGTCTTTTGCCACTTCCGTTTTCTCTCCATAAGCTGCACAGTTGATATATTCCTTGCCTTTCCCGTACTTCTTCACAAGTGCAAAATTAACGACTTCTACCGTTTCTCCGTCTTTTTCAAAACTTGAGAAAGTAGGCTCTGCAACCAAGTTGGCGTTGATGTTCATCATTTCCTGCTTCATGTTTTTAATTTCTCCTTTTCATTTCAAATAAAAAAAGCGACTGAAAGTTTAAGTTTTCAATCGCTTCATAACCTCGATATTAAATTTTTCTGTCCATTAAGTGGGACTTCTTATCCTTATCATCTTGCCTCCTGATTTTCTGAGTATGAAAAAAGCAGCAAATCTATTTTTAGACTTACTGCTTATCATCACTGCTGTTTACTTGTTTTTCTTCTTTTATCTTTTCTATCTTCTTCGTGTCTACAAAGTGAGTAGCATACCATTTTTCAATATCTTCAGAATCACTTTTGCTAAACCGTAGTTTAATAACCGGCTTTTTCCCTTGCCCGTTCTTTTTCTTAATCGCCCATTTCTTATATACACAAAACGACGGTTTTAGATTTCCTTTCTTTGCATATACCCTCATTTCATGCAGTATTGTAGACAATTTTTTAAGATTGACCTTGCATACTTTTTCCAAATACAAAACTTTTCCATTTCTCCAAAGTTCATAGTCGGTCTTTGAAAGTATTTCCAAATCCATAAGCACATCTACTGCTGTTGCATATCCTTTTCTTTTTAATTGGTGATACATAGATGAATGAACTTTTCCTATCAGTTCTTTATCGTTCAATAATGTTTCCTCCTTGTGTATTTCTCTTTGATTATTATACCAAATGCAAATAATATCTAACAGCTATAACTTCATAATAACCGTATTCTTATTTAGTTTAGCCTTGCCCCTTCTTTTCATATAGCTTTCTATATCAAACAGGTTCTTTTTATCATAATCCTCAAGTAGCTTATAGTTCTTGTGCTTTGTAATATCAAATTTATCCGATAGGAAAGGGCGAACACCACGAAGTTGAAAGATACATTTACCACCGTCCATTACTGTTATTTCGTCCTGACTCATCAGCTCTTTTCCCGTCTTTTGATAATTTAATCCGAAACTCTTTTGATTGCTCCTTGTTTCAGAAGTATTATATAGGTCTATGGTTTCTTTACCAAGCGTTTCTGATAGCTCTTTTAGAGTTGTTTTCTCTTTTCCGCCTAAAAATAGGGTACTATCACAATTACCTACAATTGTATCGGCGTTATCCTTGTAGATTGCCTTTAGCTGAGATTGTGCTTGAAGTATTATACTTGCTGAAATCTCTCTACTTCTGATGGTTGCAATCAGCTTCTCAAACTTTGGAATTAAGCCGATATTTGCAAATTCGTCAAGCAGGCATCGCACATGGACAGGAAGCCTGCCACCATATACATCATCCGCTTTATCACATAAAAGATTAAATAACTGCGAGTACATAATGGACACTACAAAGTTAAAAGTATCATCGGTATCGGATATAATAACAAAGAGGGCAGTCTTTCTATCACCAAGAGTATCCAGTTCCAATTCATCTTCTTGCATCAAGTCCCTAAGTTCCTGAATGTCAAATGGAGCAAGCCTTGCACCGCAGCTTATAAGGATAGATTTCGCAGTTTTTCCCGCAGCCAATTTGTATTTCTTATATTGTTTCACCGCAAAATGTGTAGGCTCTTTCTTTTCTAATGCTTCAAAGAGTCTGTCTATCGGATTCATATAGGTTTCATCATCTTCTCTGACTTCTGAAGCGTCTATCATATCAAGGAGAGTAGCGAAGTTCTTTTCTTCTCTTGGTGCTTCATAGAAGATATATCCTATAAGGGCTGTATAGTAGAGTTTTTCGGCTTTTACCCAAAAATCCTCACCTGCCTTTTCTCCCTCACCTTTGGTATTTGCAATGATAGTCTGAACAAGTTTTAATATATCTTTCTCAGAACGAATATAGACAAATGGATTGTATTTCATGCTCTTTTTGAAGTTGATGGTATTTAAAATTTTTATCTCATATCCGTTATCTTCAAGCATTTTGCCACACTCAAGGACTATCGTTCCTTTCGGATCGGTTACGCAATATGACGAGTGCATTTGCATAAGGTTCGGTTTGACATAAAACCTCGTCTTGCCACTTCCACTACCTCCTATGACAAGTACATTTTTATTTCTCGCATACTTCGGATTTGTCGGTCTGCCATTCATTGTCAGTCGTTCTGTTTGTGTTAGCAAGATGTTGCTTTGAAACTTCTCGTCCATATATGGCTCGATATCTTTTTTATTTCCCCATCTTGCCGAGCCGTACTCTCTGCCTTGCCTAAACTTCTTGGCATTCTTTCCTTTGGTATAGACAATAAATTTAATTAAGGCTGCTACTCCAACTCCTACCAGTATATCAATAAGATGTATGCTTGGGATAAAACTCATTGTATTAAGCTCTAATATCCCCTGAAATATCTTATCAATCATATCTCCACCTACATAACTTCTTACATGATGAGAGAAAATGTTTCCTAAATAGAAAAATGCAAGATAGGGAATGTTTTGTTTTACAAACTTTGCCTTATCTTGAACCTTGAATAAGCCTTTGATGTCTTTTAATATCTTATTTATCACGAGTCTTTTCACCTCCAATCAAGAGTAAAAGAAAGTGTCTTCCTTTAGGTGTTATAAAGGTTTGAATGCCCACTGCATCATTATCGTTTCTACACCATTCCTTTACTTCAAAATATCCCTTATTGTTCTTAGCATAGGGTAGAAGTCTGTTTTTCTTATCTCTGTAAATGAGTTCCTTCTCTAAGAGGAATTGAATAAATACCTTTTGTGGGATATGAAGCTCTTTTGCTGTGTTTCTAAAGTTGGTCAGCAGATTGTTATTCACCAGTTCATCAAAATACTTGGCTTTCGGCTCTAAATCTTCTATGATTTTTTCTTTTTCAGCAATCAGGTGATTGGCAAGGAGTACCGCATTTGCCAATATTTCTTCATTGCTCATTTTTTCTTGATTTTTGATATATCCTCCATTCTTACGAATACTCGGTAATACCTCTGTGGTGATCCACTTCTTAAATTCCTTTGCCTGTGGTAGCTTTGAAGATAGGATCAGAGAATATAATCCTGACTCGTTGATAGATACCATACTTCTTCTTTGCCTGCCGTCGTGAAACACGACATCAGCTTTATCAGCTATATCCACATGTCTTACCAAAGCATCTCTTGTGTTTGAATAGCCAAGCTTTTCAGCTACTTCTTTTCCGATAAAGAAAAACTCACCGTCTTTTTCCATTACAGTGAGTTTCCCAAATTCCATATTTTCAAATGTTATTAAGTTGCTCATAAGCTCTGCTCCTTTTGTTTATTCTTAACTTTATCCTTAGAAACAGTATTTTTTGCCATCTCCTTAAACTTCTCAATATTTTTGTGAATGGACTCTTTCCTCTCAGCCTTTCTTTCTGATGTTGCAAGGGCATTTTTAAAGGCTTTCTCCATCATTTTCATATCTTTGGCTTGGAAAAATACGGAGTATTTGCCTGTTTCTTTATCTTTCATTACCGAAAACTTAACACCATATTTGTTAAGCTCTTTTTTCAGTTCTTTCAGTTCCGCTTCTTCTACCGGTATTTCTTCCAGTTGCCCTTTTTTCGCCATATCTTTGAGCTTGACTTCATTTCCGTTTACTTTAACGAGCTTTTCAAGTCCTCCCAGTTTCTCTGCTTCTTTTATCAGTTTTTTCAACAGATTTAAAAGAAGTTTTCCTGTTACTTTAGCAGCCTTAACTTCAAGGCTTAATGTCTTGCTTGCAATTTCTTCGTTAACCACATTCAATATCCTCCTCTCATATCATAACTTACAAGGGCAGAGTAGTGTGCATCTATCCCGCTTGGTGCATTATATGCTGCTGTTAGGACAAATGCTCTGATATTCCTAATCTTGTATTCATTTTCCTTAATAACATCTGACAAATACTCTAAATGCTCTGATCTAAGTTTTCTAAATCTTTCTTTTACTATATGTGCCGGAAGCTTCGTTTGATTGATTGTAACAAACTCTCTATCATCAAGTATCATAATATCTGCCAGTATCTTTAATATCTCATCAAAGTCTTTAACTATAAATTTATTGCCCAACTCAAGATGTTCATAATAGCCTGTCTGTGTTCTTAACTCATCTAAATATTTCTGATATATATTTTTGTTTTCTATTTCCGCCTCTCCATCCATCCTTTTTCTTGGTTCTGAATACTCGGCATCTATGACGGAATGATGGGTGAAATTATATGATGAAATATCTGTAGTAATCTTTGATGAATTATTTGTAGTAATCTCTGGTAATGGTTGGGGCATATTGCCATTTTGCATTGGCAGATTTTGCTCTGTTGCATCGGTGCAATCTGCACTTGTGCATTGGTGGATTTTGCACTTTTCCATTGGTGCATTTTGCCCTAATGCATTAGGCACAGCTTTTTCTAAGGCTTGTAATTCTTCTTTTTTCTTTTTGTTCTCAATTTCAGCATAAAGTTCCTCCAGCTTTTCGGTATTTATGGTGTACCATTTTGTTTTATCTCTTGGATCTTTATTGTAGTTTCCTACGAGTAGAAAACCTGCCTTTTCCAACTTCGCAAAGGTTCTTTTTACAGTATCGAAACTCATATAGTCAAAATCTTTTTCCTGCCATGCTCTTATTGAGTTATATGTCCAATATCTTCCGTCATAGAAGTTATTGCCGGATTTCTTATTTATTTCTATCCAATAGTTTATTTGTTGTAAGATAAGAGCTTCATTTAAACCTATTTCCCTTGCCAATGTCTTATTTGCAACGATAGGTTGTTCATCAAATAAATACATACTCATCTAAAAGCTCTCCTTTCCATGATATTTTTCCACTAAAAAAGACGATAGTTTTTATCTATCGCCCTTGGTAACCATTTTTATAAAATTTTTTATATTGATTTTATGGCTTCATTGATTCCTTGTATAAAAGCTATAATTACAGCTCCAATCATCGGTATTCCGTAAGGACTTAGCAGAAATCCGAGTATGAGTGCTTCTATTGCTGCTCTTGTGTTGTGCAACATAAAGAACGAGCCTATTGCCGCAAATACACACATCAGCATTAGCAGATACAGTAACGCTGTTCCTATGCTTAGTAAGAATGTTAAAAATGCAGTAAGAATACTTAACAGCAGGCTGATCGGAAATAAAATTATTTTTAATATCCATCTCATTTATTCTCCACCGCCTTTGCTAATGGAATAACTGACATAATGGCTTGAAATATTCTTTTACATATCATAAAAGCCTCCTTTTCGATATTTTGTTTGATTTTAAAAATAGGGATACAGTGCTGAAAGCTCCTATTTATCAAGCTTTTTCCTCTGTATCCCTATTATATCTCAAGCCCATTATTCATACGTTCATTCTTCCCTCTGACGAAATTCAACTAATCCATGAATGAAATATATTGATGATATCTTCTTGATTCTGACTAATATACTCAAACAAAATATCCATTATTCCTTTATAGATTCTGCACTTATAATCATTTGGAACATTCGAATATATATCACCTCCCTGCTTATAATTCAACACTGGACAAGTTCCGCAATATGGCTGATAAACACAATCACAGCATTCCGGCAATGCCTCAAGTAAACTGGATGCCATCATTGCTTTACATGATTTTGAACATATCACATCATCAAACCTGTCATTATATACATTGCCTAGCCGAAAAATAGGGTCCCCCATCTCCCCAAGCATTCGGCCCTCATCACAGGTGTATATATCACCATTATAGAAATATGCGATCTGTCCAATTACGCCTCCACATGGTGATCTTAATTCCATATAATTGCCGGAATCGTTACACATTATTTTTTTCAGCAGTATAGCAGCATGACTTTCTGCAAATTGTTTTCCCTGTTTATTAATTTGTATGACGCGTTCTAGGCACTTTCGATAAAATTCTACGAATTCTTGCGGTTTATAGCCAATTGTTTTCCAATTCCGCGCTGCATACCCGAGAGGAGTAAGTGGCCTGATAAAAACAGATTTAAATCCAAGTTTTTCATATGTATCAACTATTTGTTCTGGATATTGCAAACTGTAAGCGGTTGTAGTTTCAATAGCTCCAAGATTGATCCCTTTATTTTGCAAATATCGAATTTTTTCTACAACAATACCATAACTTGGAGCCCCATTTATAAATGGTCGATTGATATTATGAACAGCCTCATTGCCATCAAGAGAGGTTGATAAGCTAATTTTGTGTTGCAAAATATAATCTAAAATCTCATCATTTAGTAAAAGCAAATTTGAAACTAATGTATAGTCCACTTGTTTTTTACCACGATGAGCTTCCGTATACTCGATTATATGCTTTATTGTGGGAAAATTTAATAATGGTTCTCCTCCTTGAAATTCAAAGGTAATAAATTGATCTGGAGACTGCAGCGCAAAGTCAACAGCCTTTTCTGCTGTTTTACAATCCATCATTCCATATGATGTCTCTTCTCCAGATCGCGCTTGACAATAAACGCACTGCAAATTACATGCTGTTGTGAGCACAAATATATGTAACGATGTGCTATGAAGCAGATAACTTTTATTCTCTCGCAACAGGTATGTTGTTCTACTCAAAAAATCCTGCTTACTGCCACCAACTACAAAAAATTTGCGTACTAATTCTTTACCCTTTGAATTCGTTATATCAATATTATCATATATTAATTGGGAGAGTTCCTCTTTTGTTACAAAAGAGGAATATCCCAAATCATTAATGATAAGATATTTATCATTAAAAATTTTAAAATTAAAATAATTTATCATTATTTTTCAAACAACACCGGTTTCAACGTATTCACCAGTCGTATTGTTCCCTCAAAAAGTCCGCCACACGCATCTTTAACTACACAACTATTACATTGTTCCTGATAACGTATCTTATACCCTGTTATACTCTTCCGACAGATTCCCCAATACGATTGCTCAACCGCGCAAAGAGGGAAATTATATAATTCAACATCTATTCCATTAGTCAGAAGATAATCAATCCCTTCTTTAGAATCATTAAATGCAAGTTCATAGGGTATCCATACCTTTTCTTGATTCACTGCAGCATTCCCCATCATTTCCAATCCCATAAATTTCACACTATCAATTGCAGGAAATTGGTCAACTACTAATTTAGACATTTTGGTAATAAAACGATGGTTAAGACCACTGACAACAAAACGTATCTCAACGTTTATGCCATCATTAACAAGATGGTGAATCCCCAAGACAGTTTGCATAAAGCTTCCCGGAACTTGCGTTATTTCATCATGAGTTTCCGCACTATATCCATGAATCGGAATTCCGACAGTAAGATTATCCGGTTTGGATAAAGCAAATTGCTGTTCATAATTAAGATTGGCAAATATTCTGCCATTAGTCAAAAGCAAATATTCTGTATTATTATGATACTGCTGAAGCGCCTTGAATAGCTTAAAAATATCTTCCCCTACCAGAAAGGGCTCTCCACCAGTTATGGTAATATGTTCCGCGTCTTCCGGAATATACCTCACATAGTCCAATAATTCATTTATTGTGAAGCCTTGATCGTAGCGTCGAACACTTTCTGGAACAGGGCACATTACACAATTTGAATTGCAGGCTTCTGTCACAACTATTGTATTGTCCAACGAGGCGTGTTCGTATATAACGTCAAGCCTTTTTCGACCAACATTGATCAGTACATCTTCTTCTGATAACTTATTGAGTTCTAACGCCTCATCTAAACTAACAGGAAAATTTTTCCCCTCGGGAGCTAACGTACATTGCTGCCCATTCTTAAAAAAAACGTTTCTACCATCTGATATCATGCGCTCTGCTATAAGAACGGAAGAAGTATAAGAATAAAAGATGCCACATCCATTGAAGTTTTCCAGTTTGATATTCATTTTTTGATCACCTAAATATATAACTTACAATCATAAACATGGCGGTTCCCAACGTAATAAATATCGCAAAAGGCACTTTTCTTACAACCTGAACCCTCTCCGCCCCCATTTTAGATTTTCCCCATTTTAAGACAGCCTTTGCTTCCTCTTCTGTCAACCTACTGCGGAGATCTTCCGTAGAAACTGCCGGAAGTCCCTTAATTCTGGAAACAGTAAATGTAATTGTCGTAAATCTGGACAGAATCATACCTTTCTTTACGCTGTCTGTCGGAATCATTTCATAATTGAATTCCCCCATTAATATCTCTAGCAGCAGAAAGATAGCTACAATACAATAATAAATTGCTCTATCTTTCCCTAGCATCCAAAGTCCCGTAAAATATGAAAATCCAAATGATGCTATGGAGACCGGTCCCAGAATATATATTTTTTGAAACAAAGGGATCCTGACTATCAGCAGCAGGACACATATATTAATAATGATTTGAATATACATATTCATAAATCCCTGCTTCATAAATATGTATCTTTCAAGCTTTGACAAAGTCAGTATATATATGCTATTTATCACCAAACGTTTAATATATTGCTTAAACTGATTCCATATTTTTTCCCCTGACACATGCCCCTTAATTTTTATTAATCCGCGTATAGTATCTCCTATGAGATAAAAAAATGCGAAAGCGAAAGCATAAACTACTATCATAAATCCGTAATAATATCCATTTTCGATCACAGTTATTCGTATAGGAATTAATATGGATATTAGTATAAGCAGCTTACTGTCCCCGGCTGCCCATATATGTGTCATATAAAGAATAAAGGAAAATATAAGCATTGTTATGACATTTAGTAAAAATGCACGAACACCCGTTGGAAATATTTTTATGTAGTAAAATGTATCGATAAATATTCCTATAACAGCAAAGGGAAAAATTATAGCGTTCTTAATCAGGCCGTAACGAATATCGGTATAGGATGCATACAGACAGACTATGATGCACATCATTAATAACAAAATTTCACATATCATTTGTTAGTCCAATACAGTAATTTTCAAACTCACATTTTGTAATATACTCATCATATTGACAATTCCTAAATGATAAGACATAAATGCCGTTTATTTCTTCAATAGAAATATCTGCCAACTCCCGATATGCCTCTATTGCCTCTCTAATTGATTCAATACTATATATTTCCGATGAAAGATACAATTTATTATTCATGAGTCAAACCAACTCTTCAAAATATCATCTGCCGGCAACGAGATTTCTTTATATGTTGAATCTTTAGGATTGATTTCGACTATGCTGGATGCCATAGCTCGCGCAAGAGTTATTTTTCGCAATTCCTTTGTCTGCTGAAAAATCACGTATCTCGCCGTCTGTGCCAGCACTTCGTTATCAAAGTCCTGATGCTCTAATGAACAGCCAGATTTTGGAGTAATCGTTACAATATAATTATCTTTATCACTATCAAGATGAATATATGCACAATCTGTAAAATGATACGCCGTTTTAATCACAGCAACCTTAGGATATAATTCTTTATCATAGTAAAATGTATGTGTTTCATTCATAATTTAACAAGCCTCAATCTCTATAAAATACAACATATAACAAATTTATTATATCGACTCGTTACCGAGCAGTCTATGCGCATACATTCTAAATTCTAGTTAACACATATAAACTTAATAAATTAGCTTAATTTACAGCATTATTCTCCCATCGCATTCACTTCGTAATTCTGTCCGCAATCGTACTCGCCACGAAGCTGTCCGGTTTGATCTGGCAGTCGTAGCCGCAGGCCCTGATCCAGCCGACCAGCTCGGGGATCAGCTCTCTTGTTTTGCCGTTCGTACTGTTGCCGGCATCCACATGGATTGCGATCGGACAGTTAAGGTACATCTCCTCGTACTTTTCGTCGCTCTCCATCATTCTCACCAGCTCCTCCGCCACCCGCAGGCTGTCGTCCGTCTCGATATGCAGCTTGGTTCTGACATCGCGCACCAGCGGCTGCCGCGTGATCTCATAGAAAAAGATCCCGCCGTGCCCCTCGCAGACGACGGCAATCACCGAGACGAGCTTCGTGTGGTCAAAATTCTGAGAATCCGTACCCACGATGATATGAATCGGCGTGTCGTACTCCATATGCTTCTGATAGAACATCAGGATCCTGTCCGGAATCTCCGAGATGTCCATTTTTCCATAGGTCGGACTCTTGAACATCGCCCCCTCCCCGCCGCCACATTCATTAATCCGGGCAGCACGCACCGAAAAATCCATACAGGCGATTTCTCGGCCGCGATCGCATCAGCGTGATTTTTCACACTAACTGCTTTTATGGCAAACTCCTGATCTGTAGCACGCTCTGACGGCGCAGAATCTGATATGGCACATTAAACGCGCCTCCGTCAAAATCCGGAGCCGCAAGGTATTCGAGCAGCAGATGCGCCGCTTTGACACCGGTATCTGGTGTTGCATGGCGGATAGTCGTAAGGGATGGACGGATTGCTCCTGCAAGCTCCGTATCATCCACTCCGGTTACGGAAATGTGCTCCGGAACCTTAATATGATTGTCATACATGAAATCAATCGCACCTACTGCCATATTATCGCAGGCGCACAGAACAGCCGTGGGCAGAGCGGAGGATTTTTCATAGATCTCATGCATGCCCCTGTAACCGGCATCAATCGTAAATGCATCCTGAAAAGCAATCATATCCTGACGTATCGGCAGGCTGCATTCTTTCATTCCTTTCATATAACCGTCATATCTTTTCTTTCCTGCCGAGAGGTCGTGAAGAGGGCCTCCCACAAAAGCAATCTGCCGGTGTCCCATATGATATAAAAAATGAACCATATCACAGATAGCCTGTTTGTTGTCCATGTTGACAGAGCTGCATGGAACTTTCAGATCAAATTCCGGTACATCCTGACAGACATAAATGACCGGTATGTGATTTCTGTGGATCCACATCATATGTTCTCCGGGAATATGGATATTTGCCATGATAACGCCGTCAACCTGCTTGTTCTTCAATACATTAAGAAAATGGATCTCTTTCTCGAGCTCCCCGTCGGTTTCACAGATAATGAGATTATACCCAAGCGGCGTGACAACACTATTGATCCCCTGCATAATTCTGCCGAAAACATTATTCGATATGTCCGGAAAAAGCACACCAATAAGCTTATTGGATTTATGGGCGGCCTTTTTTGCCGATATATTTGGAATGTAGCCAAGCTCTCTTACCGCTTCCATGACCCGGCGGCACGTCTCCGCTGAAACAATGCCGCTCTGATTCATGACTCTGGAAACCGTTGAAATTGAAACGCCTGCAGCTTCCGCAACTTCATTGATTGTAACCATATAAACTCCGAACGTTGAAAACCCAAAATGAAAGCAAATAGCACAGATCATGAAACTTATGAAAATAGTTGCATATTTTCAATGAAAAGGCAAGAAAACAATGGTTTGCATAATCAAGGGATGAAAACTTTGTTTTAATTGCGTATATTATGCCGCAATAAAATACCGTAGGATATGGGTATCCTAAATAAGGAAGTGTATCCACATGAAGAACGTTTTTTATCAGCCAAAGGATGGATGGGTCGGTGACACCATTCCATTCGCACATGACGGAAAGTTTTATATCTTTTATCTTCACGATGAAAGAAAAGGCCATACGGAGGATGAATACGGCTACCGTACCAGCTGGAACCTGTTGGTGACAGAAGACGGCGTCAATATAACAGACTATGGCGTGGTTCTGCCGGTTGGCGGATATAACGAAGCGGATTATGCCTGTTATACCGGTTCGGTTATTGAGGATAAGGCCGGAGGCTTTCATCTTTTTTACACAGCGCAGAATAATTACAATCCCAAATACCATAAGAACGGCCGTCCACTGCAGTTTATTGCCCACGCAACCAGCAGCGACCTGATTCACTGGGACAAGGATCCAGCGTCAACCTTTGGAGCCGGCGAGTCGATCTATGAGCCGTGGGACTGGCGTGATCCCTATGTGTTCTTCAATGAAGACGACGGCTGCTACAACATGCTGCTCGCCGCAAGAACCATAGGTGCAGGCAGCAAAAACGGAGGATGTGTGGGCCTATGCAAATCAAAGGATCTGATCCACTGGAAAGCACAGCAGCCGTTTTATAGTCCGAAATCCTATATGACGCATGAGTGTCCGGATCTGTTTAAGATGGGCGGCAGGTGGTATCTCGTTTATTCAACCTTCTCTGAGAAGTTTGTTACACATTACCGCGTTGCCGATTCCATCTGCGGACCATGGATCGCACCAATCGAAGATACTTTTGACGGACGCGCTTTCTATGCCGCCAAGACCGCAGCGACAAACGGCAACCGCTTCGCTTTCGCATGGGTTCCCACAAAACGCGGTGACAGCGATTATGGTCAATATGAATGGGGCGGGACACTGATCGTGCATGAAATACAGCAACAGGCCGATGGAAAGCTGACCGTTCATCCGCCGGAAGCTCTGACAGCATCGTTTCATCAGGAGATCACGCCGCAAGAGCTGACGGACACCACAGTAAAACTTGTTAATCAGGAAGGCCGCAGGGGAATTGCTGTAAACGGAATGCCTGAAACCTGCATGATTGAAGCCGATATTACGTTTTCAGAGAATACAAGGTCCTTTGCTCTCGCAGTAAGGCAGGACTCTCTGCTGGAGGAGGGATATTTCCTGCGGCTTGAGCCGTTCTACAATCGAATCGTAGCGGATATGTGGCCAAGGCGCCCGGCAGGTGTGAATCAATGGTATATCGACGGCGACAAGCCCTTTATGCTCGAGCTGGAAAGGCCTTTTGATTACAGAAAACTGGAACAGAATAAAATTCATCTCCGCTTGATTGCAGATGGTTCCATCCTTTGCCTGTATGTTAACGACGAGGTCGCGCTCACAACAAGGGGGTATGTCACAGAACGTAAACACTGGGGATTTCTGGTGAATGACGGAAGTATAGAAATCTCTGATGTTCATATGTTTTCAAGAGCTGAATAAACAGCTCACAAAGGAGGACAACATGTTGTACAAAAAGTTTAGAGGTATTGGGATAATGGGACTTGCAACGGCAATGGTTCTGGCAGGCTGCGGCACAGGAGCAGCTTCCGCATCAGAAGCGCAGACCACAGCAGACGCAGCGGAGGTACAGGAACCCGCTGCGTCTTCCGGAGAGGCAAGAGAGATCCACTATTTCTCTTCCAGATCCGCATCGGACGACACGATGGTCACTCTCCAGGAGATTACGGATGAATATAATGCGCAGGGAGGAAACATCAAGCTCGTCATCGACAGCAATGCGGATCGATCTTCCTATGACCAGAAGCTGCGTACTATGATCGCGGGCGGCCAAATGCCTGATATGTTTGATCTGGATGCCACACCGTATGCCGTTGAACTGGGTGAGCAGGGAATGCTGGCAGATATGGATGCATTTCTGGAGGAAATCGGAGAAAAGGACAGTTACATTCCTCTTGCTCTGAATTACGGACGCACTTCGGATGGTAAGCTGTATACACTGCCTCTGGAGCTTTCCACCGAAATGATCTGGTATAACACGGACATGTTTGCAGACGCCGGCGTGGAAGCACCCAAAACTCTGGATGATCTTCTGGCGGTGTGCAAAGCATTGCAGGACAAAGGCTATACTCCCTTTGGCATCGGCGGCGGTGATGGCTGGCCTCTCCTCAGGCTCCTTGCCACCTATCCTTTCCGTATGACAGGCAATGATTTTCTGAATCAGCTTGCATCCGGTGAAGCGAAAATGACAGATGCCGCAGGCACTGCAGCCTGTGAGTTCATGGCAGAGATAGGCTCTTATTTCCAGCCCGGATTCTCTACAACAGACGTTGCAACCGGTCTTAACTTGTTTCTCGGCGGTAAATGTGCCATGTATCCGACCGGCACATGGGAGCTGAACTACTTTACCGATGAAAACCGTCCGGAAGAGTTGAACGTAAGCTATTTTTATATGCCTGTATGTGACGGCGCTGTAACAAAACCTAACGAATACTGGGCATTCGGCGGCATCGGTCTGGCCGTCAACCCGAATGTCTTTGACAATCAGTATAAAGATTACCTGACCTTCATCGTTAAGAATTACAGCCCCGCATACTTTGCACACCAGCATCTTGCGCCGCAGAAAGTTGAAACGGACAACACCTCCATGTTTGATCCTCTGTTCCTGCAGGTGATGGATGATACGGCAAAAATCGGCGATACGGCAGCACGCCCATGGGATGTTGTACTGAATGAGGATGTCATTGCAACAATCAATGACAATCTGCCCGGTCTGTGTATGGGCGAAGAATCGCCTGAGGATTTCGCAGCCGCTGTCGACGAAGCGCTTGAGGCTAACGCGAAATAACCATACCGGCCAGTACACATAATAGGTTCCGGATAGAACTGCTGCATTACCAGAATCTGACACAAACAGCCGTGAATGAGAACAATGACATCCGCAGCATGTTGTGCAAATTCAGTTTAATGCGGCAGTTCATCCCGTCATAATCGGAGTGAAGAAAGAAAACATGAAAGTTCTGCGTGATAAAAAGGCAATCGCATTCTTCCTTCTTCCCGGGCTGATCGTGTATTCCATCATGGTCATGATTCCGATAGGCGTTTCCGTCTATTACAGTATGATCGATTGGGATGGCATCGGGCCGAAGAAGTTCGTCGGTATAAATAACTTCATCAAACTATTCCGCGACGATGTTTTTGTAAGAGCATTCAGCAATAATCTGATTTATATAGTGATTGTCATGTCGCTTCAGCTGGGACTGGGCTTTATCATTGCCGTATTGCTGACCTATCTGAAAAAAGGGAGAGGATTTATTCAGACAGTCTATTATATCCCCTCTGTCATCACTGTGATTGCGATTGCGCAATTGTTTACGAGCTTTTATTCATACGAACCGATCGGCCTGTTCAATATTTTTCGCGAGTGGATTGGACTGGAACCGATTGCATTCTTAAGCGAATACAAGACAGTATTGGCCGCTGTTGCCTCAGTAGAGGGCTGGCAGTACATCGGCATTTATATGATTATTTTCTACTCCGCACTTGTATCGGTCTCCCCGGATATTCTGGAAGCCGCCAGAATTGACGGTGCCACAGAGCTTCAACTTCTGTTCCGCGTCCGGATCCCCTCGATTGCAAACGTAATCATGCTTGCCTGTATCCTGAGTCTTGTCGGCGCGCTTCGCGGTTTTGCCGCTCCTATGAATATGACGAAAGGCGGTCCGAACCACCGCTCCGAGATCCTTGCAACATATATGTACAAAAAAGCTTTCACCAGCCGGGACTACGGATATGGCAGTGCCATTGCTGTCGTGATTGTGGTTCTGAGCATTATCGGCGTTCTCCTGATCAGCCGGTATATGGACAGAGAAGATACGTGATCGTGACAAAGGATAGAAAATGAACTATATACTTCGCAACAGACTAAAAAAATTAATCTACTGGTTTGTTATGCTTGCATTTCTGGTCATTCAGGCATATCCGATCCTCTGGCTCCTGTTTGCAGCTTTTCGCCCGAACATGGAACTGCTGACCGAACCGTTCCGTTTTCCGAAACAACTGACTTCGGAAAACTTTGTGACAATCTTTACCACCAGCCATGTTCTTACCTATATCAAAAACAGCGCCATTGTCTCCATGATCTCTCTGGCTCTTATTGTGATTCTGAGCTCAATGGCTTCCTTTGCCATTGCGAAGATGAAATTCGCCGGAAGCAGAAAAGTCTACCGTTTCTTCCTGATCGGACTTACCGTTCCGTATTCCATAACGTTGATTCCTCTGTTTACCATGTTTGCACGTATCGGTCTGGTAGATACCAGAATCAGCGTTATCCTGCCTCTTCTGGCATTCCAGCTTCCAGTCTCGGTTATGCTTTTTGTCAATTTTTATGCGTTTATTCCTGACGAAATCGTGGAAGCCGCGGTAATCGACGGTGCAAGTATCTATGAAATTTACGCCAAAATCATTATTCCGCTCTCGCTGAACACCATACTGACTGTACTTGCAATGAACTTTATCACGGTGTGGAATGATTACACTTTTAGTCTGGTTTTCATTAACAGCACGGAGCTCAAGACCATCTCCATCGGACTCACTGATTTTATCGGGCCACGGGGACTCAAGGACTGGGGCGCAACGTATGCGGCCATTGCTCTTTCTATTCTTCCAACATTAGCGCTTTATTTCTCTCTGAACACAAAAATGACCGCCGGTATGACGCTCGGAGCCGTAAAATCGTGAATGAATATAAAGCAAGGCAGACAGTGATTCAAAACGCAGAATGCGATCATATTGAAAGTATGCCCATGACAAAAACACAGGCGATCATTATCCGTCCGCAGCGGCATTTTGCCCTGCGGCATGGCTGGATCAACGATCCCAATGGCCTTGTATGGTTTCGAGGACGATACCATTTATATTTTCAATGCAACCCCTACGGCAATGAGTGGGGCAAGATGCACTGGGGACATGCCGTAAGCAAAGACCTGATCCACTGGGAAGAATGTGTTCCATCTCTGATACCGGATCATTTATACGAGAATTACCAGCGCGGGGGCTGTTTTTCCGGATCAGTCATTGTACATAAAAATCGGCTGTATGCTTTCTATACCGCTGTCTCGATGCGGGGCGGGCAGCCTGTTCCGGCGCAGTGCATCGCATATTCCGATGACGGATATACGTTCGTGAAGCCTGCGGAAAACCCCATCATCCCGGAGCGGCCATGTGAAAGCCATGATTTCCGCGATCCGAAAGTCATATTTTACAAGGACCGCTGGCAGATGATTGTCGGGGGCTCGAGCGGCGATGCCGCAGACCTGAAAAGCCACGGACGCATTTATCTGTATCATTCCCTGGACTTGTTCCATTGGAATTATGATGGAATTCTATATGAGGCGCCGGACGGCGAGGGAACCATGTTCGAATGCCCGGATCTTTTTGAAATCAACGGAAAATGGATTATCACTGCATCGCCGATGAATCGCACTGATTTCCGGCCAACAGTGTATATGACTGGTGTTGTGAATTTCAAAAACTGCCTGTTCTGCAAGGAATATTCAGGAACATTGGACTACGGCCCGCATTTTTATGCTTCACAGGTTTATTATGACAGATACCGTCAGCCAGTGTCGATGGCATGGCTGGGAGGCTGGGAATGGATGCCTTGGATCCACGATCACGGGCCGTCAGAAAAAAATGGTTATCGGGGCATTCTGTCCTATCCGCGCCTCGTCTCACTGGATGAGAACGGAAGACTACGGATGAAACCGTACATCAATGCACACGGAGGTAAAACACTCGAAGAAAATGATGCCGCTTCAAGATACGCAGAACAGCTGTCCAGAACAATCTCACGCGGTTCCTCTGCAGAGCTTGTATCCTCCGATGCAGAAAACACGATAATACATTTGCAGGGTGTCATCGAAAAAGGCAAAGCCAGTTCCGCAGTGACTCTCTCTTTATGTGATGAAGACGAGCACAGGATAGAGCTTACTATGGATTTTCTGTTTGGCAATATCATTGCCAATACAACAGGAGCAGATGTCTGGACTGCGAATGGGATCAAGATTTTCAAGTCTGACATTGAAGATGAAACCGTCATTCTGTTCGATCTACTTCGGGATGGGAATGTTCTGGAGATATTCCTTTTCGACGGGAAATATAACTACACTTCCATGATTTACCCGACGAACGGCAGGATAAAAATTCTGATTACAGCGAAAGGCGCACCGATCCGAATCAGATACTCAATCACAGACGATATCCCGTAACGCTGCCTGCCGCCGCATCACTCCAATATTTTCAGCGGCTTCCAGCGCAGATAGTCCCCCGAAACCAGATGATAGCTTCTCCCGCGGTATTCGCCGTGGATGCTGTCATGAAATCTTCTCTCTCCATGGCAGTGCGCATAGATCACCTGCTCCGCGCCGTATTCCTCGGCCATATCCGTGAACCCGCTCCGCTCCTCCATAATATTGGTCGGAGGATAATGCAGAAACATGATAAATTTGCGGCAGCCATCCTTTTTTGCCAGCTCGAAGGACGTCCGAAGCCTCATCAGCTCCCGCGAAACGAGCTTCTTTGCATGTTCCTCCGCCTCCTCATCCCAGCCCGTGATCCGTCCCCGGCGGTCCAGATAAAACGGCCCCTCGAACGTAAATCCCTTGGTGGCGACAAGGGCATAATCCCGGTAGACCGCATAGTCGTCCTGCAAAAAGGTCAGCTGCGGCTGATACCGTTCATTCAGCTGCCGCGTCTTCTTCACATCCCAGAACATGTCATGATTGCCGCGGGTAAGTATCTTCCTGCCCGGAAGATCGCAGATATACTGCAGATCCGCCTCGCATTCTGCAAGATTTCTGCCCCAGCTGTGATCGCCCGCGAGCACGAGGGTATCCCGGCCGCCAAGGAGCTTTTCGCAGTTCTTCCGCAGCTTCTCCTCATGATTCCTCCACACCCGGTCATGGAGCTGTCCCGGCGCTTTCAGCACCGACTGATAATGCAGATGCAGATCACCGATCGCGTACAAGCTCATGCGCAGCATACCTCTTCTTCCGGAATTATGTGTTCATCCGGTTTTCGTCCTTTAGCCTTTTCAGCTTGATCCCGCAGTATACGATCAGGAAATCGCAGATGACAAACAGAAGACCGAATGTGATGCCCAAGAACAGCCCCAGTCCTCCTTTGCGGAGGCGGCTGCCGCCGGTTTCCTGAAATATAACCACCCCACACATTTCGCAAAGTACTCCCAGCCGAAATCTTCCATCATCTGCATATATTCGGCGGTCTGCTCCTTATTCCTGTAATCCAGTCTGTAAATGGTATCCTCCGGCTCGCAGGCCTCAAAAATATAAAAGCACGGAGGAACCATTCTGGCAAGCTTCCAGCCTTTCTTATGCTGCTCTCTGAGCCAGATTTCCTCCTCGGCGAAATCGGCAATCGAAAAGAAGCGCATCAACGTTTTTTTTTATGAAATACTTTCTCCTTTACTGTTTTTATACAGCCTCTCGATTCTTCTGATTTCCGCGGAAAGAATTTCCCGTCCCAGCTCTGTGATCCGGTACAGCTTTCGCTTTTCTTCTTTACGGCAGAAATGAATCAGGCCGTCTTTCTCCATTTTTGAAAGCGTTCCGTACATGGTTCCCGCGCTGATCGTGACGGCGCCCCGGTCATTTCCTTTACCTGCTGACTGATTCCGTATCCGTGCTGCGGGGTTTGCAGACAATACAGAATATAAAAGCCGGTCTCTGTCATCGGAACATAGATTCTCAAAATCAGAACCGTCGGATAAAGCGGCGGTTCAAACTTTTCTGGTATAATGATGGCGTCAGGCCGGAGAGGCGGCTCCGCCCGCGATAACCCGAAATCCCGGCGCCTGCGATAACCCGGAATTCCGGCCAAAGGGAATTTTTGATATTGCTTTGTTGATTCAAAGAGGACAGCCACGATCACCGGCGCGCCGCGCGGCCGGATATGGAGGTGGACGCTTGCAGATCGAAAAGATGCATGCCTTTATCATCAGAATCCTGTTTTACTGCATTATCCTCGGGCTGGCCTACGCCGTGCTGAAATACGCGCTGCCGCTCCTGATGCCCTTTCTGGTTGCATTTCTCATCGCCTTTATCCTGAAGCCCGTGATCAACCGGGTGACGCAGAGGACAAAACTGGGGCGCAAGCCCGTTTCGGTTTTGCTGCTCATTGCATTTTATGTTCTGGCGGCCGCGCTCATCGCGGTGCTGGGTACGCGGCTCGTGATTTTCTTCCGCGATATTTTCTACGCGATGCCGCAGGTGTACGACACGGCTGTGGCCCCGGCGCTGAATTCGCTGCAGGACACACTGGAAAACTGGGTACTGGCCCTGAATCCCACGCTGACGGATGTTGTGGAAAGCACCGGCAACAATCTGTCGTCCTCGCTGTCCTCCATGGTTACGGCGATTTCTGCGGGCGCCCTCAGCGCGGCGACGAATGTCGCCGGTTCCGTGCCGTCGTTCCTCATTAAGTTCATCATCACCATCGTCGCGTCGTTTTTCTTCGTTGCGGACTATTACACCATCACCTCTTTCCTTGCGCGGCAGCTGCCCCCGAAAGCACGGGACATGCTGTTCAAGGCAAAGGAAAAGGGCGTGGTCGTTATTTTCCAATTCGGCCGGGCCTACGCCATTTTGCTGAGCATTACTTTCGTAGAGCTTCTCATCGGCTTTTCGCTGCTGCGGGTGGATTACGCCCTGCTCATCGCGCTGCTCACCGCCATTCTCGATATCCTGCCTGTGGTCGGCACCGGCACGGTGCTCCTCCCGTGGGCGGCGGGCATGCTGATCCTCGGCAACTTCCCGCTGGGCATCGGGCTCCTCATTTTGTATGCCGTCATCACCGTCGTGCGCCAGACGCTTGAGCCGCGCGTGGTGGGCAAGCAGATCGGTCTGTATCCGCTGGTGACGCTGGTGTGCATGTTTGTCGGCACCTATCTGTTCGGCTTTGTCGGGCTGTTCGGCCTGCCCATCATCGCCACGATTCTGGTGCAGCTCAACCGGAGCGGAGACATTCAGCTGTTCAAATGACTCTGCGCCGGTCGTAACAATCACCATGAATACCAGTCCGCACACCACGGTATCCTGTGCCGTTCAGCGTGTAGCCCATGACATTCGCTCTCTGCGGCGTAACCGGATTGCCGTTCTCATCGCGGAACTGATCCCACGCATGAAAACTCCTGTCCGGAACCCGATAGCGATAATAGGACTGCATCGCAATATAGTCGGAATTATCCAGCCGTACCGTATCGCCGGGCCCCAGCTTTGCCAGAATCTCCTCGGGATGATCTGCACCGAAGCCAACTCCTCGTCAGGCCCCGGAAGAGGAGAAAGATACTGAAAAAAACGGCCCCTGAAATTCTCCTTTGCCGGAATATAAAAGGAGAACTTACTAGACCGCCCTGTATCTGCAGTATAGTAAAAAGAGGCTTTGTACTCTGAATATAAATTGGCGCTTGAAGATAAATTTTGGCGGCCTTTGATCATGAGACAGATCATTCCCGGGCCGGGTTTCTCCCTCTCCTCCGGCTCCGGTACTGTGCCGGCGTCATACCGACAAGCTCCCGGAAAATTCTTCCGAAATAATTCCGTGTGCCGAACTGAAGATCATCACTGATCTCCTGAATCCCTTTCCGGGTTGTGATCAGCTCGATCTTCGCATACTCGATGCGGGCCTTATTGATGTAGTCCGTCATCCGCATTCCGGTCTCTCTGTAAAATTTTTTTGTAAAATAATATCCCGAATAGCCCAGCTCCTGCGCAATCCTCTCGGCCGAAAGCGACTCCCTCAGATGAGCGCGGATATAATCGCAGCAGGCGCGGACCGTATCAGACACATTCGGATCGGATTTTGCCTCGCGGACGCCCCGGACAAAGCGTTCAATCATCTCTTCCGATTGCGGGATGAGATCGTTCATATTCCGGCATGCTTCAAATTTTGACACATATTCCCGCCGAAGATCCCGGGCGGCTCCGGCGGACATTCCCCCCTCCGCCGCAGCTCTTGTACAGAGCGCACAGAAGATCATCAGCGTATTCTTTCCATCCCGCAGAGGATCTCCCGTCTGCGAGATCAGCTCCCCGCCAAGCGCTCCCGTCTCCTCCATCACCTGCATATAATCGGGATTCCCGTCGCGGATCGCTTTCAGGATCTGCTCCTCCGCGCGGCTCATCCTTTCGACATCAAGCTGCGAATACGCGGCAGGCCCAGAGGAATCATATTCCGAAGCCGGGTGCCGGATCTCTCCCTCATCCTGATACCGGTTCTGCTCCTCATCCTGATGGAATACCACTGCACCGGGCGACAGATGCTCCTCCGTCAGCATAAAATGCAGGGCGCTTCCCAGCCGCTCAATCTCGCCGACCGTCATCACCGGAATCTCTTTGAAAATCCGGAACAGCGGGCTTTTGACCGAAACGGAAAGCGTCATCTCCCTGAGCCGCTCCTCCAGACTCTTCAAGGTCATCCGATTATAACAGAGCGGGCCGAACGTGATGAGAAGCTCTCCCCCGCTTTCGAGCGGCGCTCTTTCCGCACACCAGAGAAGCCCCAGCGCATCGCTGAAGAGCTGCGGCTCTGAAAGCTCTTTCTTCTTTCGGATCTTGTCCAGAACGCCGAGCTGAAACAGAGGCAAAAGCTCTTTCTCGTTCGGGCTGGTGGAATAATAAAACTGTCCCTCCGTCCCGAAGCACCACGTCCCGATATTGGCGCACGAGAGCTCTCCCGCTATGAGCCGTATTCTTTCCTCAACCGGAACATACCCCATTCCTGTCCGTCGGCGCCGTGCCGTCCTCCTGATGGCCTCATTCTACCATACAGGAGCTTTCGCATACAGGAGATTTACCGCTCTTCTGCGGTATCCGTTCCGTTCTGTGCGGCAATCGCGTCGCGTCTCTTCTGATTATCCGCACGAATCTCTTCGATCTGTCCGCCGAGCTTATATTGTCTGAGCGTCAGCGCAGTAAGAATGTACAGGATCATCGGCACCAGAGAGAACAGCATGCGGATCATGATGACGGAGGATTCCGGAGTCGTCGCAGCATCGCCGGTGAAGCCGGATATCGCAAGGAGAATCCCCAGAATGCCGGTTCCGGCAGCCGCACCGACCTTGCTTGCCAGTCCGGTGATTGAGCTCATGGTTCCCTCCATTCTGTGATTTCCCTGCCATTCATTGAAGTCGGCACACTCAATGATGACGAGTGCGATCAGCATACTTGCAGGAACGGTGCCGGCGCCGGTCAGAACAGCCGCAATCAGCAGGAGCACGATATGAGAGCCTGCAAAGAAGTTGAGGAGATAGCCCAGCGCAGAGATCAGAAAACCGGCCGTCATAAGCCGGATGGTTGAAAACTTCGCAATCAGCCGGGGAAACAGAAACGCCAGCGGAATCACGACAACGGTTGCCAGAGAGGCCACACCCATCAGGTCGACGTTTTTGACGATGTAGGTATAATAGTAAACGTTGACACCCATGTTGCAGACAAAATTAAACACCAGATTCATGAGTGCAAGAATCAGAATATACCGGTTCGTTTTGACACAGGTGACGATATCCCTGAGCTTAAGCTGCTCCGTCTGACCGGCTTTCGCATCGACATCATATTTCTCCGGAACAAAGAGCATGCGCAGCAGTCCGATTGCCGCGAACGGTACGGCAAACATGGCGACCAGAGCGGACCATCCGGCCGCGCTGGTTGCAACCCTTGCCATAATCATCGGAAACGCAACGTTGAAAACAACCGCCACCAGCATCGTGACAACCGAGCCGTAGGAGGTGAGCTTCACAATCTGCTTGTCCTTGAATGCACGGACCATATAGGGCGTTCCGTTTGCATTGAGAAACGTGTAGCAGACCGCATTCGCAAGACAGTACATCGCGAAGATCCAGACCGCCTTTACCGTCTGGCTCCATCCGACCGGCGTGGAAAAGAGCAGCCACGTGCAGAGCCAGAAGCCGACAATAAACACCTCATAGGGTCGGGCTTTCCCCCAGCGGGTCTTCGTCTTATCGACAAGAAAGCCGGCGACGGCATCCGTGATTCCGTCAACGACTTTGGAGGCCATCAGGAGCACCGAAACCAGCGCCGGATTGACTTTCAGAGTATCCGTGCAGTAAATCATCAGGAAGCCATAGAGCAAAACAAGGATCGTCGTTGAGATCATCCTGCTCTGCCAGATCATCAGTTTTCCGAATCCGATTCTGCTTTCCGGATCCCGGACCTTTCCCCTTTTCTCTGCTGCCCTATCCATTCCGTACCCCTCCATGGAAATCATCTCCCCTGCGGCAGTCCCGCTCCCGGCGCCCATGTTCCGGGGATTTTCCCGAAGAACTGCCGCTGCTGCTGAAAGGATCATATCAATGGATGGTGTTTCCTCCTGCACAATCTTTCGTCATTTTTGATCTGATTTTGATCTTGTCATTGCAGGAACTCTTTCAGAAGCTCTGCATCCGCCTCCAGCTCACAGCACAGCTCTCCTCCCGGAATAAAGCCCTCACCGCCTGCCGCCGTCGCAAAAAGATACTGCGACAGGGTCGATTTCAGATTGAGCCGGTCTCCCTCCGCCGTCTGATAGAGAACCTCGCCTCTGCAGCGGGCAGCGGTCTTTATGAAGCGGATCAGATCCGCATTCTTTTTCAGCTTCATACGCTTTCTTTCACCTCCGCCGCTGCATAAAATTTCCGGTCCTTCCCTTGAATGTACTGATCGCCGGCGATGATAAAGGCGCCGCGCAGCGGGAGTTCATGGGAAGCTCCCCCGATAAGAACCTCAATCCTGCCCTGCTCGATCTTCCAGCGCCCGCTTTCGTCAAGAAAGGCCGTCTGAGACGGTTCCACAGTGAATGTGACGGTCTTCTTCTCCCCCGGGCGAAGCTTCACGCGCACAAATCCGGCAAGCTCCATGACAGGCCTTGTCATCGACGCATAGACATCTTTCAGATACAGCTGGACGGTCTCCGTGCCGCTCCGACTTCCGGTGTTCTGCACATCACAGGAGATTCTGAGCTTTCCGGACGGCCCCACCGATACGGCATCGCATTCCGCATCTCCCACGTTCAGACCGCTGTATGCAAACGTCGTATAGGACAGCCCCTGCCCAAAGAAATACCGCGGCAGATGCGACATATCGACATAGTTTTTGAAGCCGATGCTGCCGCCCTGATGCCATGCCGAGCCGCTCGGATGATTATAGTAGATCGGAATCTGTCCGGCGCTCCTTGCGCAGGTCACAGGCATCTTTCCCGACGGATTATTGACCCCGAGAAGCGTCTCCGTGATTGCCTGCGCTCCTTTTTCCGACGGGTTCCAGCACTCGAGGATCGCATCGAGATATTCGTCTGCGACATCGCTCGAAATCGGTCTTCCGTCAAAGTGAAGACCGATCATCGGTTTCCCCAGCTCGTGTGCTTTCAGAATAAACGCATCCTGTGCTGCCGGCAGGTTGATATCTGTCCCGTCCACACCCTCGCCCATGGACGCCACAGAGCACGATCCGTGCTTTCCGCCAAGCGTCACGAGAATCACATCGGCATCCCCGCAGACTCTCAGAGCCTCATCAAAGCCCGATTCATCCGCGCCGGCAATATAGTAGCCGTGAGCACAGCGTATCTCCGCTTCCGGCAGAGTCCTTGCAAGCTCCTCGCGCAGGCTGAGACAGTCCGGATGGATCCAGCGGAGGATTTCATCGAATTCCTCCGTCTCATCGCTCTGGATATCCGTCCCGGGCACATGAAGATACGTCTTTCCCTCCGTCGTTCCGGATTCTCCGACACCGGCCGTGGAGTTCGCCACGGCGTGCACCGCTTCCACCATGGACAGGTGTGTATAGCCGCCGAAGAACTGGCGGGCATTACCCCCATGCGGTCCGATGAGTGCGATCGCCAGTTTTTCTTTTCCGTTCTTTCTGAGCTCTGCCATCCGCTCAGAATCCAGCGGCAGCACACCGTTGTTTTTCAAAAGCACGATGGATTCCCTCGCAGACTGCAGAGAAACCTCATCGTTCTCCGGCCTGTCAAAGAGCTTTTTCAGACTTTCTGCATCCTGTGCATACGGATGCTCAAAGAGGCCCATACGGAACTTCGCTGCAAGGACATTCCGGACGGCGCGGTCCAGCGAGGCAAGCTCCGCGCAGGCTGTCCCGGTCTCCCGATGAAGTCTTTCCTCTGCTTCCAGCACCTCCCGGAACTCCGCCTGACCGAACGCATCCCCATCCGGAAGCTCACAGTCCATCCCGGCGTTCAGGCATTTCAGTCCAGCCTGTGCTTTCGTCTCACCGACTCTCTGCACCTCGTGGACATTGCCGACCGCGCCGTAGTCCGAGACGACACAGCCGTCAAATCCCATCTCCTCGCGAAGCAGCCTTGTCAGAACTTTTTTCGACGCAGAATTCGGGATTCCGCTGACACAGTTATAGCTCGGCATGACCGCATGAAGATCCGCTTCTGCAATGGCCGCCTGAAAAGCCTTTCCGTAAACCTCATCCAGCAGCGCATCCCCGATATCTACATTTGCGCCATGAATACCGCCCTGCGAATTATGAAAGCCCAAAAAATGCTTTGCACAGGCATCGGCGTGTCTTCCGTCTGTTCCTGTTTCCTGAATTCCATGGACATACGCGGCTCCGAGAGCCGCCCCGAGCGTCGGGTCCTCGCCATAGCTCTCTCCCTGCCGTCCCATTCTGGAATCGCGGGAAACGTCAAGAACCGGCGCCAGAATCTGTGTGATGCCCGCCGCCAACTCCTCGCGCGCCACAATCCCGCCGATCTTCCTCTCGAGCTCCGGATCAAAAGAGGAGCCCCGGCCGATTCCGGACGGAAAGCTCGTCGCGCCGATGATGAACGGGCCGCACAAGCCCTCCATATGAAATACCGCCGGAATATGATGCGGACTTTGTTCCATGATTTTCTTCTGCGTATCTCTCTGGAACTTCACCACCTCTTCCAGAGAGTGAAGCTCGCGGACATGCAGCGTCGAAACCTGACCGATGCCGTTTTCAAACAGCTTGGCATATGCCGCATCATCGATGCCGTGCTCTCCCCGCATCCTGTCCGTCAGACCCCAGATTCCGCGGATCTGGGCGATTTTTTCATCCAGCGTCAGCTCCTCCAGAAGTGCATCCGCCCTCTCTTTCGGTGATAACGCAGTATTTTTATATGCTTCGCTCATGGCATCTCTCCTCCGCGATGCCGACAGCCGCCGAATCGCCCGCCGGGACGATGGTCAGCAATCTGCATTCTGTTTTTCTTCCACCGCCAGAACCGCCATCCACGGCCTCGAGGGAAGCTCGACCCATATCGTTCCGCAGGCCCCGGTCTGCACCGTCTCGCGGGTCATATTCCATGTGTCGATCACATCGATCGTATATTTTTTATTCTCCGGCAGCTCCATCCGCGTCCTGCAGCTGCACAGAATATCGCAGTAGTGAAGAATGGCGGAATCATCCGCTGTTCTCCCGAAGCTCTCCGGTTCACATGCAAAGAAACGTTCTGCCTCTTCCCTCGGCATGCGGAGCGTCGATTTCATAAAGAAGCGCATATTCTCCGGAACGTTCTGCTCGCCCAGCACTTTTTCCACTTCTCCGCCCTGCACGCCGATAAACTGCGCCAGCTTCTGCAGGCCGGAAAGCTGCGGTTCCAGCGGCGCCGGCAGTGCTTCGATAATTCCGCGGAGAAACGCAATCCGCTCCGGGCTCCTGCCGGTGAGCTTTCCCCCTCTTGCCCACCACACAATTTCCGTTTCATCCGGGAAGAACGTCTCGCCGTGGGTGCAGGAGGCGCCGCGGACCATCGCCCGCCAGAATCTTGCGGTCATCTCCTCTCCGCTGATGGCGCCCCAGCTGTCCGGAAGATTTCCCTCATAGCAGCACTCATCGATGGAGACCGGCTTGCCGAATTTCTGCTGCATCTCGGGAATGCGGGAGAGCTGTTTTGTCTGCCATGACATATGTGAGATGTTTGCGCGCGACGCATCGTAGTACATAAAGCAGTTGTGATTCGAGAGCAGATGGTGATAGGGGTCATGATCCGCGACAAACTGCTCGATCTCATGCCAGTCCTCCATGGACTTTGCCGGGCAGAGATCATATTCATTCGCAAGGCTCCACCACAGCTTCGGATACGCGGCAAAGCGGCGCAGCAGATAATCGAGATAGATCAGATTGTCCTTTTGCGGCATGGAGGAAAATCCCCAGCGGTCATACGGATGGAACAGAATCAGGTCGACCTCGATTCCGATCTCGAACAGCTGATTCAGCCGCTTCTCAAAGGCATCCCAGAACGCAAAGCAGGGATGCGAGGGATCCCACCTGCCATCCTCTGTTTTCTCAAAGGCATAATACTTAGGCTCGTTGCTGTTATAGCTGTAATGCTTCGGAAACACGCACATCCGAATCTTATTGAACGGCGCGGAGCGCAGCGTCTCTATCGTCTCGTCCATCAGCTCGTCGGACTGGTGGGCAAGCGCGTAGACAGTCGTACCGAAGCCGTAATACGGCGTACTGTCCTCATAAAAGAAGTGAATACCCTGCGCGCGGACAATTCCGTGCTGCCCCGGCCTCGCAGGCGCGACCTCGACCGTGCCGCTTTCTTCCGCGAGCCCTCTGACCACATAGCGGTACTGCCCTGCCTCTTCCGGCAGAAAGCGCAGCTTACATTGTCCGTTTCCTGCATAAAAGCCTTTTACGGTGTGCGTCCTGCCATTTACGGTAAATTCTGCGGCAAGGTCGATCGCCGCCTCCGAGCCGTGTTCCGGCCGCGCCTCAAAAACCAGCTCCAGAGTCTCATACTGATACGCTTTCATAGAAAACCTCCCCATTCACTCCCTGTTTTCCCGCGGCTCCCGCATGCTGCCTGCGGCCGCCCCGGTCATCCTCATGATTTCCCCTGCGACGGCCGCGGGCTCCGTCTTCATCCCGCCGCCGAACCAGACGCTGACGGCGCCGGCCGTCCCCCCGGACAGATAGGCGTAATACATCTCCGTAAGCTCGCCGTTTTCCTGCGCGCCGGCGGGCCGCGGCAGTCTCTCTATCATCATGTCACGGCAGATTCTGCCGATTCTGTGCGCGAGAAAAGGATCTCCGTTTTCCGTGAACATGATAAGATACGGCGCGGCAAATTCCTTTGCCTGCATGAGCATCTCTGTGAGAACCGCTTCCACGCCGCGCTCATCGATCTTCCCCAGACTGTCCCGGATGTGGCGCAGCATTTCCCCCTCCGTCTTTTCCATCAGATCATACACGTCAGCGTAATGCTTATAGAACGTTGCGCGGTTGATCCCCGCCCGCACACAGATTTCCTTTACCGTGAGCTTTGAAAGCGGCTTTTCGTGCAGCAGCGCAATGAACGCCGCCCGGACTGCCTGCGTCGTATAGCGCACTCTTGCGTCATTCTGATTCATTGTCGTCCCCCGTTTCTGAATATTTTCTTACATAAACCACCGCTTAATCGTCATTTTTTCCCTTTCTGCCGCGTAAGTTTCATCTGCCGCCGTTTTGATGCTTGCGTATGCACTCACAGGTCCATTATAATCGGCTCACAGTTAATCGACAACTGTTGTTTTTGAGGTGCAGAACATGCCGAACTACGAAAAGCTTTATAAAACCGGCTCCGTCTGGAGATCTCTTCTTTCCATGGCAATTCCGGCTCTGATCACGGTACTTGTCATGATTTTTTACAACATGGCCGACATGTTCTTCATCGGCCGGCTCGGCGACACCTCCATGGTCGCCGCCGTCTCTGTCGTAAGTCCGGTATTCTCCCTGATCATGGGCTTTGCCACTATGATCGGCATCGGCGGAAGCACCATCATCGCGAATGAGCTCGGCGCAGGCAACAGAGAGAAAGCCCGCAGCGCCTCGAGCGTCTGCTTCTGGGCCGCCTTTCTCATCGGTCTTGCCCTAATCACAGTCCTGCTCATGATCCGGCAGCCGCTTTTATCGTTTCTCGGCACAACCCGTGACATGCGGGGCTACGCTTCAACATATTTGACGATCCTCTCTCTGGGGACGCCTTTTCTTCTCATTTCCACAACCATGGCGAACATCGTCCGGTCGGAGGGCGCGATCCGGGATGCGCTTTTCGGAAACATCGCCGGAACTCTGACCAACATCATTCTGGACCCGCTCTTCATCCTCGTTTTCGGCTGGGGCGTAGCGGGAGCTGCCGCGGCGACCGTTATCGGCAACGCCGCCGCGACGTTTCTCTATCTTCTGTATATGAAGCGGAAAGCCGCTGTTCTCACCGTTTCCCCCGCTGCCGCCATGGAGAGCCCTGCCATGCTCTTTCCCATTCTGGCCCTCGGCATCCCGAATGCCGTCAGTACGATTCTCAGCGGGTTTGCCTCCACGTTCAGCAACCGGCTCCTCTCCGAATACGGTACCGCTGCCATCGCCGCCATGGCGGCCGCCGGCAAAGCAGGCATGATCATCGCCATGGTCATGATGGGCATCTGCATGGGGGTCCAGCCCCTCATCGCCTACAATTACGGCGCAAGGGATCACGCCCGGATGAGGGAAATTCTTCAGAAGCTCACTCTCCTCACTCTGGGAATCGGGACCGTCAGCGCCGTCCTGTGCTTTGCCCTCCGCCGCGCGCTCATCGGCATGTTCCTCCGGCAGAGCGAGGCGGCCGCTCTCGGCGAGGTTTTCGTTCCCTTTCTCGTCCTCGGCGCGCCGTTCATGGGCTTTTACTACATCTCCACAAATTTCCTGCAGGCTGCAAAAAACGCCCCCATGGCGACCGTGACCAGCGTTCTTCGCCAAGGGATAATGCTCATTCCTCTGCTGTATGCGCTGCATCATTTCTTCGGGCTCACCGGCATCGCCGCGGCGCACACCGCCGCAGACATCGGCGCAGCGCTCCTCTCCCTGCTGATCGCCCTTGTTCAGTACAGAAAAGAAACCGCCGGAATCACAGCATTGCCATGACCGGCATTGCCGTACTTCCTTTTCGGTATGATAATAGAAGAATGAATGCCTCAGCCGGATTTTAACACGGATTCATCATCACCTGTTTCATCGCCGTTTTTATAAAGGAATGTATGATCGCTGTCATCGAATTTGCCTTTAACGCCATCGCTCCTCTTATTGTCCTGATCCTGCTGGGTTACTGCGGCAGAAAAAGCGGGATGCTGAGCCCCGGCACGCTGACCCAGACCAACAAATTTGTCTATCGCTTCGGCTTTTTTGCCATCATGTTCAAAAATATCTATGATATGGATCTGGATGCGCCGGTTCCGTGGATATTTTTTCTTCTTCTGGTCTTCTCCTATCTTGTTCTCACCGCCGCCGGCGTATTTCTGGCAGACAGAATCACCGCGGTCAAAGGACGGAAGCCCGTTCTGATTCAGGCCATGTTCCGATCCAACTACGCGGTCATCGGGCTTGCCCTCGCGGAATCTCTGGCGGGCGGGGAGGGGCTCGCGCTGGCGTCCATCTGCCAGATACCGGCCATACTGTATTACAATATCGTCAGCACCGTTATTCTAAGCCTCTATCACGGAGCTTCTGAAAGCGGCGTGAATTTTTCCGCGAAGAGATTGGCCGGAGACCTCCTCTCCAATCCCCTCATTCAGGGGATTTCCGCAGGGCTGACCATTGTTCTTGCCCGCAAAGCGTTCCCCTGCTTTTCCGGGGAAAATCCGCTTTTTACGATAAGGAACAACATGACATGGCTCTACGCGTCCATCTCCTATCTGGCCCGTCTCACGACACCGATGGCGCTGATTATCTTAGGCGGGCAGCTGGAGAGGAGTGAAGCGGGCGGCTTCCGGAGAGAGCTGATATCGGGCGTTGTCATGCGGCTGATCGGCGCGCCGGCGGTCGGCTTGTCCATTGCGCTGACCGCCTCGTATGCCCTGCATTTATACACGCTGACGCCGGCCATGACCGGCGTTCTGGTCGCCGCTTTCGGCTCTCCGATGGCGGTTTCCTCCGCAGTGATGAGCGCCGAGATGGGCGCAGACGGGAAGCTCTGTTCTCAGATCATTGTGTGGACGAGCATACTCAGCATGGGCTCTCTGTTCTTCATCATCATGCTGCTGCGGAGCGCCGGAATGCTGTGAGAATGCCCTCTGCCCGGCCGCCGGACACATTTTCCGACCGCCTGATACATTTTCCCATTGGAAACGAGCGTCGTCACATCAAGATACCGCCCCATGATTTCGCCCAGAGCCTCCACGGGCATCAGTCCGTTGGAGACATGGGCCGCTCTCCCGCGATGATGCGCCTCGATCCTTTCGCGGCTCATCCCGTGCGCTATGGTGAGCATGCCGCCGGGCCTTAATCCGGACGCCAGCCTCCGGATCAGCCTTTCCGGATCAGGGAAATGCGGAAACGCGTTATAAACCACGATCCGGTCGAATTTTCTGTCCGATACGATCGTTTCGGCGTCTCCGCAGAGGACCGTGACCCGTGAATCATGGAACTTGCTCTCTGCGATCTCCGCCATTTTGGGGGAAATATCGACCGCGGTGACCGACGAAACCCCTCGGTCAAGATAATCCTGAATCAGAACCCCGGTTCCGCACGCCACATCCAGAACATCCTTTCCCGCGGAAATATCTTCGTTATCGAGGATCATCGCTATGACGTCCTCATGCCGGATCATTTCCGCATCCCAGCCCGGCGCCAGACGATCAAAAAAATCAATTACTTCGCTTGTCTTAATCATCGCTCACTCAAAAAACGCTGCCGTGTCAATCTTCTGGTAGCCGCCGAAGCTGGACGGGGCGGCCTCGATCTGCTCCGCGAGCTCCTGCCCTAAGAACCTCCGCGTGACCTCGTTCATCTTCTCCGTCATGTCGATGTCCCCGAAGCGGTCCGGGTAGACGGTCTTCGCAATAAACCATGTGTTGATCAGGGCAATCTCATAGTTCGTATAGTAGGCATTATACGCCATTTCCAGATAAACCTCTCCGTTCCTCCACGCCCTGCAGCTGTCAAACATGGCAGGGTCCTCAGCATAGAGCGGTTTGATGTTCTTTACCGCCGCGGCGTCCATAATCATGATGTCCATATCCTCGCCGGCGGCAACAAATTTTTCCTCCTCGATCTCCTGAATTCCGGGCGCCTCAAGATCAGTAACAGCATTCTTTACATTCGCGACCTGAAACGGAACGTAGTTCTGCGCCGTCATGAGGTGGTTGGTCGTCCCCCAGTTCCCCAGACCGCAGATATAGACGAGAGGCTTTTCCTCATCCGGGATGTCCGCCGTGCGTTTTGCAATTTCCGCTCGCTCCGTTTCGATGAAGCTGACCAGCGCCTCCGCCTTCTCCTCCTGTCCGAAAAGCTGCCCCAGCATTTTCATGGATCCGGAGAAGCTCTCGTCAAACACGCCGCCCGGGCCGGCTTTCAGCGTAATGACCGGAACGCCGAGCTGTTCCTGCAGCGCATCCTCTTTTTCCGCGTCCTCATACTCGGAAATCACAATATCCGGATTGCAGGAAAGAATCTTTTCCGCCTCCGCCGTCTGTGCCTGCGGGCCGCCGACGCCGCAGGAGGGCAGAACGGCAAAGTGCTCCCCGAACGCGAGCACATAGGGGCGGGCTACGGAATCGAACATCTTCGGCCGCTCCTCAAGAGAGAGGTTATCGATGTCCTCCACCCCGCAGAGCAGGCTGACATCGCCGATGTAGCTGTACATACGCAGCGCCCCCGCGCCGATGCAGACAACGCGCGTATAGCTTCCGGGCGTGACGGTCACCTCACGGCCGATCATGTCAGTAAGCACGATTTCCGCTGCCTCTGCGGCTTCCGTTTCCGCCGCTTCCTCAGAATCTGCCGCCTCTGCGGATGTCTCTTCCGAATCCGGCGCCGCCATATCTGCGGAAGCCGCCTCCTTTGGCGCTGTCTCCGCCGGCGCCGCGGTCTGTCCGCAGGCGCACAGAGAGAGCAGCATGAATACCGTCAGCAGAAACGCCAGAGCTCTGTTCTTCATGATATTTTTCCTCCATTGATAATGATTTTTTTATGATCTATCTCCACGATGCGCACCTCCGCGTCAAAAACCTCGCGAATCGCCGCCTCGGTGATGACCTCTTTTCCTCCCGTATAGAGGATCCGGCCATTTTTTATAAGAAAGAACCGGTCGCCGATCTCCAGCGCCTGATTCAGATCATGAAGAGAAATGAGAATGCCGATGTGCTTCTCTGCTGCGGCACGCCGCGCCTCCGCGAGGATCAGCTGCTCATTGGCAATGTCCAGATTCCCGGTCGGCTCGTCGAAAATCAGCATCCGCGGCTCCTGAACCAGCGCTCTGGCGATGGCGATTTTCTGGCGTTCGCCGCCTGAAAGCTCCTCCACATTGCGATCCGCAAAGGAGGTCAGCCCCATATCGTCCAGCACCTTTTCCACAATTTCTTCGTCTTCTTTTCCGGCCCGGTAAGCGAAGTAAGAAATGCGGCCGGCCAGTATGCTGTCGTAAACGCTCAATGCACCGAACTGTATATTCTGCGGAACATATGCGATGCGCCGCGCCCGCTCCCGGCGGCTCATCCTTATCAGATCCTCGCCGTCAAAGCGCAGGCTCCCGCTCACGGGCTTCAGAATCCCGAGTACGTTTTTGCAGAGCGTGGTTTTCCCGGAGCCGTTTTTCCCTAAGATAATCCCGATCTCTCCGTCCGCAAGCACAAGATCCACATCTCTCAGCACGAAAGGAGAACGTCTGGAATAACGGAAGCAAAGCTTATTGATTTCCAGCATCCGTGCTACTCCCCCTTTCTGCTGAAGATAATCGCCAGAAAAAACGGTGCCCCTGCCAGAGAGGTGATCGCACCCACCGGCAGCGCGGAGCCGTTCCCGATGCTGCGGGAGAGCGTATCCGCCAGCAGCAGCAGAATACTGCCGGATAACAGGGACGCCGGAATGGAGATGCGGTGATCATACCCGAGCAGGCGCTTTACCACATGGGGACAGATGATGCCGACAAAGCCGATGATCCCGAGGTAAGAGACGCAGACGGCCGTAATCAGCGACGCTGCCAGCATGGAGGAAAAGCGCAGCAGCTCCACATTGACGCCCATGCTTTTCGCCGCGGCGTCCCCGCCAAGCAGCGCATTGAGCCGCCAGCTCACGGCATAAAAGTAAAGGGCTCCGGCCAGCACGACCACCGCCATGATCAGATCCGTGCGGTATGCCGCCCGGCCAAGATCTCCAAAGGTCCAGATCACCGCCGCCGAAAGTCCCACGTCCGTGGCATAAAACTGAAGAATGGTGGTCGCTGCGGTCCAGACAGAGCCGACGGCAATTCCGGCGAGAACCACGACGTCCGGCTGAAACGACCGCAGACGGCATAAGCCAAGAATCACCAGAATCGACAGCGTCGAAAAAAGAAAAGCCACCAGCGAGGTGGCATAGGGATTCGCCCCCACGGCATAATGATTCAGGTTGTTTCCGGTCGAAAGAAAACCGCCCGCAAAGGCAATGATGGACAGATTCGCGCCGAAAACCGCGGCGTTGGACACACCGAGCGTTGCGGGCGACGCCATCGGATTGTTCAGATTGGTCTGCATGATGAGGCCGGAAACCGACAGCCCCGCGCCCGCAATGATCGCTGCCAGAATCCGCGGGATCCGGATGTTCCACAGGATCCGGACCTGCGCGGCGTTCCCTTTTTTGAACAGCGCACCGAAGCTGTCCCGCATTGTCATATGCGACGATCCGATGAACAGCCCCGCAAACGCAAGCAGAATCACCGCGATCAGAAGAAGCATGACGGCGTTTGCCTGCCGTCGCCTGCTTTTCCTGTAAGAAAGGATTGTTGTCAAACCGCCCCCCGCTATCAATGTGCACACAAAAAGCGTACAGTTCTTCGTTCTGAAGAAATGTACGCCTTCATGACCTACTTGCCGGATAATATCAAAAAATGAAGCTTGGCACTTCTGTGCCGGAATCCGCAGGCTTCTGCCTGCTATCTGATATTTATATCATGGATTCATGCCGGAGACAAGGGCGGGCGCCGGTTCCGGATGACGGATATAACATTAGAGTGTGGAAATCACACCCGGTATTCGCCGAGCGAAAATAAAATCAGCCGTTTTTGTTCGGCGTGGCGTCAAACAGCCGCTGAAGCATCTCGTGATGCCGCCGCACCTCCTCTACTTCATTCGGGAGAAACTCCTCTCCGCGGTCCTGCTGATCTCTCTGGCCCTCATACTCCGAATCAATGTATCCCTGATAGCCCTCCTCGTTTAAGACGCGGATCGGATCGGCATAGTTGATCGCCTTGTCCTCATAGTGGCCGGGCTGTCCCTCGATCTCCGTCATCTCATAGAACTTGCCGTGCATGCTGCAGATATACGGGACGATCGCGCGAAGATCCTCGGGATCCGCAGAAGATTCATGCAGGGACAGACCCTCGATCTCACCCATGCTGAGCTCACCGTGCGGGAACTTCGCCTTGAACGCCGCCTGTGCCGCATCCAGATCATGCGGTGCAAAATTCTTGCTGTTCTCAAGCAGCCAGTCCACCTCGTCGGTATTCCTGACATGCCTCTTAACATAGGCGATATGCAGGTCCGTCGGACGAAACTGGAAGATTCCGAAGTCAGGCACGAGCCCGACATACTTGGAGCCGGTTCTCCGTGCGAGCTCAATCACCTCATCCACCATGTGAATGCTGAGAGCACCCGCCATCCCCTGCGTCGGCTGCTTCTTTCCCTTTGTGTTGATCGGAAGCGGGGCGTGGATTTCCTTTCCGATGCGGACTCCATACTTCTCGGCTGTGGGAAGCGCCATTTCGATCACGTCGATCGGCACGAGGCAGAGGCATCTTACGTTCTCAAAGCCCATTTCCGCCGCGAGCCTGATGTCGTATTTCAGGCGCTCCGCGGCTTCCCTGTGCGTCATCACATGGTCGCGGAACTGATGCACATCAAGATAGATATCTTTCGTGACGGCTTTCATGTCATAGCGTGCAAGAAAGCTGTTCCAGTCATAAATGAACTCTTCCGGCGGAAAAGGATAATGGGGGATCGTGGACTCGTCGATAATCTCTACGCCATCGCACTTCAGATTATCATGGAGCTCTCTGACCATGTCTTTCCAGTGCATTTTCCCGAAGAACTGTGTCTGCTGATAGCTGTAAAAAGAAACGCCTCTCTTAATCCCCATTACTTGTTACCTCCTTCCGAGAGCTCCAGCTCATAATAACAGATGAATGCCGTTTTGCCGGCGCCTGCGCCCTTTCCGGGAACCGGGGGATTCTTGACCCATTCTTCATCGTGGAACGGGAAGTAGCCGTACTGCGCAAGGACGGACTGCTGCAGGCCGATCCTATGCTTTCCGGGCTCAAGGCCGCCGTCTTTCTTTACATAAACGTAGCCCTCGTCATCATAGTCCCAGTGTTCCCACACACACTTTTTGATCTCCTCAAAGCTTCTGGGCGCCTTGCCGTTAATTTCAAAGCTCTGAAGCTCTCTTGGATACTCGGCGCCATCGACGCTGATGTAATATCCGTTGTGAAGCGAAAGATAGCAGCCGCGATAATCCGCAATGCGGACGGCAAATTTGAAGCCCACCGCTTTGCCGTCTTCATATACGTTTTCAAGGCTGTCTTTCCTGATCAAATAACTGTCAAACATAAACGCAACCTCCTTATATTTTGGCCCGCACCTGAGCGATGCGTGCATTTTTCCATGTTCCCTTGCGGTAATACATCCACATGATTGCAATGCTGATGAAATTGCTGATGATCATGGCATACCAGAGCCCCCGGAACGGTTCGTTGTTATAGACGAAAACACCCCTGATCGCCAGAAGATATCCGATGATGATGCGCACGGCAATGTTGATGAAAGCGCAGACCATCGGCACGAACGACGCACCGGCGCCGCGCACGATGCCGGTCAGCACCTGATTCGCCGCCATGAAGATGTAGAAGCAGCCGAGCGTGCGAAGCCCGATCGCTCCGATCCGGATGATCTCTTTTTCCGAGGTGAACAGCGAAACGCCGAGCGGCGCGATGGCCATGATAACAATGCCCAGACCAACGGAAATCACAGCGCAGAAAAGCATCGCAAGCCGCGAGCCCTCTTTCAGGCGTTCGGTCTTGTTGGCGCCGATATTCTGTCCCACAAAGGTCTGGATGGACGTTCCGATCGCCTGCATCGGCAGCATGATGAAGCCGTCGATCTTGATGATCGTACTCTGCGCGGCGACGACATCACTGCCGAAGCTGTTTGTGAAAGACTGCACAACCGAAGATCCGGCCGCGAAAACAAGCTGCTGCATTCCCGCGGGAATTCCGATCTTCAGCATGGATTTTGCGATGGAGCCGTCAATGCGCAGCGTCCCCGGGCTGACCGTGATGCCGTACCGCTTCCCGCACAGGCGGAAAACAACCGCGATGCCGGATATGAGCTGCGCAAGGATGGTCGCCCACGCGGCCCCCGCAACGCCCATGTCGAATTTCACCACAAAGAGGAGATCGGCCAGAATATTAAAAACGCTGCAGAAAATCAGCAGTCTCAGCGGCCATGCCGAATCCCCCAGCCCTCGCAGTATGGAGCTGCCCATCTGATAATAGAGATGGCCGACCGTACCGATGACGACGATGATGTAATAGGTATACGCATCCTCATAAATATTGGAGGGTGTGTTCAAAAGATTCAGCAGTCCTCTTGCGGACAGTCCGAAGCCGATCGTGATGGCAATCCCGACAACCAGCGCCAGAACGAGCGCCGTGTTTGCCGTTTTGTCCATGTTTTCTTTGTCATGCGCGCCATAGCACTGCGAAATAACGACCGTCGCGCCTGCACCGACCGAAATGCAGAAAGAATAGATCATCATCGTGATCGAGAAGCTCGAGCCCACCGCGGCAAGCGCCTCGCCTCCCAGAAACCGGCCGACGATGATGGAGTCGACCATATTGTAGACCTGCGTGAAAAGGTTGCCGAGAATAATGGGCCACATAAAGCGCATAAGCCCGGATGCAACGCCGCCCTCTGTCAGGTCGATCTGCGAACTTTTAATTTTATCAGCTGCCAAAACAATCACCATTCCGAAGCACCTTGTGCGAGGCACGTGCCGCAAAACCGCATTTTCTGGTTTTACGGCTGCGATGGAAGACGATTTGGGCTTCGGAGCAAATCGCCATATCCATGTGAAAGCGCTTCCGGAAGCTATTCCTTTACCCCGCCGAGTGCAATGCCGGCAATAAATGCTTTCTGGAAGAAAGGATACAGCACCATGATCGGTATGGTTCCGATCACGGCGATCGCCATTCTGATGCTGATGGACGGCAGCTCGGAGATGCCCAGATCCGTACCGACACCGGAGGACATGGACACCAGCGCTCTCATATTCTGCATCATGTTGTTCAGCAGAACCTGCAGGCTGTATAAATTAGTATTGTTGATATAATACAGGCCGTTTGTCCAGTCGTTCCAATAGCCGATACCGGTCATCAGTCCGATCGTGGCGAGAATCGGGAGCGAAAGCGGAAGCACGATCTTTCTGTAAATGTAGAACTCTCCCGCTCCGTCCAGTCTCGCCGCCTCTACCAGCGTGGGATGAATATTGCTCGAAAAATTGTTCTTATACAGAATGATATAGAAGCCGTTGAACAGCATATTGGGCATCAGGTATGCAAACAGAGTATTTCTGATATGAAAAATACTGGTATACATGATGTACTGCGCAACAATACCGCCGTTAAACAGCATCGTGAAAAACACGACAAAGGTAAGAGCTCTTGCCCTCGGAAAGTCAGCCCGCGACAGGGGCCACGCAAGCATGGGGCCTACTAAGAGACTCACAATGGTTCCCACAATCGTCACGAAGAACGTGATTCCATACGCGCGGAATACGCTGTCCTTGTTCATAACGAACAGATACTTGTATGCGTAAACCGTAAAGTTCTTCGGTATGAATCCGTACCCTTTCTGCATCAGCTGCGCTTCATCGGAAAAGGACGAAGAAACCAGCAGGATAAAAGGAAGTACTGCGCAAAGCAGCAGAATAGTCAAAACGATGATAATGATCGTCTGAAATATGTGATCGCTTGCGCCTTTTACGGATCTGTCATCCATGGCTTATGCTCCTTTCTGTCAGAACAATGCGTTCTCCCGGCTTACCCTGCGGACGATAGTGTTAAATATCAGAACGGTTCCAAAGCCGACGATCGCCTGAAATGCACTGGCTGCGGATGCCATGCTGACGTTGTTCAGCTGCATCAGGGCGCGATATACATAGGTATCGATCGTATCCGTTACGGCATACAGCGAGCCGGAATTCATCGGCACCTGATAGAACAGACCGAAGTCGGAGAAGAAGATACGTCCTACGCCCAGCGTGATCAGCGTAATCAGGGTGGGCTTGAGCAGCGGAACGGTAATGTGCCGCACCGCCCCGATCCGGCTGCAGCCGTCAATACTGGCCGCTTCATAGAGCGAACGGTCAATGCCGACGATGGACGACAGATATACGATGGAGCTGTAACCGAGGCCTTTCCACAAATGGAAAAATACTAAGATAAATGGCCAGTATTTCGTCGTTCCGTAAAAGTTTATTTCATTCCCCGCGCCGAGAACGGTCTTGTTGATCCATCCGGCCTCATTGCTGAGGAAGCCATAGGCGATGTATGCCACGATGACCCATGAGATCAGCTGCGGAAGAAGAATCGTTGTCTGATACAGCTTCTGCAGTCTCCTCGAAAAAATCTCACTCAGGCAGATGCCGACGAGAGCACCCAGCACATTGCCGAGAATGATGAACGTGAGGTTATAGAGTATCGTATTTCTCGTGATAATCAGAGTGTCCTGAGAGCGGAACAGAAACTTGAAGTTCTCGAAGCCGACCCACGGACTCTTCCAGATCCCCACGCTGTAATTGATTTTCTTGAACGCAAAGCTGATGCCGACCATGGGGATGTAATTGTTGCAGATCATATAGATCACGCCGGGAATCACCATAAAATCCAGCGCGCTGACCGCTTTGTTCATGGCCAGAATCGTATATGCCAGAACCACCGTCAGAACGGCGAGCGCCAGATAAAGATAAACGCCGACGCCCATGCGGGGCTTCTTTGCCTCCGACAGGATGGCGGTCGTCATCGTAACGACGAGAATAATCCCGACGATCGTGTCCGCAAAACCGCAGAGCAATACAAGAAGGCCCGATTTTCTCGGCGTCATTTTGTTATAGCCGGCGATCAGGAAAACAAGCATGACAATCGCCGCAATGGTGCCGATGATCAGCGGCGCGGTCGGCGGAATGACAACCCTGCCGCCCATGATCGTCTTGCCGGTAATCAGCTGCAGACCGCTGATGTCATAATACGTTTTGTCCAGACGGTAGCTGCCAAAGGGCAATGCCAGCGAAATAAGCGAAAGTATTCCGCAAAGCAGTACCAACCATCTTAAGAACGGTTTTTCTCTGTGGATATTCTTGTCTTCCATAAAAAATCACCATGCCGAAGCACTTTGTGCGAGGCACGCGCCGCAATCACCCTGCGCCGGCGCGCAGGCTGTCGAGCCGCTCTGCGGCTCATGCCATCCCTCCGCCTGACAGCATTTTTCGCTTGCTGAAAGGTCCGCGCAGGCGGTTTTGCGGCTGCGACGGGAGGCGATTTGGGCTTCGGCACAAATCGCCGTGTGAAAAATCATCGCATCGGCATGATTTTTCACACTACGCCCCCTGAATAAAAATGGTTTGTCCACCCGGACACTATACGTTTTTTGCTGTTTCCCGTTGAATCTTTTATAATTATAGGTTAATTTGTACAATATTCACTATTTTATTTTTAATCTTTTATGCAATTTGTTTATGCTTTTATTGCTGTCTCCCGTTCCCTGCTGCAAAAATCAGAGAATCAGGATAAAAAAAGCAAAAATACCTTCCTGATATTTATTATCCGGACAGAAACCAGCCACATTCTCCGCCGGTACGGCAGCCCGGCATCCATCTCAAACCTCTTCCCTGAAGTCAATTCCGCGATTGACCACCACGTATCTGCTCCAGTTTCCGAACTTATAGTAAGCGACCATCCCGAGCGCAAAAATCACATTAAAGATGCTGGTCGCCCAGTACAGGTTTACGTAATTGTGGGGGACGGCAGCCATAAAGTATGTGATCGGAACACGGACGATGATCGAAACGATGGCGATCACCATGACCGGCATCGCCGCGCCGGCGCCGCGAAGAATCGAGCCGGTTCCCAGCTGGATCGCAACAACGCAGTAGAAAAATGCCATTACATGGATACTGTTCATGCCGATCTCAATGATTTCCTGAAATCCGGGATCGCTCGGGCTGATGAACAGCCGGTAGAGCGGAACGACCGCGAAAAACAGAATCACTCCGACGGCCGCGCCGATCGCAAACAGGATAAACAAAAATATTCTGTTTCCCTTTATAACCCGCTCTTTTTGTCCCGCACCGAGATTCTGCGCGGTAAACGTCGTGATCGTCTGCCCGAGAGCCATAATCGGCAGCTGTGAAAAGCTGTCCAGCTTCTGGACGATGCCGTTTGACGCCACAAGATTCGTTCCGAAGGAATTGGAATAGCTCTGGATGATCAGAAGACCGAACGAGCTTACAAGCGACTGGATTGCGCTGGGTATGCCGATTTTGAAAATCATGCCGATGATTTCCCTGTCGATTCGCATTTTGCGCAGACGGAACGTAAATCCGAAGCGGGGCGTGAAGAGCAGCCGGACAATAATGACGGCGGACAGCGCCTGTGAAAGCACCGTTGCAAGAGCAACGCCCGCGCAGCCCCAATGAAACGCAACGACAAAAAGTATGTCCAGTACAATATTCAGAACCGCACAGATGGTCAGGATGATCATGGGGATTTTACTGTCGCCCAGAGATCGCATCATGCCGGATGTCATGTAGTAGCAGAGCTGAGTCGTGCATCCGAGGAAATAAATCATCAGATAGATGTTTGCATCGTTAATAATTTCTTCCGGCGTATTGATCGCGACAAGAAGAGGCTTGCTGATGATGAGCCCGACAACCGTCATGGTCAGTCCGATCACCAGTGCGCCGGCATAGGCCGTGCCGATGGCCCTGTCCAGCTTTTCTTTCTCTCTGGCCCCGAAAAGCTGCCCGATCACAACGCCGCAGCCTATGCCAAAACCGGCGTAGACCGCCACGCATACCATTGTGATCGCAAAGCTCGCGCTCACCGCCGCCAGAGCGGCCGATCCGACATACTGCCCCACAACGATCGAGTCGACCACGTTGTACAGCGCGGAGAAAATGTCTCCTATTGAAATAGGTAGAGAAAAGATCAGCATCGGTTTTACGATCTTCCCCTGTGTGAAATCATACCTGCCCTTGCCGGTTAACGCATTAGCCATAATAATCACCATGCCGAAGCGCTTTGTGCGAGGCGCGCGCCGCAAAATCCGCGCAGGCGGGTTTTGCGGCTGCGATCAGAGGCCATTTGGGCTTCGGCACAAATAGCCGTGTGAACAATCAACGCATCGGCGTGATTGTTCACACTGAGTCTCCCTGTTACAACAGTATTTTTTATATCATCCACCGTACTTTGTTAAGAATAAGAATATCCATTTTATGATTTTTAATCTCCTCCGTAATTAATGATCTTAACGTCATCTTTTTATTCATCCGGAGCAAATAATGACAGGAGCATTAAGAGAATTTGATATTTTTTATTCCCGGCGGATGCCGCGGCGCTGGATCTGGCTCCCGTGTCACTCTGGGATTACTATTTGCCCTAACGTGTCACCGCTTATTCCGACGGCAGACAGTAATTGTAATGGTTTTACAGCGAAATACAGTATATAATTCTTACAATAATGTGATTTGTGCGGGATTGTTCTGGCTTCAAAGCGCCTCGCATAAATCGCTTCGGCATAGGGGGGAGGGAAGATGCGTTACGATAATGATATGAAGCTGCAGGTGCTGTCCGCCCTCAGCAGAGGGCAGTACCTCAGTCAGAGCGTAGATCTGTATTATGTTCTCAAAGGCAGCATGACCGCCGTCTGCAGCGGCAAAGAAATCGTATTGGAAAAAGAGCAGATGATCATTGTCAACCTTTCCGTCCCTTTTTCCTATATCAGATCAGAAAATTCACTGGTGATACTTTTTTCCATCAACAAGGAGTTTCTGTTCCGGCTGACGGGCGGCTGCTCCATGATATTCGATTCGCGCGTAATCGAGTATCACAACAGCTCTTACACCGAGCTCTCCCGTTTGCTCAAGGAAACGCTGCTGCATCACTGCAACAGCGGCGTGCTTGACAAGGTCAGGGAGTACAAGTGCTATTACGCCTGTCTCTGGTATCTGATCCGCAATCTGTCCAACTGGGACAAGAGCAGGGATGAAGAGAGCAAGACGGTGGACCGTCTTGACCAGATCCTGATCTATATACAGAACAACTATATGAAGCAGCTCGGTCTGCAGGATATCGCGGATCGGTTTTCGCTGTCCGTGCCCTATCTCTCCAAATATATCAAGAAAAACGCCGGCGTCGGCTTCGTCGAATATCTGAGTACGGTCCGTCTGAACCATGCCGTCGATGAAATGACGACGACGGATCACTCAATGACACAGATTGCGTTTGACAACGGCTTCCCCAATATGGCGTCCTTTAACCGTGTATTCAAGCAGAATTACGGGATGGTGCCGACGGCCTACAAGCGCAAGCTGACCCTCGAGCAGAAAGAGGCGGAGCCGGCGGTTTCGGAGCTTGAGACCAAGCAGATTCTGAAAGAGTATTTCTCGGAGAATCCGTATGTGGAGAGCAGCCGCCAGCAGACGGTCTGGGTAAAGGCGGATGCGCAGCGCAAGCTCCCCTATGTAAAAAACTGGAACTGCGTGCTGAATATCGGCGCCGTGCAGGATATCAAAAACAGCAACGTGCAGAATCATATCCGCTTTCTCAAAAATTCACTGGATTTCCAGTACGGGCGCATCTGGAGCCTGTTTGTCAAGGATAATCTGGTCGATATTCACAGCAGGGATGCTTTTAATTTCACGGAGATCGATCAGGTTCTGGATTTTATGGATCAGAATCACATTCTTCCGTTCATTGACCTTGGCCTCAAGCCCAAGCGGATCGTCCTCAATGATCTGTCGACCATTCTTATGATCGACAGAGACCGCGAGTTCGACAATATGCAGTCGTACCGCCGGCTCATCTCGGAATTTATCCAGCACTGCGTAGACCGGTTCGGAATCGAAAAGGTCGAGCAGTGGAAGTTTGAGGTGTGGTGGGACCGCCGCGGAAAAAGCGGTGTAAGCAGCGCCTACATTGATAAAGGCTGGCTGGAGCTTTTTGATACGGCGTATCAGTGCCTCAAGGCCTATGCGCCCGGAGCGCAGGTCGGCGCTTTCGGCATCGCCGTTTTTGATAATAACAGCGCCGTGGAGCACCTCCTGATGGACAAAGCTTCGATGATGTCGGAGCCGGATTTCCTCTCCATCACTCTGTATCCGTACCTCAAGCAGACGAACGGATTAAATTACAATATCGCTCCGGACAACGACTTTATTGAGAACGAACTGATCGCGCTGCAGGCGATGTTCTTAAAGTACGGCGTCTCGACGGATAAGCTGTATATTACCGAATATAACCAGTCGATCTCGAACCGTGATTTCCTGAACGATACGGTTTACAAGGGCGCCTATATTGTAAAGAACGTCATCGATTCGGTCAGCCTGACGCCCTGTATGGGCTACTGGGGCAGCACGGACCTGATCAATGAATATTTCGATTCGATTTCGTTCCTGAACGGGAGCAGCGGACTGCTCAGCAAAGATGGGATCTGCAAGCCCGCCTTTTATGCGCTCGTCTTTCTGGACAAGCTGGCGAACAATCTGCTGGTAAAGGGCAAAAACTATATTGTTACCGAAACGAATCACGGAAGCTTTTTCATTCTCTGCCACAACGAGGCGCAGTTTGATATGGACTATTACCTCAAATCCGGCGAACAGATGGCTCCGAAAGAGATCGCCCAATACTTTCACGGGAATGATCTGACGCTGGACATCGCCATCGAAAACGCGGCGGCAGGAAAGTACCGTATCACGGAATACTATATGAACAGCGATGCCGGCAGCGTCTTTGACGAATGGGGGAGGATGGGCTTCCAGCAAAATCTGGATCTTGAAGAGCTGAATTATCTGAGAAACATCTCCATTCCTCATATGAGAAAGCATATGGCCGTCGTCACGGACAACATGATCCGGCTGGACGCCACGCTGAAGCTGAACGAGATACGATTGATCCATATCAAGCAGGCCATTAATTAAGCCGGCTCATACATTAATCCGCCCCATACAAAAGATAAAGCGGCAGACCGTCATTTCCGATTTGCCGCTTTATCTTTCATTCCTCCATGATCATTTCATGGTATCAAATAATCATTTCATGGTGTCAAACAGCCGCTGGAGCATCTCGTGATGACGCCGCACCTCTTCGACTTCATCGGAGAGGAACTCTATCCCGCGATCCTGTTGATCGCGCTGTCCCTCGTATTCCGAATCGATGTAGCCCTCAAAGCCCTCCTGATTGAGAACCCGGATCGGGTTCGCATAATCAATGGCCTTGTCCTCATAATGTCCGGGCTCTCCGGGGATCTCCGTCATCTGATAGAATTTCCCGTGCATGGATACAATGTAAGGAACGATCTCACGCAGATCCTCCGGCTGTGCAGAGGATTCGTGCTGCATCAGGCCCTCGACCTGAATGCCGGTCCAGCCCCGCGCATGCCACTCTTCATCCGGATACTTCTCCTGAAGCAGGCGGATCATCTCCGGAACGCTGTAATTCAGCTTGTTCTGAACGATGAAATCAATCGCCTCGGGATATTTGCAGTGACGCTTCTGCCAGTCGATCCTCGGCTGCGACGCAGAGTGCTGGAAGATGCCGAAATCCGGAACGAGTCCGACATACTTCGTGTGATACTTGTCGGCGAGAGCCATGATTTCTTCACACATGCGATCGTTGATCGGGAAGCCGCCCATGCCCTCTCTGGTGACGCCCTCCGGATAGCGCTTGATCGGGAACGGAGCGTGGATTTCCTTACCGATGCGCACATCATACTTTTCCGCGGTGGGAAGCGCCATTTCAATCACATCGATCGGTACTGCACACAGGCAGCGGACATTGCGGAAGCCGAGCTTAGCCGCAATCATAATATCGAATTTCAGGCGCTCTGCGGCCTCCTCATGATTCATAACATGATCACGCCACTGCATGGTGTCGAGATAGACGTCCATGGTAATTGCCTTGCACCGGTAGCGCGCCAGATAGTTATGCCACTCATAGACAAACTGATCCGAGGGAAAAGGATAATCGCGGATCGTCGCCTCGTCGATAATCTCCACACCGTCCGCGCCAAGGCCCTCGCGAACCTCTCTGACCTGATCTTTCCAGTCCATTTTTTTGAAGAACTGGGACTGCTGATAACTATAAAGGGATACGCCTCTTTTAATTGCCATATCTATGACCCTTTCTTTCACTATGGAATTTCACTGTGGAATTTTGTCCGTCCCGCAAAGCTGCCGTTGCAAATCATTATTTCTGAAGCTCCAGATCGTAATAGCAGACCACAAATGTCTTGCCCGCGCCATCGCCGCTGCCGGGCACCGGAGGGTTCTTGACCCACTCCTCATCGTGCTTGGCATAACCGTACTGTGACAAAATCGATTGCTGCAGCCCTACCTTGTGGAGCCCGGGAGCCAGACCGCCGTCCTTTTTCACATAGACATAGGCCTCGTCGTCGTAGTTCCAGTGCTCAAGCGTCGCCGTCTTCAGCTCTTCAAACGTGCGGGGCGCCTTTCCGTTGATCTCAAATCTCTGCAGTTCTCTTGGATACTCTGTGCCGTCCACGGTGATGTAATAGCCGTTATGAAGAGAAAGGAAGCATCCGCGATAATCTGCAATCCGAACGGCAAATTTGAACCCGGTGATTTTCCCGTTTTCTTCGACATTCTCGAGACTGTCTTTCCTTATCAGATAATTATCAAACATGTCTTTCCTCCATTTCGTTCTGATGTACTTCTGCTGCGGAAACTATAATTATTCTCACACTATTTTACTTATGGATATATATATAAATTATTCAAAAACCATCCGAACCATGAGAAGAAATTGTTCTTCGATCAATACATCGGCATCGGGCAGTAAAAATCAGGGTACTTTTCATAGCTTTCACGGTGCTGCGCATAAAAATAATCCGGGAACCCCTTTGTCTGAAAGGTTTCCCGGATCTGCGCTTACTGCGGAACCTCAGCCGCACTTTCCGAGGATATCGTTTCCTGTTCCGCAATTGTGTTATCCGTTACCGCGAAGCTGCTGTATATCGCAGGATCAACCGTGTAGACCGTCCTGCTGTCGTCCACGCGAAAATAGTACTGGTCGATCACCGAATTATAAAAGCCGACGCTCAGCGTATTTTGGGCCCCATCCTCAAACGTCAGCTCAATGGTCAGCTGCGGGTCCTCCAGTCCGTACACGGACAGGTCTTCGACATCCTTAAGCTCACGCTCCGCGGGGATCGAGAGCAGAAGCGATTCCATACGGGAAACCCTGCCCGTGTCCGGCGTACCGGCGCTCTCCGCATAGCTCCACACGCCGTCGCTGCGAATGACGTCAAAGCTCCCTCCGACGCATGTGCCTCTTATCTCCGCGATCGTCCCTGCCCCCGTGCTGTACGCCGTGTAATTGCCGATCAGCGGCTTGCCCCTCGACTCGTTTGCCTGATAGCGGCGAACCGCGAAATACGCAATGCAGACCAGCAGCATCACAGCGATAAGCAGGATCGTAATTTTTTTCTGACCTTTCATGGCCATCCTCCATGCCGAGGAGCTACCCGGCGAGACAGCGAGCGCCCGCCGCAAAAATCCGCGCATCAGCGTTTGCGGCGGCGAAGCCATCCGAACAGGCCCGCGGCAAGCAGGAATACGGGGATAATGCCGACCGCAATGACGGTTACGATCACAGCGGTTCTCCTCGTGATGACAAGACTGGGATTCTGTAAATCCTTGACCGGAACGGAAACGGCGGCAGGAGAATCACTGCCGGTAACGGCTGCGACCGTGCCGGTAAAGAGCCTGCTGTTGGAGCCGGCCACCACTTCATCCGCATTGGACGTAAACATCATGAGGGAGGAGAAGACGACGGCCGTTGAGGTTTTTTCACCGGCCTCCTTTACTGCTTTCAGCCCGATGGTGTACTGCTGCGTCTGCTCCGGATGGTCATTGGCAAAGTCCTGCGTGTCGACCGTTACATCCGTGCGGATGCAGGATTTTCCGGACGTCTTCAGCAGATCGGTATACGTGACGTCGCTCCGGCCATCATGCGTGAGCGCCTGCGAATACGGTGTGAAAACATACCCGTTGCCCTTGAGGATCGCTTTCGTGATCAGCTCATCATACTGTACGTTGGGAAGCAGATAGCACTCCGCGCTGTAATAATGATCGCTGCTGCCGTCCAGAACGATGCCGTCCTCCGCGCGGATCCCGTAATAGGCCAGCACGCTGTCCCAGTTCGGCGTCTCCGGATCGGACTCAAAGCAGGATACGCCGATCAGGTTTCCTCCCTTATCGAAGTAGTCCATGAGCTTTTTGGCATCATCCCCGGAAAGATCCTGTCTGGGACAGTTGATCAGGACGGCCTCCGCATCGTCGGGGACCGCGCTTTCCTTTATGAGGTCCAGCTCCGAGACTCTCATATTCATCTTCGCAAGAAGTCCCTTGAAGCGGTCGTCCAGCGACAACTCGCCATGCCCGGTGAGAACATAGATGACAGGGGTTCTGTTACTTGTCACATAGGACAGCGCCGAAACAATCTGGCCCTCTCCGTCGTAGCCGGTGACGGTCGCCGTACCCGCCATGAGGTTTTCTTCCCTCTCATAAATGCTGTCCATGCCGACGATGCGGCTTTTCGTGCCGTTATCCACGATCAGGGAATTGGCGTACAGCTCCGTGCTGTCCGTATACTGCCGGACAAAATCGGGATTGACCGCGGGATCAATGTACCTGACGGTCAGATGGCTGCTGTAATCCGCCATGAGCGAAAGCGTCTCGCCGAGCGTTTTGTCCCCGTCGCCCTCATTGGTCAGAACATAGATCGTGACGTCCTGATCCATCCGGCTCAGATACTCTTTCGTAACGTCAGAAAGTGCATACAGCTGATTGGCGGAGACATCCCTGACGCCTATGGAGTCCGGGATCTGCGCGGCCGTCAGGTTAAGCACAACGGCGCTGATGACGGCCGCGGCGATCATCGCAGAGCTGTACGCTCCGATGCTGAACGTTTTTCTGGACACGACATATCTGCGCTTCTGGATGACCTGCACCGTCAGGAAGAGAAACAGCGCGATCACCGTCAGAAAGTACAGCACCGCTGTGACGGAAAGTCTGCCGCTCATCAGGCTTTCAAACGGCGATATCATATCCAATGCACCAATCACTCTTGTCACCGCGTTTCCCATGACGGAAATCATCCGGGACACCATCGGAACAAGGTAGGAGGCCAGCAGCAAAAGAAACGAAATCACCGCGGCGATCATCGGACTCTCGGTGAGAGAAGATACAAAAACACAGATCGCGATGCAGGCAAGCCCGTACAGCCAGAGGCCGAAAATCGCGGAAAAGTCCTGCGCAATGGGTTCCTGCCCGAATTTGGAAAGCAGGAACGGATAGGCGCAGAAGCCGATCACGGGGATCGTGTAGACCGCGGAAACCGCCAGATATTTTCCGAGAACGGCTCTGCCGATCGATACGGGCGCCGTGTAGATCAGCTGATCCGTCTTCTGCCGGCGCTCGTCAGAAAAGCTTCTCATCGTGAGAATGGGAAGCAGGATCATCAGGATGATCTCCGTAATGGAGAACGCGCCGACGATGCCCGATTTGCGGCCGATCAGGTTATACCCCGCGACAAACAGCGAAACAATAAACCAAAACAGGGCAATGAACACCCAGCCGATCAATGAATGAAAATAAGAGATAAATTCTCTTTTATAAATGGAAATCATAGTGCCGACGCTGCCTCCTGATGTCTGATGTTCCATGCTCTGCTGCGGCTGTGCCTGCGCAGGGAAACGTTACGATGTCAGCGTAAGAAAAACGTCTTCCAGAGACTGTTCGTCCCTGCTCATTTCCAGAATGCCCATGCCCGCGGTCACAAGAACACGGGACAGCTGCGCCCGCACATCCTCATCCGCCTCGGACGTCAGGGTAAATCGGACTCCTCTCTCATCCGGAGACGGGATGAACATAAGATCACTGATGCCGCTCATACATGCGACGACCTTTTCCACCTGCTCCGGAAAGCCGTCGACCATGCAGGTAATCCGCTGGGCGGTGGTCATGCGCATACGCAGATTCTTCGTCGTATCGCTGGCGACGAGCCTCCCCTTGTTCAATATCCATATATAGTCACAGATCGCGCTGATGTCGGAAAGAATATGGGAGCTGAGAATGACAATGTGCTCCTCCCGGAGAGAGCGGATATAATCAAACATTTCTTTCTGCTGCTCCGGATCGAGCCCGGCGGTGGGCTCATCCAGAATGATAATCTCCGGATTGCTGACAATCGCCTGCGCAAGGCCGACCCTCTGACGATATCCTTTGGAAAGGTTTCTGATCAGGCGGTTCTGCACCCCGGCGACGCCCGTTTTTTCCATGCTGTAAGCAACGGCCTCTTTTCTGCCGTCCGCCGGCAGCTTTTTGAGCTCTGCCGCGAAGCGAAGATATTCCAGCACCGTCATCTCCGGGTACAGCGGCGGAATCTCCGGAAGATAACCGATTTTTGCCTTTGCCTCTTCCGGCTGCGAAAGAATATCGCAGCCGTCGATGACAACCGTGCCGGACGTCGCGGCAAGATAGCCGGTCATTATATTCATCGTCGTTGATTTTCCCGCGCCGTTCGGACCGAGAAAACCGTATATTTTCCCTTTCTCCGCGGTAAAGGACAGATCATCTACCGCGCAGTGAGCGCCGTATTTTTTTGTCAGACCCGTTACTTCGATCACGTTGCCAGCCCTCCCGGACATAATTTTGATGCGGTGCGCCGTAAACCGGATTTTGTACACCTCGTACAGCAGGATGATAATTTCACATTATAATATAGCGAAATTTATTGTAAACTATATAAATTGAGAAGCATTGTTTTCTGTTTCAAAACAAGGGAGATTCATATGGCCGTAAGAGTTACTGTCTGGAACGAATACCTTCACGAAGTGCGCCTCCCGTCTGTGGCAGCTGTATATCCAAAAGGAATCCATGGGTGTATCGCCGACTTCCTCTCTGCCGCCGGTATGGATGTCAGAACCGCTACCCTGCGTGAAGAAGAGCACGGTCTTACGGAGGAGGTTCTCGCCAATACCGATGTTCTTTTATGGTGGGGGCACATCGCTCATGACGAAGTTGCGGACGGGATCGTAGACAGGGTTTATCAGCGGGTAATCGGGGGAATGGGACTGATTGTGCTCCATTCCGGTCACGCTTCCAAAATATTCCAAAAGCTGATGGGTACCGCTTCAGAAAGACTCTCATGGCGGGAAGACGGGGAAAAAGAGATCGTCTGGGCGGTAAAGCCAAACCATCCGATATGCAGGGGACTCGGAAAAAAGATCATGATTCCGCATACGGAAATGTACGGAGAGCATTTCAATATTCCGGATCCCAACGAGCTCGTGTTCATAAGCTGGTATGAGGGCGGCGAAGTATTTCGAAGCGGCTGCTGCTTCCACCGGGGCAACGGAAAAATCTTCTACTTCAGTCCCGGCCATGAGACATTTCCGATCTATCATCAGAAAGAGATTCAAAGAGTATTAATCAATGCCGTAAACTGGGCGGCCCCGGCAGAGGATATGCCGGAGATCACATACGGCAATACGCCGCCCGTCATGCCGGTACAGACCGCTTATGAAGCACGGACATAATGATGCTATGATTATTGGAAAATCAACAGGGGGATCACGGCACCGGCTGCACGCAGAAAGGCGGAATACCGGCTCGCATTTTCTAAAGGGAGACACGCCTCAGAAGAAATGGCAGTATTTTAAGGATTACTATCTTACGGGAACCGTGACTGCGGCATTTTTCATTGTGCTCGCCGCCGTTTTTATATATCAGACGGTCATCGGGCAGAAAGAAATCGTGAGCGCCGTCGTCATCGAGGACAGTGATACGGTCGACACGAAAGCGCTCAGCCGCGACCTTGAAGAACTCCTTGACACCGGAAAAAAGGAGCTGGTGGATGTCACGGCATACCCTGCCGGAGACGGTTCTGCGCACATGACGCTGCTGGCCCGCTTCACGGCCGGGGATATTGATATTTTTATTGCAGAAAGAGACCATTTTGAAGCGTACGCGCAAAGCGGCATGCTGGAGGATCTGGACAAAGCGCTTCCCGAGGAGCTCCGCGGGGAGCTGCAGGATCGCATGGAGCGTTTTTCCATCGTCACCCGCGACGAGCAGGGAAATGTGACCGCGGAAGGCGAAGAGAAAGATTACGGGCTCAGCATCAAGGGCCTGAAAGAATTTGAACAGTACAACGCACAGATGGCGGATCCGATTCTGGGCATTGCCGCCTCGCCCGACCCGGTCGATGATGAGCTCCTGATTATCCGTCACCTGACAGGCAGATAACGCCGCCATTTCCATATTCGGAGGCACAGTAATGCAGCTTTTTCGTTATGACAGCCCAATCAGCCAGCTGCTGGTCAAATTCGTCAATATCATTTTTCTTACGATACTCTGGTATGCTTTCTGCATTCCGCTCGTGACAATCGGGGCCTCGACCGGCGCCTTTTATCACACCATCGAAAAAAACATCAAGAACGACAGAGGATATGTATTTTCGGATTTCTTTACGTCGTTCAAAGGAAATCTCCGGCAGTCGATCCCGCTCACCATTCTTTTCATCGCTGCGGAGGCGATGTTTTATTTTGATTTCATCATCATGCGCTATCTGAAAGACGGCGGAAATCCGGCCGGGAACGCATACGTGCTGTTTCTCGTCCTGATGGTACTGATACTCGTCTACGCGATCTGGGTATTCATCAGCATCTCGGCATTTGAAAATACCACCGCCAATATCGCGAAAAACTCACTGTTCCTGATGATCCGGCACTTCGGGACAACGCTCTACATCCTGTTCATGATCGGCTTTTCCGCTCTCGTGATATATATCGTTCCGGTCACCTTTGCGGTCATGCCCGCCGTAGCCGCGTGGCTGATCAGCTTCCCGGTGCAGAAAGTCTGGGGTAAATATAAGCAGGCAGAAGCGCCGTCCGGATCGGAAACGGATGAAGAAAACGGCGACGGAACATCGCGCTGATCCGCCGATTTTCCGTCTGACCCTCCATGCATGAACCAAATACCCCCGGCCTGTACCGGGCATAAAATATCACATTTCAGACAGACCTACTCTCTCCCTTACGGGCAGATTTCAGAGCAGGTCTAATTTTTTGCATGATTTTTGTCTTCCCTGTGCAAATTGGAAAAAAAATGATAATAAAACCCCTCTGTTCCTATAAAAAACGAACGGAAATGCCAAATGCCGTAGGGTATTATAACAATATGAGTTTTCATCTGAGGATAATTCTTATACATTTTTTAAGAAAGCGAGGATCGTTATGAGTAATAGTCTTCCGGTTGCGATTCAGGTTTACAGCCTGAGGGATCTGCTCGAAAACACTCCCGAAAATTTCAAGAGCGTAATGCAGCAGGTCAAGAGTATGAGCTATGACGGCATTGAGCTTGCCGGCCTTTACGGGCTTGAACCCGGATACATAAAAGAGGTGCTTGACGAAGTCGGACTGGTTCCGATCAGCGCGCATGTCCCGTTCAATGAAATGATGGACGATCTGGACAAGGTGATCGCTGACTATTCCATCATCGGCGTCCGGTTTCTTGTCATGCCCTACATGGCCGATCAGTATCGTCCGGGCGTCAGCCCTGAGGGCTTCCAGAGCTTTCTTCCCCTTTTGAATGAGGTAGGCAAAAAAATTCATGATGCGGGCATGACGTTCCTGTATCACAATCATGATTTTGAATTTGTCAGGCTTCCGGGCGGTCAGTGGGGATATGATGCGATGTTTGATGCCATTCCTCATGATTACCTGATGTCTGAGCTGGACACCTGCTGGTGTGACGTCGCCACGGGAGAAGCGCCGGAGTTTATCAGGAAATATACCGGTCGTATCCCGGTCGTGCATCTCAAGGACTATATCAAAAAGGGCGATGTCAAAAATATGTACAAGCTGATCGGCATCGATGCCGAGGAGGACGATAAGGAGACCGGCTATTTCGGCTTCCGCCCCGTCGGATTCGGCCAGATGCTCTGGGAGCCTATTCTGGAAACGTCGCTGGCCGCTGGAACGAAATGGGTTGTCGTGGAGCAGGATGAGCACTACGAGATGGATCCTCTGGAGGCGGCAAGAAGAAGCCGCGAGTATCTGAGAATCCTCGGATGGTAATCAGTCAAATACCCCGCAGTAAGCTACGGAGCATGATCTGGTTACATTTATGCAGCTGTTGAAGAATAGCTGCCGGATAAAAAAGGAGAACATAAACAATGAAAGAAATCAGAATTGCTATTATCGGCACCGGGATGATCTCTCACCGGCACATGACGGTCATCCAGAACCTCAAAAAGCGCGGCCAGAACCTGACGGTTGTTGCAGCCTGCGACATTGTTCCGGACAGAGTCAAGGCGTTCGGCGCGCGCTACGGGATCGCGGAGGAAAATCTGTACACCGATTTCCGCGAAATGCTGAAGAGAGATGATATCGACGAGGTCGAGGTCTGCGTACACAACAACCTCCACACCTCTGTCTCGTGCGCCGTTATGGCGGCCGGCTATCCCTGCTACTCCGAGAAGCCGATGTCTGCAAGCTATGCGGATGCCAAGATACTCTATGACGCGCAGAAAGATTACGGGCAGAAGCTTGCCGTTCAGATCAGCTCGATCTACAACCCGCAGACACGCATTGCCAAGAGAATGGTCGAAAACGGCGAGCTCGGCGAAGTTTATCATGCAAGAAGCGTAGGCCACAGACTGCAGGGCCGTCCCGGCTATGATATGCCTTTCTTCAGCCGTGATTTCATTGATCCCAATATCGGCGTACACGGACCGTTATTCGATCTCGGCATCTATCATCTGGCGCAGATGCTCTATGTTCTCGGCATGCCCGAGCTTGAAAGCGTTTACGGCACACAGAGCTCCAAATATTGGACGCACGAGACGATTGATAAGGAAGTCAGCCGCACGGCGCCCATTGAAGATCTCGGCGTCGGTCTTGCCCGCTTTAAGGGCGGTCTTTCCATGGATATCTATGAAGACTGGGCGATGCACATGGATGAAATCGGAACCAGCTTTATTGCCGGCTCCAACGGCGGCCTGAAGCTGATCGACGTCGATTCGACCGGCGGACCGATGGCGGTTCCGGAGGGAGGACAGATCATCGGCGGCGGCAGTGTACAGGTTCCGCGCCTCGAATGGTTTGGAACCAACGAGCACGGCGAGATGTTTGTCACCAAGATCGACTGCGGCATCAACGATCTGACCGGCCAGCAGGAGCTCAGACTTCATCCCGAAATGGCCATGTACAATGACAATCAGCTCCAGTGGTACTCTTATCTGCGCGGCGATCTTACGGATGAGACAAGAATCGACTCTCCGTTTATCGCCTGCCAGACAGCTCTTTTGTCCGACGGCGTCGTTCTTTCCGACGAGCTCGGACGCAGCGTGACCGCCGACGAAATCAAGGCTCTGTCCAAGTCCATTGCGCTGCGCGAGCAGGTGCTCCCGAACGGCGATAAGATTCACTATGACTTCAAGGAGTACAAAGCCTGATTTCTGATTCCTCAACATCAGCCGACACAGCTTGACCGCAGGCTGTGCCGGCGTTCCGTTTCATCTTTTCAGGAGGATAAGCATTAATGAAAACAGATCATGATATCAAGCTGGGGGTATCGCTGTACTCATATCAGGATAATTACTACTTCCACAGATTTGATACAGAGGGCTGTATTGCCGCTGCCGCGGATGCGGGCGCGGAGGGCTTTGAAATATTCTCTGATGCCATGATTCCCGAATGGCCTTATGTGACAGACCGCTGGATCGATACCTTTAACGGCTGGAAATACAGATACAATATCGAGTCCGTGTGCCTTGATCATTTTTCCGACAGAGCCATGTGGCATGACCGGCAGCTCACGGACGACGAGCTCTATGAAAGAGGTGTTCTGTACATAAAAACGGCTGCAAGACTTGGCTGCAAGGCGATCCGCGTACTGCATGACAACCATATGGGTGCCCGGGTAAGCAACAAGTTTCCGCCGTATCGGCTCACCGATGCGAAAATGTGCGGAAGACTGCTCCCCGCCGCCGCCGAGCATAATATTCTTCTGGCCCTTGAGTGTCATGCGCCGGGCTCGGTCGCAGACCCCTGCCAGCAGGAATATCTTGAGATTGCCGACAAAATGGGGCTCGGTGAATTCATCGGACTGCAGGCTGATTTCTCCAGCTATGAGTACCGGCTGAGCATGGCGGATATTCAGGGACAGGTCAGAAATGAGGGCTGCACGGAAGAGGTGCTCCTTGCTCTCCGCGAAGCACAGACAAAGGCATATAAGGAAGAGCGTGCGCTTGATCTCGAAGAAGTGATGCCCGAGCTCGAGAAAATCGGTCTGAGTGAGGCCGACAGAAAATTCCTCAGCTTCCACGGCCGCCGGTCAGGCCCGTACGATGCAAAGGATACGTCTCATTCCTATGAGACCCTGAAGCAGTTCGCCTCCTCCATCAAGTATGTGCACGGCAAGTTCTATTACATTGATGAAGACGGTGAAGTTGACAACATGGATTATCACAAGATCCTCGGCGCTCTGAAAGAGGGAGGATATAAAGGATATATCTGCTCCGAATTTGAGGGAAATCGCCGCATGAATGATGCTGGCTGGTGCAACGAAATCGAATATGTAAGAAAACATCATATCCTGATGCGTAAGTGCCTTGGCTATCCGGAACCGGTATTTGACTGATAAGGAGGGCTGCTGTAATGGGAGAAACAAAAAAAGTATTCGAAAATTCCACTCATAGAACTTCGACAAACTCTATGTATGAGCCCTATATGCTGACAGAAAGCGGCTGCCGAAGCATTTGGCAGGCGGGGCACAGAACAGGATACTGCGTGAACCTGACAATAAACTATTACCGCGGTCTTCCTCTTTCATGCGTTGACGAAATTTCTCTGTGGGTTGACGGGGAACCGGTTGATCCCGAAACCATGTATGTATGGTGCAAAGACAGAGAATACCATTACCCGGATATCCTCAAGGATACCATGGCCACTGACATTTACTGGGGCTTTGGAGACTATCTGAAAGTTACGATCATGAAAAAGGGCGGTATCGATCAGGGAATACACCATGTAAAGTTAAGACTCTGCACAAGAAGATCCTACACTCCTACGATGGTTTCCGAGTGGGAGAAAGATATTATGTTTGCCTGAATGCAATACTCAAAATCCAAAGGAGGGGACTATGAAAAAGGGCAAAAAGTTATTGTCACTAATACTTTCCGCGACCATGCTTTCCGCACTCGCGGGCTGCGGGAACACCGAGCCCGCGGCGGATGCTTCCGTTGAAACTCCGGAAGCCGCGACCACCGCCGAAACCGGGGAAGCGGAAACCGAAGCTGAGAGTGAAGGAGCTCCCGCAGAAGCCGCAGAATGGGACGGTGAAATCACAAACATCAAGATCCTGCTTTACGACCTCCGCGGCGCGGGCGATAAGTCCGAAGAAGTCGTCAAAAAAATGAATGAAATCACCGAGAAGACGATTGGCGTTCATGCCGATATTACATGGGCGGCAACGGCCAACTATGCCAACACGGCTAATCTGGCATTGTCCTCCGGAGAACAGCTTGACCTGCTGACCGCCATTCCCATGGATCCGATTTCTTTCAATGCATTAATCGCCAATAATCAGTTGATGGACATTTCCGATATCATGGAGGAAGAAGCTCCTGAAACGTTGGCAGAGATGGGCGACTACATCGGCGGCATGTCCGTAAACGGCAGAATTTACGGGATTCCCTGCTGGAGAAACTACGCATCCGCAATATATCTGATCATGAGAACCGATATTCTTGAGCAGATCGGCATGCTCGATAAAGCTCAGAATATGACAAAATGGTCAGAAGCCGAGGAAATCTGGAACGCGGTCAAGGATCAGACGGAGCTTGCTCCTTTCGGGTCGTACAGATGTCAGGCGGGTATGATGGCCAATAAGGACAGCTTTGCGGATGCAAAGCCCTGGGATACGCTCGGCGATGTCTACTCTCTTGTATTCACCGATGACCAGGGGAATGTAGCCCTGACGCTCGATAATCCGGATTATCTCTCGATACTGAAAGAGCAGAGACGGTATTGGGATGAGGGCCTTGTCTACAAGGATGTCCTGACCAATCTGGATCATGTCGATACTCTGACAAAGGCAGGCGTGGTATTCTCCTCGGTTCAGACCTCGGAGATGGGTGTCGAAACCTCCAAAAAAGAGGCCACCGGCTTCGATGAAACCTGTATCGAGGTCATGAAGAACATGGTGGGCTCTTCCTACGTCAACAAGTTCGGCGTGGCAGTCCCCGTAACCGCACAGGAACCCGAAGCCGCCGTTCGCTGGGTTAATGCCGTATGGACAAATCCTGCGCTTGAAAATCTTCTTGTTTGGGGCATTGAAGGCATCGATTATGTCAACAAGAACGGTGTAGCGGCGTATCCAAGCGCAGAGGCCGAAAACAGCGTATACCATAACTGCGATTTCGTATACGGCAACTACTTCAATGCGCTTCCCTGGGAGGGGAATGATGTAGATTTCCGTCAGCAGGCCATGAACTATTTAAAGTCAGCTACCATATCTCCTCTTATGGGCTTCACACCGAATGCCTCTGAGCTGACGAACACAATGACGGCAATCAGTACAGTATACCAGAAATATTACAAACAAGTTCTGTTTGGAACCGCTTCCGACGAAGATCTTGAAAACTATAAGTCCGAACTCAAGACGGCAGGCGTTGATGAATATATCAGCACACTGCAGCAGCAGTTAACCGAGTGGAAAGAAACTACCGGAAAGTAAAGCTGTCATAGCTGTCATTAATCTATTTCTTGTTTTCAGCACTGATAAAAAGATCCATGCCGGTTCAAGCCGGTATGGATCTTTTTATCAGTGCAGTAGAAACCCGGGCTGCACTGCTCTCATGACTTACTGCGGCTCTATCAGCTGCTCTCTTGTCAGCTTCTTGGTCCAATGGCCGTAATTGCATTTGATAAAAGCAGGCACACACTTGAATATCTGATCCGCATTGAGGCACCATACAACCACAATCGGGGAGGCGTGAACGACAAACGCCATCAGAAAAGATACCGGGATGACAATCATCCATATGCTGATCAGATCAAGCTTCATGCAATACCTTGTATCGCCCCCGCCGCGGATAATCCCCGCATTGGTCGGCATCTGATACGACATGAAGACCTCGACCACAGAAAGAATGATGAGGAACTGATTCGCCATGGCTTTCGTTTCCCTCTCGAGATGATACAGAGAAAGAATCGGAACCCGGATAAAAAACAGCAGAAGCCCCGCTGTAATGCCGATGCCTACGAAGATCACCTGCAGCGTCCGCGCATAGGCGCGAAGCTTTGTCATGTCACCCTCACCGATCGTTTTACCAGCCAGATAGGCCGACGTGGAAGCGGAGCCGATGGCTATCGACTTGACCAGAACAAAAAGCGTGGAGGCGACGCTGTTGGCGGCAATCGCCCTTGCCGTCATGTGCCCTAAGATCGCATTCTGCGCCGCGTTGTTGAGTCCCCAGAGACCATTGACAACGAGCATCGGCGTCATGACCCGGAAATAGTCGCCGCGAAGTGTTTTATCCGTACGGAAATAATCCTGCAGCCTCATATGGATCGCGGCATTCTGATAACGCATACCCTCCGCGATGATTGCCTCATCGGTGGTAAAGCAGGCGAGAATCTGATGCGGAAACAGCGATACAGTCAGGAAAAGCAGCGCCGAAATAACAAGGGCAAAGTGCATCGCGATGGAGGCAAGCCGGCGTATCGGCTCCTCCAGCTTTTTCCCGAAGTACTGGCTGCCCAACACCACGATACCCTCACCCGCCGCAAGCAACAGCTGCTGGTAAATAAACTGTATCTGGTTGATTACGGCGACCCCGGACAAAGAGACCTCGCTGTAAACGCCCAGCATGACATTATCCGCCAGATTGACGCTGAGCGTGAGGACGTTCTGCAATATCAGAACAAGCGCCATGGAGAAAAATGTCTTGTAAAACTGCCTGTCGTTGACCATGATGAGGGACTTCCTTATATAATAAAAAAATCCGCGCCATCGTCAACGCTCCATCTCCGGTCTATGGGCATCGATCCATTCCAGAACGATAAAGCACGGCGCTGCCTCCGTTAATAGTTCCCGCGTTCAGATTTATGGGGTGCTCTTCACGAACCGTTGTTTTGGGCTCTTCGGGGTCTCCGGCATCGTCATTTGCACCAACCCCTTTTCTATCATCGGGTTCACATAGGCACGCATGACGTATGCGACGGTTCCTATTCCGAGATGTTCGGCTATCTCCTGCCTGCTTCTCGGCATTTTCAGAAACATCAGCAGCTCTTCTTCCTTATCTTTCAGCCCTCGCTGAGCGGCCTGTTTCTGCTCCTCGTCCTGCACATTGTTGTACAAAGTTACTGTAAACGTTCCTCTCTCATCCGCAAAGACCGGTTCTTTCAATCCCGCTTCTTTCATGGCGCGCCTTATGGTTGGAATCCCGGAATATCGGTTTTCTGTCAGATTCATAAGCTCGAGCGCCGTGACCAACACCGGATTTCTGGTATCCGGCTGCATTTTCCCCAGTTGATCGATCTGAATACGTCCATAAAGCCCGCCCGGATTTTTGATCTCGATCCGATCCGAATACATCAAAATCTGTATCGGCATACCCTCCGTATGAATGCTGTAATCTCTGTGAACCAGAGTGTTCAAAATCGCTTCTCTGACCGCCGTGATCGGATAATCCGTGCGGTCCTCCCGTTTTCCTGTCTCCGGATTGATGATGGTTTTTGTTCTCATATTCCTGCGGACAAATGCGATCGCCCGATCCAGCATATCAGAAATATTTCCCTCTATCCTCTGATTATCAATGAAACGTTCTCCAAAATCACCGAACTCACCCGGCTCATCTCCCGGCAATACGACGGCAGTAATACAGAGCTGCGGAAAAAAGGCCTGCGGGTATCTGCAAAACAGCAAAACCGAGCTCAGCGTTACGTCTCCGTTCCTCGTGATGCTCATCAACTCACGAATCGTTTCATCCGGCAGGGAGCTCAAATTCGGCTTTTCCGCTTTCAGGCAGTCCATATAATCATCCAGCAGCGCTTTATCGAGCACCGCATACGAGGCTCTCGGCACCGGTCGGATATCATCCTGATACTTTTTCCGAAAAGCCTCATAGCTGTACACTTCATACTCTGTCATCGGCTCATCGCTGTCCCCCACTCGCACATAAGAGCCTTTCAGCCATCCTCTTCCCCTGTAATAGCAAGGCCGCTCCGAAAGATCAATTCCGGGAATTTCCGCAGATACAAAAAGCTTCCCGTCCTTTTCCGCAACAGTAAGAAGCGGTCTCACCGGCGGCTCCATCTGAATACACTGCTCATTAATTTTCTTCTGAATATCCTGCGAATCATATACTCCGCATTCATTGAAACCGTTTTTTTCATCAACACCAAAAATAATCACTCCTCCGTCATCCTGATTGGAAAAACTGGAAAGAGTGTCATAAAGCCGCTTCGGGCAGCCGAATTCAGCCGCTTTCAATTCAAGAGTCTGTGTTTCACACTTACTTACCTGAATCATCTTTAACTTTTCAAGGAGTTCTTCTCTTGTCATTTTCACTTTCTCCTTATTTATTTAATATTCTAGTGTCATTTTTTTAGAAGTCAAGAAAAGAACTTAAATTTTTAAGTTTATATTTTTGTTCTTTTTATGTTCCTGATTTCAGTTGTTTGGTTCGGTTTTCAGTTTCCCTCCCGGCTTTGTGACTGCATTTTTCAGTTTATACTTTTAATCAGGCCAAAGAAAAAACAAAATAAAGGGGCCTCACTCAAGAGACCCCTGCAACACACAAAATTAATCCGCTTACGAGCATGTCCTAAGAGAAAGAGGGAAAACTGTGCAGTCCATAGCGGAAAAGCAGTACCGCTGTCCATGGCAATGAAACCGCAAAATTGTCAATAGCCTGCTTTATTGTTCAGTTGCCCTTTGGTGCATATGTTTTTACCGGATTGCTTGGCTCTGATCTACCAGGCCGTCAGCGCTCACCGTGATGCCGCTCTCCGGTGCGGTCAGATACACAACTGCCAGAGTTCTGCCATGGTAACTCGTTTCTTCTGCATCCACAAAGCTCTCCTCGGTTTTCTGGCGGGCAGAACCGAAAGCCAGCAGCTCACAGCCCTCTGTCTTTACCTGAAGCAGGCGATCCGCATTGCTCTCAGGTACGCCATTTTCTCCGCAGATGTCAATTTCCAGGAAACGAATCTTGGGATCCACAGCAGATGCTGCTTCCTGACGGATGCAGATCTGCAACTCACCCTCTGCAGAAGTCAGTGTGCAGCTATCCAGAACGCCGCCGTCCTCTGCACAGGCTTCTGCCGTCAGAGTGCCGGGGTGATAATCAATTTCAAAAACAGCCTTGCTGTCGCTGACAGCCATCTGGCCCAGCAATTCCCCGTTCAGATACAGCTTAACCTGAGGCGCCTGAGTATAGCACTCTACGGACACCGGGTTGCCCTCGCAGCCTTTCCAGGCCCAGCTGGGGATAGCATTGGTGCCGCGCCATGCACTCTTAAATGGGGTCTGGCCGGGGTGATTTGCAGGAGTTACTGCCATATGGATCCGCATATCCTCGCTCCATACCACATCTGCATAAAGAGCTTCGCCGTCCGGGTGGCCAATCAGATCAATGACACCTGCGCCGCCAGTAAGCCAGGGATAAGGCTTATCAAAGGACATGGCATCCATAGAATAGCTCCACACACCGATGCCGCTCTCACCCAGATAATCCCATGCCGTCCACATAAAATCACCCACCAGATACGGATATTTTTTCACCATTGCCCAGTTTTTGCCGATATCCTGAGGGAAAGTCTCGCTGCCAAAGATGACGCGGTTGGGATGGGCTTCGCCTTCCAGCGGGTACCGTCCAGAAGCGTAGTTATAGCCTGCGATATCCAGTGCATCCAGGATCGGGGTGGTTGCCCTGTCCGCCTCCTCGCTGTCTGCACAGTGGTTCATGCCAGCACCCATGGACTGGGTCATCATGTTAAACATAGTGCTGTCCATCTTGCTCATCTCGGGCATCTTGAATGCCTGCTCCTGTCCTGCTTCCGAATTGCCGCCAATCCCGGAGGCAGTATCCATATTGACACCACCGTCCGCGTTATACATTTCCATGCCCTTGGCGGCGTTAGAAACGATCATCAGGTTCAGGCCGGCGGATACCGGTCTGGAAGCATCCAGTATATGGAAATAATCAATCATTTCCTGTGCCAAAATCATGCCCTTTTCTTTAGCCGGCTCACTAATCTCATTGCCGATAGAATACATGATTACGGAAGGATGGTTAAAATCCTTTTCCACCATCCTGCGAATATCATCCCGGTAGTAGGTAAGGAAATTCTCTGCGTAATCGTACTTGCTCTTATGCTGATACCACATGTCCCATGTCTCATCCATCACCATAATGCCCAGCCGGTCGCAGGCATCCAGCATAGCTCTGGAACAGGGATTGTGGGAAGAACGGATGGCATTGAAGCCGTATTCTTTCATGATTCTGACCTTACGCTCTTCCGCCGCGGGAAAAGAGCGGGCACCCAGAACACCGTTATCATGATGAATGCATCCTCCTTTCAGGTAGGTTTCCTGCCCATTGATGAACAGACCCTTGGAGCACCAGGTAATCGTGCGGATGCCCACATTCTCGCTGACGGAATCGATAACCCGGCCCTCTGCGCAGAGAGTAACCTCGCATCGATACAGGTAAGGATTCTCCGGGCTCCACAAATTAGCATCCGGGATGGTCAGCCGCAATTCATTGCCCTGCCCTTCTGCTGCCAGCTTACCTGCTGCATCAAATACTTTCACAATCGTATCTGTGTTTTTCGCTTTGGTGCATACGCTGGCAACCGCTATCACAGCCGGATCAATGGAAACGGTAGAGACGCGAACGCCATGGACCGCGATATGCTCCTGCTCCTGTACATACAGGGTAACCGGGCGGTAAATGCCGCTGCCGGTATACCACCGGCTGTTGGGCTGCTCGTCATTCTTTGCCACAACACGGATTGTGTTGACCTGGCCTGCGATCAAGGCATCAGAAATATCAAATAAGCCTTCCGTGTAGCCATAAACGATCTCACCCACCTGGTTTTCATTGACATAGACAGCTGTCTTGCGAAAACCCCCCTGGAACTCGATGGATACCTTCTTATTTTTCCAGTCAGCCGGAACATCCAACTCTTGAATGTACTCATAAATCCCACCGGGAAAATAGGCGCCGGAGGCTTTGCTCTCGCAGTTCGGATCTCTTTTTTCTTCAATCATCGCATCGTGAGGGACGCGAACAATCCTATATTCTGGCTCACCCAGACGCCGGAATTTCCAGTTATCTCTTAAATCAATTTTCATCATGCTTCCTCTCCAATACAGCATTTTCGACATCAACTTTCATCAGATACAGGAACACAGTGATCAGGATTGTCAGAAAAAGAGGTGCGCCGGCCATCAGAAATTTGATCGCATTGATGACGGCGGGAGTCTGAACCTCAGCACTGCCAACATAACCAGCTGCAGCCAGAACCCACCCGGAAATCCCGGCACCCAGACCGCCGCCGACTTTCATCCCGATGGAGGAGCAGGAGAACATCATCCCCTCAGTGTGAAGGCCGGTCTTCAGAAAATTATTCTTGGCAACCTCTGCAACAATTGCATTCAAGCTACCCACCAGGAAAGCAGAGGTAACACAGCGAACGAAAGCCGTGACCAGCATTCCGCTGAAATTCGCAGTATATGTAAAGTATGCAGACACAACAGAAACCATTGTAGTAGCGATGTAAGTACCCAGATTAACCTTATACATGCCAAACTTTTTAACCATCGCAGGGTTCAGAGCCAGACCAATAATCATAACAAACGCACTCATAGAGGTGATCCCCATAAGAGCAGGATTCCCCAGAATATACTGATAATAGTAAATACCGATGGAGGAGCCAAGGCTACCCGTAATATAGAAAGCCAGGTAAATTCCCAACAGAAGCAGGTAGTATTTGTTGGCCAGAATGCTTTTCAGCAGAACAAAGAAAGATTCCTCCCGGAAAGTTTCGGATTTGATGTTCTCTTCTTCCGCGACTTCCTTGCAGCACAGGCTGGCCAGAGAATTGAAGATCAGGAAGACAGCAGCATAAACCATAGCCATCGTTCTCCAACCGGCCATACCGCCGCCCATTGCAGAAACGCCGGCAACGGTAACCCCCATAACTACCATGCTTCCCACGATCGCAAAAACATAGCGGAAAGAGCCCAGAGAAACACGCTCCGCATCGTTTTTGGTAATCAGAGCGGACATAGTTGCGTAGGAAATGTTATTGGCGGTATAGAACAGCGCGTTGCCGCAGGTATAGCAGACAAAAAACCAAATATACTGACCGACAGTGCCCATACTCGCAGGAACCGCAAAATTCAACACAAGGCTGATAGCGAGGGGAAAACCAGAGTAGAACATCCATGGACGGGCCTTACCCATTTTGGAGTGGGTCTTGTCAATCAGGCTGCCAAAGAAGACATCGGTAATACCGTCCAACAGCTTACTGACCATGATCAGAGTGCCTACAATGCCTGCGTCCAGGCCGACAGCGTCTGTCATATAGATCAGCGCAAAGGAAGTCAGCATCATGTAGAAAAAATTGGAACCCAAATCTCCCGATCCGTATGCCAACTTTTTCGGTAAAGACAAATACTTTTTTTGTTCCATAAGAGTCCTCCAAAATTATATTTTCGTCAGTTCTTTACCTGCTTGCTCCAATTGTATATAATAAAAATATTCCAACAATACCATAATCAAGGTCGCAAAATCAGAATTTTTATCATATTCGAGGCTCCAAAATGAATCGAATGCAAGAAGCCCAGGTCACCCGAAATACATCGTCCCATGGAACCCGGGTTTCCAGTACTCCGGCTTCGGAGGAGTACCAGCCGGAAGACAAATCCATGCAAGCTTTCCATCAGGTACAGCTGATAATTGAAACTGTCCGGCCCAACGGCGACCCACGGTTAAAGGTGGCAATGCTGAATCCGGATTATCAATACGACACAGAAGTTCCCAAAGCGGACACCGATTCCGTTTTCGGCCGGACAAATCTGCATCAGCATTCCTTTTTCGAACTGGTATACGTGCGTCAGGGCAATATGTATCAGAATATCGAGAACAGAATCCACCTGTATTCCGAGGGCTCTTTCTGCCTGATGAATCAGAATATCCACCACGCGGAGCTTTTCTCCACGGATTACGAAGCGGTGTTCTTCGCCTTGCCTCAGCAGATCATTGAGGATCTGTTTTCCGACGAGAGAAACCAGTATTTTGCTTCGGAAAAGGATCCAGACCTCGATGAAATCCGCTCCTTTTTCCAGAACAACGGCGAGGAAAACAAGAAAGCCCTGCGAGAATACATCGACTTTGTTTTGAAGCCGGAGGCCCTTAAAGAGAAAGCAGCCATGATCAGCCGCTTTGAAGCTCTGCTCCGCTATTTCCTGATTTCCTCACCAGGCAGGACTTTCCACATTAAGGGAACCCTGATGGAAATTTTTACTGCTATCGTTGACAAAAATTCCTACGACAATATTCCCATCAACGTGGGGACAGAGCAGGAAGCGAAGATCTTTGACCGGATTTCCGATATTATGAAGACCACTCATGGCCGGGCCTCCCGATCGGATCTGTCATGTGCCTTGAAATATGATGGATCTTACCTGAATGACATTGTTAAGAAATACTCAGGACTGAATATTTTCGGCTACGGCACTCTTTACACCATGCGGGAGGCCGTTTCCCTGCTGACACACACAGAACTGTCTATCGAGGAAATTATGAGCGAGCTGGATTTTTCCAACCGAACACATTTCTACAAGATCTTCCGGGAGTATTATGGAACTACCCCCTGCAAATACCGCTGTATGCTGAAAAGCGCAAGCAGAGTTTTTGACTGAACACCGGAAGCGTTGTAAGTCCGATTAATGCCGCATTGAACATTGAATTATGACTACTATATAATTTTGTCCGTGTTCAATCATGAGATTGCCGCCAACAGCTACTTGACGCAAGCAGGAATGTTTGAGAGCCGTGGAAACCAAAAAAGCGATGATCGAATGCTCAGCAAGAAAAGTAGCGCTGGTGGATTCTTCCAAATTTTTGACTCGGGGCCTTTACACCTTTTTCAGATATGAAGAGCTTGATATGCTGATAACGGTCGAAACAGAACAAAACAAGGGCATCCTGCGCGAGATTGAGCGCAAGGGCGTCACGATCATCAGAGCGTGAGTGTCTTTCAAATTCTCCGACTTTACTTTTTCACCCGAATCTCTGTGATTTCCTTTATTTATTTTCCTTTTTTGATAAAATAAAGTAAAGTTTCAGGGGAGGGGCTATGTATTCTTATGAATATCTTGAAACAAAACTGGCAGCCAAAGGCATAAGCAAAACCGATCTGACACATGAGCTCGGGATTTCCTCACGGACGATCGCAAAGATTGGGAAAGGGGAAAAGCTCTCGCGGATCGTTCTTCAAAAAATCGCTGATTATCTCTCCTGTGAACCCGAAGACCTCTGCCGGGTTATATCTGATAACCCGATCCTGCAGCGTCTTCGTGAAGAAAAAGAAACAAAACTTTCCGGCGGCCTTTACCATGAACTTCAAGTAAGGATGGCTTACAATTCCAATCACATGGAGGGCAGCACACTGTCTGAAGAACAGACGCGTCTGATCTTTGAAACCAATACGATTGATGCGGGCGACGGTATTCCTGTTGATGATATTCTCGAAACAGTCCACCATTTCCGGGCCATCGATTATATCATTGATCATGCCGAAGAAGAGCTTACGGAAGACGGCATCAAAGAGCTTCATTACCTCCTGAAGCACGATACCAAAGACGCTTCTCTTAGCTGGTTTGCTGTCGGCGATTACAAGCAAAGAGCCAATGTCGTAGGCGGACATGAAACGGCAAGGCCCATAGATGTGCCGGCCAGAATGAAAGAGCTTCTGGCCTCCTACAATGCGAAATCCGATATTTCCATTCAGGATATCATCACATTTCACTCGGATTTTGAACACATCCATCCATTTCAGGACGGGAACGGAAGAGTCGGACGCCTGATTGCTCTGAAAGAATGCTTTCGCTGGAATATTGTCCCGTTCATTATCGAAGACGCAAAGAAATCCTTTTATTACCGCGGCCTTTCGGAATGGGAAAATGAGAGAGGCTATCTCACGGACACCTGTCTGGATGGACAGGATACCTTTCGCAGACTTCTGGACATGTTCGATATGGAAACCGACTCATAAAATCCTAATTCGCCTGCGCCGTATCGCTCTGCCGGAAGATCCGCTTTGCAAAATCGCGGAAGCACTCTCTCCACACATTCCAGTCATGCGCGCCATGATAGATCATGCGCGTGCATTGAATCTGATTCTCCTCGCAGAGCCGGTCGTCTTCGAGGAAAAACTCCATAAACGGATCCTTGTCTCCGATCGAGCGAAACAACGTGTGAAAATAATGATTGAAGCGCTCACTGTCCTTCATTGCCGCAAGGTGCGCATTCTTATTCTCCGCATGGCCCGACATGTCCAGCTCCGATCCGCTGATCCAGTCCTGCAGGAACCCGCTGAAAATTCCCACCTCAGAGAACAGCTCCGGATGCCGCATCACAATCATCGAGGTTTGCATGGAGCCCATGGAAAGCCCGGCCATGCCGCGTTTATCCTTGGAGCGGCCCGCATGATACCGCCCCTCCACAAAGGGGATCACATCCCGGAGAAGCATCGGCTCAAGCAGCAGGTGATCCACCATATGCGATGTCCGGCCGGCCTCGTCCGTCACTCTTTTCTGCACCATGCCATTGTTCATAACGATCACAAAGGGGACGGCTTCCCCCGCCGCAATCAGATTATCAAGAATCAGGTTGGCTCTTCCCGCCGCCGTCCAACCGGTTTCGTTTTCCCCATGTCCATGCTGAAGATACAGCACCGGGTACACAATTTCCGGGTGTTCCTCATAGCCCGGCGGTGTATAGATCACACAGCTTTCCCATTCCTCCGTCACCTGTGAAAAGAAGTATTCCCTCCGCAGCGTGCCATGCGGAACATCCCGCAGCTGATAATACGAATCGTTCTCCGTACGCAGCTCTACGCAGTTATACGGTCTGCTGTACCCGTATACAATCGGGAGGAGCGGAGAGAGCACCTCCCGACCGTCGACAAGAAGCTGCACATAACTGATTCCCTCATGAAACGGCAGCTCCAGCTCCCATTCTCCCGCTTCCCCGGTCTGATGGAAGCGATATTCTTTCTCCGCATAAAGGAGCGAAACCTCCCGCGCCCCTTTCTCCCGCAGCCGGAGAAATGCCCTGCCATTCTCCTGCACCACCGGGGTTCTCTGCCCATCCCACGGCAAAACGTCATTAAATGCCAGCGCCTGCATACAAGCCTCCCTCTTTCCTGCAAGTCATATCATAAAGAAATCTGCCTGCCGTTATGCGTGATCTCAAAGCTCTTATTTACAAAGTCCGCCCGGAGAACCGCCTCATCCCCGCCGCATTCTCTGCGGATCACGAGATGCGCGTCATCGCATTCCTGCAGGTCGAAGCTCCCCGAAAACGCCTTGGTCTCATTGCGGAACCGCATCAGCGCAAAAAGAGACGCAACGACCGGGCGCCGGATCAACCACATCATACGCCATCGGCGCAAAGCCCCTGTCTCCGGAGGAGGGAAAAAAGGGCAGGATATGCACGCCGCCGATCGTCCCGCTGCAATACCGGTTCAGAATACTTTCCAGCTCGCTGAGGTTCCGTCCCATGGAATCCGGATAGGTAATCAGCATGATCTCATTGGACAACTCTTTTTTCATAGACAAATACTCCTCGTATAAATATCCGCCATTGCCGTTACCGGCTGTCCGTCCTGTCAATCGGCCCGCTTCCCGCGCCATCCTGTGACACGGAAAGCAGGCATCAGGTTTCCGCTCTTCAGGCTTTGCAGACAATCGCAATGTCCTTGTACGCATACCGCAGCGCCGGCGCCGAGTGATGTGCCGGCCATGTTTCCCTGATATCCCTCTCCCGAATGAGCGCACAAAGGCGGCGCATTGATTCTGCATAAACAGGCAGCGGCAGGGAGGTCTCCATCGCCAGAAGGACATCCGCTCTGCAGCAGTTATCCGCGGCAAACATCATATTTTTCTTCTCCTCCAGATTATTTTCGCCGTCTGCCAATCCGAGGCCATGAGAACCCTCCGGGAAAATGTGCAGCTCATAGGGCACTCCGGCCTCCTCCAGCGCTCTGGCAAGCGTCATGCTGTACATTCCCGGCTCACTGCCGGTCTGCCAGAGGAAGACCGGCGGCGTATCCGCACGAACGTTCTTTTCCGGCGCAAGGTAAAGACGCTCTGCTTTGGTTCTTCCCCAAAATTCCAGCGCCTCCTCATCCATGTCCCTGTCAGCCCGCATGAACGGAGGCGGAAAGGAAGCTATTGTCATGGCTCCATACCCGATCACTGCGGCATCCATGCGGGACGAGGGCAGCAGCCGGTTCGCCAGCGGAAGCCGCCCCCGTGAGCAATAAGAATATGGTACCTTTCCCCTCCGCCGCGGGGATAAAGGCCAGATAGGGCTACTCCCGTCGTCATACAGCGAAAGCGGTTTTGTTGCTGCAATCGGCGATTTGGGCTTCGGTACACGGATCAGCCCTTCACACTGCCCGCCACAACGCCCTCAATAATGTATTTCTGCCCCGCAAAGTAAAACAGCAGCACCGGTATGATTCCAAGTACAAGTCCCGCCATCATGGGCGTATAGTCCGCTGTGTGATTGCTCAGAAACGTAAAGGCCGCAATGGACAGCGTTCTTGTCTCAAGCTTTGTCATAAACAGGCTGGTCATCAGGTAATCGTTCCAGACCCCCAGTCCCACAAAAACCATGACCGTAATCATAATGGGCTTGAGCAGGGGAAAAATGATCTCAAAGAATGTGCGGGTAAAACTGCATCCGTCAATCGTCGCCGCCTCGTCCAGCTCGCCGGGAATCGCTTCGATAAATCCATTATAAAGGAAAACAGCAAAAGGCACATTCAATCCGATTGCCACAAAGGAAACCATTCCGATCCGGTTGGAAAGGCCCAGCATGCCGCCGTAAATCTTGACAAGCGGAATCATGTAAACCTGAAACGGGGCCACCATCGACGCCAGAAAACACGCAAAAATGATTTTGTTGACACGCAGCGCCTTCTTCCTCGAAAAGAAGTACCCGGTCATCGACGAAAACAGTGTGTTCAGGATCGTCGCACTCACTGTGATCAGCGCAGTATTTTTCAGCGCATGAAAAAATCCATTCTGCGGATGGCTTCTGCATAATTATCAAAACGAAAGCTCCGCGGCCACGCAAAGGGGGTCTTGGTGAACTCTGCGGTCGTCTTGAAAGTATTCAGCACCAGCAGATAGAACGGAATCATAAAAAGAACCAGCGCCGCCGCCACCACGATAACGACCAGCTTTTTCTTTCCTTTCTCTCCCATCACTGCTCCGCCCCCTTTCTTGTAAGTCTGACCTGCAGCAGGGAAACTGCCGCCACAATGACAAACAAAACGATCGCCTGCGCCTGCCCTTTGCCGAATTCCATATTGGTAAACGCCGTCTGATAGATTTTATAGGCAATGAGTTCTGTTGATTTGTAAGGTCCCCCGGCTGTCAGAGACAGGTTCACATCGTATGACATAAAGGAGCGGGCGATAGAAAGAAAGACACAGATTGTAACGGATTCCCGTATCAGCGGCAGCTTGACGCTCCGCACAATCTGTCCGGCCGAGGCGCCGTCGATTCTTGCCGCTTCAATCAGCTCCTCCGGCACATTCGTCAGACCGGCAATGTAAATCACCATCAGATACCCGCTCAGCTGCCATGCACTGACAATGATGAGTGCCGCCAGCGCTTTATACGGGTCTGTGAGCCATGATTTTGAGAGCCACGCCGAGCCGATCGACTTGCCGAATCCGGTCAGCGCATACGAAAACAGGAAATTCCAGATATACCCGAGGATAATGCCGCCGATAATATTCGGCGTGAAGAAGCCTGCCCGGAAAAGGTTCTGCCCCTTGATCTTGCCTGTCACCGCCAGAGCCAGCAAAAATCCGACGACATTGCTTGCCGCAACGGTAAAAAGGACATAAATCACCGTCCTCCAGAAAGAGACCAGAAAGGTCTTGTCTCCGAATACAGCTCTGTAATTCTGCAGTCCGGTGAAATGGATATGCATCGAAAGCCCGTTCCAGTCCGTAAACGTAATACCGATTCCATAAAAAAACGGCACTGCCACAACGCCCGTCCAGATCAGAAGAGACGGAAGAGCAAAGCCGCAGAATTGTAACGCCGTAATAGGTCTTCGCCTGGCATGTGTTTTCATAAAAATCCTGTCCGCAGTTTCCCGACTTTTTTACAAGCACCGGTTTCTGCAAAAAGAGCCGGGCGGGAAATTCTGCTTCCCGCCCGTTTTTATCATCGTATCAATTGCTCTGCGTCACTGTATATTCTTCCAGTATGCTTCCATATCGGAGAACAGCGTCTGTCTGTCGCATGCGCCGGAAATGTACTCGCACATGTAAGCGCCGTTCTCATACCAGAAGTCCGACGGGAGAAGATCCGGCGTGCCATAGAAATCATAATTCCGTCCCGCGGAAATGTAGGATGCCGTTGATCTGCCGAGAGGGCTCTCGATCTCGCCGTTAAAATTCTTGTACGGAAGCGCCTGCCCGGCGATCTTTGCCAGCTGCTCCTCGGCATACTCGTCGCTCGTGATATACTGAATAAATTTGACGCCCGCAGCCTGCTGCGCCTTGCTGTTCTGAGAAGCGTCCACACAGTAGCCTTTCGCAAAGGAGGTGGGCAGGAGCGTGTTGACCTCGTTGTCCGGATCGTCATTGAGCGGAACCGGAAGAAGTCCGAATTCCGCTCCCTCTTCCACAATGGGTCCGAGATAGGTCCACGCCCAGTCGCCCATAAACCATGTGCCTGCTGCTCCGTCAGCGAATGCCTGCGCATCCATATTGATGTTGCCGACCAGCGGATCTTCTTTGTTGTAATTGTGCTCGGCCATCATATCAAAGGTATCAAAATAATCGTTGATAACCTCGTCGTCCGCAAGAGAAAGCTGCCCGGCTTTCAGATCGGCGACTTTCTGCACTCTTGCCTCCACATCTCCGTTGGCGGCTCCATAGGTGATGCCGACATAATGTGCGCCGAGCGACCAGTTGACACCGGTGAACATCGTTCCCGCTCTGCCGGTCGCCTCGATCTTATTGAAGAGATCCTCCAGATCAGAACGGGTCTTGATGGAAGCCGGGTCAAAGGTTCCGCCGACTGCTTCATCACAGACTGCCTGATTGTAAAGAATCCCGATGCCCGCCGCCGTGTACGGCGCACCGTAGATCCTGCCGTCAAAGGTAAATGTGCTGAGCGCGTCCTCCTGAATATTGGCGATCAGCTCCTTATCGGTCAGATCCTTCATTCTCTCGCGGTTCTCATAAATATTGATCGGATCCATCAGGGAAACCGTCGGCCCCTCATTGCTGGCATAAAGCGACATCCACTTCTGCAGCTGATCGTCTCCCGCCGCAATATATTCCACGGTAATTCCCGGATTCTTCTCCTGAAAATCGCGGATCAGATCCTGGAACATATCGTCCTTGCCGGTCTCCGTTGTATAGAACGAAATACTGACGGGCTCCTGCGCAGCATCCGCTCCGGTCTCCGACTCCGCTTCCTCCGTTCCCTGCTCTTCAGAAACAGCCGCATCCTCATGGCTTGCCGCCGTTTCCGCAGCTGTGCCGGCCGCTGCTCCGCAGCCCGCAAGACCGGCCGCCATCACGCCTGCAAGCACTGCCGCAACTACTCTTTTTTTCATAATAATCCTCCCTGCCGAAGCACTTTGTGCGAGGCACGCGCTGTAAAAACGCCCTGCGCCAGCTCGCGGGCTGCCGAGCCGCTCTGCGGCTCATTCCATCCCTCCACCTGACAGCATTTTTCGTTTACTGAAAGATCCGCGCAGGCGGTTTTACAGCTGCGGTCAGGGGCTATTTGGCTTCGGCACAAATAGCCGTGTGCAAAATCTCTGCGCCGGCGCGCAGAGATACGAGCCGCTTCGCGTCTCATGCCGTCCCACTACGTAACAGCACTTTTCGCTCACGGAGCAAATCAGCGCATCAGCGTGATTTTTCACACTAATCTCCTTCCGGCGCATTCGCGCCCTGTCCCTATATGCACTATAAAATTTCATCACCTTATTGTCAATCGTTTGACAATTATTTTCTTCATATTACCTAATAATTCGATTGTTTTTTATGCATCTTTCCTAATTATATCGCGGTTTTCTCCGGAATTTTTCGGGTTTCATTCCGAATATGCGTCAATCGGTTGACATTATTGATGCAAGGCAGCGCACATCGCGTCACGCCTGTGTTTGACATCTCCATGCAATTCCATAATAATCATAAACACGAAGCAAAAAGAGACAGGGCCTGCCTGTCTGAGTTTTTCATATTTCGTTTCAGAATCCATGCAGAGGACTGTACAGAAATGAGCATTACACTGGCTGATGTTGCCGCAGACGCAGGAGTCACCGTCACCACCGTATCGCGAGTTTTGAACAACAGGGGCGCCATCAGCGAATCGACAAGAAGCAAAGTCCGGGAATCCATTCAGAAGCTCGGATATATCCCCAACGAAGCCGCCAGATCACTGGGCAATAAACGCACCAACGTCATCGGCGTCATTGTTCCCAGTATCGCAAATCCGTTCTTTTCCGAGCTCGTTGACAAGATGGAAATTTATGCCTTTCGAAAAGGCTACCGTATTCAGCTCTGCAATTCCTACCGGCAGCCGGATAAGGAAAAGGAATATATCTCCCTCCTTAAAGCAAACAAAGTTGCAGGAATCGTCATTTCCAGCCGCACGCCGGGGATAGAAAACGACTTGAACGGCAATTTCCCCGTCGTCTCTCTGGAACGCGTGATCAACGAAAACACCTCCGCTGTCGTATGCGACAACTATGAGGGCGCCAGAATCGCAACACAGCATCTGATCGACTGCGGATGCCGCCGTCTCGGGTCTTTTCTGGTTCGAAGCGACGTCGCGATGGCCGCAGATAAACGCATTGACGCATTTCAGGACGTGTGCAGGACAAATCGCATTCCCTGTCATGTATTTGAAGCGAAAGAAGAACAGTTTCAATTCATGTGCTTTGAGGAGTTCTGCTCCTCGGTTCTGGAACAAAGGCCGGACATTGACGGCTATTTTGCATGCGGCGACATCACCGCCATCCAGCTGCTCGCCGCATGCCAGAAAAAAGGGCTCCGGGTTCCGGAGGAGATTCGCATCGTCGGTTTTGATGATCTCCCCATGGCCTCATGGGTCTGTCCTCCGATCACAACGATTCGGCAGCCCATTGAAAAAATGAGCCGCCTTGCCGTCGACGCGATTCTCCAATACGACCCGGCGCACTTCATTCCCACGCAGTCTGTGCTGGAGGTGTCGCTCGTCCGCCGCGGCACAACCTGAGCCGCAGGGCTTGCAGGCACGGCCCCGCCGCCAGAAGAAGCTTTCGGGAACGCGGGCGCCGTTGTAAATGCGCAGCGGCCTTACACTGCATCCTCTATTTCCTCAGCATAAAGTTCCAGATATCCCCCGTCGGCACATACCGGACCGGCACCCTGCGGTGCGTGATTTCCCCCATCCAGTCTGCGGCATATCGCGCACCCAATTCTTCCCAGTTATAGTGGCCGATATTGAAACAGACCTTATTTTCACCATAATACGCCGCATCCCGAATATAGGACAGCACATTCCACTCGATGATCTCTCCCGGCAGAATGGCATCCACATTCTCCTGCTCCAGCACGCGGATGATTTCCGTCGCATAGTCCGTATAAATGCCGTTCGTCACGCTCGAGGGGATAAAAGCCTCCGGATAGAGGTGCCCCACCAGCGCGATCCTGCGAATCTCCGCATCCGGCCGGCCTATATAGCGGGTTCCGTTCAGCCCGATTTTTTCTAAGAGCTCCCGCCCGATCTCCTCCGCCGTCCTGGGCTCCGGAAACTCAATCATATAGCCAAAGGGGACCGTGTGATCCTCTTTCAGAAGATACGGCTCCCAGCCCATATATCGGATCACACCGGTAAAAATACTGTCCGGCCGGTGCGCATGCATATGGTCATGATCGCGGTAAATCACGATCTGATGATCCTCCGCCGCCCTGCGCTTCTGCTCATAGACATGGCAGGGAAACGCGGCTCTCCAATCGGGATAGTCCGGCGTCAAATACCATGTCGGCTCATGCACAAACAAGAGGTTGGCACCCAGCTTTGCCGTCTTGTCGATCACCTCGGCGGTCGGCACCAGCGCCGTCACGATTCCCGTGCACTCCTGCTCCGGATCCCCCGTCTTGATCCCGTCGCAGCCGCCATAGTCCGGCCCGAGGTCAGGATGATAGGCAGCCACCGCTTTTAATACTTCCGCAATCGTCATTGTCAGACCTTCCCCTTTCGTTTATCCTTTCACCGCGCCGACCACAACGCCCTTTACAAAGTATTTCTGCACAAACGGATAGATCATCACAATCGGCAGGATCCCGATCACCGCCATCGCCATGCGGACCGCGTTGCTGGGCAGGGAGACCGCTCCGGTTCCGACCGCCACGCTGGCCGCGCCGCTCTTGAGGTACTGAATATTGTTCATGATCCGGATCAGCAGGTTCTGAATGCCGTAATACTGAGGCTTCTGGATGTAGTACAGTGCATTTACCCAGTCGTTCCAATAGGTCAGCGCCGTAAAGAGCGAAATGGTCGCGACGGTGGGCACCGCCAGAGGAAAAATGATCTTAAAGAAGATCGTGAGCTCCGAGGCTCCGTCGATCTGCGCCGATTCGATCAACGCATCGGGAATGCTGTTGGCATAATAGTTTCGCACCAGAAAGATGTTAAAGGCTCCGCACAGATAGTTGGGAATGATAAGCGCCCAGATCGTGTTTTTGATATGAAAAATCTGAGACCACATCATATAGGAGGGAACAACGCCGCCGTTAAACAGCATGGTGAAAAATACGAAAAAGGAAAGCACGTTCCGATAGCGGAAGTTTTTGCGGCTCATGGGATAGGCGATCATTGTCGTGATGAGCACGCTGACAACCGTCCCGACAAGCGTGACCAGAACGGAAATGCCGTAAGCCCGCAAAATCGTGGCGCCCTGCTGTAACATATAGACATAGGCATCCGCAGAAACAAGCTTCGGAACGAAGCTGTATCCGTCGCGCAGCAGCGTTGTTTCATCCGTAAAGGACGCGATAACAATGAGCAGGATGGGAAGCAGCGCCATCACCGTAAAGAGCGCCAGAACAATCGTGGAGACGGCCTTGAACCGTCCGGTATCCGAAATCATGCGGTCGTCCCGCGCCGCATTTTTTGTCTGTGTGTTCATAAAAGTCCTCCATGCCGAAGCACTTTCCGTGCGAGTCTCGCGACTGCCAAATCCGCGCAGGCGGTTTTGCGGCTGCCATCAAAGGCGCACGCCGTAAGCATAACCGCTTCGCTCTCATCAAAACAGCACGTTTTCACCATCAAACCTGCGTACCAGCGCATTCGCCGTGACGACGACAATAAAGCCGAGGACCGACTGAAACAGCCCGGCCGCCGCGGACATACCCACATCATTGAGCTCCATCAGGCCGCGGTATACATATGTGTCGATCGTCTGCGTCGTTTCATACAGCGCGCCGGAGTTCATGGGCACCTGATAAAACAGGCCGAAATCAGAGAAGAAGATCCGCCCGACTGCCATCAGCGTCAGAATAATGACCGTCGGTTTTAACAGCGGCAGGGTGATCCGTCCGATCTGCTGCCAGCGGGAGGCGCCGTCAAGGCTGGCGGCTTCATAGATCGACTTGTCGATGCCCGCAATGCTGGCCAGATAGATGATCGACTGATATCCCGCATTTTTCCACAGGAAGACGAAGACGAGAATAAAGGGCCAGTATCCCTTTTCCATATACCAGGCAATCTCCCTGCCTCCGAGCAGCCGGATTATCGTATTGTTGACAAAGCCACTGTCTGCATTCAGAAACGCATAGACCATATAGGCAATGACGACCCAGCTCATCAGGTTGGGCAGAAGCAGCGCCGACTGGAAAAACTTGGTCCGGATCGAATCGCCCAGCGCATTCAGCATAATCGCAATGGCAATGGCAAAGATGGTCCCCAGCACAATAAACGCCAGATTGTAGAGCAGCGTATTGCGGGTCATGAGCACCGCGTCCTTGGACTGGAACAGGAAACGGAAATTGTCCAGTCCGCTCCATGCACTGCCGAAAATTCCTTTCTTGTAGCTGAACCGCTTGAAAGCCAGAAAGATTCCCAGCATGGGAATATAGTTGTTGATGAGCAGATACACGATTCCGGGTGCTGCGATCAAAAGAAGCGGGCCGGATTTTGCATATTTGACACGAACTTTCTTTTTTGGAGCAGACATATTTTCCTCCCTGCCAAAGCCAGTAAACCAAAAGCGCACGCCTGCCGGATGATGGTCCGGCGGCAAACGGCACAAAGCGCCTCTTTCCTACTCTTTCATCATACAAAAACTCCCCTCCCGCTTTCTTTCAAAAACGAGAGGAGAGTTTTAAGATTTGAGATTACCGCGTTTCCTTACTGCCGTGCCATTCCGGCACTTTCGGATGACCGCGTTTCCTTACTGCTGTGCCAGCCACGCATCGAGCTGGGTCTGCTTTGCCGCAAGGATGTCGTCATATCCCGCATCCCTCAGCGCCTCACGGAACTCCGGCAGCGCCGCGGCAGGATCGACCGAACCGCAGGCAATGCCAGGCAAGTACTGCTTGATGACATTGTTGACCGCCGTATACTGCGTCTGCACCTGGCTTGCATCAAAGGTAAAGCCCATCGCAGGCGACTTGGCCGCCTTGTGGTTCTGCTCGTTCTCCCATGCCAGAGACTCCTCGGAGCCGGAGCCCTGCAGAGGCCACTGAATGAAGAAATTGCCGAGTACGCCGCAGGAGAGCTGCGCCGTGTAGGAAACCGTAGAAGCATCCTGTCCCTCCGGATAGGAGACGGTTCCGTCATCATTCTTAACGTAGTCCTCGCCCTCGATGCCATACAGCATGGTATTGATGACCTCCGGATCGGTGTAGGTCAGCTCGAGGAATTTGAGCGCCGCATCCTGATGCTCCGAGGTCGAAGCCACGACCTGCGCCACCGCATTGATGGCCGAAGTATCAAGGTACGCGCTGCCAAGCGCGATCGCGCCGACGTCATAGCCGGACGGAGCCGACAGAGACGCTGCCGTGTCCTCCAGCGGATAACTGTACGACGCGCTGTAAGCAAAATAGCTTCCGGAGGACATCAGCTCCGCCGCCGCCGAGGTGGTCGTCGCCGCATCTTTCATAATAAGATCGTTTTCGTACCAGCTTCTCACCAGGTTTGCATATTTTTCAAAATCGGCCAGATCATAGTAGCTGGTCACGGTCATGTCATCGCCCTGCAGAACTCCTGTCGGCGCGCTGAAAGAATCTCCCAGCCAGTCAATGTTCGTGATCCACCTCGTGAGGCCGCTGTCGCCCTGGGAAACCGGGGCAAGAGGCGTCATCTCCGGATGTGCCTCTCTCACCTTTTCAAAAATCGCCGTCAGATCCTCTGCGCTCTTTACCGAATCCATGTCAAGGCCGAGCTCCTCCGCAATATCCTTGCGGTAGATCAGCATGGGCTGCAGTGCAAACGGCTTGAGCGTCGGAACCGCATAAATTCTGCCGTTCTGGCTGGTCGTCTTGAACCAGTCCTCCTCGATCAGATTTCTCAGCTCCGGGGCATCCGCATCGATCATATCGGTGATGTCGCAGCACATATCCTGCGCAATGTCGTTGCCCAGATCACCCAGCGTATGGAAAAGGTCGACCTCACCGTTCTGCACCGCAAGGCTGACCTGCTGCGTGTAGTCCGCGATCGACAGCGGCATGAGATGAACCTCGACGCCGATTTTTTCTCTCGAAATCTCGTTGATTTTTTCTTCCACGGCCGAAGTATCATCCGGGATTGTATTAAAGCTCACAAAGGCATAGGTGATCTGCGTATACTCTCCGCTGTCGCCCGTCTCCTCTGTCCCCGCGGACGCCTCCGTCTGCTGTCCGTCCTGCGCTGCGCCGCTTCCCGCTGCCGAACCGCAGGCCGCAAGCGGCAGTGTCATACCTGCTGCCAGCAGAATACTGACTGCTTTCCTGAACATTTTCATTCCCTCCCTTTGCCTTGCTGCGGGTTCTATGCTGCTTTTCCCGCCAATGTCATAAATCTATGCTGAGTATAAGTATAGGAAGACTCCCGAAAATGTTCTTTCAAAAACAGGCTTTCCATTTCCACTTTTAAGGACTGCTGTTTCTCCTTTTCCGCACATGCCGTCACTATGGCCGCACTCCCATATGATACTCATTCGGCGTGCAGCCGACCTCTTTGCGGAACACCGTTGAAAAATACGAGAAATTATCAAAGCCCACCTTTGCCGCCACATCACTGATCCGGACGTCTCTCGATGCAAGAAGCTCCTTTGCTTTCCCGATCCGGCACTCCGTCAGATATTGCCGAAGACTGATGCCGGTCTCCTTTTTGAAGAGCTTTGCGGCATATTCCGGGGTCAGAAACACACTGGCCGCGATTTCCGTCCGCGAAATATTTTCACTGTAATGCTCCTGCATAAACTGGCGCGCACGCTCCGTCACAGAGTCCGTGCGGTCCACCTCCTCGACATAATCCATGGACCTGCCGATGAAAAACACCTGCCAGCGGATCATATCCATAACAGAGTCCGCCGCCCGCTGCTCCATCTCCGCCGCGCCCGGATCCCCGAAAAGCTGCGCCGCCATGATCTCCCGATCCGCGAGATATACATACACGCACTGCAGCAGATCCTGCCGCAGCTGATGGAGCGCCGCGGCTGTCAGTCTGCGTCCCGCCGCAAGCTTTTCGAGCCGCTGCCGTAAATATTCCAGAAGCTCCCGCTTTTTCCTGTCCACAAGAAAGCTCCTCACCTGCCGGATGTCGATCACCGGCTCCTCTCCTGCCGGCGCCGCAAGCGCCTGTGCCTCTGCGCCGGTGAGGACCCGTCCCTTGCGGGAGACATTGTCCGCATCGAGGGCCAGCAGTCTTTTCCTCTCCTCCGGAAGCCTCCAGAGCACACAGGGTTCCCCGACATAAATCGTGGCAGGAGCCAGAAGCTGCTTTGCGATCCGTTCATTCAGCGCCTCACAGCATGCGGCAAGCCCCTCTGCGTCTGCGAATGTCTGCGGCTCCTGCCCCTCGAGAACTGCGGAAAAAACAAGTGCATTTCTCTGCAACTCCTCCGCAAGCCCCGCGAGCTTTCCCTTATATCCATACTTTTCGCACGCTTCGCTCCGCAAAAACGAAGACAGCGCTGCGCGGAGCTTTTCCTCCGCATCGGCCGTGCCGCCTGCCCGGTTCTCCTCCCCTGCCTCAGAAGACAGAAGCCGGTTTTCTCCGGACGAGAAAAGACTCAATCCATAGATCAGCAGAACCAGACAATAGCTGCCTCCGACAGGGATGTCCAGTTTTCTCTCCCGAAGCTCCCGCTCGACGGCCCTCCGCTCCGCTGTCAGCTTCCGGTGCAGAAGATCCTCCCAGAAGCCCGCTTCCACATATTCGAGCGTATCAGAAAACCACGCTTCATATTTGGTCGCCTCCCGGTACCGCTCCTCCTGCCGGAGCTTCTGTATCGCCCCGTAGAGCTCCGTTTCCATCCTGCTTTTGGAAAACGGCTTCACCACATAGCCCGACGCGTTATAGCGGATCGCCGTCTGCGCAAAGTCAAATCGCTCATGGCTTGTAAGAAAAATAAACTGGGTCCGGAAGCCGCGCTCTCTCACCCACGAGAGCAGCTCCAATCCGCTCTCCCTCGGCATCTCGATATCGCAGATCGCAACGTCCACCTGCTCCGAAGCAAAAATTTTCCGCGCATCCTCCGCATTGTAGGCGGAAAACACCCGGTCCACGGCAAAATGCTGCCAGTCCATGGCCTGCACGATCACGTCGACCGTAGGCATATCATCATCGATGACAAGAACGTTCATTCTGTTCGCATTCCTTTTTATCCTGCTGCGTTGCTCTGCTGCTTTGTTCTGCTCGCGGCCGCCTCGTCTCTTACAGCTTCCAAATGGTGCTCTGCCGTCTTGCGCGGCGGGGCAGCCAGATATCCACGCGGCTCCCGTGCGGCTCGCGATTGGAAAACTCTATCAGATCCTCTCTCCTGTACATCAGAGACAGCGTTTTCTTAAAGTTCCAAAGCCCGATCCCGTGTCCGTCCTCACGAATCGTCATCCTGCCGCTGCGAACCTCCATAAGGAACTGCTCCGGATAACCGTCACCATCATCCTCCACCGTGATATGCAGCATTTTATCCCCGTCCCGTTCCTCCTCATGTGCACCGACGAGAATGGAGGTCAGCCGGTTCAGCGATACCGCATGCTTGTAAATGTTTTCCAGCATCGTGTGCACAAGAAGCTGCGGAACCTGATAATCCTCCATGCCGGGTTCCACATCAAAGAAAGCAAACACACAGTCCGGGTACCGCATATTCTGCATGTCGATATACGATCTTGCATGCCGGATCTCTTCGGAAAGCGACACAGTGTGAAGCCCGGCCTTAAAGAGGTAGCGGATATTCTCGGAGAGCCTCTCGATATACCTCCGAATGTCTTCATTTCGGTTCTGATAGGACATGCTGTGGATCGTCGTCAGCGCATTCAGAAAGAAATGCGGCCGGATCTGGAGCTGAACATATTTGAGCGTCGCCTCGTCAAACTGGATCCGATCCTCGTACGATCGTATTCTGAGATTGACGATGGTGTCCATCATACGGTTAAAACTCCGGTTGATCCGGTCAAACTCCATCGTCTCTGCCGTGCCCGGAAGCCGCAGCGACGAATCGCCCTCTTCAATCCGGCTCATCGCAGACAGCAGCTCCTGCACCGGGATCACCACAGCACTGCGGGCGTAGCGAATAAACAGAACCGTCAGCACGAGAGCCGCAAAAACAAGCGCCGGAATGAGCAGCTGGATCAGCTTGAAGCTGCCGATCACCCGGCTTCTTGGCATACCGGCAAGAATCACCAGATCCGTATCCGGCACCCGGTCTATATAGACGAGCATTCTGCCGCGGGCCGTCCAAAACGCTCCCCTGCCGGAAAGAAGCCCTCCGCTTCGCGAAAGCTCTGCCAAAAGCGCTCCCGCCCCCGGTTCTGCAATCTCCCCCGCGCTGTAAAGAGGATTTCCCTCTGCGTCCAGCAGTGCGGCAAAGCCTCCGGAGACCGGCAGGAATATTTTTCCGCCCGTCTGCACCGGCAAAAATGCGGCGATCCTCTGATTCTTATTGCGGTAGCAGCGCATCAGATAGGAAAAATCCCCGATCTGCACAGTCTCCCACCTGCCCATGATCCTCCCGGTTTCTTCCATCTCCGTATCGGTCAAATACTGCCGGATCTCCTGATCCTGCGCGTAAGAAAACTGGGCGCTGTACTTGGAAAGGTACTGTCCGCTGGCCATGTCATACAGCGCCAGCTCATGAATATCGCTGTTGGCGTACATGAGATCCCGCATCAGCTTGACCAGCCCCTGCGCAGCCACACTCCGGCGGACCATATCGCTCTGCTCCAGCGCGACGAGATCTCCCGTGTCCTGAAACAAAATCGCAAGCGCCCGGTCGTTGGATTCCAGCATCTGCGCCAGCGTTGTGCTCCCGTTCTCCGCTGTCTGACGCAGCAGCTCTCCCGCACTGCTGCGCAGGGACAGAAAGGTATTCGCCCAGATCGCAGACAAAATCACAATCATGAGCAGCAGAAAAGCTGCCACGGTACGGCTGATGACAGACAGAAAAGAACAGCGGACGCGTGTTCTTCCTTTTGCTCCGGCTTCTTTTGCTCCAGTTCTTTCTTTTCTCTCCGTTTTCGTTTCCCGCTCCTCCTTTCCAGGCCGCTGCACGGCTATGACTTTCTCTGCTTATTATGAAGTATTTACGTCAAAAAAACGAATCACAGCTTTCCCCGGCTGTCTATGCAGGCAGGTCTGACCTTGAATGTATATGGACACCTTTCCTGCAATAGAGGCTGAACAACTCTATTGTAACGGAAAGATGTTTTATTGAACTCACCTGAAGCCTTAAAAATCCAGTAACTTCTCAAAGTAAATCCCACAACGGGATCTGCAACGGGATTTTCTTTGGGAAGTTACTTTTACAATTTTGGTTTTTGCAAAAATCATCTCGAATACAGCACGCCGACACTGAAGATATGTTATAATATCTCCGCAGTTGTGTAGCGCCATGCTCGGGTGGCTTAGCAGGCCAGAAAAACCGCCTCCTAAGGATTCCCGGCAGCTTTTGCCGAAATCCAAAAAGCACCTAAGTGCGGGGTTCGAATCCGGTCGGGACTGGGAAAAGTGCAACAGGCACCTTCCGCCAGAATGGCGTCCACGACGTTTCTCGGAATCAGGCCTCCGGGGCGTCAGCCCATTAGCAGGAAGCGGAGGCATCCGGGCGGCTCCGGAGGGTCCGAAAAGCCCGTAAATAAGCCAAAATTTACATGTGTCTCCGTAGCTCAGCAGGATAGAGCGTCCGCTTCCTAAGAACAGGGAGAAACGGCCATCAGCTGAAAAACAGGCGCGAGGTCGGGAGACCTAAAAATCCACCAATTTCATACACGTCTCCGTAGCTCAGCAGGATAGAGCGTCCGCCTCCTAAGCGGAAGGTCAGAGGTTCGAATCCTCCCGGGGACGCCAGACAACAGTCCGGAAACCCGCGTAAATAAAGGGTTTCCGGTTTTTTCATATCCAGCACATCTATCGAACTTCGTACATAACCCGTTTTGCAAGCTCCATTTTTGCTAATCGGAAAGGCGTAGAACACTCAACCATCCTCTTCCGTTAGCCAGCTAATTTTTAGCAAAAAATCGCGATTTTTGCTAATCAAAACGGGCTTCCCGCTAATTTGCCGATTTTCCCAGCTAATTTTCCTGCTAATCAAAAAGGCGGTTGTTCCTTGTCCTAAGGAATGATTCCCCGTATATTTTAATCATCAATCGTCCATTACATAGGCCAGTCAGAGCCTCTTCGGAGGTATTCTGACCGGCCTTTTATCATTTCACGCAAAGGAGGACGACAGATGAATTACGAGCAGTTTCTGGAACAGATGAAAGAAGAACTGACGGAACGGTTTGCCGCAGATCTTCCGCCGGAGCTTGCCGATGTGAGGATCGGCATCCGGGATGTGGAGAAGCTCCAGGGGGAATCCTACCGCGGACTATCCTTCCGCAGCGGAAATTCTCCGGTAGAAGCCAACCTCAACATGGCCGGGGCATTTCAGGCCTTTGAAGCGGGCCGTCCGTATGAGGACATTCTGCAGGATGTGGAAGCCCAGCTTATGAAGGTAGTGGACCGGACTCCCCAGTTCAATATAGGGGAGCTGTCTGACTACGAGGCCATGAAGCCAAAGCTGATGATGGAGATGATCCCGCAGAAAGGGAATGAAGACAGGTTGGGCAATGTCCCGCATAAGAAGGTGGAGGACATGGCCCTGATCTATCGCCTGGATATGGGCGATAGTAATGGCGGCAAGATGACTTCCGTTATTACCAACCAGCAACTGGATGCATTTGGAATTACGGCAGACCAGCTCCATCAGGACGCGCTGGAGAATGCACCGCTTACCCATCCGGGATCTCTCCGCTCCATGCAGGAAGTGATGGCAGACATGATGGGCATGGAACCGGAGGAACCGATTCCCGGGGAACCCATGATGCTGGTGGCCACGACAAAAGGCGCTTTCATGGGCGCTTCCGTAATCCAGTATCCCGGCTTCATGGAGCAGGCGGTGGAAAAGCTCGGAGGAGACTTCTTCGTTCTCCCCTCATCCATTCATGAAGTGCTGCTGGTGCCGGATGACGGGAAGGCGGATTACCATGAGCTGGCAGCCATGGTGCAGTCTATCAACGAGACGCAGGTAGCCCCGGCAGAGCGCCTGTCGGACAATGTTTACCATTACGACAAGGCGGACAGGGTATTCGAACTGGCAGACAAAACCGCTGAACGGAAGCTGGCACAGAAGCTGGAAAAGAAAGCGGAAGCACGGGCTGCAGCGGAGAAGAAACCGTCCATTCTGGATCAGCTGGGAGAAAAGAAGAAAGAGGCGATGGAGCATGCACCGAAAGCAAAAGCACCGGGAAGGATCGCGCCGGAAGCAGCATTATAACAGCACAGGAGCATACCGGAACAAGGGAGCGTTAGAGGCTTATTACAAAAAGCGGATATTGCTCCCTTTTCTGATGCACCGGAGAGGACGGATCACATGAGCTTTACAGATGGAAAGTCTGGGGCTATCGAGGCTCTGATGCGGGAGGCTCCCGGCAGCAATCATTATGACGATGGCTGTGAAGGCAGGTATCCGGAATGCAGGAACTGCCGGTACCATATACCGTATTCTGCCAGGGGCGATTGCGTCTTTAAAACCTGTCCTTATCTGATCCCGGCGGCATCCGATAGCAGGAAAGGCGGTGGCCATCATGGCTGTGTTCCGCGTTGAGAAGAATACCAACTATACGACCATGTGCAACTACCACCTGCGGGACCAGAACCTGGGCCTGAAAGCAAAAGGGCTGCTTTCCCTGTTCCTGAGCCTGCCGGATGAATGGCATTACAGCATCCGGGGGATCGCGGCGATCAGCAAGGAAGGTGTGGACAGCGTGAACACGGCGCTCCGTGAACTGGAGGAATGCGGCTACCTGATCCGCAGCCAGAAACGGCAGGAGAACGGCCGCATGGGCGAGATCGAATATGTGATCTACGAGATGCCGGACGGAGTTTTGCCGGATACAGCATTTCCGGGTACAGCTTCACCGTATACGGAAAATCCGGATACGGCGGAATCGGATCCGGGAAACCCGCGAGAAATAAATAAAGATAAAACAAGTACAGAAGGAACAAATACTGAAAAAAACAATACATTTTTCGCTTCCGTCAGAGCGAACAGGGCTGTCAAACAGGGCGTTTGCGCCTGGATAAGTCAGATCCAGAAGAGAAATAAGATTGTTCTTCAACGAGACTTTTTGCTGCATAAAAAAGTGGAACT
>NZ_LR130585.1 GCF_900625025.1 Lachnoclostridium sp. Marseille-P6806
AAGGTATAGTATTTCAGATATAATCATTATACTATATAGTACCATAGTACGCAATGTAAGAAAATAAATTTGACACAAAAAATAAAGTCCTGCAAGGCTTTGCGGACTTTGGGGTGTTAAAAACCCGGGCTGCCCGGATAAAGATCCCGGATCCATCATGGATGAATTTTGCAATCTTCGTCGGATCATCGAAGAAACTTTCCTGGATTTGTACCAGTTCAGGAATCCCGCTCTGGCCAAACTGTAGTATACTTTCAAGCATAGGGGGTACCTCTTTTCTGTGCCGGATTGTTGTGTGGTGCATTAATCTTAGCACAAAAGGGGGTATCCCTTTTTATATACTGTATTCCTACGAAAACTTTACACTAGCTATAATGACCGACAGTTCAACTAGTCTCACAAATTCCGCTATTTGTCCCGTGACTTTGCCGGCTTCGGCCGATACAATGCAGACATAAGATAAAGAATATTGTGTCTGCGGGCAGGGAGGAAGGAAAAAATGGCGAATATTGCAGAGAGTGTAAGTCATGCGGCGGAACGGAAAGCGGTCAGCCTGTTGATCGATCAGTTTCTGAAGCACAGGGAAACGGCGGAAGACAGGAATAAGTTCTATCTGCAGATTCTTGATTTCGCGCAGACCTTTTATGGAAAAGCGGCAAAAAAGGAGACGCTGGAGGCGATCCGTGCGGCGATTACCGATCCGGATAACCGATGGTTCCGCTTCATCAATAAGGTAATCGACGAGGCGGATCCTCATTACGCGAAGATCACCCTCCTGAATCTGGGATATGAGGCGTTTTTCCGCGGGACGAAGACGATCCGCGCGAACCGGGAAAAGTACCACTGCAATATCCCGTGGCTCATCCTGTTCGATCCCACGACAGCCTGCAACATGCACTGCGTGGGCTGCTGGTCCGGAACCTACGGGCCCAAGCACAACCTCTCCTACGAGGATATGGACAAGATTGTCACGCAGGGCAAGGAGCTCGGCACCTATCTGTATATGATGACGGGCGGTGAACCCACGGTCCGCATGAAAGACATCCTGCGCCTCGCGGAGAAGCACAATGACTGCGAGTTCGCCCTGTTCAGCAATTCCACGCTGATCACGGAGGAGCTCTGCAAAAAGCTTGTGGAGCTCGGCAATATCACGTTCCTCCTCTCGATTGAGGGAACGCCGGACACCAATGACGCCCGCCGCGGCATCGGTCATTACGACGCCGTGATGAATGCCATGGATCTGTTCCGGAAATACGGTATCATTTTCGGAACGTCGATCTGCTATACCCGGGCCAATATCGAGGCGGTCACCGACGAGAAGTTCCTGCGCTTCATCGCGTCGAAGGGGGCGCGCTACGGCTTCTACTTCCACTTTATGCCGGTGGGGAACAATGCTGTGCCGGAGCTGATGCCGACGCCGGAGCAGCGCAGGCTCATCATCGACCGGCTCCGGTATTACCGCTCAAAGGAGTGTGATCTGGAGTTCTATCCGATGGATTTCCAGAACGACGGCGAGTTTGTCGGCGGCTGCATCGCGGGCGGACGCAATTATTTCCACATCAATGCGAACGGCGATGCGGAGCCCTGTGTGTTCATTCATTTTTCCAACGCGAATATCCACAGCAGCTCGATTCTGGAAATGCTGCAAAGCCCTCTGTTCATGGCGTACCATGAGGGGCAGCCGTTCAACCGCAATCATCTGCGCCCCTGCCCGATGCTGGAAAATCCTGAGCTGCTGCGCGAAATTGTCGAAACGACGGGTGCGCAGGGCACAAACCTCGAGTCGGAGGAGTCCGTGGAGCATCTGTGCGAAAAGTGCGACGAATACTCTAAGGTGTGGGCGCCGGTCGCGGAGGAGATCTGGGCGGGCCAGACGCACAAGCATCCCTCCTATGAGAATTTCACGAAAGAAAAGAGAGAGCATCCGGAGCTGGCGGCGTTTGAACACGCCGACGGCAGCCGTTCCATCGATCTGAGCCCGGAATATGTGGAGAGCCAGTTCTGACACCGGAGGTTCGGCCCGGCCGCGCGCGGCAACGTTCATCGCGCGGCCGGGCTGTTTTTTTATTCCCGCGTAAAAGACGCTGTTGTCTTGCCATCACGCGCAATGAGATTGCCCGTTTGCTGGAGTTCACGCTGCCCACCATCAGCACCAGCATTCAGGAAATGATCAATGAGGGATTTGTGGAGAGCGGGAGCGGCCGCATCAGAAGCAGCCGCAACAAGGACTGGAACGGGAAGCGGCCGGCGAGCTGGGGCAGAATGCGATACGGGCCGTCACTTATCTCGGGATTGCACTGTCGCAGGTGGTCAACATCATCAATCCGGGTCTGGTCGTGGTGGACGCGGCTATTTTTTGCAGCGAGGAGCGCTGGCGCGAGGTCATCACCAAATTCTGGGGGTATATCACGCTGATCGACGACGCCATCGGGGACTTTCTGGATTTCCTTGAGGAAAACGGCCTGTACGGGCAGACCTTTATCGCCCTCACGGCGGATCACGGCGACGCCATGGGAGCCCACCGCATGATTGAAAAGGGCGAGTTCATGTTCGACAGCACCTATCATATCCCGCTGATTATCAGGGACCCTGCCTCCGGACGGAGCAATGTGCGCGACGAAAATCTGGTCTATCTGCATGATCTGACGCCGACGGCCTACGACGCCGCGGGCAAGGCCATCCCGGAAAGCTTTGAAAGCCGGTCACTTCTGCCCATCGTAAGGGAGGGCGCGGATAACGGGCGAAAGGGGGTACTGTGCCAGCTCGCGGGGCACTTTGTGTCCTTTGAGCAGCGCATGTGGCGGAGAAAGGATTACAAGCTCGTATTCAACGCGTCCGATCTGAGCGAGTTATACGATGTCGTCCGGGACCCCGGCGAGCTCGACAATCTGTTCTATGATCCGGACTATGTGGCGGTGAAAAAGGAAATGCTGGAGGAGATGCGGACCGAGATGGAGCGCATCGGAGATCCTCTGGAAAACTGGCTGTATCGGGTGATTGAGGAGATATAATACACGGAAATATGATCAACGAAATATGAGCAGACGCAGGGAGCATCGCCCGCTTAGACGGGTGATGCTCCTTATTGCGATCAGTCGATCCGATCGAAAAAAATAGGAAGTTTATCGTTTTACCTTGTAAAAACAAAAGAAACGCGGCATGATAAAGAGCAGAGAGGAAACGGGGGACGCCGGCGCGCCTGCGCGGATTTTGCGCCGCGTGCCTCGCAAAAAAACGCTTCGGCATTGGGGGTATTTATGAAAAACAGGAAGCAGGTTGTGAATCCGTATCTTCCGTCGTGGGAACATATCCCGGACGGCGAACCGTATGTGTTCGGGGACCGCGTCTATGTGTACGGCTCGCACGACAAATTCGGCGGCGAGCTCTACTGCATGCTGGACTATGTCTGCTGGTCGGCGCCCGCGGACGATCTGGCCGACTGGCGCTGCGAGGGCGTCATCTACCGGAAAGATCAGGACCCGGGAAACGGCGACCTGCAGGGGAATCTCTATGCCCCGGCCGTCACGGTCGGGCCGGACGGGAGATATTATCTGTATTATGTGCTCAGCAGCTGGGGCGTGGTATCGGTTGCGGTCTGCGACAGTCCGGCCGGCGCGTACCGCTTCCTCGGCTACGTCCATTATAAGGATGGAACGCGTCTGGGAGAGCGGCCCGGCGATGAGCCGCAGTTTGACCCGGCGGTGCTCACGGAGGGGGACAGAACCTATCTGTACACGGGCTTTTCGGCGGTCGGGGATACGTCGAGGCACGGCGCGATGGCGACGGTGCTCGGGCCGGATATGCTGACGGTGGAGGAGGACCCGGTGTTTGTTGCGCCGAGCGAGTCGTACAGCGAGGGGACGGGCTTTGAGGGACATGCGTTTTTTGAGGGCCCGTCGATACGGAAGAAAGGCGAGGAATATTTCTTTATCTATTCGTCGCAGCTCTATCATGAGCTGGCCTACGCCACAAGCCGCAACCCGGTCGGAGGGTTCCGCTACCGGGGCGTGCTGGTCAGCAACGGCGACCTTGGCATCGACAGCTACAAGCCCGCCGGGAAGCCGATGTGCTACTGCGCGAACAACCACGGGAGCATGGTGCGGATCGGGGACGACTGGTACATTTTCTACCACCGTCATACGAACGGCACCAATTACAGCCGGCAGGGCTGCTTTGAGAAGCTGACGGAGAGGGAGGACGGAGGCTTTGCGCAGGCGGAAATCACATCCTGCGCCGGGGCGGCGCCTCTGCGCGGCGAGGGAGAATACCCGGCCTATCTGGCCTGTCACCTCTTCTCGGAGCTGGATGTGACCTATATTCCGTGGTCAGGCTGGATGGACGACCGCTTCCAGAAGATCACGCAGGAGGAGACGGACAGCGGCGAAAGCGTCAGCTATATCGCCAACATGCGCCCGGGAACCTCCGCGGGCTTCAAGTATTTTGACTGCCGCGGCGTGAAAATGGTCGCGGTCAGCACGAGAGGCTATGCCTCCGGTGTTCTCGAGGTTCGCACGGCGTGGGACGGCGAGCCCATAGCCGGGATTCCGGTCGGCTATGCCAACGTGTGGAAAACGACGTCGGCGCCGTGCCGGATTCCCGACGGGGTGCAGGCTCTCTATTTCACATTCCGCGGAGAGGGACATCTTCAGTTCCGTTCGTTTACGCTCGTCCGGTAAATGCGGTTCCGGCGCTGCCGCTCCGGGAGGCTTTGCGCCTCGGCCTCGTCGATCTCATAGACGCCGAAGAGATCGTACAGTCCGGCGGTGGGCTCGGCCTCCACAAAGGTGCACCACGGGAGCCAGTGATAATGACTGTTCACGGTCTGCGTCCAGAAGCCGGAGGCCTCGTGGCCGAGGGCGGGCATGGCATAGCCGGTTTTTCCCCCGACATCCGTCGACTGCTTGGTGTTTTTGTGGAGAAAACGGGCAAAGTCCAGATAATGGCGGTCGCCGGTGCTCAGATAGAGGCGGTAGTAGCTGAGCGAGCACGCGGCCATGTAGCAGTCCGCGCCGCCTCCGAGGTAAATGATGCTCTGCCCGCTGATGGAATACTGATTGAACGGGTGCTTTTTCCATGGGGTCTTTACGGGGAAAGACCATACATAGGTCCAGCTTTCCGTGTAGTCGGCGGCCTTTTGGGCGGCGTCCAGCCATTTCGCATCGCCGGTCAGATCATGGAGAGCCATCATTCCCCACATGGCGTAGATGCCGGCCTCCTTGTCCTGCACGTCGGCGTTGTCGCAGGTTCCTCCCCGGTATTCCAGCGCGGGGACGGCCTGCGTCAGCGTCCATTCGCCGGCGCGCAGCGCCGCATCGCGCAGGGCTTCCTCGCCGGTCTCGAGAAAGAGCTCAATGAGGAAGCGTATGATGGCCGGCGTATTGGCCCGGGAGCTCATCCGCACGGAGCTGTCGGGATAATAGGCGCGGAAATAGCTGCCGTCCGGGTTCTGGAGCCGGACGAGACGGCGGCCGGTCTTCTCGCAGAAGCGGAGCCACGCCTCCTTTACCGTGCCGTGCTCCTTGAGGAGGCGATAGGCCCGCAGGATCGCCTCCATGCCGTCCGCGAGCATGCGGATATAGACCGGATAGGGCTCAAAGCCGGACATGGACGGGTTATAGCACAGCGGCGGCAGACCGGACTCCGTGTCGGCGGCGCGCGTCCAGAAATCGAGGATATCCGTTCCGGCCCGCAGGAAATCCTCCCGCTTCTCCAGAAGGCCGTAGCGCAGGCACAGACCGCCGATCGCCGGCTGCTGGCCGACAAAGCCGAACTGGAAAGAAACGGAATTGATATCCATATCCGGGAGCTGCGCGGCGAAAGGGAGGCCGACGGAGCCGTCCGCAAAGCGCTCCGTGTAGCGGAGAAAAATATCCATGCAGTCCCGAAAATGCTGCTCTGCGCTGACCGCAAAGAGCGGCGCGCGCATCCTGTCGTAGACGCTCCGCCAGCTTTCGCGCAGGAAGCCATAGTAGGAGCTGTGGTATTCCGGCGAGACGGCGATCGAGTACTCCTGCGCAAAGCCGGGGGTCACCGGATGGTAGAGGCGGCTGAAGCCCATGGGCCGGTTGTGAAAATCGAGCCCCGCGTAGGCGCCTGCATAGAGAAACTGTCCGTCGCTTCCCGGGTAGACGTAATCGAGAGAAAGACCTCTTTTCTGTGCGGGAGCCGGGTGTGAGACCTCGTAGCCGTAGTAGGTGTAGTTGAGCGTCCGGCCCGGCCGGCGGCTGACGCCGAGGCCGCCGATGGTCAGCAGCGGATCGGTGCTGTTTTCCGACAGATTCTGTTCCAGATTCCGCAGGGTGATATCCGGCGCCCAGCGGGAAAAGACGAGGCTTTCGCCGCTGTCCGGGTTCCGCACGCCAAAGAGCGGGAGCGCGCAGTGCGTCTCCATGAACCAGATGAAATCCATGTCCGGCGAGCTGCCGATGGCCTGCGCCGGAGCGAAGCGGTTGTGCAGATAGTAGCAGCCGGGGGCGAAGCCCTCGATGTCCTCCATGCTCTTTGCCCCGCAGAGAACGAGGCTGAACAGGGAGGCGAAGCCCTTTTCCGTGCCGGCCTCCTCCACGGCGACGCGGCGGCGGAGCCGGATGTCGGTGCCGGAGAGCAGGTAGTCGTCCCGGAAGCAGAAGCGGCTCCCGCCGGGCGTGGACAGTGAGCCCTCGCAGCGCACGCCGTCGGAAAGCGCCGAGACGCTCTCGTAGATTCCGTCGCAGAACTCATTGGAGACGGCCTGTGTTTTGAGCTGGAGGGACAGCGGGGCCGGATTGGCGTAGAGCATGCGGTCCCCGCGGAAGACGGCGATGCCGCCGTCCTCAAAGAAAAAACGATAGGAATGACAGAAAATATTCATAAGAATCCTCATTCCGAAGCACTTTGCGGCGCGCAGAACAGTTAAACGTTATATGAAATTATAAGAAATCCGGAGAGAAAAGACAATTCCGGATATGGGAGAGGCTGGATGGTCACACTCAAGGAAATTGCGGAAATATGCGGCGTTTCAGCGACGACGGTGTCCAATATCCTGAACGGAAAATGCAAAGCGAGCGAGGAGACGCGGCAGAGAGTGCTCGCCGTCGTCGGAGAGCAGGGCTATCGCCCCAATTATGTGGCGCAGGGACTGCGGCGGCAGAAGACGCACACCGTTTCCATCATCGCGGAGGACATTGCGCAGTTCACTTCGCCCCCCCATCATCGAGAGCATCATGGAATACTGCGAGGCGCAGGGCTACCGGGTGACCGTGCACAATCTCCGCCTTTATGCGAGGTGGGCGGACACATGGTACAACCAGGAGGAGGCGTATCACTCGATACTTGATCCGGTGCTGAGCGATATTCTGTCGGCGAGGGCGGACGGCGCGATCTATATTGCGGGACACGCCCGCGTCATTCACTGTTTTGACGAAAATTTCCCGATTCCGGCGGTCATGGCCTATGCACGGTCGGGCGCGGCGGGGATTCCCTCGGTCGTCATCGACGATGTGCGGAGCGCGCGCGAGGTGGTGGATTGTCTTCTGGGAATGGGGCACCGCAGAATCGGCTTTATCGGCGGACGAAAGGACAATCTTCACACGCAGCTCCGTCTTCAGGGCTACCGCGAGGCGCTCGAGGGAAAGGGGATTCCCTTTGATCCGGAGCTTGTCTATTACGGAGACTGGAGCCGGGGCTCAGGCTGTCAGGGCGCGCGGACGCTGTCGGAAAAGGGCGTCGGAGTCTTTTTCAGCATTTCGGATCAGATGGCCGGAGGCATATACGATTATGCGGACGAGGCGGGAAAGGAGATTGGAAAGGATATCTCGGTGGGCAGCTTTGACAATCAGGAAATTGCGCAGTTTTTCAGACCGGGGCTTACGACGACGGCGCTGCCGCTTACGGAAATCGGCAGGGAGTCGGCAAAAATTCTGATCGGAAGAATCGAGTGGCAGAGGCAGAAAACGGGGCCGTCGGGGGAGAGAAAGCTAGTGGAGATCCCTTGTACGATGGTGCGGCGAAGCTCCATAGCTGATGCAAGATGCACAAAAACGGGATGAAAAATTCTACTGATATCTACAAAGTTGAATGATAAAGAGCAAAAGCTGTTGACAGCGGACGGGCAAAAGGGGAAAATATTAGCATCATAGGTTAAACGTTAAACAAAAACAAAGGAGGCTTTGCTCCGTGACGAATAAAAAGAAACTGTATTCGATAAAGCTTTTCCTGCTGGTTCTGCCGTTTATCGTTCTGGTCCTGCTGTTTGCCTATTATCCGCTGTACGGCTGGATGTACGCTTTCTATGATTACAAGCCGCCGAAGACGCTGGCGAACAGCCCGTTCGTGGGATTCAAATGGTTCCTGAGTCTGGTCCAGAACGACGTCAAGATCAATCAGCTCCTGCAGGTGCTCAAAAATACCTTTGCCATGAGCGCCCTGACGCTGGGGACGAGCTGGCTGCCGATGATTTTTGCGGTGTTTCTCAATGAGATCCGCTGCCTCCCGTTCCGGAAGTTCGTGCAGACCGTGACGACGCTGCCGAACTTTGTGAGCTGGGTCATGGTGTATTCCATCGCGTTCAGCCTGTTCAACAGCACGGGCATGATGAATTCGTTCCTGCTGAAGCTGGGGCTTATCGACACGCCGATTCTGTTTCTTCAGTCCACCAGCCATGTGTGGTTCACGCAGTGGCTGTGGCTCACATGGAAGAATCTGGGCTGGGCCGCGATCATGTACATCGCGGCGATCTCGGGGATCGACGACGAGCTCTATCAGGCGGCCAAGGTGGATGGGGCGTCGCGGATGCAGCTGATCCGCTACATCACGATTCCGAGCCTCCTGCCGACGTATTTCGTTCTGCTGATGCTGAATGTCGCGAATTTCCTCAACAACGGCATGGAGCAGTATTACGTGTTCCAGAACTCGTTCAACAAGGATTTCATTCAGGTTCTGGATCTGTACGTCTACAACATGGCGATGGGGAACGGCGGCTATTCCGTTTCCGTTGCCGTCAGTATGCTTAAGAGCCTTGTGAGCGTCGTTCTGCTGGTGGCGGTCAACGGGCTGTCCAAGCTGCTGCGCGGAGAGAGCATGCTGTGAGTCGGAGGTGGCGTATGAGTCGTTTGAATGAACCGAAGAACCGGATCCGGATGAGCGCGGGCGACCGGATGGTCGGCGTGGTCTGCTATATCGTGTTTGCCGTGGCGGCGCTCCTTTGTCTGTATCCGTTCTATTATGTCGTGATCAATACCATTAGTGCGAATGATATCAGCGCCAGAGGCGACGTTCTCTTCTGGCCGCAGGAGATTCATTTTCACAACTATATTTCGGCGTTCCGTATCGACGGGCTGCTTCAGTCCTTTAAGATATCGCTCCTGCGCACGGTGATCGGAACCTCGCTCACGGTCTTTGCCTCCGCGTTTCTGGGTTTCATGTTCACGCAGGACAAGATGTGGCACAGGAAGTTCTGGTACCGTCTGATCGTTGCGACGATGTACTTCAACGCCGGCATCATTCCATGGTTTCTTGTGATGAAGAATATGCACCTGACGAACAACTTCTGGGGCTATATTCTTCCGGCGATCGTCTCGCCGTTCAATCTGATCCTGACAAAAACCTTTGTGGAATCCATTCCGAAAGAGCTGCAGGAGGCGGCGGAGATCGACGGCGCCGGAATACTGAGCGTCTTCTTTCGCATCATCGCGCCGGTCATCAAGCCGATCATGGCGACGGTGGCGATCTTCTCGGCGGTCGGCCAGTGGAATGCCTTTCAGGACACGCTGCTCCTCATGACCGATACGAAGCTGTATCCGCTGCAGTTCGTACTGTACCAGTATCTGAATCAGGCGAGCTCTCTGGCTTCTCTGGCGCAGAGCACCACAAGCACCACCTCGCTGGCGGCCGCGGCGGCGACGACGCAGACGACGACCAGCGTGCGCATGACGATCACCGTGATCGTCGTACTTCCCATCATGCTGGTGTATCCGATCTTCCAGAGATATTTTGTCAAGGGAATCATGATAGGGGCCGTCAAGGGCTGACGGGCAGTTCGCTTAGTGCAGCGGCCTCTATACTGCATTTTTCTGCGGCGGCAGGCAACGTCGCTCCGGGACAAGGCGCCCGGAGTGTCTTTCATAAAAAAGAAGGAGGATCATTTTATGAGAAAGAAACAGTTCCTATCTCTCGCGGCGGCGTCCGTGCTTGCACTGTCAGCACTGGCCGGCTGCGGAAACACGGCAGCTGCGCCGGCGCAGAATGGAGGGGCGGACACCCCGGCTGCGGCGGAAACCGGCGAGGGAGCCGCGGAGACGGCCGCCCTGCCGGAGGCGAATCATGACGAGCTCTATACCGTCGACTTTTATGATGTCGCGGCGAACTTTCAGGGGATTCAGCCGGGCTGGTACGGCAAGATCGTCAAGGACAAGTTCAACATGGAGCTCAACATCATCTCCCCGCAGGTGTCGGGCGACGGTGCGGCTCTGTATCAGACGAGAACGGCGGCGGGCGCGTTGGGTGATCTTGTGATTCTGGACAATGCGCAGATGCAGGAGTGCGTCGACGCGGGACTGATCTATGATCTCAGCGGGATTATTGAAAAGTACCCGAATCTGATGAAGTTTGACGCGCAGATCGACGCGTTCAACAAGCTCCTCGGCGACGGAACGAAGACCTATGCGATTCCGCTCGAGATGAACAACAACGGCCCCACGGCGTTCAGGGATCTCCATGTGTATTCCTATCCCAGAATGGGCTGGGATATGTATCAGGAGGCCGGCGCGCCCGATCTGAAGAACATGGATGATCTGCTTGACTGCCTTGAAAAGATTCAGAAAGCGCATCCCATGAACGAAAAGGGCGATCCCGCTTATGCGATCAGCCTGTGGCCAGACTGGGACAGCCAGTTCAGCGAGAATGTGGCGCAGATCGCAAAGTGGTACGGGCAGGAGGTCAATGGCTCGGTTCTGATCGGAACGGACAACAGCATTGTTCCGCTGACGGACGAGGCCGGTTCCTACTACCGCATGTGCAAATTCCTCTTTGATGCGAACCAGAGAGGTCTGGTCGATCCGGACTCCGCGACGCAGGACTGGAACGCGGTCGTGTCCAAGATGCAGGATAAGCGGATCTACCTGTACTGGTACAGCTGGCAGTACGGCTTCTGGAACAGCCCGGCGAGAGGGGAAGAGGGCGTCAATTATGTTGAGATTCCGGTGGCTGATACCAATCTCTTCCAGACCGGCAATACCTACTACGGCGACGGCCGCGTCATCGGCGTCGGCGCACAGGTCAGCGAGGAGAAGCTTGCCAGACTTATGGAATTCCTTGACTGGTATGCCTCTCCCGAGGGTGCGCAGATTCAACATGCAGGAACTGAGGGCCTGATTTATACCGTGGGTGATGACGGCAAGTATGTCATGACCGATGCCGGACTTGTGCGGTTCGCGGAGGAAGTGCCTGTTCCTGAGGACCAGGGCGGCGGCAACTGGAATGACGGCAACAACATGATCAACCAGTGGATCGTGGCGGGCGTCGATGTCAATCCCGATACGGGCGAGCCGTATTCCGGAGATCTCTGGGCATCCACCATCAGGAAGAACCAGACCAAGACCACAAAGGAGTGGTCTGAGAAATTCGGTGCACCGGATGATGTGCATTATCTGGCAGACAAGGGCCTGATGACGACAGTGGCCAGCATCAACATTCCGCTTGACGTCGACACCACCGACATCAGCCTGATCCGCAAGCAGTGCGGTGATCTCATCAAGGACACCTCATGGAAGATGGTTTTTGCGGCGAATGAGGAGGAGTTCAAGAGCCTTTGGGAGGATATGTGCACCAAGCTCAATGGCTTCGGCTGGGACGAACTGGTAAAATTTGATACCGAGAAGTATACGCCCGTGATCGAGGCGAGAAAAGCAGCGGCGAAGTAATTCGGAAGCGCTGTGTTCTTTGAAGAATTCGGGGAGGCCGGCAAAACCGGCCTCCTTTTTCAGGAAAAATAAAACCGCCTGCGCGGACCTTTCAGCAAACGAAAAATGCTGTCAGGTAAAGGGACGGCACGAGCCGCTTTGCGGCTCGGCACCTTGTGCGCCGGCGCAGGGTGCTTTGCGTCGCGTGCCTCGCTGGGAAACGCTTCGGCATGGGGGAACAGTATGAAACTATATATCAATGAGAATCACAGACAGGGACATATCCGGCCGGAGATATACGGGCATTTCTCCGAGCATCTGGGGAGATGTATTTATGAGGGCATCTTCGTGGGAGAGGATTCAGAGATTCCGAACGTGAACGGCATGCGCCGGGATGTGGTGGAGGCGCTGCGGGAGATATGGATTCCGGTGCTGCGCTGGCCGGGCGGCTGCTTTGCGGATGAGTACCACTGGCGGGACGGCATCGGCCCGAAAGAGAGCCGCAAGCGGATGATCAACACGCACTGGGGCGGCGTCGTCGAGGACAACAGCTTCGGCACGCATGAATTTTTTGAGCTGTGCCGGCAGCTCGGCTGCAAGAGCTACGTGAACGGCAATGTCGGCTCGGGCACCGTGCAGGAGATGAGCGAGTGGGTCGAGTATATGAGCTTCGACGGCGTATCGCCGATGGCGGAGCTGCGCCGGAAAAACGGGCAGGATGCCGCGTGGTGCGTCGATTATTTCGGCGTCGGCAATGAGAACTGGGGCTGTGGCGGCAATATGACGGCGGCGCAGTATGCGCAGGAATATCGGCGCTATCAGACCTATGTTCGCAATTACGACAGGAACGCGCCGATTTTCAAGATCTGCGGCGGAGCGAATGCGGATGATTACGAGTGGACGCGGACGGTGATGGAGGAGTGCTTCCGGAGCCCGGCGCCGGAGGAGGCGCACGGCTATATGGACGGCTATTCGGTTCATTACTATGTCGGCGTTGAGAAAGGGGAGCACAAGGGGAGCGCGACGGAGTTCGACGAGAACGTCTGGTATGAGACGATGAAGCGCGCGTTCGGGATGGAGGAGCTGATTTCACGCCACGGCGCGATTATGGATCAGTACGATCCGGAGCGCCGCGTCGGCATGATGGTAGACGAGTGGGGCTGCTGGCATGATGTGGAGCCGGGCACCAATCCGGGCTTCCTGTATCAGCAGAATACCATGCGGGACGCGGTGGTCGCGGGCCTTACGCTGAACATCTTCAACCGGCGCTGCGACAGAGTCCGGATGGCCTGCATCGCACAGGCGGTCAATGTGCTGCAGTCTGTTCTCCTGACGGACGGGCCGAGGATGGTGAAGACGCCCACATGGTACGTCTTCCATATGTATCGCTTTCATCAGGACGCGGATCTGGTGTACAGCTGGCTCTCCGGAGCAGAGGAGACGGGCCTCGGGGAAAACCGCGTGCCGGGCATTGTGGAGTCCGTATCGGCGGACGCGCAGGGTATCATTACGGCGACGCTCAGCAATCTGTCCCTTGACAGGGATGAGGAGCTGGAAATCGTGCTCACGGAGAAGCGTCCGCAGTCGGTGCAGATCACGCGGCTTTCGGGAGCGATGAATGCGTACAACAGCTTTGAGGAGCCGGAGAAGCTGAAAGAAGAGGAGATCCGGGAATATGAGCTGACGGAGCGGGGAGTGAGACTGACGATTCCCGCGTGCAGCGTCACCACGGTGCGGATCGCGTAGAAAGCCGAAGAACACAGCGGGGAGGGACGCGCGGCCCTGCTTTGCCCTGTCTGCGGAGGAGGACCTCGGCGAGGAGCTCCGCGGGGGCGAAATCATTATGGAGGCGGAGGACGGCGGCCTGTGATACAATAAAGCGGCAGAGCATTTGTGGCCTGCATGAAAGGAAGACGACCGCTATGACAGAGCCGGGAGGAAACAGGCTGCTTCGCAGCAGGAGCTATCTCTATATCACGGAATTTTTTGCCGGAATGGGAGTGATGGCGGTGGAGCTGGGTGCGAGCCGTCTGATGGCGCCGTATTTTTCCTCCTCGCAGATCGTGTGGACGATCATCATTTCGACGATCATGATTGCGATGGCGCTCGGCAATCTCTACGGAGGCAGGGCCGCGGACCGGGACGGGAACCCGGACCGGCTCTACCTCCGTATTCTCATTGCCGCCGTGTGGATCGCGGCGATCCCCGTGCTCGGAAAATATGTGATCCTCGCCGTCTCCGCGGCGCTGATCTTCACCGTGTCTGAAAACCTGCTGATCGTCGCGGCCTTTGCGGCCTGTATGCTGATCTTCGTGTTTCCCTGCTTTCTGCTGGGGACGGTCACGCCCTCGCTCGTGCGCTTCGCCGTGAACCGCCTCGACAACAGCGGCAGCACGGTCGGCCGGCTGAACGCGTTCAATACCGTCGGCAGCATACTGGGAACCTTTCTTCCGACCTTCGTCACGATTCCGGCTGTCGGGACGGCGGTCAGCTTTCTCATTTTCTCGGGGATTCTTCTTGCTCTCGCCCTGATTTACTTTGCGGCGGGACGCACGAGGCGGAAGAGCTGCGCGGCGGCGGTGCTCCTGTTTCTTTTCTGCACGGCGGCCGGAAATGACGGCAGCTTTGCGTTTTGGGAAAAGGGACTCGCCTATGAGGGCGAGTCGATCTACAACTATCTTCAGGTAAAGGAGGATGAGCATACGACGGTGCTCTCCACCAATGTGCTCTTCGGCGTGCAGTCGATCCTGCGAAAGGACGCGGCACTGACCGGCATGTATTACGACTACGCGATGGCGGCGCCGATCATGGCAGGGCTCCGGCAGGCAGAGGCACCGCGGACGGTGACGGGAAAAGAGACGGACAGGCTCACGCTCCTCGTGCTCGGCATGGGGACCGGAACCTACGCGCGGCAGTGCTCCCGCTATTTTGAGGATATGGAGATCACGGGCGTCGAGATCGACCGGAAGATCACGGAGCTCGCCCGGACATATTTTGATCTGGAGGAAGCGATCCCCGTCGTGACCTACGACGGGAGAGCGTACCTGCAGGCCGACCGGGGGCGATACGACGTGATCATGGTGGACGCCTATCAGGACATCACCATCCCGTTTCAGATGTCCTCGCTGGAGTTCTTCCGCATCGTGGAGGAGCACCTGAACCCCGGGGGCGTCATGATCGTCAACATGAACCTGCGATCCGGCTCGGAGGGTTCGATTAATCAGTACCTCGCGGATACGATCGCAGCTGTTTTCCCGTATGTGTATACGGCGGATGTGCCGGGCAACACGAACCGCGAGCTCTTTGCCTCGCGCGAGGTGTTCGACCGGGATGCGTTCGAGGCGTATCTTGCGGCGCGGGGCCCGGGAGCGCTGCGGGAGGTTATGACGGCGGCGGCCGCGGGGCTCGTGCCCTATGAAAAGGGAGACTATCTTCTCACGGACGACCGGGCGCCGGTCGAGCTTCTCGGCATGCGGGCGATCGATGAAATCATCCGCGAGGAGGTGGAGATATACAGAAAACGCTTTGAGGAGCAGGGGTTTTCGGGAGTTCTGGACGCCCTGTGAGAATCCTGCGGGAGCCACGGCGACGCCGCCTGTGTTTGCGCCCGGGCGGAAAGCGTCTTATCATCAGAGGAGAACGGGGGCCTTGAATTATGGGAAGACTGGAAATGGAAATGCAGAGCGTCGTCAGCGACATCCTGCGGGACTATGACAATGGAAGAACAATCGACAGCCTGAATCCGCTGCTGGAGCCGAATAAGGAGATTATTACGGGGATGCTGGAGCAGCTCTTTCACATCGTATATCCCGGATACTTCAAGGACGGAACCTACCGCTACTATAATATTCAGAACATGCTCGCCGCGTCGATGGAGGACATCGCTTTTCATCTGAACCGGCAGATCGGCATCGCGCTCCGCGCCGAATGCGGGGGACGCAATCAGGGCTGCCGGGAGTCGGAGTGCACGATGGCGGAGAGTATCGACGCCCGCGCCGAGTGCATGACCATCCAGTTTTTCCGCCGCATCCCGGAGGTCCGGGCGATGCTCTCAACGGATCTGGAGGCCTTTTATGACGGCGATCCGGCGGCGGAGAATGTGGATGAGATCATTCTGGCCTATCCCGGCTTCTATGCGATCACCGTGTACCGTCTGGCGCATGTCCTGTACCTCCTCGGCGTTCCGCTGATTCCGCGCATCATGTCGGAGCATGCGCACAGCCGCACCGGCATCGACATCAACCCCGGGGCGAGCATAGGGCGCTACTTTTTCATTGATCACGGCACCGGCATCGTGATCGGCGAGACGACCTCGATCGGCGAGCATGTAAAGATCTATCAGGGCGTCACGCTCGGCGCGCTCTCGACCCGCGGCGGCCGCCAGCTCCAGAACAAAAAGAGACACCCCACCATTGAGGACAACGTCACGATCTATTCCGGCGCGTCGATACTGGGCGGCGATACGGTCATCGGCCATGACTGCGTGATCGGAGGAAACGTATTCATCACCGGTTCGGTGGAGCCGGACACTCGGGTCAGCGTCAGAAGTCAGGAGCTTCGCTTCGACAGGGAGCGGAATACGGTTGAGGCGGTGGAGTCGGCGGTGATGGACGCGAGCTGGTGTCAGGAGCTCTGAGCCCGCGGCGGCGGAGCGGAAACGAGGCCCGCAAAGAGGCCCGGAGGAAGAAAGACGAAAGGAGGACAAACGATGTACAGAACGACAGTGAAGATCGACGGAATGGCTTGCCCGATGTGCGAGGCGCATATCGCGGAGGCGATCCGCAGGGGGATTCCCGCGGCATCCGGGGTCTCTGCCTCCTTTAAGAAGAAAGAGGCCGTTTTTCTCAGCGAGGAGCAGCCGGAGGAGGAGACGGTCCGGGGCGTGGTGGACGCGACCGGTTACCGCTATCTTTCCTCAGAGAGCGTGCCGTATGTGAAAAAAGGGCTGTTTGGCTTCCTGCACTGAGACGGGTGCCGCCGGCATTCGGCCGGATCGGACGCCGCGCGAAAGAATGTGAAAAATAATTTTGATTTAAGGCTTGACAGGGCAAATATATTGTGTAAAATATAGTTGTAAACGATATTAGTAGGGGATTTCACAAGGTGCTTCGGCATGGAGGATTGTTATGGCAGGCTTTTATGATTATTCCGTATCGGACAGCAAGGGCGGCGAGGTCTCTCTGGAGCGGTACCGCGGCAAGGTGGTCATGGTGGTGAACACCGCGACGGGCTGCGGCTTCACCCCGCAGTACAAGGACATCGAGGAGATGTACGAGCGTTTTCACGAGCAGGGCTTCGAGGTGCTCGATATCCCCTGCAATCAGTTTGCAGGGCAGACGCCCGGAACGGATGAGGAGATCCACGAGTTCTGCACGCTGAAATATCACACGCAGTTCCCGCAGATGAAAAAGAGCGATGTGAACGGCGAGACGGCGCTTCCTCTGTACGGCTTTCTCAAGAGCCGGCAGGGCTTTCAGGGCTTCGGCAAGGGCGCGCAGGCTCTCATGATGAGCGCCATGCTCAACAAGATCGACAAGGATTACAGGAACAATCCGGAGATCAAATGGAACTTCACGAAGTTCATTATCGACCGGGACGGGAACGTCGCGGCGCGCTTTGAGCCGACGGCGGACATGGCGGAGGTTTCGGCCTTTGTGGAGAAGCTCCTGTAAGGGAGCCGGAGCCGCCGGAGCCACGGCGGAGAAAGGGAGACGGATATGACAAAGGGGCAGGATGAGCGCTTAAAGCTGGATCATCAGCTCTGCTTTCCCCTGTATGCGGCCTCGCGGAATATTGTGAAGCGCTACACGCCTTTCTTCAGGCCGCTGGGGATCACCTACACGCAGTACATTGTGTTCATGGCGCTGTGGGAAAAGGACGGGGAGACCGTCGGCGAGCTCGGGGAGCGCCTCTTTCTCGATACCGGGACGCTGACGCCGCTTTTGAAAAAAATGGAGCAGGCGGGCTATCTTACCCGGACGCGGGAGAGCCGCGACGAGCGGGTCGTCACCATCCGTCTGACGCAGCAGGGCCGTGATATGAAAGAAAAATGTGCAGAAATTCCGGAAAAGATCGGAGGTTGCATCCGGCTTTCTCCCGAGGAGGCCGGAGCGCTGTACCGTCTGCTGCATAAGCTGCTGGAGACGTAACAGGCGCCGGGCAGAGCCTGGGAAAGGATGGGAACTATGGCGGACAACAGATATGATATTGTGATTGCAGGAGCCGGCCCCGCCGGACTTTCCGCTGCGATTTACGCCCTCCGGGCCGGCAAGAGCGTCATGCTGCTCGAGGCGGCGCAGTTCGGCGGACAGATCGTCAACACGCCCGAGGTGGAGAATTACCCCGGAATCAAGCATATTTCCGGCTTTGATTTTGCCTACGGCCTCTATGAGCAGGCAATGGCTCTCGGCGCGCAGATCGCGTTTGAGCGGGCGGAGTCCGTGGAGGATCTCGGGGACCGGAAAATTGTCCACGGTGTCAAAAATGATTACGAGGCCGGGGCGGTGATTCTTGCGACCGGCGCGAAGAACCGGCCGCTGGGACTGGAGGCGGAGCAGCGCTTTATCGGTCACGGCATCTCCTACTGCGCGACCTGTGACGGCGCGTTCTTCCGCGGCAGGGTCGTGGCCGTGAACGGCGGAGGGAATACGGCCATTGAGGACGCCGCGTACCTTGCGGGGATCTGCGAGAAAGTTTATCTCATTCACCGCCGGGAGCAGTTTCGCGGGGAAGAGAGAGCTGTCGAAGCTCTCCGCGGGCGCGGGAACGTCGAATTTGTCCTGAACGCGACCGTGACCGATCTTTTCCCGGATGAGGCGGGAGAGCGGCTCGGCGCGGTGGAGGTGACGGATAAGAACAGCGGGGAAACGCGGCGGCTGGACGTCGCCTGCCTCTTCGTCGCCATCGGTCAGATTCCGGAAAACAGCGGCTTTGCGGATGTGGCAAGGCTCGACGAAAAAGGCTATATCGCGGCGGGCGAGGACTGTCTGACAGGGACGCCCGGCGTTTATACCGCGGGAGACTGCCGGACCAAGACGGTTCGCCAGCTCGTGACGGCGGCATCCGACGGAGCGGTGGCGGCGCTCGCTGCGGCGTCGATGCTTGACGCGAAATAAAACGGGCGGGAATAAAAAACGAACAGAAAACGGGAAATGTGATTTGCCGGCAGGCGCCGAATCGGGCGTCCGCCGGTATTTTTTTCGGGAAAAAGAATGCGGAAAAAACGGAGCGGTGTACAAAGAATGCTTTAAGAATGTTTTTCTGCGCTGTCCGCCGTCAGGTTTTGCGGTAGAATATCCGTATAGCGGTTTTAAGTCAGAGGAGGAGTAATGTCACGGACGATTACAAAAACCTACGGCACAGGGGAGCTGATCAGGAGATTTCTTCCCTATCTCATGAAGTACAGGAAGCTCCTGCTGCTTGATCTGGGCTGTGCGTCTCTCACCACGCTCTGCGATATTGTGCTGCCCCGCATTATGTCCACGCTCACCAATACGGCCATGTACCGCCCGGCGTCTCTGACCGCGGGGCTGATCGGGAGGCTCGCGCTGCTGTATACCGTGCTGCGTCTGCTCGATGCGGCGGCGTATTACTATATGTGCTCGCAGGGACATATCATGGGGGTGTATATCGAGACCGACATGCGAACCGATGCGTTCCGGAAGCTCGAGACGCTGAGCGACAGCTATTACAGCAATACCAAGATCGGGCAGATCATGGGAAGAATCACCGCGGACCTGTTTGACATAACGGAGTTTGCGCACCACTGCCCGGAGGAATTTTTCATCGCGGCGATCAAAATTACGGTGAGCTTTGTGATTCTGTGCTTTGCGTCGGTGCCGCTGACGCTGATTATTTTTGCCTGCGTGCCGTTCATGCTGCTGGCGTCGGTCAGGCTGAACCACCGCTTCCGGTCGACCACCAAGAGCCAGAGAGTGGAGCTCGGAGAGCTGAATGCACAGGTGGAGGACGCCCTGCTTGGCGAGCGGGTGGTGAAAGCGTTCACGGCGGAGGACGAGGAGCTGCGGAAGCTGGAAGCCGGCAATCAGAAAATGCAGAACATCAAGAAAGAGCGCTACTATGCCATGGCGGACTTCAACATGTCCACACGGTTGTTTGACGGTCTGATGTACTCGGTGACGATCATCGCCGGCGGGCTCTTTCTGGTGCGGGGGAGGATACAGGCCGGTGATCTTGTGGCCTATATTCTCTACGTGACGACGCTGATCGCGACCATCCGGAGGATCGTGGAATTTGCGGAGCAGTTTTCGCAGGGAATCACCGGCGTGGAGCGCTTTCTGGAGATCATGGATACGCCGGTGGACATCACGGACCGGCCGGGTGCCCGCAATCTGGTCATCCGGGGCGGGGACATTCTCTTTGATCATGTGACCTTTGAATATCCGGACGATCACAACCGGGTGCTGCACGATCTCTGCCTCGAGATTCACCCCGGGGAAAATCTGGCGCTTGTCGGCGAGAGCGGGGGAGGGAAGACGACGCTCTCCGCGCTGATTCCGCGCTTTTATGACGTCACAGATGGGGCGGTGCGGATCGACGGGCAGGATGTCCGGGATGTGAAGCTGTACAGCCTGCGGAGCCAGATCGGCATCGTGCAGCAGGAGGTCTATCTCTTCTCCGGCACGGTGGCGGAAAACATCGCCTATGGAAAGCCCGGGGCCTCCCGCGAGGAAATCGTCCGCGCGGCAAAGCTCGCGGGGGCGGATTCGTTCATCCGTGACTTGAGAGACGGCTATGATTCCTATGTCGGGGAGAGAGGGATCAAGCTGTCCGGGGGCCAGAAGCAGCGGATCTCGATTGCGCGGGTCTTTCTCAAGAATCCGCCGATTCTCCTGCTGGATGAGGCGACCTCGGCGCTGGATAACGAGAGCGAGATCCTGATCGAGAGGAGTCTTAGGGATCTCTCCGAGGGGAGAACCACGCTGACGATCGCTCACCGCCTCACGACGATACAGCACGCCGACCGCATCGTAGTGCTCGGCAAAAGCGGGATCGAGGAGGAGGGGAGCCATCAGGAGCTTCTTGCGAAGAAAGGCACCTACTACCGCCTGTGGAACGGCGTTCTGACGGAAGACGAGGCAGAGAGAAAGGCAATATAGAAAGAAGAATGGATTTTCGCACACTGCAGTATTTTGTCACGGCCGCCCGGGAGCAGAACTTCACCCGGGCAGCGGAGAAGCTGGGCATGAGCCAGCCTCCGCTCAGCAATCAGATCAAGGCGCTGGAGGAGGACCTCGGCGTGCAGCTCTTTGTCCGCGGGAAACGGCGGGTGCAGCTCACGGAGGCCGGAGAGCTGCTTCTGCGCCGCGCCGGGCAGATTCTGGCGCTCTGCGATAAGACGAGAGAAGAAATTGAAATCATGGGGAACGGGCTCTCCGGCCGGATCACGCTGGGTATGGTCGAGGGCCGGGCTCCCTATATGGCGGCGCGCTGGATCGCGGGCTTTCGGAAGAAATTCCCCCGAGTCCGCTTTGATCTGTGGAACGGCTCGGGAGACGATGTTCTGGATCAGCTCGCGAGAGGTCTGGTGGACATCGCGGTGATCGCGGCGCCCTATGACAGGGAGCATCTGGCGGGGGTAACTATAGCCAATGATTACTGGACGGCCATGATCCCGAGGGAGCACCCGCTTGCCGCGCGGCCGGGCAATGAGATTCCGCTGCGGGAGCTTGCGGGCTGGCCGCTGGCGGTTCCGAGCCGCCCCTCCCGCCGCGCGGCGATCGAGCGATGGTTTGCCGATATCGGCTGCGAGCCCGCTATCGTGTGCACGCTGTCGAATTATGTCGATGCCGTCGCGCTCGCGGAGCAGAATGCCTGCATCAGCATTTTTCCGCAGACCAGCTTTACGGGAAATGAGCATGTGGTTTCCAAAATCATCACGGAACCGGCCAAATTTGCGCAGTACGTACTGGTGTGGAACAAGGAGCAGAGCCCGGCGGGCATCGTGCGGACGTTTGCGGACTATGTAAAGGAGGCGGCAAGGGAAGAGAACCCGGCGCCGGAGACAGAGACAGGGCAGCCAACGGGCGAGCAGGTGCCGGGGCGCACGCACGGGGCGGAGCTTCTGTGAGCCGAGAGCATGAGACGACTGATCCACTATGCAAAGCATCATATCGTAGTCGGGCTGCTTTTTGGGATGACGCTGCTGGTGGGCGTTTTTGCGCTTATTTTTGGCGGGTTTCTCCGGGAGCAGAGCTATAAGTACATGGTCGATAATATTTACTACACGGAGGAGGCAGTGCTCCATGTAGTCAATAAGGATATCCGGGGCATACTGTCGCCCATTATCGGCTTCGGCATCGAAAGCGCCGTGTCGACGCAGATGGCTGCGTCGGTACAGGAGTATGAGGCCGACCCGGACGGTATGACGATGCGGCTTACCTCTCTCCTTAAAAGCTATCAGTTTCCGGATGATGTGGCGGCGATTGCCGTTGTGGGGGAGAAGGGCGTCATTGCGGAGTATGACCGGTACCGGTATACCACCAGAAGCATTTCGATGTGGAACGAGGGGAATGCGGAGCTGCTGGGAGATCTTTACCGCGAGGCGATGACAAAATATTCGGATTTCCGGTCGCTCAATATGCCGAAATATTTCTGCGTCAAGGAACCGGCGGTGCACCCGGCGCATTCGTGGATGCGGGTGTTTCATATTGTGTTTCCCGTGCTCCAGACGAACGGCGAGGAGATACGCTATATCCTTATCATGACGGTCAAGCGCAATGCGCTTGAGGACGAGCTGGCCATGGTAGAGGCGCAGCAGAGGGATGCGGCCTGCGCGTTTATCGTCGACGGGGAGGATGAGATCGTCTTTTCCGGAGCCGAGGCGGTGATCGGGGAAAAGATCGGCAGGGTGAAAGCGCTTTATCCCGGGATGGATCGCCTCATGGTGCGTGATATCGGGCTATTCGGCTGGAAGATATATGTATATCTCAATGAGGGGAAAATACGGAAGAGCGTCGACGAGATTTATGAGAGAAGCTATTACCTGTATGGTCTGCTGCTTCTGATTTTTGTCCTTTTTGCCGTTCTGTTTACACGCCGTCTCTTACGGCCGGTTAATGCGATCCGGGCGGCGATGCAAAAGCTCAATTACGAGGAGGAGCCGTCGCTCATCGAGATCCGAGGCTCGCATGAGCTGTGGCAGCTCACGGCGGAATACAATTATATGGTGAAGCGTCTTGAGGAAAAAACGCGGGAGGTCGAGGCGCAGCACCGGGAGGCGATACTGTCTCTCGAGCGTGCCTATGATGCGGAGAGAGAGGCGCTGGAATCGCAGATCAACGCGCATTTTCTCTGCAATACGATCGGCGTCATCAACTATGAGGCGATCGAAGCGGGAGACCGCAGGGTGTCGCTGCTTCTGAAAAAGCTGTCCAATATTCTTCGCTACACCTTTGAGCGGAAAGCGCAGATTGTCTATATCGGGCAGGAAATCGCGTGGACGGAGCAATATCTGTATCTCCAGAAAGAGAGATTCGGAGAGCTGTTTGACTATTCCGTGGAGACGGATGAAACCTATGATGACTGGCCGGCCTGCAAGCTCATGCTGCAGCCCTTTGTGGAGAATTCCATTCTGCATGGCTTTCGGGGAAGAAAGCAGGGCGGAATCATCCGGATCACGACGGAGATCGATCAGACGGAGAGACTCTGCCTCACGGTTTCCGACAACGGCTGCGGAATGTCCGGGGAGACGCGGGAGCGGATCCGGGCTTCCATCGAGGCGGTGAAAGGGGAAAGAGTGCAGAAAGAGAAGCCGGCAGAGACAGAGCTGTCCGGCGTGGGGATACGGAACGTCCTCACCCGGATGTCCGCATTCTACGGGCCGGAGCTTGCGGTGGAATTTTCGTCGGATGAGGAGACGGGGACCCATTTTGCGTTCCGTCTCCCGTATCCGGAGGAGGGATCGGGCCATGAGAATCGTGATTGCAGAGGACGAGGCCCGCGCGATGCGGGGGATGAGCCGGCTGATCCGGATGGCGGGGGAGCCGTATGAACTCGTCGGAGAGGCGTATGACGGCAGAGAGGCGCTTGAGCTTTTGGCAAAATGCAGACCGGATACCTGCATTACGGATATCCGTATGCCCTGTATGGACGGTCTGGAGCTGATCCGCGCGGCCCGGAGCCGAGGGTACCGGACGCGCTTTATCATTGTCAGCGCCTACGAGGAGTTTGATTTTGCGAGGCAGGCCGTATCACTGGGCGTTGAGGATTATCTCGTCAAGCCGGTCATGGAGGAGGAACTGAAACGCCTCCTCCTGTCAATCGAGCAGGGGCGAAAAGGAATGATACTGCCCGCGGCGCAGGACTCGCTTCTCGAGGAATACCGCGAGGTGCATCCGCTGGTCAGAAAGATGCTCCGCGTCATTGAGACCTCTTATTCTGTAAAAATCAGCCTGAAAGAAATGGCGGAGCGTTTCGGCGTGACGCAGGAATATCTGAGCACGCTGTTCTCGCAGAATATCGGGCAGGGGTTTGCGAGATTTGTGAAAAGCTATCGCATCGCAAGAGCAAAGGAGCTGCTGCGCGCAGGGTGCACGCCGGAGGAGACGGCGCAGCGCTGCGGCATAGAAAATGTGAAATATTTTTCATCTGTTTTCCGGGACGAGACGGGAATGACGGTCACGGAATTTCTCAGAGAGGACGATGTGATGTGAGACGTCCGGGGGCGGCTGCGCTTACCGGAGATTTCCGGACGCAGAGCAGGAAATGATGAAAACAATCTTAAAAACACTGACTTTTTTTATATTCATGTCTTTTACAAATCGTTCATTCAAACTATATTCAACTCACACAATGAAACATTAAAACAAAGTCGGTGCAGGATCATTATGCACAAAAACGCGTGTACGGGAGGAGGATTTCTATGAAAAGGAAACAGATGACAGCGTTGCTTGCTTCGGGCGTAATCGCCGCGTCGCTCCTTGCGGGCTGCGGCGCCGCCGCGCCGGCACAGGAGGGGGCCGAAACGGCTCCGGCTCCTGCAGAGACGGCGGAGGAAACCCCGGAGGCCGGGACGGAGACAGCGGAGGTTTCCGCGGACGATATTGGCGAGCCGAACGGCGGCGCCCAGGTCACGCTCTGGCATTATTTTGAGGGCGAGGCGGATGCGCTCAACAAATTTGTCAAGGACTACAACGAATCGCAAAACGAGATCTACATTGTTCCGACGTTCGTCTCCCGCGAGGAGCTGATGAAGCAGTACACCATCGGCGCGGTTTCCGGGGATCTGCCGGACATCGGCATGGTCGATTCGCCGGATATGGCGTCCTACATTTCGCTGGGCGTATTCGCGGACATCGATTCCTACCTGCAGGAATGGGGCGAGCTGGACAATTTCTATGAGGGACCGCTCTCCTCCTGCCGCGGAAGTGACGGACATCTCTACGGTCTGCCGAACAATTCCAACTGCCTCGCGCTTCTGTGCAATATGGATATGCTGAAGGAGGCGGGAATTGACAAGGCGCCGGACACATGGGAGGAATTCGAAGCGGCGTGCGCGGCGACTTCGGATCCGGAAAGCGGCGTCTACGGCTTTGCTATGTGCGCTGTCTCCAATGAGGAGGGAACATTCCAGTTCATTCCATGGCTGTACGGAGCGGGAGCCAGTATCGCGGATGCGGATTCTCCGGAGGCGGTCCGGGCGTTTTCGTTCCTTGCGGAACTCGAGAAGAACGGCTATATGAGCAACGAGGTCGTCGGCTGGGGACAGGGCGACGCGCTGAACGCGTGGGCGGCCGGCAAGGCGGCCATGATGGAGGCCGGAACGTGGATGATCGCGCAGAATCTGGATAACGCGGATTCGATCAAAAACAATGTCACATGGGAATATGAGTTTGTTCCGATGCCCTCGGACAACGGAAACCGGGCCACGGTTATCGGCGGAGAAAACTTTGGCGTCTGTTCGTCCTCAGAGCATGTCGAGGCCTGCGCGAAGTTCCTGATGACGATGGAGACGGCGCAGAACAACGCCGATTGGTGTGAGCTTGCAGGCAAGCTCCCGGTGAGAGGCGACGCAGTCGGACTGAAAGATTTCTGGACGGCGGACGAACGCTACAAGGTATTCAACGACTCCATGAACTTTGCGGTGGCGCGCGGGCCTCATGCGCAGTGGCCGACGATCTCCGAGGCGCTCTGGACGGCAGAGCAGGCGGCCATTCTCGGACAGGCGGATGCGGAAACAGCGGCAGCGCAGGCTGCGGCAGTGATTGACCCCATTCTTGCCGAGACGCCGCTCCCGTCCGGGAACTGATGTCAGTCGGCGAGTGATACGGCCGGAGGATTCGCCGCAACGGACAGACGGCTGCCATCAGGATACCCGCCCCTGCGGCGGGGGCTGGCGGCAGCCGTTTTCATTCCTGACGGACGGCTTTCCGGTGTATTTTCAGAATGGGGGCAGTATGAAAAAGCTGACAATGCAGCAGAAGAAAAGACGGGAGGGTTATGCGTTCATCCTCCCCGGCTTTGCCTATATGGTCGTGATACTGGGCTATCCTCTTCTGTATAATATCGTTCTCAGCCTTGAGAACGTGAATGTGAAAACCTTTGCGGGGAAAAGCTATACCTTTGTCGGGCTGCAGAATTATGCGGCGCTGTTTCACAACGCGACGTTTCTGCTGATTCTGAAGAACACTTTTGTTTTCACGTTCTGGTGTCTGGTGTTTCAGTTCACCATAGGGTTTCTTCTGGCTCTGTTTTTTTCAAAGCGCTTTACGCTGGCGGGGCCGATTCGGGGTATGATACTCGTCGCCTACATGATGCCCATGTCGGTTACGGCGCTTCTGGGGAAGAACATGTTTGACAAGTCCAGCGGCGTGATCAATGATCTGCTGCTGCGGACAGGTCTGCTCCATGCGCGCGCGGACTGGCTGCTGCAGCCGGGCACGGCGATGGCGGCGGTCATAGTGATGAACTGCTGGGTCGGGATTCCGTTCAATATGCTGCTGCTGACCTCGGGACTTACCGGGATCTCCGGGGATATTCTTGAGGCGGCGGAGGTGGACGGAGCGAATCACTGGCAGAGGTTCTGGAAAATCACCGTTCCTCTGCTCCGGCCTGCGATCATGGCGGTGCTGATGCTGGGATTCATCTATACGTTCAAGGCATTTGATCTGATGTTCATTATGACCTCCGGGGGGCCGCTGAATTCGACGGATGTTCTGGGGACATACGCGTACAATCTTTCCTTTAAGCAGTACGAGTTCTCGATGGGATCGTCCGCCGCCATGGTTCTTTTCTGCATACTTTTTGTGATCGGACTTTTTTACCTGAAAATGGTTGCGGCAGAGGATCAGTGATCGCCGGGAGGGAGGAATAGTGTGAAAAATCACGCGGATGCGCTGAGTTGCTCCGTGAGCGAAACGTGCTGTTACGTAGTGGGACGGCATGAGACGCGAAGCGGGTCGACACTCTACGCGTCGGCGCAGAGATTTTTCACACAGCTATTTGTGCCGAAGCCCAAATAGCTTCTGATCGCAGCCGTAAAACCGCCTGCGCGCCGGCGCAGGGTGCTTTTACGGCGCGTGCCTCGCACAAAGTGCTTCGGCATGGTGATTTTTTATGAAACAGAAAATCAAAAAGGGAAACAGAACACCGCGGGAACGGAGGAGGAATTTCCTGCTCTGTCTGGGTGCGGTTCTTATTGCGGTCGTTTTTCTGTTTCCGCTCTACTGGCTGATCTCCATGTCTTTCAAGACGGACGCGGAGTCTTTCGGTAAAATCGTGACATATTATCCGCACAGCTTCACACTTTATCCGTGGAGAACGAACTTTTCGGATCATGAGTTTCTGTCGTCGCTGAAAAACAGCTTCGTCATCGCGCTCCTGTCGATGCTCCTGTCCATAGGCTTCGGTGTTCCCTGCGCCTACGGCATGGGGCGCTACCGCGTTCCCGGCGGGAGGGGCTTCATGTTGGCCTTTCTGGTGTCGCAGATGCTCCCGGCGTCGCTGATGCTGACGCCCATGTATCTTATTTTCAACAAGCTTCACCTTCTGGGAAGCTATCTGGGGCCGGCGATTGCGATTTCATCGGGCTCGGTGCCGTTTATCGTCGTCACGCTGCGGCCGTATTTCAAGAGCATACCGACCTCGCTGGACGACGCCGCCCGTATCGACGGCTGTACCGTGCTGCAGTCCTTTGTGCAGATCATGATTCCCGCGATCAAGACGGGGATCATCACGGTGCTGGTGATCTCCTTTCTGGGAGGCTGGAATGATCTGGCCTACTCCATGACCTTTAACGTGCAGGCCGACATGCGGCCGCTGACGGCGAATATTTACAAATTTCAGAGCAAGTACGGAACCAAATGGAACTGCATCATGGCCTACGGGACGATACTGGTTCTGCCGGTTGTATGTATGTTTATTTTTCTGCAGCGCTATATCGTGGGCGGCATGACGGCCGGCGCGGTGAAGGAGTAGAATATGCGGTGAGAGCGCACCGGAGCTTTCGTTCGGAGCTTTCATCATAATGCCTGGGGGGCAGGGGAGGAAAACGATGATCAGGATGGAGGAGGACCGGCTGGTCCGGCGATTTGATAAGGAACTTCTTGTCGTCGAGGCGTGGGGGAGAAACGGCCTGCGCGTGCGGGCGACGCAGCGTCATGCCTTTGAGGAGGACGACGGCGTGCAGGCGCTGCTCCCCCGGCCGAAGCCGAAGGGGGTCAGGATTTACGAGGCGGACGGTGTATGGAGCATCGAGAACGGCAAGATACGCGCTGAGCTCACCGGCAGCGGAAAGCTCCGCTACTACAATCAGAACGGAAAGCTTCTGCTTGCCGAATTTCAGCGGACCCGCGAGATGTATGAGGAGGGACACCGGGAATTCAATTCTGCGCTGGAACTGTACCCCAGAACGTTCCGCCCGCATCCGGGAATGGATAATTTTGAGCTCACAGCCCGCTTTGAGGCGGTCTGCGGCGAGCGGATCTTCGGCATGGGGCAGTACCAGCAGCCCTATCTGGATATGAAAGGCTGCGTTCTGGAACTGGCGCACCGGAATTCACAGGCCTCCGTGCCGTTTGCGCTTTCCAGTGAAGGCTACGGCTTTCTCTGGAATAATCCCGCAATCGGCTCGGTCGTCTTTGGGAAGAATGTGACCGAGTGGAAAGCGTCCTCTGCCAAGCAGCTCGATTACTGGATCACGGCGGGGGATACGCCGGCGGAGATCGAGGAGAGCTATGCGGACGTGGCCGGAAAGGTTCCGATGATGCCGGAGTATGGGCTCGGCTTCTGGCAGTGTAAGCTGCGCTACAAGACGCAGGAGGAGATTCTCTCTGTGGCGCGGGAGTACCGCAGGAGAGGACTGCCGCTTGATGTTATTGTCGTGGACTTTTTCCACTGGCCTTATGAGGGGGACTGGACGTTTGACAGGGATTACTGGCCGGATCCGAAAGGAATGGTCGAGGAGCTGAAAGAAATGGGAATCCGCCTTATGGTCAGCATCTGGCCGACCGTGGAGCAGGATTCGGAAAATTACGCCGAAATGAAGGAGCTCGGATATCTCATGCGGACGGAGCACGGGAAGCGTCTCGGTGAGCTCGGAGGTGCGGCGGTCATTGATGTCACCAATGCGGACACCCGGCATTATGTCTGGGATAAGATCCGCGAAAATTATTATAAGCTGGGCATCCGCATCTTCTGGCTGGATGAGGCTGAGCCGGAGCTGAACGGCGAGCCGGGCTACGGTGGTTATGAGTATGAGCACTATCGGTATTTCCGCGGCGCGGACATGGAGATAGGGAATATCTTCCCCCGCGAATATGCGCGCATGGCCTATGAGGGCATGCAGGCCGAGGGCCAGGAGAACATCGTAAATCTTCTGCGCTGCGCATGGGCCGGCTCGCAGCGGTACGGCGCTCTGGTCTGGTCGGGGGACATCGATTCGTCCTTTGCCTCTCTCCGCAACCAGCTCCGCGCCGGGCTGTCCATGGGAATCGCCGGCATTCCGTGGTGGACGACGGATATCGGCGGATTCCATGGCGGGGACATTCGCGCGCCGTGGTTCCGGGAAGTGTTTGCGCGGTGGTTTGCATTCGGCGCGTTCTGCCCGGTGATGCGTCTGCACGGCTTCCGCGAGCCGATCGAGGAGCCGATGAGCCGCGAGCGGGGAGGGAAATGCCCCAGCGGTGCGGCAAACGAGGTCTGGACCTACGGAGAGGAAATCTACGAGATCTGCCGCCGGTATCTGCAGCTGCGCGAGGCGATGCGCCCCTATGTCCGCGAGCTCATGCGGGAGGCGCACGAAAAGGGCACGCCGGTGATGCGGCCGCTGTTCTATGATTTCCCGGAGGATGCGCAGGCGTGGGGCATCGACGATCAGTACATGTTCGGCCCGGATCTTCTGGTTGCGCCGATTTTGTATGAGGGCGTGACAGAGCGGGAACTGTATCTTCCGGAGGGAAGCTGGAGAAGCCTTGCGGACGGAAGCATACAGGAGGGCGGGAGGCGCATCACGGTGCCCGCGCCGCTCGACATTCTGCCGGTGTTTGCAAGAGCGGGCAGGCTGACGGAGCTGACGCTCACATAAAAAGAACATATGTTCTGCCCCGGGATTCTGTGATATAGTGAAAGAAAAAGGGGGCGGAGCGGCGCGATGGGAGTGCAGAAACAGAGACTGATCTTTCATGTCGATGTCAATTCGGCATTTCTTTCATGGACGGCGGTGCGGCGTCTGGAGGAGAATCCGGAGGCCGTGGATCTGCGGACGATCCCCTCGGTCATAGGAGGGGATCGGGCGACCCGGCACGGCATTGTGACCGCCAAGTCGATACCGGCGAAGCGCTACGGGATCGAGACGGCAGAACCGGTCGCGCAGGCCCTGAGGAAGTGCCCGCAGCTCGTCGTGGCGCAGGGAGATTTTGCCACCTACCGGCGCTTTTCCCATGCGCTCATGGATATTCTGCGCCGCTGGTCGCCGGTGGTGGAGCAGGCGTCGATCGACGAGGCGTATCTGGATATGACGGCGGCGGATCTGTCTGCTTTCGGAGAAGTGAAAGAGGCAGAAGAGGAGGCGGCCTGCCGCGCGGCCGATGCCATCCGGCGTGAGGTGCGGGAGGAGCTCCGCTTTACGGTCAATGTGGGCGTCTCCCGCAACAAGCTCCTTGCCAAGATGGCCAGTGATTTCACCAAGCCGGACAGGACGCACACGCTTTTTCCGGAGGAAATTCCCGCCAAGCTGTGGCCGCTGCCGATCGGGAGCCTCTACGGCTGCGGAAAGAAGACGGCGGCGCGTCTACGGGACGTGGGAATTATAACAATCGGCGATGCCGCGGCGGCGCCGCCTGCCATGCTGGAGGCTCTTTTCGGAGAGAAGTGGGGACAGTATATCCGGCGGGCGGCGAATGGGATCAGTACGGGCCCGGTGTCGGATGTGCGGGAGGAGGCCAAAAGCTACTCAAACGAGACGACGACGGCAGTGGACGTCACGGCGGAGAATGTGGAGACGCTGGCGGTCCCTCTTCTGCGGAAGCTGTGCGGCAAGGTTGCGTCGCGGCTCCGGAAAGACGGTGTGCGCGCCGGGACGATCGGTGTCATGGCAAAGACCAGCGACTTCCGCAACCGGTCGATGCAGCAGACCGTGGAGGATCCTCTGGATCGTGAGGAGGAGATATTCCGGACGGCGGAGACGCTGCTGCGGCGGCTCCTCCTTGGAGAGAACGGGCATCCGGGGCTGCTCGGAGAGGGCGGCGTGAGGCTCATCGGCGTATCGGTCTCCCACTTGACCGGCGATTCATTCCGCCAGATGACGCTCACCGATTTTGCGGTCAGTCAGAGAGAGGCAGAGCACCGCGCCAGAGAAAGAAAGCTGTCGGAAATGGAGGACAGCATACAGTTAAAATACGGAGACGGGGCGCTCCGGCGGGGCGTCTGAGCGGTTCAGTGCTCGTCCAGCAGCTCGGTGCCGGAGGAGAGACGGATGCGGTATTCTGTTGGCGAGCAGCCGGTGTATTTGTGGAAACACCGGTAGAAGCTGGTGATGTTATTGAAGCCGGTGCGGTAAGACAGATCCGTGATGGAAATGTCGTCCGTGAGGAGCTTCTGCGCCACACGGATCCGGGTGCGGAGCAGGTAATCGTGGAACGTCGTTCCGATCTGCCGCTGGAAAATGCGGGAGAAGTGGAACTTGGAGAAGCCCATGAAATCGGCTGCGTCGTCCAGCGTGATATGCTCGGCGTAATGCGCCTCGATATAATTCAGGAGGCAGGCGAATTTTTCATAGTTTTCACGGCTTCGACTGGTCTCGTTCATGTCGTCTTTCTGCAGGCGGGAGAAGTGCTCCTTGCCGATCAGGCAGTACAGCTTGAGAAGATGGCCGTAGATGGACATCTCCCACATGATGTCGTTCCGGAAATAATCGTCGATGATCTGCATCAGAAGCTCATATGCCTCCGGGTAGATCGCCGGGTGTGTTTTGGGTGTGCAGTGATATGGCGAGAGAAACAGCGGGTCGAGCACGCTTGCGTCCTGTATGACGCGGAGGAGCTCCGTATCGATGAGCAGGACAAAGCGGGCCCCGGCCTCCTCCGGCTGATCGCAGGTCAGGCGGTGCTGGAGAAAGGGCGGAATCATGATGATATCGCCGGGGTTCAGACCGTAGGAGGCGTCCGCGGTGTAAACCGTATAGTGCGTCTGCCGGGAGATGATGATCTCCATGGCGGTGTGATGGTGGACATCAAAATTCCGGGACTGGTTGTTGTAGATAATTTTTACATGCGCCGCCGGGGAATAAGAAGCCGTCCCCTCGCCGCCGGTGGTGATTCGGCCGGTGTAGCTGTGATCCGGCTGCTGGTATTGTAAGGGAATTGCGCTGTCGTTTGTTTTCATAATAAATATATTCTATGTTCTTTCGGGGCAATGGAGAATAGACGGGGGAGAAAAAAGCAATAAATGTAATAAGAACGACTATTTTTGTAAAGAAATGTGTGATCCATCTTCCGCGCGGTCTGCTATGATGAAGCTGCAGCAGTGAAAGCAGAATGCACAGGAGGGCAAGTTCATATGCGCAGAGCACTGTTTATCGGGGGAACCGGAACGATCAGCACGGCGATTGTGAGGAGGCTTACGGCGGAGTATACGGACTGGGAGGTCTATGTCCTGAATCGCGGAAACCGGAGCGGAGCGTTGCCGGAGGGCGTGCACCGGATCACCGCGGATATCAATGATGAGGAAAAGGTGCGGGAGGAACTGGACAAGCTGCCTTTCCGCGTCTTTGATACGGTATGCGAGTGGATCGGCTTTGTGCCGGAGCAGGTCGAGAGGGATTTCCGGCTTTTCCGGGGGCGCACGCGTCAGTACATGTATACCTCGAGTGCCTCGGCGTACCATAAGCCGCCGCGGAGCTGCCGGATCACCGAGGGAACGGCGCTCGCGAATCCGTACTGGGAATATTCGCGGAACAAGATCGCCTGTGAGGAATTTCTGATGAAGCAGTACCGGGAAACGGGGTTCCCCGTGACGATTATCCGTCCGAGCCACACCTATGACGACCGTTCGATTCCGGTGGGCGTTCACGGAAAGCAGGGGCCGTGGCAGGTGATCCGGCGCATGATGGAGGAAAAGCCGGTCATCATTCCCGGGGACGGAAGCTCGCTCTGGACGGTGACGTTCCATACAGATTTTGCGGTCGGCTATACCGGGCTTATGGGAAATCCGCATGCCATCGGCGAGGCGTTCCAGATCACCGGGGAGGAAACGCTCACATGGAATCAGGTTCATGAGGAGATTGCGGCAGCAGCCGGCGTTCCGCTTCATGCGGTGCACGTATCCAGCGAGTTTCTTTCGCTCGCGGGGGACCGGAAGTACGGTTATGACTTTAACGGCTCGCTCATCGGCGACAAGGCGGTTTCTGTCCTGTTTGACAACAGCAAGCTGAAGCGGGTGGTGCCGGAGATGTGCACGCGCGTCCCGTTTGCACAGGGCGTCCGCATTGCGCTGAAGAATATTCTGGAGCATCCGGAGCTTCAGAGAGAGGATCCGGAGTTCGACGTCTTTACGGAGAGCGTCCTCGCCGCGAGAGAGGCGGCGCTGGAGGCGCTGAACCGGTAGAGAGGAACTGGAAAAATAGTGCAAGCGTTCCGGCAGGAAAGTGCATGGCTTTCATTGGATCGTCCTGTTAGACTTTGGGCTGTGTAAGGCGCATTTGTTCGTGTTCTGACGAGTACAGTGTGCCGGGAGCAGGGGCCGCGGTCCGTAAGAAGGCGCGCCGGCAGGAGGAACGGGATGAAAGCAAAGGCAATGGATGTGAAGCTCGTCGTGCGCCCGATCATAGGGTGCCTCACCCATACGCATTTCTGGGAGGGCCCCTGCCGGGCCGGGCGCCGCGAGGATATGACGGAGGAAGCGGAGAGCGCCGCGGCAGACCGGGCGTTCGCTGAGAGCTGCGGGGAGCTGGAAAAGCTGACGCCAGAGGTGCGGCTTCTGGAGCCGATCGACTGCCGCTATACAGAAAGGTTTGTCGTTTCCGGAGAGGATTTCGAGCGCATCGAAGAGGACCTCGACAAGGTGGATTTTTTCCTCTGCATGGGGTGGCGTATCCCAAAGCTCGAGCGTTACCGCAAGACGGTCGTCATCATGCAGAACGGCAATGAGGGAATCGACTTTGCCGCGTACTGTCGTTCCATCGGCATCGAGGCGTACGTCTGCATGGATATGGAGGATGTGAACCGGCTGGCGCATTATCTGTGGGTGAGAAAGGCGGTTGCGAATACGCGGGCGCTGGTGCTCACCGCCGGTTCCCAACCGACGTTCGGCATCCAGAGTCTCATCCGGGATCCGGAGATCATCCGCCGGAAATATGGCCTCGAGGTCGTGAAGCTCCCCTTTGACTCCATCATACCGTATATGGATGAGATCACGGACGAGGAGGCTTGTCCTCTTGCGGAAAAAATGCTCGGAGGAGCGTCGGAGGTCAGGGTAAACCGGGAATGGTTTCTGAATGATATCAAGTATTATCTGGCGGCGCGGAAAATGATGGATGTCTATGACTGCAATGCGTTCAGCACGGCCTGCCATGAGCTTTGCACCTCGGAGATTCCGCAGAATCGGAAATTCACGCCCTGCACCTGCCACAGCCTGATGAAGGACGAGGGGATTCCGAGCGCCTGCGAGGAGGATCTGAACGCCCTGCTTGCCATGTGCATCATGCAGTATATGGCGAACCGCCCCTGCTTTATGGGAAATCCCAATCACGAGACGGACGAGCTGCTCCGGATTCATCATGCCGTTCCGCCGCTGTGCATGAACGGCTATGGGACAAAACCGCTCGATTACAAGCTCTGGGCCTTTACCGGGCAGGGCTTCGGCGGGAAGCTCCAAGTCGATTTTGCACAGAACGACAACGATTATGTGACGCTCGGCCGCTTTAATCCGGCGGGAGACACGATGTGCGTCAAGGTCGGGAGGGTGCTCCGCTCCGAGTATGACGAGGTATACTGCAGTCCGTACTATTACATCGGCATGGACGACGCCCGGACGTATATGCACCGTCTGGCCGGCTTCGGCCATCATCAGGTGCTGATTTTCGGCGACTGGCTGCAGGAGCTCAGGGAGGTTTCGGAGCTTATGGGCTTCCGCATTCTGGAGGGGTGATTTTCGCTCGCGATGATTTATCTGAATCAGGCAGCAACCACATATCCAAAGCCGCAGAGAGTGCAGGAGGCGCTCGCTGCGGCTTTGCGTCTGCCGCCGCCGGGGCAGTACCGCGGAGGAGGGGGAGGCGCTCCGGATGAGCTGTTTTCACAGTGCCGGAAGAACATGGCCCGCATTCTGGGATTGTACGGGGAGCCGAGCGCGGAGACGGCGCCCGAGGAACGGATCTTTTTCACTTCCGGAGCGACGGATGCGGCGAACCGGCTTCTCTACGGCCTTTTTCCGGAGAAAAAGGTCTGCCGCATCGTCACGACAGCCACGGAACACAACAGCGTGCTCCGGCCGCTGTATAACCTGCCGCGCTTTGCAGAGGGGCTCCGCATCGTGCCCTGCGGGAGCTCGGGGGAGCTTGTGATGGAGGCGCTGGCGGACGCCGTGACGGAGGGAACCGACGCGGTGATTCTGAATCACTGCAGCAATGTCACGGGGGCGGTGCAGAATCTTGGCGAGGCGGCGCGGATAGCGCATGAGAGGGGGGCGCTGCTTCTGGCGGACTGCTCTCAGAGCGCAGGCTGCATGGAAATCGACGCGGCGCGGGCAGACGTCGACGCGCTGATCTTTACGGGGCATAAGGGGCTGTTCGGCGTGCAGGGAACCGGCGGCTACTATCTGAAAAGGGGAATCCCGCTCCGCCCTCTTCTCTATGGCGGGACGGGGCGGAATTCCCGCCAGCTCGTCTATGACGGGGATTATGAGTACGAGGTCGGGACGCAGAACGGCATCGGTATTGCGGCGCTGCGGGCCGGGACGGAATTTGTTCTGGAGGAGGAACCGGCCCGGATTGCGGCGCGGGAGAGAGAGGAGATGGAGTATCTTTCCCGGGAGCTTCAGGAGATTCCGGGGATCGCCGTGTATGGCTCGCGGGCGCTCTGCCGGGGACCGGTGCTTTCCTTCAATCTGACGGATATGGAAGCGGCGGATACGGCCTATGTGCTGCAAAACGGCTATGGCATCGCCGTCCGTGCGGGACTCCACTGCGCGCCCCTTATTCACGAGCGGATCGGGAGCGGGCCGGGGGGAACCGTCCGCGTGAGTATCAGCGCGCTCACGGAGCGTGCGGAGCTGGATGCGCTTCTTGCCGCGCTGCGGGAGATCGCAGAGGCCCGGCGTGCGGCTCGCTGAAAATGGATCGGGGATGGAGAGGGTTATGAAGATACGGGACAGAGCGCCTTCGCGCGAGCGCTGCGCCGAATCCGGCTGGTATGCCTGTGATTTTCTGCTGGACGGGCCGATGGACGAGGCGTTTATCCGGCGCATCCGCGGCTTCGGCGGATCGTTTTTGTTTCTTTCGTCGCTCCGCAGACCGTTCTTTAAGCTGGAGTCGGAGCGCTATGTGCTGAAAGGCTGTCTGGGGGATCCGTTCTTCCGGATGGCGGCGGACGGGGCGCATATGGAGGAGCTGGACCGGCTGGAGGCGTATCTTGCGCCGGAGCAGGATCTGTGTTCGGGAGGTACGGTTTATCGTGATGGAGAAAATAACGAGAAGCGGCATGCACCTGAGGCTTGAGGTGGCGCGCAGTAATATTCTGCATATATCGGCGGGACTGTCGCCGCTGCCGGAGAGAATCGCATCGGATTTCATCCGGCAGGAGCTCTCCGTCTGGGAGGGGGAGATGGAGCTCCTTGCTTCGGCGGATGAGGACGGAGCGCTTCGCTTCTGCACGGCGGAGGGCGGGACGCTTCTTGCGGAAAAAGGAAAAACGCTGGAGGAGATACCGGTCTGTGTCTACACGGCGGAGGGCGGAGAGCCTGTGGTTGACCGGGTAAAAACGGTGGATGGGGAGCGGAGCTTTGTCCGGAATCTGAAATGCGTGGAGGATCACCGGGCATATCGCGCGGCATTGGATTTTTATTTTGGCGAGGACGAGAGGATTTTCGGCTTCGGGCAGGGAGAGGACGGGATTCTGGATAAGCGGCATCACACGACCTATCTCTATCAGCACAATATGCGCATTCCCATGCCCTGCTTTCTGTCGAGCCGCGGCTACGGCGTGCTGGTGAACTGCGGCGGACTGATGGTCTATGAGGAGACGGAGGAGGGCGGGCGCCTCACGCTCGACTGCGTCCCGTACCTCGACTATTATCTGATTTTCGGTCCGTCCGCGGACCGCATCGTCGAGGGATTCCGTTATCTCACCGGTAGAGCGGCGCTGCTCCCCCGGTGGGCGTTCGGCTATATCCAGTCCAAGGAGCAGTATTACAGCGCGGCGGAGCTCGCCGGGGTGGCGGCAGAGTACCGGCGTCGGGAAATTCCGCTGGACGGCGTTGTGCAGGACTGGAATTCGTGGCGGCCGGGCCAGTGGGGAGAGAAAAGGCTCGACCCCGCCCGTTATGCGGATATGGAGGCGCGTGCGGCGGAGCTCCGCGGTATGCATGTCCACGCGATGGTATCCGTCTGGCCGAATATGAATCAGACGGCGGAGGACTACCGGGAGCTGTCTGCGGAGGGGAAAATACTGAATGATCTCTCGACCTACGACGCGTTTGACGAGAGGGCGCGGGAAATCTACTGGCAGCAGGCGAAGCGGGGACTGTTTGACCGCGGCTTTGACGCGTGGTGGTGCGATTCGACCGAGCCCTTTTCCGGGCCGGACTGGAGCGGAGAGGAAAAGCGGGATGAAAAGGAGCGCTACAAGCTGGTGGGAGCAGAACATATCCGCTACCTGCCCCGGGAGAGGGCCAATCTGTTTGCGCTCGCGCACGCAAAGGGGATGTATGAGAATCAGAGAAAGGAGACGCGGGAAAAGCGCGTGCTGAATCTCACGCGGTCGGGCTATGCCTCCGGGCAGCAGTACGGCGCGCTTTTGTGGTCCGGCGACACGGCGGCGACATGGGAGACGCTGCGGCAGCAGATTGTAGAGGGGCTTTCCATGGGCCTTTCCGGCTATCCGTGGTGGACGCTGGATGCGGGAGCCTTTTTTGTCGTAAACCGGAACTGGAAAGCCCGCGGCTGCGGCTGCAGCGGGGATTCCTCGATGAAGTGGTTCTGGAGAGGGAGCTTCGAGAACGGGATCGAAGACCCTGCGTACAGGGAATACTATGTCCGCTTTCTGGAGCTTGCCTGCTTCCTGCCGGTGTTCCGATCGCACGGGACGGATGTGCCGCGGGAAATCTGGAATTTCGGCGAACCGGGCGGGCTTTTCTATGATGCCATCGCGGAGACGATCCGTCTGCGCTACCGCCTGCTTCCCTATATTTATTCTCTGGCCGGCGCCGTCCGGCAGTCGGACTTTACGATGATGCGGGCCCTTCTGTTTGACTTTCCGGAGGACCGGCGCGCCTGCGGGACAGAGGATGAGTTCATGTTCGGCCGGGGACTTCTTGTCTGCCCGGTGACGGAGCCGATGTATTATCTGCCGGCGGAGCTTCCCGCGGAGGGAAGAGAGATCACACCGCGCCCTCTGCCGGAGGAGAGGGAAAAGGCGAGGGAGTGCTATCTTCCGAAATCGCCGGACGGCGGGGGCTGGTACGATTTCCGGACGGGCCGGCGCTATGAGGGCGGGCAGACGGTCATGGCTGCCGCGCCGCTGGACCGGATTCCGCTCTTTGCTCCGGAGGGGACGATTCTCCCGGAGAAGGAGGGGCTGCAGTATGCCGACGACGGGGCTGCCGCGCCGCTCGAAATCCATGTATTTCCCGGAAAAAACGGGAGCTTTCTGCTGTACGAGGATGAGGGGGACGGATACCGGTACGAAAGCGGAGCCTATGCACAGATCCCTCTCACGTGGACGGAGGAGACGGGGACGCTTCTCATGGGAGAACGCAGCGGCTCGTACCCCGGCATGAGGAGTGAGGTGACGGTAAAGCTGTATCTTGTGAATACGTATATCAGAGATGAGATCTATGACGGCCGCGCGCTGGCCGTGAAGCTCTCTGCTCCGGAGCGCGGGAATTCGCTTTCGCCGCTGTGAAAAAGCTATGAGGAAAGAGCTTCCCGGTATTCCAGAGGGGAAAGGCCGGTCTGTTTTTTGAATATGCGGGAAAAATAGGCCTGCTCGGGATAACCGACAGCTTCTCCGACCTGACGGATATTGATTTCCGGATGGTTTGCGAGGAGCTGTTTTGCTTTTCGGATCCGAAGCAGAATCAGAAAATGGCCCGGCGTGGTTCCATACTGCTGATCGAAAATTTTGGTCAGGTAGCTCGCGCTGTAATTCATCTGTGCGGCGATGAGGTTGAAGTTGACATCCTCATGGAAATGAGCGCAAAGATATTCCCGGAGAAGCGCGGCGATCTGCTCCGGAGGTTTTGCGGAAACGGAGCGGGAAAAGGCCTGCGCCATCTCGTGCTGCCGCGCCAGATTCCGCTCCTGCAGGCGGTGCAGGGCGGCGAGGAGCGCATCCTGATCGATGGGCTTGAGCAGATATTCCAGCACCTGATAGTGGAGTGCGGTCCGCGCATATTCGAAATCGGAGTAGCCGCTGACGACGATGCAGTCGAGGTCGGGGTGCGTGTCCCGGATCTTTTCGATGAGCTCAAGACCGGACATGACCGGCATGCGGATGTCGGTGACAAGCAGATCGGGAGCGTTCTGCTCTATGAGCGCAAGCGCCTGCACGCCGGTCTGCGCCTTCCCGACGACATGGAAATCCGTGTCGGAGGCGTCGATTTTCTTTGCGAGATTTTCGAGGAGGAGCGGCTCGTCCTCTGCAATAATGACGGAATACGGCATACGGTCATTCCTTTCCGGGAGGAGCCGGCGTAAGGAGGAGCGTTTCGCCGGCAAAGGTGTCTGTGCGGAATATCGCGCCGTCGGACAGGCGTTCGGCGCCGGTCTGCTCACAAACGGCGCGGATGCGGCGGCCGGGCCATGGATTTTCAAGGGTGAGAGCGCGGCCTTTTAGGCTGGTTATTTTCACCTCTGCGATTTCGCCCGACCGGAGCGCCGCGCTGACCTCGAATGCCCCGCAGGCCCTGAGGCACCGGAATGCAGCGTCGGGATGCTGACGGCGCGGCCATACGGGGAAGATGCGGAGCAGCCGGTCATGGCTCTGGAGCATCATTTCCTGCACGGTGACGGGGACGAGGCTCAGATTCTCGATCCCGTGCGGGTTCTGGCGGAAAAAGCCGTTGGGGAGACCCCGGTGCACAAGCCGGTCCTTCAGCTCGGCCCAGATGATTTCGGGATCATAGCCGACCCGGACGGCGGCGGGAAAGAAGAGCGCGTTGAGATTCATGGAATTCCATGCGCCGGTCTTATAGAAATGGGGATCAGCGTCTTCTCCCGCGGGGACGTTGAAATCCCCGACGATTCCGGAGGCGTCCGTCGCGTGCTGCTCTTTTTGGAGGCGCTTAGCCAGCGCATTTTCCATCAGTGAGTGGATGTGGATGGTATTCCGGGCGGTTTCCAGTTCTTCGGGATTCGAGGAAAGACCGATCGCACCCCCGGGATAGATGTGCATGATGTTGCCCGGGAAATGCAGGGACCAGCGTCCGCCCTTTCCCTCGTCGTAAAATACCGGGCGGTCCAGCCATTCCTCCGGAACCAGCTCGGAGAGGGGGACGTCCGCCTCGGCCCAGAGCGTCGGATTGTTTTCGATTTCCCGGATGGTACCCGCGGGCCACGGGGCGAGCTGCCCGGCGATGTCCCGCCAGCGGGGGCGGCGCGCCTCATCCAGACCGAGATCCTCGCTGAGTTCTGAAAGAGAGGTAAAAAAGGTTTTCAGATAACCGAGTGTGTTCACCGGATCCTCCGGAAGACCATGCCGGGCGACATCCGCGGAGACGCGCTCATGCATGCCGTCGCCGACGATATGATAGCCGTCGCCGCGGAGAACCAGCTCCTGCTCCCAGAAATCCGCAACGCTGAGGAGAAAAGGATAGACTCTGCGTCCGTAGGCTTCATCCAGCGTCAGGGAATAGCGCAGCAGCATATTCAGCGCCCCGTGCACCGCCGGCGATTTCATGTGGAGAAGCAGCGCCTCGCTGACCATGCCGTGAGGACCGAGGCCGAGCGGGTAGTAGGCTCCGCTGTGCCCGAGGAGACGGAGAGACATTTCACGGGTGATATCCAGCAGATCCAGATAGGGGGCGTCATGGGGATCGGCCTGTTCAAAATGTCCGGAGACCGGCAGGCCGAGATAGGGGGTCTGGTGGTTGTAATTGATTTTGTAATTGCCGTTCCACGCAGGGCGGTCAAAGGTGCAGATGCCGAAGATATCGGGCGGATAGTCCGGATTGCGGGAAAGGCTCCCCATCATATACTGTGACAGATAATATCTTTGTTCGATGACAGGGTCATCCAGAGAGACGTCGGACACGGACCAGTAGGAACGCCACCAGCCAAGGTGCTGTTCTCGGAGCTCCGCAATGTCGGAGGCGGAAATCCAGCGTGCTCTGGATTCGGCATACTCCAGAGGACGCGACACCTGTCCCAGCGTTCGGACGGGGAGCACAAAGACACGCCGTTCCCCGGCGGGGATCGTCATGGAAAGACTGTGGCAGGAGAGACAGGACGCGGCAAAGCCGGCCCGTACGGTCATATCCGTGTGATCGGAAAATTCGCGGAAGCCGGAGATCACGCCGTCCCGTTCGCTTTTTACCTGCAGGGGCATGCCGCCGAGGAGCCCGGCGAACGTTCCGGAAAGAGAATCGGAGGAGGAAGCTCTCCGTCCGGTAAAGTCGATGCCGAGATCGCAGCCAAGCCCCGTTTCGTCCGGAAAACGGAACTCATAGCGGAGCGAAAGCTCCCGCTCGGAGACGAGCGAAACGATGAGAATATTTTCCGTTGCGGCGACGTAGGAATCCATATGGCAAACGGCGCCGTCCGGCCATGTGAATACGGCGGCCGTCGTAGCGGTGAAAAAGTCCTGCTCGGCGCGGAACGATGTATTCTCGAGAGCCGGAATATCAAAGACGAGCCGCCCGATGGGCCGGGGGCTTCCGAGGCAGACCGGAGGATCAAAGCGGGCGGCGGCATTGTCGTGGAAGAACTCCCAGTTTGCCGCGCTCTCCATCTGCCAGAAGTCATTGGTTGAAACCCAGAACTGCGGGTAACGGCAGGGGCCGGCGAACGCGGCGAGGAGATCCCCGTTGCCCAGTATGGGGGCGTCGATTTTTGTGCCCGCGTACTGCCATACGCGCCAGCGGCCGTTGCCGGAAACGTCGCAGTCCCCGGCGGGTACGGCCCCGGGCACACGGTCGAAGACGGCGCGGCAGCGCGCCGCGGTGGGGACGGGCGTCTGCGGGTCTGTGTCAGATCTTTTCATGTTTTGATTTCTCATGGTTTATACGAGCCTCCCGAGACGGACAAAGGCGTGTCCGTCCGCTGTGTTGCCGAATTCAAAAACGGCATTGTTTCCGCAGCATATTTTCCAGCGAAGATAGACGCTCACCAGTCCGAGGCCGCCGATCCGGAGATCGGGGAGGCCCTGACGGCGGTCCAGCTCGCTGATTTTTTCCTGTAATGTCCGGATGGCGGCCTCGGAAAAGCCGTTCCCCGAATCCTGCACTTCGATGATCCAGCCGTTTTCCGTGCGGAATCCGCGGATGCGCAGCTCCCAGGGGGGAAGACAGTCCGTTCCGTGGCGGATGGCATTTTCTGCAAGCGGCTGAATGATCAGCCTCGGGATGGATTCCTCCAGCAGAGAGGGCTCGATATCCATTTCGCACCGGAGACTGTCCTGATAGCGCACCTTCATGCAGTAGAGATATTTTCGGACATATTCCAGCTCTGTCCCCAGAGAGACGAGGGAGCTTGAGGTATCGGAGATATAGCGCATACACTGGGCGAGGACGAGGCAGAGCTTCTCGATTTCCCGGTTGCAGCCGTTTTCCGAGAGGATGGAGATGCAGGAGAGCGTGTTGTAGTAAAAATGCGGATTGACCTGCGCCTGCAGCGCGCTGGCGCGGGAATTGAGCTCCTGCTGGCGCGCCTCGAGCAGCTCGTCCATGGAGACTTTCAGCTTTTCGCTCATCTTCTGGTATTCGGCGTACAGCTCGCCCAGCTCCTCGTAGGACGGGTTGTAGTTATCGGTTTTTTCCACGCCGAGATTCCCGATGCTCAGGCGCTGGAGAATATGCTTCAGATGCTTCACCGGCTTTACCATGGAGCGGGAAACATACCATGTGATCAGAAGCGTAAACGCCAGCAGCAGGATCAGGAGAAACACGAGAGAGGAAAGCACGCGGTAAAACGGCGCCAGAATAATGCTCTCCTGCTGCACGGTCAGATAGGTCCAGCCGCTGTATGGGGAGACCTCCTGCGCGTAGCGGACCCGCCTGCCGGTCAGGGGGTCGCGGGTGAGCGTCCCAGAGGAGGCGGTCAGCGAAACGGAGGCCGCGGCCTTTTCGATCCGCACCCGCTCCTCGGAGGATAGATTGTACGGATAGACGAGGACGCCGTCGGTGTTGAGGATATAGACGGAGGCGGAAGAATCATCCTTTCTCTGATAGGAAAGGACGCTCCGAAAAATCTGACTGCAGCGCCGGACCGCCTCGGTCACGCCGGCATTTCTTTCGCTGCGCGAGGCAAAAAAATTCCGATACACGGAGAGATACCAGTCAGGACTGCCGCTGCCGGTGGCATAACGGCCGGTAAGACAGGGCGTGCCGATGAGGATGCGGCCGTCTCTTTCCGCAGTCTCTTCGTAGAAAAAAAGGGAGTCCGGATCGAGCTTTTCGTACTTTGTGACCTTGCCGATCCGTATGGTATTCCCGACCGGATCGTAGAAATTGATCTGATCGGCGCGGAGCGTCGTGCTGTTGATGGTGGCATAGAGATTGGAGAGGACGGGCAGGCTTGCGGGAGAGAGGCCGTCCCGGAGCGCCTCATCGGGAACCTCTTTTCGGATATTGACGTAATTGATGGTGGCGGAGACATAGTCGAGATCCGAAAGGGCGCTGTCCACCTGCTCCCGGAAAGAGGAGTTCAGCGTGGTCAGAGACTGTCTCGCCTGACGGAGCAGCACGGTGGAGGCGAGGTACCAGAAAAACGCAGTGAATACCGCGAGCAAGACACAGGGAACAATGAGATAGTAGCCGAACAGCTTGGACTGCAGCTTTCTGGGAGCCTTTTTCCCGGCAAAGCCTCTCCCCGCCGCCCTGGAATCCGGGGGACTACTCTCTGGAATTTTTTGGAGAAGACGGAAAAGCATAAGACCCAATACCTCGCAGAAAGAAAAACGGAATCAGTGCACTGCCCTGCGCAGAGCATTGGGCAAAACAGGGGGGTAAATGCAAGGACAGAATAGCATTGGAGCGGAATAATTACAAACGCACAGAGAGTTTTTTTGTCAGCTTTCAAAAAAGTGCAAGGGGGAGTCCGGGAAAATCCATAGAAACAGGCGAAACGCTTTGCTACGCTGTTCATGGTACAGGAGAAAACGCTTTTCAGAATCAAGTTCTCAAAATGAGAGGCCAGTGTGAAAAATCACGCGGATGCGCTGATTTGCTCCGTGAGCGAAACGTGCTGTTACGTAGCGGGACGGCGTGAGACGCGAAGCGGCGCGGCACATTACGCGTCTCGTACAGCCTCGTACAAAGTGCTTCGATAAGGAAGAAGGGAGAATTGTTATGAAACGTAACATGCTGGCAGTGATACTCAGCTACGTGTGTGCGGCGGCGCTGCTTTCCGGATGTGGCTCCGGAGGGGCGGCGAATGCGCCGGCGGGGGAGGCGGAAAGCGGCGCACCGCAAACGGAAGCCCCGGCGGAGAGCGCGGAGGAGGATGCGGAAGTCCCGGCAAAGGAAGGCGGAGCGGGGGAAAGCGCCCCGGCAGACGGCGTTGTGATCGAGGCGGTCGCAAATGAGGGACAGTTTGACGGCGAGGAGCTCAGCATCCTCGTGTCGGCTGGCTGGATGGACAGCCGCTATGACGCCGTGATCGCGCGGTTTGAGGAAACGTATGGCGTGACGGTGGATCTGCAGACGATTCCCGCCGACCAGTACAGCGATATTCTGCAGAGTGATCTGGCGAACGGAACCTGTCCGGATGTGTTCTGGATCCAGTCGAACCCCTTTGCCATCAGCTCGGTGATCGTGGATCCCGAGAATTACTGCATCGACTTCACAGGGGAGGCATGGGAGGCGGTCATGCCGAAAGCACGGCTCTCCTCCTGCACCAGCGACGGGAAGCTTTACGGGCTGCAGATATGGCACAACTCTCCGGAGTATGTCATGCTGTACAATAAAACGCTGTTTGAGGAGCTGGGGATCAACAAAACGCCGTCCACCTATGAGGAGCTGAAAGCGGACTGCAAGATCATTGCGGAGGCAGGGATCACGCCGTGGTTCATGCCGGGGGCGGACGGCTGGCAGCATCAGCTTGCGTTCTTCCAGATCGGAGGGAGCTATGAGGCGCAGCAGCCGGGGCTCTATGAGGCGCTGAACAGCAACAAGGCGGTCTTTGCGGGCAACGAGGGGATGCTGACGGTTCTGAAAGAATTCAAGGAACTCTCGGATCTTGGCTATTTCGGAGAAGACTGGATCGGCACGGATTCCACCAACATGTCCAACGAGTTCGGGGACAGGACCTGCGCGATGGCGATGGCAAACTCGAGCTATATCCAGCAGATCAAAGAGGACACGGGGACCGGCGACGAGTTCGGTCTGTTCCTGATTCCGCTGAACGACAACGACTGCTATCCGACCAATCCGGCGGGGCCTACGATGTTCGGATATAAGAGCACGCCGCACGAGGACCTGGTGAGAGCGTTCTTCACGTTCCTCTGCACGCCGGAGAGCCTACAGGAAATTCTGGACAATTCGCCCGGCTATACGAATCTCGATGTCAATACCGTGATTGAGCAGCACTGGCTTCCGGAAGAGGAGGAGTTTATGGCGTCGGTCGACAAGGCGAAGATGGAGACGCCTGTTCTGCAGACGGGAACAAAGTATACTAATGATTACTGGATGAATTTCGGCGCTGACATGGTGGCCTATTGTCAGGGGACGATGGAAGCGGATGAGGTGCTGTCCAACATGGATGCGCGCCGTGCAGAAGCGGCGGCGACGGCGGACGATCCCGCGTGGAAGTGATTGCTTTGGCGGAAAGGGCAGGGGCGTGTATGAATAAGAAAAAGCTGTATCCGATGTGGTTCGCGGCACTGCCCCTGACCCTGTATATCGCATTTTTTCTCTTTCCCAGTCTGATGGGCATATTCTACTCCTTTACCGACTGGGGCTCGAGAACCGCGGTGAACGGGCTGCATTTTGTCGGGCTGCAGAACTATTTTGAAATTTTTACTTCCCATGAGAATTACGGACAGGGGATCGCCAATACGCTCCGCTTCACGGTCATCTCCAATATCGTGAAGCTCGTTCCCGCACTGTTTCTGGCCATTATGCTGCAGGAGGGGCTTAAGGGAAAGGGAATCTACCGAACCATTCTGTACCTTCCTTCGATCCTGCCCTTTGTCATCATCGGACTGATTTTCCGCTCCGTGCTGAATTATCAGAGCGGGCTGCTGAATGCGGGACTTACCGCAGCGGGCCTCGGCTTTCTGAAGCAGAAGTGGCTCTCGGATCTCCATGTGGTGTGGGGATCGATCTTCGGTGTGGACGCGTGGCGCGGCATCGGCTATGTCATGACGATTTTTCTGGCGGGGCTCAACGCGATCCCGCATGACTATTATGAGGCGGCCATGATCGACGGCGCGGACTTCTGGCAGAAGCTTCGCTACGTGACCCTGCCGATGATGAAAGGGGCGGTCATGATCAATCTGGTGTTCGGCATCACCTACGGGCTCAAGGTGTTCGATATCGTCTATGTGCTGACGAACGGGGGACCAGGGCATGTGACAGAAGTGATCACGACCTATTCCTACCAGTTGTATTCCAGCGGCCGGTACGGGATGTCCACAGCGCTGAACACCATACTTCTTGTGATCACGGCGGCGGCGGGGATTGCGGTTGTCCGCGTGATGAGCAGGAGGGAGACGGAGGCGGCATGAAGAAGAAACGGATCCGTTTTGTGCTGAAAACGGCGGTGAGCCTTTTCCTGTGCTCGTTTGTGGTGCTCCCCTTTTACATGGTATTTATCAATTCGCTCAAGACCAGAGGAGAGGCGGCGCGGATGAGCATGGCGCTCCCCGCGGAGTGGCTCTGGGAAAACTACCTCATTGTGATACGGGAGGGGAGACTCGCGCAAGGCTTTGCGAGCTCGCTGTGCTACGCGCTGAGCTCAACGTCGCTCGGCGTGCTTCTCAGCGCAATGGGAGCCTTTGTTCTGTCAAGGCGGCGCACCGGCTTTCATAATTTCCTGTATTATTTCATCCTCTCGGGGCTGTTCTTTCCGGTCAATTATGTGACGCTTGTGCGGCTGTTTCAATGGCTGCATCTGACGAATACGCGGCTTGGCATCATTCTCGTTTTCACCAGCGCGATGATCCCGTTCTGCGTGTTTACGGTATACAGCTTCGTGCAGTCGGTTCCGGTGCAGATGGACGAGGCGGCGGTGATCGACGGCGCGGGGGCGGTCCACCTGTTTTTCCGTATCATTTTCCCTCTGATGAAGCCGACGCTGATCACCTGCTTTATTCTGCAGTTTATGGGAGTGTGGAGTGATTTTCTCACGCCGCTTTATCTCTCCAGCAAGAGCCGGCTGTTCCCGATGACGATGGCGGTCTATCAGTTTTTCGGAAAGAACAAAAGCTACTGGAACTATATCTTTGCGGACATTGTTCTGACCTGTCTCCCGGTCGTCATTGTCTATCTTGTTGGGCAGCGTTATATTATCGGCGGGCTCACGACGGGAGCGGTCAAGGAGTAGCCGGTTCTGAGAAGAGGGCGCGCGGTTGACGGGAGCCGAAAATGTCGTTATCGTGGAAGCATGCAGAGCGGCAGGAAAGCGGAACGGATACGATGACGGCATCAGAGCGGAAAACTTCGGAAGTGAAAACGATCATACAGAGCGGAACGGGGGCGGACTGCGCCGACTGTGAGAAATGTCACGGGCGGTGCACGGACAAGGTGGAATTTCTTCAGGGGCTTCCGGAGGATAAGCACCTCACGATGATGCGCCGCTCTCAGCACTATACGCTGGAAAAGGACAGCTTTCTGTTCGAGGAGGGGGATGAGGTTGACGGAATCTTTATCATTCTCCGGGGACGCGTGAAACTCTCCTCGATGGATGGGGAGGGAAGGGAAAAGATCGCCGGAATTTTTTCGGATCATGACACCATCTGGGAGGGAATTTTTCTGCACGGGAGTGTGTACCCTTACTCGGCGGTCTGCCTCACGGAAACCCGTGTGTGCAAGATATACCGCCGGGATTTTGAGGAGGTCATCCGGGATGCGGATATCGCGCTCAAGGTGATCGGCATGTTGAGCCGCAAGCTCCATGACGCCAATGAACGCAATCTGATTCTCGGAACCAGTGAGCCGAAAGCGCGTCTTGCGGGGCTTCTTTTGTATCGGAAAGAACGGAGTGCGGACCGCTTCGTGACGCTCCGTCTCGACGATATCGCGGCGAGCGTCAATCTGCGGCCGGAGACGGTGAGCCGCAAGCTCGGCGAGCTGGAAAGAGAGAAACTGATCCGGAAGCAGGGACAGAGCAGCTGGGAGATCCTTGATTATGAGGGGCTGAGGAATATGTTCGATCACTAGTCCGGAACAGGGTTGCACAGAGGAACAGGCGGCATATGCCGCTGCATCGAAAAAAGGCGCCGCCAATATATTGTGTTTTTGGAACAAATGATGCACAATATATAGGCACAACTTCATTCGATGCAGCGGCTTTTTGCGTGAACTTTGATCCTGGTCAAAGTAAACGCGCCGGAAATCCGGTATGGTAGCAGCAGACGACGGTGGGAACAGGAAAGAGAGGGGTGCCGATGGATGAAGTGAAGGGCAGGATACACTCCCTGGAAACGTTCGGCTCGGTGGACGGTCCGGGTGTGCGGTTTGTGATCTTCCTGCAGGGCTGCATGATGCGCTGCGCTTACTGCCACAATGTGGACACGTGGGGGCGCGAGACGGATAATGTGAAGACCGCGGATGAGCTTCTGGGTCAGGCGGAGCGCTACCGGAGCTACTGGGGGAGTGACGGAGGCATTACGGTCAGCGGCGGCGAGGCGCTGCTGCAGATGGATTTTCTGCTCGAGCTCTTCCGGAAAGCGAAGGCACGGGGGATCGGCACCTGCATCGACACGGCGGGACAGCCGTTCACGAGAGAGGAGCCGTTCTTTTCAAAATTCCGGGAGCTGATGGAAAATACGGATCTTCTGCTGGTGGACATCAAGCATATTGATCCGGTTCAGCATCGGAAGCTCACGGGCTGGGGAAATGAAAATATCCTCGATATGCTCCGTCTTCTCAGCGACATGGGGAAGCCGGTATGGATCCGGCAGGTGCTGGTGCCCGGGATCACGGACGACGATGGATACCTCCGGCAGACCAGAGCCTTTATCGAGACGCTGTCCAACGTGCAGAGGATCGAGATTCTTCCGTACCATGCGCTGGGAATCTACAAGTGGGAAAAGCTGGGGATTCCCTATACGCTGGGCGATACAGAGAGCCCGGCGCCGGAACGCGTGGCGAACGCGGAACGGATCCTGCGGGGAGAACGGGCGTGATGTGGAAAATAAAATTTCATAAAATTGATTATAGTCAAAGTTTTGCATAACTAACTCGGATAAACTGGCTCTGCGAGATGAGAAAGAAATATCCCGCGGGGGCGTTCCCCGGACCGCCCGCACAACGGCCGGAGGAATACAGACAGTGCGCATGGCACAGACAGAAAGGGTATTCGCGATGAGAGAGGAATGGAGAGGCTTTAAGGGCAATAAGTGGACGGATGAGGTAAACGTCAGAGAGTTCATTCAGAAAAATTATGAGCCGTATGAGGGAGACGAGAGCTTCCTCGCCGGGCCGACGGAGGCGACGGACAAGCTCTGGGGAAGATTGCAGGAGCTGCAGAAGGAGGAGCGCGCCAGGGGGGGCGTCCTCGAGTGCGAAACCGAGGTGGTCTCCGGCCTTACCGCATACGGGCCGGGCTATATCGACGAGTCAATGAAGGATCTGGAAAAGGTCGTCGGCATTCAGACCGATAAGCCGCTCAAGAGAGCGTTCATGCCCTACGGCGGCATCAAGATGGCGGAGGAAGCGGCAGAGACCTATGGCTACAAGGTCAATGAGAAGTTCCACAAGATCTTTACCGAGTATCACAAGACCCACAACGCGGCGGTCTTCGATGCCTATACGCCGGAGATGAAAGCGGCGAGACACAGCCACATCGTAACCGGCCTCCCCGACACCTACGGCCGCGGCCGCATCGTCGGCGACTACCGGAGAGTCGCGCTGTACGGCATCGACTTCCTCATGGAAGAAAAGAAAAAGGACTTCTCGTTCTGCGGCGACGGCACCATGACCGACGACATCATCCGCCAGAGAGAGGAGATCGCCGAGCAGATCCGCGCCCTGCAGGGGATGAAGGCCATGGCGTCGAGCTACGGATACGACATCTCCGGACCGGCAAAGAACGCGAAAGAAGCGGTGCAGTGGCTGTATTTCGGCTATCTTGCCGCCATCAAGACACAGAACGGCGCGGCGATGAGCGTCGGGCGCATCTCGACGTTCCTTGACATCTATATTTCGAGAGATCTGAAGGAGGGAACCCTCACGGAGGCGGAGGCGCAGGAGCTGATCGATCATCTGGTGCTGAAATTCCGTATGGTGAAATTCGCCCGTATTCCCTCCTATAACCAGCTGTTCTCCGGCGACCCGGTCTGGGCGACGCTGGAGGTCGCGGGCATCGGCATGGACGGCCGCAGCATGGTCACGAGGAATGACTACCGCTTTCTTCACACGCTGGAAAACATGGGACCGTCCCCGGAGCCGAACCTCACGGTGCTCTATTCGAGCCGGCTGCCGGAGAGCTTCAAGCAGTATGCGGCGAAGATTTCGGTGAACACCAGCTCCGTGCAGTATGAGAACGACGATGTCATGAAGCCGGTATGGGGCGACGATTACAGCATCTGCTGCTGCGTCTCCGCGACCCAGACCGGTAAGGAAATGCAGTTCTTTGGCGCCCGCGCGAACCTCGCGAAGTGCCTGCTGTACGCGATCAACGGCGGCAGGGATGAGAAGTTCTTCGATAAGAATGGAAATCATATGCAGGTGGGACCGGAGTATGCGCCGATCACCTCGGAGTATCTGGATTACGGCGAGGTCATGCACAAGTATGATCTGATGCTCGACTGGCTCGCCGGCCTCTATGTCAACATCCTGAATCTGATTCAGTACATGCACGACAAGTATTACTACGAGGCGGCCGAGATGGCGCTGATCGACACCGATGTCCGGCGCACCTTTGCAACCGGCATCGCGGGCTTCTCCCATGTGGTGGATTCCCTGTCCGCGATCAAGTATGCGAAAGTGAAAACCGTCCGCGACGCGTCGGGACTTGTGACCGATTACCAGATCGAGGGCGATTTCCCGAGATACGGCAACGACGACGAGCGCGCGGATGAGATCGCCGTATGGCTTCTCAAGGAGTTTATGAACAAGATCCGCAAGCACCACACCTACCGTAATTCCGAGCCGACGACCTCGATCCTGACGATCACCTCCAACGTGGTCTACGGAAAGGCCACCGGCGCGCTGCCGGACGGCCGCGAGGCGTATGCGCCCTTCGCTCCCGGCGCGAACCCGGCCTATGGTGCGGAGAAGAACGGACTGCTGGCTTCTCTGAACTCGGTGGCGAAGCTCCCTTACGAGTATGCGCTGGACGGCATCTCCAACACGCAGACCATCAATCCGGGCGCGCTCGGCCATTCCGCGGAGGAGCGCAAGGTGAATCTGGCGCGTGTCCTCGACGGCTACTTTGATCAGGGCGCGCATCACCTCAACGTCAACGTCTTCGGCGTGGAGAAGCTGAAAGATGCGATGGAGCACCCGGAGAAGCCGGAGTATGCGAACTTCACTATCCGTGTATCGGGCTACGCGGTCAAGTTCATCGACCTGACGAGAGAGCAGCAGCTCGACGTCATCGCCCGCAACGCGCACGAGAGAATGTGATGCAGGCAATGTCGGCAGAGTGGTAAATATAATAAGGGCAGTCAATATAATATAAATAAGGATCTGTAATCCGGCGCGGCGGTTCCCGGCTTCTGGGGAACGCCGCGCCGGATGTTTTTGGGGGGATGGGGCTCTGTTGTGGAAAAGAGCGGCAGTGCGGTAAAATACGAAGCAGGAATCGTGTCCGCCGGGCGCGACCGGGCGGCCGGCAGTGGGGGAATAAATGGTTACGACGAAAGATCTGGCAAGAGAATGCGGCGTCTCTCTTGCGACGGTGCAGAGAGCTTTGCATGACAATGGGAGAATTAACGCGGAGACAAAGCGGAGAATACTGGATAAAGCGGCGGAGCTGAATTACCACCCTGATCTTGTGGCCAGAACGCTGGTCTCCGGGAAGAGTATGACGATCGGAATGATCGTGCCGTTTCTTGACAACCAGTACTATCCGAGACTGTGCAATGCGCTTGCGGAGGTCGTGTCCCGCGAGGGCTACATTCTGAACATTCTGATCCATGAGGACGATAAGCAGCTGGAAAAAAAGATGGTCGCCATGCTACAGGGGAATCATGTCGACGGAATTATTCTGAATCCCATCAATAAGGGGAAAGAGCTGCAAAAAATCATGAAAAACATTCATACGAATTACTGCCTCCTCGGGATCGATGAAATGCCGGATTGTCCCTGCCCGTGCATCGGAAATGATGAGAAAGCGGCGGGAGCGGCGGCGGCGGATTATATTCTGCGGCGGGGCTACCGGGATATTCTGTTCGTCGCTCCGGCTCTGTATGATCGGGAGGGGGCGCGGAATTTCGGGCATCACAGACGGCTGGAGGGGATCCGTGGGAGGCTCGCAGGAGAAAATGTCAGACTGCATGTCATAACCGGGGAGGGATATGCGGAAGAGACGGCGGAACTTGCCGGGCGGCGCGCGGAAGACAGGCCGGCCGTGCTCTGCTCGGGAGAGACGTTTGCGACGGAGGTCATCCGGGACATGAACCGGAGAGGGCGCAGGCTGGGCGTGGATTACGGGCTGATGACATTCGATCATTCCGAAGCGTTCGGGCTGCTGAGTTCGAGTGTGGTTGCCGTTGATAATCATGTCGAACGCATCGGGGAGGCGGCAGGAAGAATCATCATGCAGCTGTGCGGAGGCGTTCCGGCAGAGCAGAAAACAGTCATACCCTTTGAAATTGTCCGAGGGAATACCCTGTAATTAAGAAATGACGGATATGGAGAGCATGTTTTATGTGTGCCGCATGATTTTGAATGATGGCGCACATATTTTTATTGACAGGAATTGATTAAAATATATAATAATAAATAAGCGGTCACGTAACCGCAAAAGCAAAATGACAAACAGAGAGATGCTTTTCAGGTGGCAGTGAAATTTCATAAGGAGGAGAAAATGAAAAAGAGACAGATCAGCCTGCTTCTGACAGGTACCATGACAGCCATGCTCCTTGCGGGGTGCGGGGCGGCGCCGACACCCTCGGGAGCGGGAGAGGGGGTCGGCACAACAGCAGAATCCGTATCAGAGGAAGCGAAAGAGGCAGGATCGGAACAGGAGGGATTTTCCGCAGCAGAGCCGGTTGAAATTTCATTCTGGTGTAATTTCACAGGCTCGGACGGCGATGTTCTCCGGGAGATCGTAGATGAGTACAACAGCACCAATGACGATAATATCAAGGTCGCTGTGGATATTATGGATTACGGCACATTGCTGGCAAAGCTCCCCACCGCAGTGTCTACGGGTACCGGTCCGTCCTTTATCCTCGCGGGAATCGAGCTGATCAACGAGTACGCAACCAACGGCATGCTGGAGGACATCAGTGATTTCTGGGATGCGACGGACATTGATAAAAGTAATTTTTATGACAACGTCCTCGAAAAGGGGGTAGTGGACGGCGTGCAGTACGGCGTTCCGATGCAATATAATCTTCAGTATCTGTATTATAACAAGGATCTGTTTGAGCAAGCGGGGCTGGATCCGGAGCTTCCTCCGGCGACCTTTGAGGAGCTGGCAGAGGCAGCCGGAAAGCTGACGGACAGTTCAAAGGGAATTTACGGACTGGCGCTTCCCAAGGATTATGGCGCCTATGTGCAGTATCTCTGGGGCAATGGCGGAGATGTCATTGACATCAATACAGATCAGAATCTGCTGGTGTCCGACGAGAACAGGCAGACGCTCCGGTGGTTACAGGAGCTTGCCGGGGAAGGCGTTTCTCCGGCCGGGCTTACCGCGGCAGAGGCGGACACGATGTTTCAATCCGGACAGGTGGCCATGAGCATGTCCGGACCGTGGAACATCAACGGACTGAATGCACTGGGGATGAATTACGGCATTGCAGCGATTCCGGCGGGAACGGCGGGCGCTTATTCCGCAGAGGGCGGATGCTGCTGGATGCTGACGAAGGGAGCGGATGAGACCGTCAGAGACGCGGTTTACCGCTTTATGGCATACTGGCTGTCGGACCCTGTTTTGAAAAAGTGGTCCGTCACCAATGGATTCCCGGTGTGGTCGAAGTCCGTGCTGAAAGACTCGGAGATCCAGAGCAATGAAATTCTCAGCGACGTGTCCGCGGCTTCTACCATAGGCCGTGACTGGCATCTCGGCTATTCCTACGGCAGCCAGATCGATTCGGACGTCATGGCGCCGCTGATGGAGAAAGTGCTTGCCGGAGAGGATGTGGAGGCCGCATTGCAGGAGGCCTCGGATACATTGGATTCCATCGTCGGCAAGTGAGGCATATCGGAGCAGGGCCGCGGCATCAAGGGCCGCGGCTCTGCCCGAAGAACAGGAATAAAAGGGTCACAGCAGCAGGCAGGAAAGAAAAATGCCGGATGGCGGAAAATAATGAAAACGAGAAAAATAAATACATATCATCAGAAAAAAGCATATCTGTTTATTCTTCCGGCCATGGCAGTCCTGACGGTCTTTGTATTCATTCCGCTGATCAGCGCTTTTGTTCTGAGCTTCCTGCGCATTGACATATATATGAATGATATAGGCTTTGCGGGAATTGAAAACTATGCCAGACTGTTTCAGGACGGGCGGATCTGGAATGCGGCGAAAAACACACTGCTGTTTTCCGCGCTGGAAATTCCGCTGCAACTGCTTCTTGCCCTTTTTCTGGTCATGCTGATGCTGGGAAACAGACGCCTTGACAAGTTGCTCCGCGCGACATTTTATCTTCCGTACGTCTGCTCCATGACGGCGATCAGTATTATCTGGTCCATGCTTCTCAATGCCAATTCCAGCGTCTTATCCTATGTACTGCGCCGTTTTGGCATGGCGATGCCGAATCTTCTGAACAGTGTGACAGGGGCGCTGCCGACGGTTGCGCTGATTACCGTTTGGAAAAATTTCGGCTATACCGTGACGCTCCTGTCCGCGGCGGCGCTGGATATCCCGGCGGCCTTGTATGAAGCGGCAGAGCTGGACGGCGCGTCAAATTTCCAGAAGTTCATCTATGTGACAGTTCCCTCGATCCGCAGAACGATCAGCTTCTGCTTCGTGACCATTCTCATTGCGGCATTTCAGGCCTTTGACCAGATTTATGTCATGACCGGAGGCGGTCCGTTAAACAGTACGGAAACGCTGGTCACCTATATCTATGACCGAGGATTTCAGACAACGCATGATCTGGGCTATGCTTCTTCCATATCCGTCGTGTTATTTGTTCTGATTGCACTTGTGACATTTGGCTTTAGAAAGCAGACGCTGGGGGAAGCAGAGGAATGAAAGTCCGAAAGAGAAAGCGGCAGGCGGGAAAGGCAGCCGGCGATATTCTTCTTTTACTGATTGCGCTGATCGTGCTGTTCCCGATTTTATGGATGTTGGTTTCTTCGTTCAAAACGGATGCGGATGTGATCCGCTGGCCTCCGTCCTTTTTTCCGCGGAGCTGGGTGAGCGATCAGTACCGGTATGTATTTTCGATACTGCCCGTGCTGAATATGCTTAAAAATACAGTGCTGTTTGCCGGGAGCGTCACGGTCATCAGTCTTCTGATTGACTCTCTGGCAGCGTACGCCTTTGCGCGGCTGCGATTCAAGGGAAAAGATATTATTTTCGGAATGATCCTGATCACGATGATGGTTCCGTTTCAGGTCATTATGATTCCGCTCTATATAGAAGAGTATAAGCTGGGCATATTGAATTCCTTTGCCGGTCTGATACTTCCGAGGATTGCGAGCGCTTATGGGATATATCTTCTGGCCTCCTTTTTCGGAGGGATCCCCAAATCACTCGAAGAGGCTGCAAGAATTGACGGGATGGGGGAACTCGGAATTTACGGAAAAATCATAGCGCCGCTCTCAAGGCCGGCCTTTATCAGCCTGGGAATCTTTCATTTCATGAACAATTGGAACGATCTTCTGTATCCGATGATGCTCACAAGCTCTGTGGAGATGAGAACACTCTCGGCAGGTCTTGCGATTCTCGTCGGCAATCATTCGATCAAATATGGCCCGACACTGGCGGCCACGGTGGTATCTGTCGCGCCGCTGATGATTCTGTTTCTGTTCGGACAGAGATTTTTCATGGAGGGAATTGCGACAACCGGGGTAAAAGAGTAAAGGCGTACCGATAAAATTAAAAATCCTGCCCGCTGGGGGCGGAGTGCAGAAAGGAGTCAGCCTCAGGCTGAACAGCGAATATGATGCAAAGTGCCAGAATCAAGGTGAACCGGAGCTTTCAGAAAGGCGAGATCAGCCCTTATATTTACGGGTCGTTTGTAGAGCATATGGGGCGGGTCGTCTACTCGGGAATTTATGAACCGGATCACCCTTGTTCTGATGAAGACGGTTTTCGTGGGGATGTGCTCGAAAAAATCAAAGGCATGGGAGTTACCTGTGTGCGGTATCCGGGCGGCAATTTTGTCTCCACATATGACTGGAGGGATGGCGTAGGACCTAAGGAAAATCGTCCGCGTAAGCGGACATTGGCCTGGAAATCCATTGAAACGAATGAATTCGGAACAGACGAATTCATGAAATGGGCCGGCAAGGCGGGAGTCATGCCTGTCTTTGCGGTGAATCTCGGAACCAAGGGGATTGAAAACGCGCTGTCCTTTCTGGAATACTGTAATTTGCCGGCGGGAACGTTTTACAGTGATATGCGTGCCGGCAACGGACATGCGGCGCCGTATGAAATACCGGTCTGGTGCCTCGGAAACGAGATGGACGGGGACTGGCAGATCGGTCATAAAACGGCGGAGGAATATGGAAAGCTGGCGGCGCAGACGGCGCATGCCATGAAAGCGCTGGATGCGGATCTGCAGCTCGTTGTCTGCGGAAGCTCATCCGCGTCGATGGCCAGCTATACGGATTGGGAGCGCATTGTTCTGGAGGAAGCCTACGATTATGTGGACTATATTGCGCTTCATCAGTACTTTGGAGGGCAGGAAGCGGGGACGGCGGCATTCCTCGCGCAGGCGGCGGATTTTGACCGCTACATTCACACGGTAGAGGGCATCTGCGACACGGTCAGGAGCAAAAAGAGATCCCGGAAGCAGATTAACATCAGCATAGACGAATGGGGCGTATGGGAGATCCGGGGCACCGAGGTGGAAAAGGATGTAAATTCCAGGGACTGGGAAATTGCGCCGGCATTCAGCGAGCAGATCTATACGATGGAGGATACGCTTCTCTTTGCCAGTATGCTCATGACGATGCTCAGGCACTGTGACCGGGTGAAATTCGCATGTCAGTCTCTGCTTACCAATATCAGCGCCTGCATTATGACGGAAAAAGGCGGAGGCTGCTGGGTGCAGCCGATCTATTATCCGTTTGCCCTTATGTCTGAATTCGGCCGGGGCTCGGTGCTGGAATGTGTGGAGGATATTGCCGGTTATGATTATCATGGCATGCGCATTCCGTATATTGATGCTCTTTGCGTGCACAATACGGAAAAGAACGAGCTTGTATTTTTTATTCTGAGCAGAAACGGTGAGGATATTCCCTTTGAGGCGGAGCTGCAGGATTTTCATGTGACAGGCATAGAGGATGCCGTCGTCCTGCAGGCAGAGGATATCAAGACCACGAATGCAGCAGATCACGAAGTCATCGCGCCGAGAAGCATGCCGGAGAGGTTTTCGCTGGACGGTCATTTATCCGGCAAGACATTGCTCCGCGGAACGATAGAGGGATATTCGTGGAACATGCTTCGCGTACGCGTGGAAGCATAATTGCGGTTCCGGGGGACATCGATCCGTATGGAGTCATAACCGGAGTTGACGTTTTTTCCTTGCAGCCGTCACGGCAGTCGTCGGAGCCGGCGCGCTCAGACTTTTCATAGCCGGGCAGGTCTTTGAGAGCATCCTGAATGTCCTTGGCAGTCTCGATGCCATATTCCTGCAGGAGTCCCCAAGGGAACCGAACATTATAATAACCTGGTATTTGTTTAATCAAATAATGTTGGCAAATCGAAATGATAAAATGATTCAAAACACATTCGTATTTGCTCTTTTGTACTTTTTTCTTTCGCAAGATTATCTGGCAGATCATCTTTGCCAAAAAGAGCAATCTCTGTTGTTTCTACATTTTGCTTAAATTTGCCGCTCTTATACTTGCACAAGAAAAAAACTTTTACAACTCCGTAAGCATAATTTGTAATATTATGCTTACGCCAATCTTGAACCGCAATCAGTTTTTCCGCCGATACAATTAATCCCGTTTCTTCTCTGACTTCCTTTTCCGTATTGGATGCAATGGACTGGTCAACATCACACCAACCGCCCGGCAATGCCCAGGTACCATTATTTTCATGAACAAGTAGAATTTTATCATCAAGGAATATGGCGGCTCTTGTATCCACTTTCGGAGTTTGATAACCTGATTCATTACAAAATAAATTGTAGACTTTGTCTGTTGGAATATCCGTTCTTTCCGAAATCATTTCAGCGGCAATTTTTCTTAGTTCCTCATACCGCTCTTTATCATATATGTCCTTTCCATATTGGAGTCCTGCTTGTGCAATACTTTGGATACGAATTGCAAAATTTATTATTTTATCATTCATAGCTGTTTTCTCATTTTCGCTGCTGAAGCAGCCGCGGGCGAGGATGAAGCCCGCCTGCAGGTACCCGTGTCCCTTCGCTTTCATCATCATCAAACTTGTATTTCGGGTACATCTTTTCAGGGTCATCAGGGACCTGTTTCTCTTTATAAGAATGCCTTATGCAGCTGGTGAATGCAACAAAAAGGCATTATTTTCTAAAGAAAATCAACATTTTTGAACTTGCGAATTACTTCTTTGAGGATCGGGAGTTAATTAATTTCCGGGAACTCAGGATGATTTAACTCCTGCATTAGAGCAGGGATTCGTTGAAATGACTATCCCGAACAAGCCGAATAGTCGGAACCGGCAATACAGAAGAAAGTGACTTGGCTGGTTATCGGCCAGGAAAAATGATTAAGATATCGGCCAAGTTAATCTGCTTTGTGACGATCGATCTGTTTGCTTTCCGTGCTTTCCTTTCTGTACTTTTGCCCCACATATATATCGAAAAACAATAAAAATATATTGAATTACGTTTGTTCCTGTGTTATGCTCCTCCTGTGAAACGGCCGACCCGGAAAACGGAATCCTGTGATTCTGTCTCTTCGGGCATACGGTACGCTGCGCGTCGGCGCAGCGTGCTTGCGGCATGTGCCTCGCTGGGGGCGTTTCGGAATGGTGATTTTTATGTATGGAACTCAAGAGAAAGAGAATCGGTTTCTTGTCACAGGACGGCGGAGCATTGTTCTGACGAAGCTGTGCGTTGCTTTGCTGCTCCTTGTGTGTGCGGCAATGATGCTTGCGGGGCCGTGGATCACGCGGGCGTTCAACGAGTGGATTCGGCGCGGAGGGCGCTGTATCGTCCCGGGGAGTGCCGGAAATCCTCTCGCAACATCCTTTCCAGCCGTTCTGGTGATCGGATATCTGTGCGGGACGACGGCGATTGTCATGCTGCTTTGCATGCTCCGTTTTCTCCGGCGGCTGGAGCGGGGAGAGGTGTTCACCGAAGCGAATGTCACGGAGCTGCGCCGGATCGGCTGGTGCTGCGGGGCGGGCGCGCTTCTTGGCCTGATTCTCGGTGTATTTATCTACATTCTGTTTCTGATCGTGGCGGGAGCGGCGGGATTTATGATGCTGATTGTCCGCATTGTGAAAAATGCCTTTGAGCAGGCACTCCGGATGAAAGACGAGCTGGATTATACCGTGTAGGGAATGGCGATGGGAAGAATATATGTGAATCTGAACGTGATGATGGCAAAGCGCGGCATGCCGGCGGGGACGCTGGCGGAGCGGATCGGTATTACGCCGGCCAATCTCTCGATTCTGAAAAACAATAAGGCAAAGGCGATCCGCTTCTCCACGCTGGAGGCGCTGTGCCGGGAGCTGGACTGCCAGCCGGCGGAGCTTCTGGAATACCGCCCGGGGGATGCGGGGAGAACCGAGGACGGCGAAGCCTGAATGATGGTCGGAAGAGCTGCCTGAAAGAATAGAAAAGAGTAAAAAGCAGAAGAGAAAAAACGGAAGAGAAAGGAAACGCGAGCAATGGAACAGAACGTGCGGCTTCAGGCAACAGAAAAAAAACAGGCGACAGGCGCCGGGAAACAGTCTCTGGCGTTTCTCATCGGAGCCCTGTTGTCCTACCCGCTCGCCTACATTTATGTCGATGCGGTGCTGCTGTATGAAGCGAATCACCGGTCAAGCGGTACGATGTATATTTTCTATGCGGGCTATCTGCTCTTTACGCTCCTCTTCATCGCGTCAGTCGAGCTGCTGCGGTATTTCGGCAGTCCGAAGAGGAAAAGCACAGAGAGAGCCGGGGCGGTGCGTGTGGCTGCGGCCGGAAGAAAGACTCCGGCGGTGCTGGCAGGAGGGCTTCGTTTTGAGGGCTGGTTCTGGGCGGGGATCCTGCTTCTGCAGGCGATTGCCCTTACGGTATATAGTCCTCATGCGGGGCCGATCGGCATCTGGCAGACGCTGCTCTGGCATCTGACGGCGGTGTATTACGTGCTGCAGCGCACGGACATGCTCGCGGCAGGGCGCACCGGCTGTCTGATCGGTTTGGATCTGCTGACGGGTTTTTTGGCGATTCCCTGCTTGAATGTGATGCTTCGGCTGATGTCGGTGATCCGGGGGATCGTTTCCCTGAAAGGCCCGAAAAAGCACCGCTTCTCATGGGTGGTTCTGGTAAGCGTGCTGGCGGCAGCGGTGGTGGTCATGATCGCGTGGACGCAGCTTTCGGCGGCGGACGATAACTTCGCAAGGCTCGGCAGCAGGCTGTCGGGATGGATCGAAGATGTTCTGGAGAGCTTTTCGGACGAATTTGTGCTGAAATTTATTCTCTCCGTTCCGGTGGGCTGCTTTCTCTTTGCGCTGACCGGCGGCGCGGTGCGCCGGGAGCGGGCGCTGATGACATCGGAGGAATTTGCGAGAGAGACGGCCGGCTTCCGCCGCGTCCCGGCGGTGAGCGCCGTGATCGTCATAGGTGCGCTGACGACGGTGTACGCTCTGTTCTTCGGGCTTCAGGCCATGGAATTTGTTTCCGCGCTCGGCGGCAGTGCGGCAGGGACCGTGATTTCCGCGCCGACCGCGTCGCACTTTGCGGTGCAGGGCTTCTGGGAGCTCTTCCGCATCCTCTTTCTCAATATGCTGGTGCTCGGCGCGTTTTCTTTCCTGATGGATACAAAGAACGGGAGAGAAAGGAATCCGCTCCGGCGGGGAGCTCTTCGGGTCCTGACCTCGGTGTTCGCGGCTTCCGGCGCGGCGTTCGCGGTGCTGGATCTGGTCAAGCTCGGCGTCTACATCCACCGGTACGGATATACGCCGAAGCGCGTGCTGGCGGGATGGTTTCTGTGTATGCTGTTTCTCTGCGCCGTCATCTTCGTCCTGCGCATCTTCATCAGCTTCCGGGCGGTTCCGCTGGCGGTGTTCCTCATGGCGGCCGGCTTCACGCTGTTTTCGCTGCTGCCGCTTGAGAGCATGATCACCGGCGCAAATATCGCCCGCTATGAAGCGGGCGTGGATCGGGGCGTTGACATCGACGTGCTGCGGGAATGCAGATATCCGGACTGGGAAAAATATCGGGATATGGATACGGCCGGGGACCCGTATGACGACTCGTACGATTCGTATGAGGATTACTGATGAGCGGGAGCTTCCCCGGTGCGTTCAGAGCTGGAGCGGAACATGGCTTCAATCTTCCTCATCCGGGAGCGGTAAGCGAAAAACAGGAAAACCGCGGCGGCGACCCATGCGGCGGGACTGGCAAAGCATACGCCGAGAAAGCTGCGGCTGCGCCCCGCGGCAAAGGCGACGGCGCCCCGGGCGACAAGCTCGATGACGCCCGCCATCAGCGGCATGAAGCTGTACCCCATACCCTGCAGCGCGTTGCGGTAGATGAAGATGGCGGCCAGCGGGATCAGAAAGAAGCTGCAGCAGCGCAGATAGACGGAGACCATCGGGAGAATGGTTTCAATATCCTCGGAGATAAAGAGGTAGGTGAGATATTTTCCGAAGCCGAGCAGAGAGATGCCGGAGACTGCCGCGCAGAGAAAGCCCTGCCGGTCCGCGGCGAGAACGCCCGCTTTCACGCGGTCCGGTTTTCCCGCGCCGGCGTTCTGCGAGCAGTAGCTTGCCATGGTGACGCCGAGGCCGATGAAGAGCTGATCGAGAAGCTGTTCGATTTTTCCCCCCGCGGTGTAGGCGGCGACAGCCGTGGAGCCGAGCAGATTCAGAGAGCTCTGGAGCATCATGGCGCCGATGGCGGTGATGGAAAACTGGAGAGCCATCGGGATGCCGAGAGAAAGCTGTGCCTTTATCAGGTCATGATCGGGGAGGAAGTCCGTGCGGGACAGGCGGAGGATCGGCATTTTTATGAGGATGAATATCAGCGAGCAGAGGCCCGCGACGCCCTGTGATATGACGGTCGCCCATGCCGCGCCGGCCACTCCCATGCCAAACGGAATGATGAACAGCAGGTCCAGAACGATGTTGAGGCCGGCCGAAACCACGAGAAAGATCAGCGGATCGCGGCTGTCCCCGAGAGTCCGCATCATGGTGGAGAGCATGGTATAAAGAGTCTGTGCGAACAGTCCGGCGCAGATGATGACGACGTATTCATAGGTCATGTCAAAGATATCGGGCGGCGTGTTCATGACGGTGAGGAGCCGGCGCATCCCGAGCAGGGACAAAACCGTGATGATCAGCGCGAAAAGGAGCGACAGCGAGAGGGCGTTTCCGGCGGCCTTTTTCATCCCGCGGATATCTCCGGCGCCGAAGCGTTGCCCCATCGGAACCGTGAAACCCGCGCAGAGGCCCCATGTAAAGCCGAGGATGAGAAACGTGATCGTGCCGGTTGCGCCGACGGCGGCGAGCGCCCTGGTGCCGACGAACTGGCCGACGATCACCGTGTCTGTCATGGCGTAGAACTGCTGAAAAATATTTCCCAGAATCACCGGGACGGAAAAGCTGAAAACAATTTTCGCCGGATCACCGACGGTCATATCTCTCTGTGCTGCCATACAAAAGCTGTCCTTTCAAAAAATCCTGTCTTCTACTCTAGCTCACCAAAACGCTTTCGCATAGAATATTTTCAAAAAAATATTGTTTATTTCTGCGGGCAATGAGCCAAGTGGGCATGCTTGCATGTCCATTTGACTCCTGCAAGTAATGCACCGGGCGAATATGCGGGCGGCATTCGCCGGTGAATGCCGCGGGAGAGGATTGACACATACCCCCTATGGGTATATCATGAGCATGGCGGCATGATACCCATAGGGGGTATTTGACAAGACGGGACGCCGCCGTCTGCGGAGGCCGCATGAACGAGGAAATTCATTATAAGCATATGCCGCGGGATGAGGAACAGATCCGGGCGCTGAAGAATCGTCTGAGCCGTATGGCCGGGCAGCTGAACGGGATCGGCCGGATGCTGGACGACAACCGCTACTGCGGCGATATTCTGACGCAGGTCGCGGCGGTGGAGAGCGCGCTTCAAAGCTTCGGATATCTGATTTTGCAGAATCATCTGGAAACCTGCGTGGCCGAGGAGGCGGCGCGGGGCAATACGGAGATCATGAAAGAGACGGTGGAGCTGATCCGCAAGCTGAAATAGAGTAACGCTTCCGCTGCGAATGAGATACGGAACAGCAGCAAAGCATGTCGGAAAAACTTTGCAGACGAAGAAAGGACGGACAGAGTGACGGAAAGAAAATTCAGCATCACGGGAATGTCCTGCGCTGCCTGCAGCGCCCGGGTGGACAGGGCGGTGCGCGGTGTTCCCGGCGTGGAGGAGGTACAGGTGAATCTCCTGACCAATTCCATGCTTGTGAGTCTTGACGATTCCGCTTCGGAAGCGGAAATCTGCGGGGCGGTCGAAAAGGCGGGGTACGGAGCGCGCCCGATGGGCGCGGGAGAAGGCTCCGGCACGGCGGTCCGTAGCTCCATTTCCTCTGACGCGGCTTCGTTCCGCGCGGCCTCGCAGGAGGCCAGAGAGGCGCTGGAGGATCATGAGACGCCGGAGATGAAGCGGCGGCTTTCGGCTTCGCTGGCGCTGCTCCTTCCCCTGTTATATATTTCCATGGGGCATGTGATGTGGAGGTGGCCCGTGCCGCCGCTCCTTTACGGGAATCCGCTGGCGATCGCCCTCGCGGAGCTGCTCCTTGCGGGGCTTGTCATGATCGTGAACCGGAAGTTTTTTGTAAACGGCTTCCGGGGGGCGGTTCACGGCGGCGCCAATATGGATACGCTGGTCGCGATGGGGAGCGGCGCCGGTTTTCTGTACAGCACTGCGCTGTTTTTCCGGATGACGGCGCCGGCGATGGCAGGAAAGGCGGAGGCGGTGCATGCGCTGTTCCGCTCGGGACTGTATTTTGAATCCTCTGCGATGATTCTCACGCTCATCACGGTGGGAAAGCTGCTTGAAGCACGGAGCAAGGGACGCACCACGGACGCCATCCGGGGGCTCATGGATATGACGCCGAAAGAGGCGCATGTTCTCCGGGACGGGGAGCTGGTCACCATTCCGGCGGCGGAGATCATGGCGGGCGATGTTTTTGTCGTCCGTCCCGGCGAGAGCTTCCCAGCGGACGGGAGAGTGCTGGAGGGCGAAAGCGCCGTCAACGAGGCGGCGCTGACCGGCGAGAGTCTCCCGGTGGATAAGGCGGCGGGGGATTCCGTGTCGGCGGCAACGATCAATCAGAACGGCGCGCTTACCTGCGAGGCCGTGCGGGTGGGTGCGGACACCACGCTGCAGAAAATTATCGAAATGGTGTCGAACGCCGCGGCGACCAAGGCCCCGATCGCCAAGATCGCGGACCGGGTGTCGGGTGTTTTTGTCCCCGCCGTGATGCTGATTGCGTTGGCGGATTTCCTGATCTGGATGGCAATGCGGGGCGATATCGGCTTTGCTCTCGGCCGGGCGATCTCGATTCTTGTCATAAGCTGCCCCTGCGCGCTGGGACTTGCGACGCCGGTGGCGATCATGGTGGGGACCGGGCTGGGGGCGCGGAACGGCATACTGTTCAAGACCGCGGCGTCCCTTGAGGCGACGGGGAGAGTCCGCTATATCGTCTTTGATAAAACCGGCACGCTGACGGAGGGACGTCCCCGGGTGACGGATATCGTCCCCTCGCTGGGCGTCGCGGAGAGCGATCTGCTTGCGGCTGCGGCAGCGCTCGAGGCAAAGAGCGAGCATCCCCTTGCGGCGGCGATCCGCGAGCGTGCGGAGGAGGACGGAATCGTTCCTGCGGAGCTTTCGGGCTTCCGGGCGCTCCCGGGGCACGGCGTCTGCGGCCTGCTTCCGGCGGCCGGCGCCGGCATATCGGGCGCGGAAAACGCGGGCGCTTCGGAGGCGGTCGGGGGAAATCCGGCCCTCCTCAGGGAGCGCGGGATCGTCTTGGACGACAGGCTCCTGAAAAAAGGCGAGGCGCTTTCCGGAGAGGGAAAGACACCGCTTTATTTTGCCTCCGGAGGAAGACTTCTCGGCATCATTGCCGTCGCGGATGTCATCCGCGGGGACAGCAGGGAGGCAATACGGGAGCTTAAGGAGATGGGGGTGCAGCCGATCATGCTGACCGGCGATAATGCCCGGACAGCCCGTGCGATCGGGAAGCAGCTCGGTCTGGAGGCTATTGTTTCCGACGTGCTCCCGGACGGCAAGGAGGCGGTGATCCGGCAGATTCAGGAGTATGGGAGCACCGCGATGGTGGGGGATGGAATCAACGATTCCCCGGCGCTGACGCGGGCGGACATCGGTATGGCGATCGGCGCGGGCGCGGATATCGCCATCGACGCCGCAGACGTGGTGCTGATGAAATCGACAGCGGCGGATGCGGCCGGCGCAATCCGGCTCTCGCGGCAGGTGATACGCAATATCCGCGAGAATCTGTTCTGGGCGTTTTTTTATAACGCGATCTGCATTCCGGTCGCGGCCGGCGCGCTGATTCCCCGCTTCGGAATCACCCTGAATCCGATGCTTGGGGCGGCGGCCATGAGCCTCTCGAGCTTCTGCGTCGTCACCAATGCGCTGCGGCTCAATCTGTTTAAGCTCCATGGCGGGCGGAGGGGTGCGGCTTCTTCGGCTCTCCCGGAGATTCCGGCGTTTCTGCGGGAGACAGCCGGGGAAAATACCGACACAAAAGAAGAGAAAAAAGAGACTAAAGAAGAGATCGAAAAGGAGGAAGTACAGATGCAGAAAGAAATAAAGGTCGGCGGGATGATGTGCCAGCACTGCGTGGCGCATGTAAAGGAGGCGCTTGAGAAGCTGGAGGGCGTTTCCTCCGCGGCGGTGAGCCTCGAGAACGGCGCGGCGGTCGTCACGCTGGAACGGGACGTTCCGGCGGAGCTTCTGCGGCAGGCCGTCACAGAGGCAGGCTATAAAGCGGGCGATGTGAAATAAGAGCGATACGGGATAAGGGTATTATGTAATGCGGGGGCGGCGGAAACGCCGTGAAAAATTATGACCGGAGGCGGCGGAAATTCTGCACGTCTCCGGTTTTTCTGTTAAAATGGAACGGAAACCTAGTCATTCGGCAGCCACATTCACAGCCGCTTTGCGGCTTGCTCATGCGGGGAGGAAACGAATATCAAAGGGATAATCGATACGGTGATTTTCGATATGGACGGTACGCTCTATGACACCGAACGGATCTATGAGCGGGCGTGGCAGGTAGCCGGCGTTACGCGCGGGGTCTATCTGCAGCTGATCGGGAGGAGCCGGGACAATATTCTGCGGATCCTTGAAGAAAACGGTTATGACGGACCGGCGGTCCGGGCGCAGAAGCAGGAATACGTGCGGGAGGCGCTCCGCGGGGAGATTCCGCTGAAACCGGGCGTCAGGGGTACGCTGCGCTGGCTGCGGGAGCGGGGCTTCCGGACGGCGGTTGCGACCTCATCCTCCATGGACACGACGGAGGAATATCTGATGCGGACCGGGATGCGGGAAGATTTTACGAAAGTCGTGAGCGGGCAGCTGCTCGAGCACGGCAAGCCGGCGCCGGATATTTTTCTTCTGGCGGCGAAAGAGCTGTCTTCGGAACCGGCACGCTGCATGGTGGTGGAGGACAGCTTCAACGGTGTCCGGGCAGGACATGCGGCCGGCATGTATACTGTCATGATTCCGGATCTTCTGCCTCCGGATGAGGAGATCATGAGACTTGCGGATGCGGTGCTGGATTCGATGGAGGAGCTCGCGGGACATATCGGAGCGCTTTGCGGCGCGTGCCTTTTCGGGAGTGCTTCGGCAGGGTGATTCGTGCGAAAGAAGCCGGACAGCTCCGGCAGTAGGGAGAATAGCGTATGGAAAAGAAAATGTTCAAAACAGGGAAAGCGGGGAGCGTTGCCGCCTGTGTGCTGCTGCTGATCATGGGAACCGTGTTCAGCGTCATCGCGGGGGGAATACTGCTCTGGATCTTCCGCGGCACGCAGATCACAGAGGCGGATACCTACGGGGAATATGTCTATGCGGATGCGGTCAGCATTACCGATTCCTTTGTGGAGGATGAATCCGGGGATCAGTATGTGTTCTGCACGGTGGAGGACGGCGGCGTCTACTACGATTATATCGTCTGCCTTCCGAATGAAATTTATGAGAGCGACGAAATGCAGGAGAAAATCGGACTGAGCGGCTCTGAGGAGGATACGTCCCCGCTTCGGCTTAAGGGGTATATGAGGGAGACCTCCGAGGAGCTGGACGACGTGGCGGCGGAGATTTACAGCTATTACGCGGGACTTGAGGAGGACGAATCGGCGGCGGATTATCTCGGTTATGTCTATCTGGATTACACCGGCTCCGGGAACAATGTCGCCGGTACGGACAGCGGAACGTGGGTCGGCCTGATTGCGCTGATCGTTTTTGCGGTTCTTTGCTTTGCGGAGTTCGTGCGCACCATTCTGAGACAGCGGAAAAAGGATAAGAAGATCGAGAGGGCAAAGCAGCTCTATGAGACCGATCCGGATTATGCCTCCGGCGTCGAGCAGACAAAGCTCCCCGGCGCGGAGCTCTATAAGAAGAGCGGCTGCTATGTGACGCAGGATTATGTGGTGAATTGGAAAGACGGGCTGGAGGTATTCCGGATCGACGGGATCCGCGAGCTGTACGGGTATACAAAGAGAAACAGCAGCATGGCGTGGGCCTATCTTTTCGGCGCGCTGGGAGCGGCGCTGGCCGGAGGAAACATTCGCTACTATCTTGTCGCGCTCACCGCGGACGGCAAGGCGCATGAGTTCGCGGGGCTCAGCGTTGCGCTGAAAGAGCACAACCGTCTTGTGTCGACACTGCTTCGCAAAAATATGAATATGACGCTGGGCAGGCAGAATGTTCCGGGGAATGCGCCGGGACAGGAGCTGGACAGCCTGAATCTGGCAAAAATCAAGGGCTTTTACGGAAACGATGATGTCTGGTCCGGCAGGAGCGTCAGCGACTGAGGCGCTTTCCCGGATGAAGATCGGATGAAAGCCGGACGGACGAAAAGCACGGCGCGGTGAGAACGGCTGCGCAGGAGACAGGAGAGGAGGAACGGGATGTACGAATGCCCTGACTGCGGGGCGGCGCTCCGCTTTGACATTCCGCTGCAGAAGCTGAAATGCGATTACTGCGGTGGAGAGTACGATCCATATGCCTACAAGACGGGAAAGGAGGCCGAGGAGCAGGACAGCTTCGGTGCGACTGTCTATACCTGTACGCAGTGCGGCGCGGAGCTGGTCAGCACGGACAGCTCGGCGACCGGCTTCTGCAGCTACTGCGGCGCTTCAGCGGTTTTACAGAGCCGTCTGACGACGGAGAAGAAGCCGGAGACGATTATTCCGTTCATGGTTTCCAAGGAGCAGTGCAAGAAGCTCTTTGCGAAAAAAACGCGCTTTGCGCTCTACGCACCGAAAGAATACCGGGACCCTGCGTTTGTCGAGAGGTTCCGCGGCATTTATATTCCCTACTGGCTTTATGACGTGAGCTTCAACAAGCAAGTGGAGCTGCCGGCGGTCAAGGAGTATCGCCGGGGGGATTATGTCTATACGGAGAACTACCGCACCGTGCAGACCATCGAGGGGAGCTGTGACGGTACAGCCTACGATGCCTCCTCGTCCTTTGACGATCGGATTGCGGATCAAATCGCTCCGTTTCATGCGGGGAAGATGAAACCGTTCCATCCGTCCTTTCTGTGCGGCTTCTACGCGGATACCTCGGATGTCCCGGAGGAGACCTACCGACAGCAGGCAAAAGACCGCGCGATGGACGAAGCGATGGACCGCGTGCAGGCCGGCATGGCAAAACAGGGGCTTACGGCAAAGCTGCCTGCCGGGTCGGCCGCGCGGGAGCAGCTTCTCGGAGCCCGCTGCGACGGGGGCAGGGCGGCCATGTTTCCGGTCTGGTTTCTCACATGGAGAAAGGACGGCCGTATCGCTTACGCCATTGTGAACGGCGAGACGGGAAAGGTCACCATGGATCTTCCGGTCGATCTGAAGCGTTATGCGCTGGGGACGGGCCTTATGGCGGTGCTTCTGTTTGCCGCCATGAGTTTTACGGTCGCCATGACGGCGCCGACGGCACTGTTCTGGTCTGCATTTCTTGCTCTGGCGTCGGGGGTGCTGTTTCGGATGGAGATGAGGGCCATTGTGCGGCGGGAGCGTCATGAGGACGACGCCGGCTTCTTTGCGGCAGGCCGGCAGCTCAGCGGTGCAAAGGCGGAGAACGGCGCGCCTCCGGGAGGCGCCGACGCGGGGGCGCGGCGCGGGACAGGAGAGCGCACAGGAGCAGAGATTTTTGCCGGCGGTATGAACATCGGTAAGTACCTGTTGTCACGGGGCGTCGAAATTTTTATTCTGCTGTATGCGCTGTCCGCCGGCTCGAAGCTGTTTTCGGGGAGTTCTCCGGCGTCCGGTGCGGCGACCGGCTGCGGGCTGCTTCTCCTTGCGGGGACGGCTGTCTTCGCCGTGACGGCCTCCTACATGAAAAAGGTGACGGAGAAGAATATGCTGCTGCAGGCCGCGGGTGCGTGGTTCGGGCTGGCTGTGGCCTTTGTGATCTGCTATATCGAGCCGGTGGAGGACTGGAAATACTATGCCGGCTGCATCGTTTGCCTCGCGGCAGTGGCGGTAACCTGTGTGGGACTCATTTTGAAATACAATATTCTGTCCACGCGGCCGATCCCGACCTTCTTTGACCGGAAAGGAGGCAACGACAGTGCAAAGGAATAAAGCTGCTGGAAGAAAAATGATAAAATACATCCGTCTCGTCTGTATGCTGGGGCTGCTCTTGCTGATGCTGCCTGCGGCGGTTTTAAGAGCAGAAGATGAAATCATCCGCATCACGGCGGATGCTCCGGCTTACACCAATCCGGAGACCGGGTATCAGATTTATATTGATGATGCGGAGGAACTGCTGACGGCGGAGGAGGAGCAGGCGCTTCTTAAGGTGATGAGGCCGATTACGGAGTATGGCGGCGCTGCTTTTGTCAGCGCGTCGCAGTACGGCTCTACCGCGGACTACGCGGCGAAACGGTACCGGGATTGTTTTGGCAGCGGGAGCGGCACCCTTTTTCTCATCGATATGGGAGAGAGGACGATCTGGATTCACAGCGACGGAGCGATTTACCGGACGGTGACAAAGGCCTACGCGAATACAATCACAGACAATGTGTACCGTGAGGCGTCACAGGGAGAGTATTATGAGTGCGCGGCCGGCGCATACGGTCAGATCAATACGCTGCTTGAGGGCGGACGCATCGCGCAGCCGATGCGCTGGATCACCAACGGATTGCTTGCGCTGATCCTTTCTCTTCTTATGAATTTCCTGTTCGTCCGTTTCAAGGGAAGGGATATCCGTCCCTCGAAAAAGGAGCTGCTTGCGGCGACGATCATCGGTCTTGCGGCCACGGGGCTTTCTGTCCAGATGACGAATAAGAGCCGCCGGTACAGTCCGAGATCCAGCGGCTCCGGCGGAGGCTCTTCCGGCGGCGGTGGGGGAGGCTTCTCCGGCGGCGGTGGCGGCGGTGGCGGAGGCCACAAATTCTGAATCGAAGGGCTTCGGGCAAAAAAGCAGGGCAAAAAGGGCTGCCGCGCGGGACGATCCATTCCCTGCGCGGCAGCTTTATATTATCGGCGTTCTGTGCGGCTCCCCGGATCAAAGCCGGAGAGCTCCCGGACGACGACGGAGGCGGCGAGAAGACCGGCAGCCGGCGGGACAAAGGCGCTGGAGCCGGGAACATCGCGCCGGCGGGGGCCCGGAGCGGCTCCCTCCGCGGGAAGCGGACGGATCGCGGGCTCAAAGGAGCACACGACACGCAGCGCGTCGATGCCCCGCTTTCGAAGCTCCCGGCGCATGATGCGGGCAAGAGGGTCGGTTTTCGTCTCGTAAATATCGCAGACGGTGAGCTCTCCGGGATCAAGGCGGTTGCCGCAGCCCATGCAGGAGAGCACGGGGACGCCGGATCGCTGCGCTTCCTGTATGATGCCGAGCTTGCCGGTCACCGTATCGATGGCATCGATGATATAATCCCATGCGGAGAAGTCAGGGAGGGAGCCGGACGCAGACGAGTCCGGGGATCCGCCTGCGCCCTCTCTTTCCGGAAGATAGAACACGGGATATTTCCGGACGATGATATCGGGGTCGATATCGCGGATGCGCGCCTCGGCGGCGTCGACCTTATACTGGCCGACGGTGCTCCGGGTGGCGAGGAGCTGACGGTTGAGGTTGCTTGGGGAAACCCGGTCGCTGTCGATGAGATCGAGTGTGCCGATGCCGCTCCGGGCAAGCGCCTCGACCGCACTGCCGCCGACGCCGCCGAGGCCGAACACGGCGACGCGCGCCCTGCGGAGGCGGGCAAGCGGCTCTGCGCCGAGGAGCCGTTCCAGTCGTTCATATTGATCGGACATGATCCCTCCCTGCCGGACTTCCGGCCTTGTCGAAAATGCAATGAACAGTCAGCCTGTGCGAGCGGATTATAGCGCAGGAGAGCGGGGGCTGCAAGGAAAAGCCGGAGAGAAGTCAGAGAAAAGCGGGAGCAGATTCTGCCACGCTGCCCGCGGCAGGATATTTGACTAAGGAGGAAAATAATGAACAGAAAGGACAGCATACCGGAAAGTCTGGCCGGAGAAGCCAGAAACCGGGATCAGATCATCATACGGACGAGCGTTATCGGGATTGCCGCCAATCTTCTTCTTGCGGCGTTCAAGGCGGCGGTTGGGCTTGTCTCGCATTCCATTGCAGTGACGCTGGATGCCGTGAACAACCTCTCGGACGCGCTCTCATCCGTCATCACGATCGTCGGAACCAAGCTGGCGAACCGGCAGCCGGACCGGAAGCACCCGCTGGGACACGGCAGGGTGGAGTATCTGAGCGCGATGATCGTGGCGGCGATCGTCCTGTATGCGGGCATCACGGCGGCGGTGGCGTCCGTGAAGAAGATTATCCGTCCGGAAAAGGCCGAATATACGGCGGTTTCGTTGATGATCGTTGCCGTGGCGATCGGAGTGAAGCTCCTTTTGGGGCGCTTTGTGACGGCGCAGGGGCGGCGGGCCAATTCCCGGGCGATGGAGGCCTCGGGAGCGGACGCCACCTTTGACGCGATCCTGTCCGCTTCGGTGCTCGCCTCCGCGCTGATATATGTTGCTTTCGGCGTCTCACTCGAGGCGTGGGTGGGTGCGGCGATCTCCGTTTTCATCATCCGCTCCGGAATCGACATGATGACCGACACGCTGGACGATATTCTGGGACAGCGGGCGGACCCGGAGCTGACGGGAAAGATACGCCGTATTCTGACGGAGGCTCCGGATGTGCGCGGCGCCTATGATCTGCTCCTGAATAATTACGGGCCGGACCGCAACTATGCGTCGGTGCACCTTGAGCTGCCGGACACCATGACAGTGGAGGAGGTGGACGTTCTGACGCGAAACGTGCAGGCGCGGGTTTATCAGGAAACCGGCGTGGTGCTGACCGGTGTCGGCGTCTATTCCTATAATACGAAGAACAGCGAGGCCGCGAAGATCCGCAATGCAGTACAGGCGCTGGTGCTGTCTCATGAGTGGGCACTGCAGATGCACGGCTTTTATATTGATACCGTGGAGAAGGACCTGCGCTTTGATGTCGTCATGAGCTTTGAGATCGAGCAGGAGGAGGGGCTGGCGATTCTGACAAAGGAGCTGAAAGAGCATTATCCGGAATATACGATCCAGATCGCGCCGGATGTGGACATCGCCGACTGAGGCCGCAAAGAGGAGGAGCTCGCGCCGCATCGGAGGGCAGGGATAGGCGCCTCGCAGGTTATCGCCCGCCTGCGAGTGCCATGTGGATAAGGGCCAGCACGGTGAGGTGCGCCGGATAATAGAGATAAAAGAACCATTTGGAGAAGCGCTGCGCCCGTTTCGTCCGTTTGCCGTTATAGAGGAGGAGATTTACGACGGCGGCAAGGGCCGGCCCGGAAAGGGCGCCGAGGGCGCGGGGAAGCGCTGCGGAGAAAGCCATAATGGACGCCTGACCCAAAAGCTCCACCCCGATGAAAGACAAAAGCGCGATGCCCCATGCGGGGAGCTGCCTGTTCCGGCGGCCGCGCGCCCAGCGGAACAGGAGGACGAAGAGCGGTGCAAACGCGCTCCAGTCGCACAGGAGCGATCCGGCGGCGGGCAGAATGCACAGGGGCAGGAGAAACGGCGAGCGGCAGCGATCCAGAAGACAGAGGCAGACATAACAGAAAAAAAGATTCCAGAGCATGTTGAGATTCAGCAGAACGTCAGGGAACGTCAAGGGGGTGTCGGGGTACAGAGCCAGCAGATAGGGGATCTCGGAGAGCATGGCAAAAAGGAGCAGGCGGATCCCGTAGCGCAGAGGCGACCGGGTTCTGACGCTGCCCTCGACAAGAAAAAAGCACATGGTGATGGCCGTGAAATAACCGATGTCGATAAAAAACTCAAACAGGAGACTTCCCGGAGCAAGAAAGATGTTGGCGATATGATTCAGCGTCATCGTGAGCATGGCGATGTATTTGACGGCATCGCGGCTCAGCGGGCGGGATGCCGGGAGCGGGAACCTGCCGCATGCAGCGGCGTTTTCCACAGGGACCATCATGTTTTCCTCTTTTCTGTTTTATCTGTGAGTGTAGCGCATCGGAGGGGAATGCGCAAAGGCCTTTTCTGCCGCCGGGGCGGCTCTGTTTACGGAATTTTCAGATTGCACCGCCGGGGAATATGCTACAATGCAAGGTATCTGCCGTGTGCGGGCATAGAATCCGGAAAAGCTCCCGGAAAAATCTGATGATGCGCGGGAAAGGCGTCTATGAAAACCATTGCTCTTCTTCTGTTTATTGCTGTCTACGCGATTATGATCTTCCGCCCGAAGCTCCGCATGTGGAGCGCGCTCATCGGGGCGGGGGCCTTTGTGCTTTTGGGAATCGTGCCTTTTTCCAGTCTGCTGCGGACGATTGATTTCAACGTTCTTCTGATGATTTCGGGGATGATGCTCCTCGTCTCCTACTTCAGTCTGTCGGGCATGCCGCTCCGGATCGCCGATGCGCTGCTCGACTGCTCCAAGAATCTGTGTATGGTCATCGTGCTCCTGTCGCTGTTTGCAGGGGCCATTTCCGCGTTTATCGACAACGTGGCGACGGTGCTCATGCTCGCGCCGGTCGCGGTGGCCGTCGCCAAAAAGCTGAACGCCTCCCCGATCCCGATGATTATTTCGATTGCGGTGTCGTCCAATCTTCAGGGCGCGGCAACGCTGGTCGGCGATACCACCTCGATCATGCTCGGCGCCTACGCGGATATGAATTTCGCGGAGTTCTTCTTTATGGGGGGAAAGCCGGGGATGTTCTGGGCCGTGGAGCTCGGCGCGGCGGCGACGGTGCCGGTCATGCTGTTTTTATTCCGGACGTTCCGCCAGCCGGTGCAGGCAAAGGAGAGGGCGGAGGTGAAATCGTACCTCCCCAGCTTTGCGCTCGCGGCGGCCATCGTCACGCTGATCGCCGCATCATTCCTCGAGAACCGGCCGGCGCTCACCAACGGGATCATCTGCATGAGCTATGCGCTGCTGTGCGTCGCGGGCTCTTTCGTTCGCAGACGGGGCGGGGGAGAGTGGCGGACGGCGCTGAAGGAATACGACTGGCAGACGGTGCTTCTTCTGCTCTCGCTGTTTATTGTGGTGGCGGGAATTACCAACGTGGGGATTATCGACGACATTGCCGGATTTTTTGTGAGGATCGGCGGACACAATCTGTTCCTTCTCTATTCGCTGGTTGTGTGGGGCTCCGTACTGATCTCGGCGTTTGTGGATAATATTCCCTATGTCTCGGCGATGCTTCCGGTCATCAGCGGCGTCGCGGCGATGATGGGTGTGTCTCCGTATCTCCTGTATTTCGGGCTCTTGTGCGGGGCAACGCTGGGAGGGAATCTCACGCCCATCGGCGCGTCGGCCAATATCACGGGCATCGGGATACTGCGGAGGAACGGGTTTGAGGTCAGGACGCGTGATTTTATGCGTATTTCGGTTCCTTTCACGCTGACGGCGGTCACGGCGGGATATCTTTTTCTCTGGTTTGTCTGGGCGTAGGGATCGCAGCGGCAAAACCGCCTGCGCGGATTTTGCGGCGCGCGCCTCGCATAGAGCGCTTCGGCATAAGGATTCATTATGGAGGACAGTGATGTCGGAAATCGGAAATCAGATTCTCGGGCTCACGGAGGCGGAGGCGGCAGAACGCCGCAGGAACGGACTCTCCAACCGGCAGCCGGATTCGTCGGCGAAGTCGGTGAAAGACATTGTCAAAGAAAATATTTTAACATATTTTAACGGCATTTTTCTTCTGCTGACCGTTCTTCTGATTGCGGCGGGCTCTTTCCGGAGCCTCACCTTTCTTCCGGTGATCATTCTCAACACGGTGATTGGGATTGTGCAGGAGATACATGCCAAAAAGGTTCTGGACGAGCTGTCTGTCATCAGCGAGGCTCGGGCTCTGGTGCTGCGGGAGGGACAGGAGTACGAGCTGCCGATCGAGAAGCTGGTGCAGGGGGATGTGATCCGCCTGCGCGCCGGGAATCAGATCCCCGCGGATGCGCGGGTGATCGGGGGGAGAGCGGCCGTCAATGAATCGCTCCTAACCGGTGAGGCGGATGAAATTGAAAAGACGCCTGCGCCGGAGCACTGCGAGCTCCGATCGGGGAGCTTTGTGGTGTCGGGCGACTGCTATGCGCGCCTGACGCGGGTCGGCGCGGATTCCTATATCGCACAGCTTGCCGCGCGGGCAAAAGAAATGCCCGCGGGGGAGCAGTCCGAGATGATCCGCGCGATCAACCGTCTGATCATTGTGGCCGGTATTCTCATCATTCCCATCGGGGTCACGCTTTTCGTCCAGAGCTATGTAATTCAGGAGAGCAGCTTTCGCGACAGCGTTGTTTCCATGGTCGCCGCCGTGATCGGCATGATACCGGAGGGGCTGTATCTTCTGGTGTCCGTGGCGCTCGCTCTCAGCGCGGTACGGCTCGCGCAGAGCAGGGTCGTGCTGCACGATATGAGGAGCATTGAGACGCTGACGCGCGTGGACGTGCTCTGCGTCGACAAGACCGGAACCATCACGAGCGACGAGATGTTTGTGACGGACTGTGTTGCGGGGGAGGACAGCGATCCGGCGGCGCTCGCGGATTACGAGCGGCTCCTCGGCGGATATCTTGATATCCTGCCGGACAATAATATCACCATGGCGGCGCTCCGTGCTTTTTTCCGGGAACGCAGCGATCTGGAGGTGCGGGATTTCCTGCCGTTCAGCTCCAAGAACAAATATTCCGAGCTGCAGGCGCGGGACGGCGTTTATCGCCTCGGCGCGCCGGAGTGTGTTCTTGACCGGGAGACGCTCGCGCGGAGTGAGGAGATCACGGATTATTACGCCCGCAAGGGGGAGCGCGTGCTGGTTTTTGCCCGGAACGGGGACGGCGGGGGGCGCTTCTCCCCGCTCCTTTTCGTGGCCCTGCGCAACGGTCTGCGGCCGGGCGTGGAAAAGACGTTCCGCTATTTCCGGGATCAGGGCGTTGCGGTCAAGGTGATCTCGGGGGACAATCCCCTGACGGTCGCGCGGATCGCGCAAAGCGCGGGCGTCCCCGGGGCCGAACGCTATGTGGACTGCTCTGTCCTTGCGGAGGAAAGGCAGCTTGCGGCGGCGGCAAGGAAATTCACGGTGTTCGGGCGCGTGCGCCCCGAGCAGAAGAAGCAGCTGGTGCAGGCCCTGCAGAAGCAGGGACATACGGTCGCCATGACGGGCGACGGCGTCAATGATATTCTTGCGATGAAAGAGGCGGACTGCTCCATCGCCATGGGCTCCGGGTCCGACGCGGCGCGGCAGGCGGCGCAGGTCGTTCTGCTGGATTCCGATTTTACGCGCATGCAGAACATCGTCTATGAGGGGCGGCGGGATATCAATAATATTTCGCGGTCCGCGACGCTGTTCCTCGTAAAGAATATTTTTTCGCTGCTGCTGTCGCTGTTCTCGATAGTGAATCTGCTGGAATATCCGCTGCAGCCGACACAGATTTCTCTGGTCAGCATGTTCAACATCGGCGTGCCGGCTTTCTTTCTTGCGCTGGAGTCGAATCAGAAGCGGCAGAAGCCGCATTTCCTGCGGCGTATTCTGCTGAAAGCCATGCCTGCGGCGCTGACGGATTTCTTTATTATTGCGGCGATGGTCATTTTTGCACAGATCTTTGAGGTGCCGGCGGAGGATGTTTCCGTGGCGGCGACATTCCTGCTTGCGATCGTCGGCTTCATGATTCTGATCCGCATTTCCTCGCCGCTCAACCGCTTCCGCCGGCTCGTCATCGGCGGATGTATTGCGGGTATGATACTGGCGGCGCGGCTGTTCAGCGCTCTGTTCGCCATCCGCTATATTTCTCTGCGCTGCGTACTGCTGTTTGTTCTGTTTGCGATTGCGACAGAGCCGTTTATGCGCTATCTGACCCGGTTTTTCCGCTGGCTGGAGCGCAAGGCATATGGGAGAGGGGGAGAAGTTTGAAAGCCCTGCTGATGCAGTCCTTTCAAACTCCGACATCGGTGCGGGGCACCGAGTCGCAGATCGCATCGGCGAATCTGAAATTCGCCTCGCGGGAAAGGGGAAAGCATGAAAATCAGAACCGTTGCGATTGTAAGTCTGTCCGGCGGCGTGCTTGCCGGAAAGCCGATGGATGAGACTTATGACGCGGAGTACAGGGCGCTGCTGCGGGAGGTGATTGCAGATCCCTCGCTGCCGGTGGTGTGCAATGTGAATATCGGGCATGCGCTCCCCCGCTGCATTATTCCGTTCGGCATGGAGGCGGAAGTCGATGCGGAGCGGCAGGAGATCGTATTTGCGGAAAAATGACGGGTGCGCGGCGCATTCGGAAAGGAGGACAGAGTCATCGAGAGTATCAGGGAGCTGACAGTGGAAGAGGTAAGGGAGGTGTACCGGCGCTGTATGACGGCGGATTTTCCGGACAATGAGAGAAAGCCGCTCGGGAGAATCGAGACGGCGCTGCGGGAGGGCCGCTATCTCTGCTACGGGTGTTTTTGGAAGGACGAGCTGTGCGGCTATGCGTTCTTTGCCTATCTGCCGGGGAAACAGGGCAGAGAATATCTTCTGGATTATCTGGCAGTTCTTAAAAACAAGCGGGGAAAGGGCGTCGGTTCGAACTTTCTGAGAGCGCTGGAGCGCAGCCTCCCTGATGCGGCGTGCGTGATTGGCGAGGTGGAAAACCCGGATTATGCGGGGAGCAAGGCGGAACGGGAAAGGCGGGAGAGACGGATCCGCTTTTACCGCCGCAGCGGCATCGAGGACACAGGTGTGACCGTGCGCCTTTTTGGCGTGGAATACCGGGTTCTGGAGCAGCCGGTGAGAGCCCGGCACGAGGCGGCGGAGATCCGGGAAATATATGACCGGCTGTACCGCTCGATTCTCCCGGCGGAGCTGTATTCCTCAAAAGTTCTGATTCATCAGAAAAAGAATTTGACAAAAATGAAATAATTTTGTAATATGTCCTCGGTTACCGTTCACTTGTTTATGACGCGGGGACATAATTTTGAAAAAGACAGGTAAAATCCTTACCGTGCTCTGCGCGATGCTTGCGGCGGCGCTCCTGTTCATCGGGACCGGCAAAGAGGCGAAAGCAGAGGAATATACGAAGAGCGGCGTGGCAGTGACGCTGGAGAACCTGACGAATGCCGTGAGCTCCGGCGATGCGGCGCTGATGCTGGAGATTCTGGATGCGCAGACGCGGAGCTTTACATGGGACGGAAAAGTTCTCAGTGCCAGGGCAGGTGTTAACTACGGGCCGAACGGCAAGGAGGTCTATTACAACATGGACATGTCCGCCCGCGTTGAGCTGCTGCATGATATGGGGCTTACCGGCGATTACTGGGTTCGCGCGGACGGCTGCAAGATGTTCGGCTCTTACATTATGGTTGCGGCTAATCTGACGGAGCGGCCTCTCGGTACGATCCTTGAGACGAGCCTCGGCACGGCGATTGTCGCCGATACCGGCGGTTTTGCGTCGAAGAACCCCGCCATGCTCGACATCGCGGTGGAATGGTAAGAACTGCAATATATACTCTGCTGCCATATACCATACAGATGCGGCAGAGATTGGGAAATGAAGCTGACGCGAATGTGAAAGGGACCGCAGCTCCGGCGTGCTGATATGCCGGACCGCGGTCCCTTTTTTGGCGATGCTGTTTTCTGCGGTGCTATGCGCCGCCATGTCCATGCATCGCGATGGTGCTATTCGCTGCTCATGTGCCGCCAGGATGCCCGATCCTGCCGGATCAGCTCGCGCACGGCCTCGATGCCGACGCGGATCGGCAGATCAATGTCGTGGACGACGGGATTTTCCAGCCCGGCCCGTTCTCTTTCCTGATTGGCCATGACGAGGAACAGCGAACCGACGCGGACGCCGCGGGCAGCGCCGGCGACAAAGAGCGCGGCGGATTCCATTTCCGAGGCGAGACAGCCGAGACGGAGCCACGCACTCCATTTATTCTGCAGCTCGTAGCCGACGGGCATGCTTTCCGGGCTGTGCTGCCCGTAGAAAGCATCTTTACACTGCACGACGCCGGTGTGGCAGGTGGCGCCGAGACGCGCTCCGGCGCTCCGGATCGCCGTGAGAACATCCGGGTCTGCGACCGCGGGGAATTCGAGGGGGGCATATTCGCGGCTGGTGCCCTCCATGCGGACGGCGCCGCTCGCAATGACGATATCGCCGCTCTTTATCTCTGTCTGCATTCCGCCGCAGGTGCCGATGCGGACAAAGGTGTCTGCGCCGCAGTTTATAAGCTCCTCGAGCGCAATGGATGCGGAGGGGCCGCCGATGCCGGTGGAGGTGACGGAGACCGGAACGCCGTCGAGGAGACCGGTGAATGTGATAAACTCCCGGCTGTCCGCGATCTGCACGGCATGTTCGAGATATTTTGCGATTTTGGCGCAGCGCTTCGGATCGCCGGGCAGGAGAACATAGCGTCCCACCTCGCCCTTTGCGACCTGAATGTGATACTGACGGCTCGGATCCTCAGAATACTTCATGAATGCTCTCCTCCGGAATCGGGGCGGATGCCGAGACTCCCGGGATGGAAGCTGTCGGGCAGGAGCTCCCGCAGGGTATAGATGTGATAGTCGTCCGGCGTCCGGGCGCAGATCACAAGGAATGCGTCGGGATCGGCAAACTCGGCAAGCACCTGCCGGCACACGCCGCAGGGAGTACAGAAATCCGTTATGATTCCCTTTCGTCCTCCGATGACGGCGATGGCGTCAAACTGCCTTTCGCCCTCGCTGACGGCCTTGCATACGGCGGTTCTTTCGGCGCAGCTTGTGGGCGTGAAAGCGGCGTTTTCCACGTTGCAGCCGGTGTATACCGCGCCGCTTGAGGCAAGGAGCGCCGCGCCGACATGAAAGCCGGAATACGGAGCGTAGGCGCGGGGAAGCATGAATATGGCGCTTTCGATCAGAGAGCGGAAACCGTCGGGGGTGATGCGGCGGTTTCCGTGCGGCGGATTGTGCTTGTCCATGAGGAGCCTCCCGGAAATGGAATGGATGCAGGCAATAGTTCACAAATATTATAGCGGAGAAAAGGGCGATATGGTATAGTTTTAACTAAGATCGCGCCGGCGCTCCGAAGAGGAGAGCGGCACCCGTGCGGGGGAGATCAAAAGCTTATAGCGGAGGGACAAACAGGATGCTCAACGTTTCAATCTGTATTGGAAGTGCGTGCCACATGAAAGGCTCCAAGGCTGTGATTGCCAAGCTCAGGGAGCTCGTTGCAGAAAATAATGTAGGCGACCGGGTGTCGCTGAATGGTTCTTTCTGTACGGGAAACTGTCAGCATGCCGTATGTGTTACCATCGGCGATACGCTGTATTCGTTGTCCCCCGAGACGACAGAGGAGTTCTTCAACAACGAGATCATGTCGAGAATCTGAATGATTGTCCGCCCCGGTTCGGCGCTGCTCTATGCGTCTCTTCCGGGGCTTTTTGTGTGGAGCCGGCATGAAAATCATAGAATTTCACTCTACCAAATGCAGGCATTGCTATAAATGCGTCCGGAACTGCGAGGTGAAAGCCATTATGATCCGCAATGAACGTGCGGAGATCATCGGCAGTCACTGCATTCTCTGCGGGCGTTGTCTTCAGGTATGCCCCCAGTCCGCCAAGACGCTGGCATCCGAGCTGGGGGCGGTGCAGGATATGATTGCGTCGGGGGAGCGCGTTGTGGCGACGCTGGCCCCGTCCTACATGGGCGTGCTGAAATTCCGGACGGCGGGACAAGTCTGTGCGGCGCTGCGCCGTCTGGGCTTTGCGGCCGTATGCGAAACCGGCGAGGGCGCGGCGGCCGTCACGGAGGAGTACGTCCGGCTCATACGCGAGGGGAAGATGGAGAACATCATCACGACCTGCTGCCCCAGCGTGAACGAGCTGATTGAGCTGTACCATCCGACGCTCGCAAAGTTCCTCGCCCCGGTCGTTTCGCCCATGATCGCGTCGGGAATGATGATCAAAAAGCGCATGGGGGAGGACGTAAAAGTCGTGTTCATCGGCCCCTGCATCGCGAAGAAAAAAGAAGCGAGGGATCCCCGCTGCGCGGGCTGGGTTGATGCTGTTGTCAGCTTTGACGACATCAAGGGGTGGCTCGAGGAGGAGGGCGTTTCCGCCCTGGACTGTGAGGACATTCCCTTTGACACGGCGGACCCGAAGATCAACCGTCTCTATCCCGTCACGGGAGGGATCCTGAAATCCGTGCGTGTTTCGCTTGCGGAGGAGGAGCGCGGCGATGGAACGGAGGGGGAGTTCTCCGGGCGGCGGGAAACCGGGGACGGTCAGGATGCCCTCCTGCCTGTCGATTCATACCGGAAATTTTATGTTCACGGGGCAAAGGACTGCATCGATTTGTGCCGCGACATGGAGGCTGGCGGCGTAAAGGGCTGCTTTATTGAAATGAATATGTGCTCGGACGGCTGCATCAAGGGTCCTCTCGTCCGGGACGATGATGTCTATAAATATAAGGTCAAGCTGGATATGGGAGAGGTGGTTCCGCGCGAGGCCGTCCCGCGGGGGCTTTTGCGGGAGATGATGAGCGGACTTTCTTTCCGCCGGAGCTTCGGCGGCAGGGCTCTGGAGGATCCGCTTCCGACCGAGGAGCAGATCCGGGAGATTCTGGGGCGCATCGGGAAGCTCAGTCCGGAGGACGAGCTCAACTGCGGCGCCTGCGGTTATCCGACCTGCCGGGACAAGGCGGTCGCGGTCTTTCAGGGCAAGGCCGAGCTTGACATGTGCATCCCCTATATTCATCAGCAGGCGGAGTCGCTTGCGGGGACCGTCATGGCGGAAAGCCCCAATGCAATCATTGTCGTCGACCGCAGCATGCAGGTCATGGAATATTCCGGGCAGAGCGAGGCGTATTTCGGGGTGCCGCGCGGGCAGGCCATGGGGAGGCCGCTGTCGGAGGTCATCGGAACCGAGGACTGTGCGCGGGTGTTTGCCTCGGGCGAGGATATTCACGGACTTAAGCTCTCCTATCCGCGCTACGGGCTGACGACGCTCCAGAATATTGTGTATATGCCGAAGCAGGATCTCGTACTGCTTACGATCACCGATATCACGCGGCAGGAGGAAAAGGCCGGCGAGGAGTACCGGAGCCGTCTCCATAATATGGAGCTGGCGCAGAACGTCATCCGGGAGCAGATGATCACGGCGCAGAAGATCGCGCGGCTCCTTGGGGAGACGACAGCCCGCACCAAGACCACTATGACAGCGCTCTGCGATTCCATTCGCGCGGAGGGGGATCTCGCGGAGGCGGAAAAAATCGGAGGCGGCGCGCCGGAAACCCGGGAGCCGGAAAGCCCTGCGACGACTGCAGGCGGCATTCCTGTGAAGGGGCCGAGGAAGCAGGAATCCGGAAGCTATCGGATTGTGGAGACATACCGGAAACCAAAGGAACAACCGGAGAAGCGGTGATGAACGTAACAACGGAAATTGCCTATAAAAGTCTGAATCATTATGGGGAAATTCTCTGCGGAGATACGGTTGAGATCGTGCACCGGGAGGATTCCGACATTGTCATTCTGGCGGACGGAATGGGGAGCGGCGTGCGGGCGAATATGCTGTCCACGCTGACCTCCAAGATCTTCGGCTCCATGCTGGAGAGCGGAGCTCACCTGAACGACTGCGTGGCGACGGTCATCGACACGCTGCCGGAGGATGCCGCGACGGGGGCGTCGTATTCGACGTTCACGGTTCTGCAGATTTTTCACGACGGACGGGCGACGCTCATTGAGTACGATAATCCGGAAGCGGTTTTTCTGCGCGGCGGCCGGGTGATGGAAATTCCGAGACGGGAGCGGGTCGAGCTGGGAAAGAGTCTCAACGATTATCGCTTTACGGTGCAGACCGGCGATACCTTTCTTCTTATGAGCGATGGAACGATTCACGCCGGAGTGGGGCGGCGCTTCAGCTTCGGCTGGCCGTGGGAGGACATCGCTGAGTTTGCCCGCCGCCAGCACGAGCGCTTCCAGTCCCCCATGCGCGAGGCTATAGGGATCTGCGAGGCCTGTCTCGATTTGTATGAGGGGAAGCCCGGAGACGATACAACGGTGGCATGCATCCGCGTGACCGGGCGGCAGATCGTCCACCTGATGACGGGACCCGCGAGGAACCCGGAGGACGATGGACGGATGGTGTCTGCGTTCATGTCCGGTGATGCCTCGGTGAAGCGAATCGTATCGGGCGGAACGAGCGCCTCGATTCTGTCCCGGGTGCTGGGAAGGCCCCTGCGTGTTTCGCTCGAATATGACCCGGAGTCGACGCTGCCGCCGATGGGCGAGATCGAAGGGATCGATCTGGTGACGGAGGGCGTGCTGACGCTCGCCGAGGTGATCCGGATCATTCACGCCTATGCGGATATCGGGACGATCGGGAGGCGTTTTTTTGAAAAGCTGGAACGGCCGAACGCGGCCGACCGGATCGCGAAACTCCTGATTGAGGAATGCACGGAGGTGGAGATGTACGTCGGAACGGCCATCAACGCGGCGTATCAGAACCCCGATCTTCCGCTGGAGCTGGGGATGCGGCAGAATCTGACCCGTCAGCTCGCGGAGGCGCTGAGAGGAATCGGAAAGCCGGTGACGCTGCACATGTTCTGACCGTCTGCGCGGGCGACGGTTCGGCCGGCGACTGTACGGGATTTAGTGCAGGCGGCCGTATTGTTTCCGGTTTGTTAATGATTTATCATGGTAAGCAGACTATTCATCATTCGACATGCTCTCCGCCTGTGCGGAACGGAGGGCGGAGAGCTCCTTTTGGCAAGGCGCTGCATCGGTCAGGCATCACAGGGAGAAAGGGGAGGGAGTTATGGTAACCAACGACAAGACAACCAGCGACATTACCAAGAGAGTGTTCCGTGAAGTGGCAAAGCTCGCATGGAATGGGGAACTGGAGGAGAAGAAAGACAATCTTCCCGAGGAGATCATTCCCGGCCCGCTTCCGGAGTTCCGCTGCTGCATTTACCGTGAGCGCGAGATTATCCGGCAGAGAGTGCGTCTGGCGAGGGGCATCTGCCCTACGGCTCATCACGATACCACCAATATTGTTCAGGTCATTCCGGCGGCCTGCGATGACTGCCCACTGTCGTCCTATACGGTGACGGACAACTGTCATGGCTGTCTCGGCCATGCCTGCTACAATTCCTGCCGCTTCGGCGCGATCACGATCGAGCGGGACAGCCACCGCCAGATCCGGGCGCATATCGATCCCAACAAGTGCAAGGAGTGTGGCATGTGCGCCAAGGCCTGCCCGTACAGCGCGATTGTGGATCTGGTGCGTCCCTGCAAGAAAGCCTGCCCGGTCGGAGCGATCACGATGGATGAATACGGCGTCTGCCAGATCGACGAGAGCAAGTGCATTCAGTGCGGACACTGCATCCATGCGTGTCCGTTCGGTGCGATCGGCGCCAAGACCTTTATTGTGGACGTCATCAATATGATACGCTCCGGAGCGAAAGTCTACGCGATGACGGCCCCGGCGATCGAGGGGCAGTACGGCCCGGACATTACCGAGGATTCGTGGCGTGCGGCGCTCAAGGAAGCGGGCTTTGCCGATCTGATTCCGGTGTCCCTTGGCGGTGACCTGACGGCGGCGGCCGAGGCGGACGAATGGGCCGAGGCCTTTGCAAAGGGAGAGAGCAAGACGACCTCCTGCTGCCCGGCGTTCGTTCATATGATCCGCAAGCACTTTCCCGAACTGAGCGACAGAATCTCCACGACGGTCAGTCCGATGTGCGGGGTCTCCCGTATGCTCAAGGAGAGAGAGCCGGATTGCATCACGGTGTTCATCGGCCCCTGTCAGGCCAAAAAGAGCGAGATCCTCGATACGAGCATCGTGGACAACGTCGACTATGTGCTGACCTTTGACGAGGCGCATGAGATGCTCGCGGGTAAGGGCATCGAGCTTAAGCCTACGGATGTCTTCACGCAGCAGGGATCAATTTTCGGAAAGCGCTTCGGAAACAGCGCCGGTGTCACGGCGGCGGTTCTTCAGTGCATGAAGGAGCAGGGAATCGATACATCGGAAATCAAGGTCAAGGTTTCCAACGGAGCGGCGGAGTGCAAGACGAATCTGACGCTGATGAAGATGGGGAGACTGCCAGAGCAGTTCATGGAGGGCATGGCCTGTCAGGGCGGCTGCATTCAGGGACCGGCGGCACAGAAGTCGCTGGCGGAGCTGACAAAGGACAGAGAGGCGCTGCTTGCCAGAGCGGACAAACGGGAGGTTCATGAGAATCTCCGGATGCAGGACGCGGACAAGGTGCATATGCACAGAATATAAGAGGAAGCGCGCCCCGGAAACGGAGGAATTATGGCAATCAGAATCGGCATTATGGGATACGGTAATCTCGGACGCGGCGTAGAATGCGCGATCCGGCAGAATCCGGACACGGAGCTTGCGGCGGTGTTTACCCGCAGACAGCCCGGAGAGCTGCATATTCGCACGGAGGGCGTTCCGGTCTACGCGGCGGCGGACGCGGCGGCTCACGCGAAAGAAATCGATGTGCTGATTCTCTGCGGCGGAAGCGCAACGGATCTTCCGGCACAGACGCCGGAGTTCGCAAAGTTCTTTCATGTAGTGGACAGCTTTGATACGCACGCGCGGATCCCGGAGCACTTTGCGGCGGTGAATGCCGCGGCGAAAGAGGCCGGAAAGGTCGCGGTGATTTCCTGCGGCTGGGATCCGGGGATGTTTTCGCTGAACCGGGTCTATGCGGACGCGATCCTGCCGGGGGGGACAAGCTATACGTTCTGGGGAAGAGGCGTCAGCCAGGGGCATTCCGACGCGGTGCGCCGAATTGACGGCGTGCTGGATGCGCGGCAGTACACCATTCCCGTGGAAGAGGCCATGGAGCGCATCCGGAGAGGAGAGACGCCGGAGCTCACAACGCGGCAGAAGCATACCCGCGAGGTGTTTGTGGTTGCGGCGGACGGCGCGGACAAAGAGCGGATCACCCGTGAAATTGTCACGATGCCGAATTATTTTGACGCCTATGACACCGCGGTTCATTTCATCACGGCAGAGGAGATGAAGCGCGATCACGCTGCGCTTCCGCATGGCGGCCTTGTGATCCGCAGCGGAAAAACCGGCTGGGATGGTGAGGATACGCAGATCATCGAGTACAAGCTCCGCCTTGACTCCAACCCGGGCTTTACGAGCTCCGTGCTGCTGTGCTGCGCGCGCGCCGCATGGCGGATGGGGCAGGAGGGACAGAGCGGCTGCCGCACCGTTCTCGATATTGCGCCGTCCTACTTTTCGGCAAAGAGTGCGGAGGAGCTCCGCTCGCAGCTCCTGTAAAGAGATGTTTTTGAAGTTTACAGCTTCAGCCGGATTATTTTAACCATGTTCAGCAGATCCGCTGCGGCCCCGTCTGTTTTTGATGCCATGGCCGCAGCGGAATCGACATAGAAGAACATTTTCGCGTCTGCATGATCGGCCTTTTTCATCTATTTTCTGCGCATCATGCTCATGCCTCTGCGATTGACGGCATCAAGATTTCCTTTACCAATGTCTGTTCTGCTTCCCCGTTGCGGATGGTCTGCGTCATATAATCCATCAGCAGCGCCGAAATGCCTCCCGATATAAAAAGAGCCGGCCGCCTTGTCTCCCGATTTTTCAAAGCCGGCAACATAAGAATGGGCGATATTTTCCACGGCAGCCCGATACAATTCATCTTTATTTGAAAAATAACTGTAAAAACAAATTCGCGGCGGCATCGATAAAGCGTTCTCTCCGTATGTCCGGATTTTTTTTCGGTCTCATACACGGCATCTTCCGATACTTATTTCACATCTTTCAGTAGTTCATCCACAGGGATCCTGTCCGGATATCTGCCTTCTGTAAGAATTTCGGCAAGGTACTTGTTATCCGGAATCATGTCGTCCCGTATGATCTGCCTGGCGGTTTTACGGTTGCGATCAAAAGCAATTCGGGCTTTGGAACAAATAGCGGTTAAAGCGCTATTTTATAGAATAATATTCTATAAAATAGGATACCATGCCGATATTGGAACATCAAGTGCGTGTATGCAGACCCGTCTTTCGGATTTAGCACTATAATAGTTTAGGACTTTATTCAGAGGCCATATCTCTCAAACCAGCGTAATTGCTGGCTTTTTTTATTTTGTGAAAGCTTGACAAAATCTTTTGTTTTCTCTTGT
>NZ_LR130586.1 GCF_900625025.1 Lachnoclostridium sp. Marseille-P6806
CGACCGCTGCTGCGCTTCCTCCCGCAGATCCCGGACGGACTCCCCCTCCTTCAGCGTAACGAACAGCTCGGTTTTCTGCGGCGCGTAGAGCCTGTCCCCCTCCGCGCGGCGCAGCAGCATATCCACCGCCACCTCGACCATCTCGTTCATCGGCTGCAGCAGGAGCGTCAGCTCCGGCCTGGTAAGACCGGACAGAAACAAGTCGTCCATCCCGATAAGCGACACGTCCTCCGGATATTTCAGATGGAGCTCGTTCAGCGCGATCACAGAGCCCAGATCGACCTCGTAATTGCCGAGGAACACCGCCGTCGGCGGCTCGGGAAGCGCCATGAGCTCTTTCATTTTCTGATAGCCTGCGTCCACCGAGAACTTGTCCGTCGTCTTGCAGTATTCCTCCCTGGCCGGAATGCCCGCCGCGCGCATCGCGGCGTGAAAGCCCTCGAGACGCTTTTCCCCCGTGTATTCCTGATTGGAGCAGATGCAGGCGATCCTTCGATGCCCCTTTTCTATGAGATAGCGCGCCGCCGTCTCCGCCGCCTCCCGATTGTCGATCGTCACGCAGTCAAACTGCCCTCCGTACACCAGACGGTCGAGCAGAACAAAGGGGATCCCCGCCGAAATCGCGGGCTTCAGGAAATCGCTGTACTGCGAAATCGCGACAATCAGGATCCCGTCGACCTGCTTCTCCACGAGAAAACGGATGTTTCGGCGCTCCTGCTCCGCGTCCCCCGAGGAGTCGCAGATCATAAGACCATAGCCCTTGCGGCGCAGAATTTCCCCGGCATAATGGATCAGCGTGCACTCAAACAGACTGCTCACATTGTGGCAGACGAAGCCGATGGTCATCGTGCGGTTCTTCACCAGTCCGCGCGCCAGCGCGTTCGGATGATAGTCGAGCTTCTTTACCGCCGCCTCGATCTTTGTCCTGTTTTCCGCCAGCACATGCCCGCCGTTCAGATATTTGGAGATCGTCGCAAGACTGAGTCCTGTCTCCTCCCGTATGTCCTTGATTGTAGACGCCATAATTTTTCCCCGCGATCTGCATCTGTCTGCGCCGTCCGTCCGGCGTTCTGCCGGAAGCCTATGCGCGCTCCGAAGACGACTTTCTCCACGCCGCCTGCGCCGCCTCGCGGAACAGGGCAAACTCCGTCTCCATGCTGAGCCTCTTCGGGATCGTCTCGGTCTGCCGGACGATCTCCTCCGCGATCTTGTCGCCGCGCCGCCTGTCGCTGATGGTTCCAAAGCCCCACAGCAGAGAGTTGTAGACCCGGTCGCGGCCGCAAAGCTCGATATAAAGCCGCGTCATGTTGTAGAGCTCGCCGGAAATCACGCTCCGCCCCGGCTCGCTCTCTGCCCTGTCCATCTGCCAGCACGCGAGCACCTCCGCCGCATCCCGGCGCATGGCCCGCACGCCCCAGAAACGGCTCCGCAGAGAGCCAAGAAGCATCCAGCCGCGGATAAAATAATCCACCTCGGCCCCGTTCTTTACGTCGTAGCGCCGTTCCATGACGTTCCGGCGGAGAACATTCTCCTCCGTCTCCCCCTCAAGCGCCGTAATCCGCGCAAGAAGCTCCCTTCTCCCGCTCCGATCCGTCACATCGTAAAACTGCTGCACGAGAGACTTCCGCTCCATTTCCTGTTCTTCGTTCATCCTGCGTTCTCCATGCCGAAACTCGGGTGAAATATGCGCGTAACGTTTTGTTCTCCTTTATTCTAGCTTTGCCGTTTCCGGAATGTCAAGCCACAGGACGGGAAAAGCGGAGAGGGATCCGACGCGCGAAAAAGAAAGCAAAAAGGAAAGACGGGAATATGCGCACGGGCCGGACGGCCCGGCGCGCTCGTCAGATATGAAAACAGCGCTGAATATCCGCCCCTTTTCCCAGCACCAGCAGCGTTTCGTGTCCGGTAAACATTGTCACGTTGGAAATCTGCATATTGAGCCTGCCGTCCGTCTTGGCCGCCATGATATTGATTTTGTAGCGGTTCCGGATGTCCAGCTCCCCGACCGTCCGCCCGCTCCAGTCCTTTGGGACCTCGATCTCCATGATGGCATAGCCGTCGCCCATGGAAAAATAATCGAACAGGTGGTCCGAGCTGTACCGAGTGGCGGTCCACTCCGCCATCTGCTTCTCCGGGTACACGATCTCGTCCGCCCCGTTCCGCAGAAGGAATTTTGCATGTACATCGCGGGACGCTCTGGCCACCACCCGCCTTGCCCCGAGCTCCTTAAGGAGCGAGGTCGTCTCCAGCGAGCTCTGAAAATCGTCCCCGATCGTCACAATACAGAGGTCATAGTTGCCCACGCCCAGCGAATCCAGAAAGTCCTGCCGCGTGCTGTCCCCGATCAGGGCGCTCGTCACATACGGCAGCGCCGCTTCCACGCGCCCCTCCTGCCGGTCGACCGCCATGACCTCATGTCCCAGCTCCTGCAGACGGATGGCGGTGTGACGCCCGAATCTTCCCAGTCCGATCAGCAATATTGATTTCATGCGTTTCTCCTCCTACATAATTTTGCGGCGTCCGCAGGAAAAATTTCGCACGGGCGGATTCTCCCCTGCGGTCAAAATCGATGGCACGGCAGGTACCGTCCCCTCATCCCACCGCAATATCCTCGCGCGGCAGCGTGACGCAGTCCGAGCGATACGATACCGCCGCAAACATGATGGTCAGTCCCCCGACTCTTCCGAAGAACATGAGCAGCATCAGAATCACCTTTGATACGAGCGAAAACCCGGGCGTAAGCCCCAGCGTCAATCCCACGGTGCCGATGGCGGAGGCCGTCTCGAACAGGCAGGGCAGCAGCGGCAGACCCTCGACCCGGCTGATGACCATGCCTGCCGACAGAAAGAGCAGCAGATACATCAGAAGAAGCGCCGCCGCCTTGCGGATCACCTCCGCCTCGACCCGCCGCCGGAACATCTCGGCATTCTGCCTGTGCCGGAACACCGCGACCGCCGAAGCAAGCAGCACGGCGGCGGTCGTCGTCTTCATTCCGCCCGCCGTGGATCCCGGCGCGCCGCCGATCAGCATCAGAAAGATAATCACCATCTTGCCCGTCTCGCTGAGCGCCGTCTCATCCACGGTATTAAAGCCCGCCGTCCGCGGCGTGACCGCCTGAAAAAGCGAAGCGAGAAGCCGCTCCCCAAAGGGCTCTCCCCGGAACTCAAAAAAATAAAAATACAGCGCCGGGAGAAAAATAAGGAACAGCGTCATCGACAGGATCACCTTGGTCTGCAGCTGATATCTGCCGACATTCTGCCGGTGACGGCCGATATCCTCCCACGTGCGGAAGCCCAGCCCGCCGACAATGATGAGAAGCATCACCGTGAGGTTGACCGGAACGCTCGCGGCATAGGCCGTGAGAGAGGAAAAGGGCTCCGGCTCCCCGCACAGGTCAAAGCCCGCATTGCAGAACGCGGAGACGGAATGGAAGACGGCAAAGCCGATGCCCCGGACCGCGCCGTAGTGCCGGCAGAACGTCGGCGCAAGGAAGAGCGCGCCGAGCGTCTCGGCGGCCAGTGTGAATTTCAGAATAAACGAGGTCAGACGGACGATTCCGCCGATCTTCTCCGCGGAAATCGCCTCTTTCATCAGCGTCCTCTGGGAGAGGGAAATCTTTCTTCCGGAAAAGAGCGAGATCAGAATCGCAATGGTCACGACACCCATGCCGCCCGCCTGAATGAGCAGGAGAATCACCGTTCTGCCGAACACCGTCCAGCCCCACCATGTGTCGCGGACAATCAGTCCCGTCACGCAGACCGCCGAGGTCGAGGTGAAAAGCGCATCCTCAAAGGAAGCCGCGCAGCCGTCCCGCGACGCAAACGGCAGACACAGAAGCAGGGCTCCGATGAGAATCACGCCTGCGAACGAAAAAATAATGACCTGAAAGGTCGATAAACGTATTTTTGTACGCAGTCGATTCATGCCGTCACTCTGCCGTCCTCTCTGTTCCTCTGGTCCATTCTACCAAAAAAACGCACCGGAGGGACCCTGTTTCTTCAGCCCCCCGGTGCGGGAAGAAAATGCTGCTGTTTCCGTCCGTGCCTGCCTTGCCCGCGTATCCGCCCGCGGCGGGCGATCCATCGCCTCTCCTGCCGCCTACTGCGGTGTCTGCGACGCCACAGTAGCCGCGGCGGCGGCCTGCGCCTGCGCCATGGCGGTCGCTTCATCCGCGCCGGAGGCCAGCGCGGCCGCATAGGCCTCCTGTGCCGCCTGCTGCGCCGCCGCAGTGACGGCATCCGGCGCCGGAGTGCTCGGGCTTCCGCCCGCAATCAGCGTCTTGACGGTCTCGATATCATTGGCCGCAATCGCCGCGGACAGCTCCTCGGACACGCTCCCCGCGGTTCCTACCGTGTAGGAAACGGGGGCCGCATTGTAATAGCTCGAGTTGAATACCTCATGGCTCAGCTCTTTTCCGTCCTGCTTCACCGTCTTCCACAGGCGCGCCCGATAGCCGGTATGCGCCGCCGAGGTGCTGATATAACCGATCGGCCGCGTGCTGTCCGTGTATATCTTCACGCCCTCCGGCACGATCGTCTCGAGCGTTTCGCTCTCGAACGAGACGCTCCGCCCTGCGTCGCGCGTCTCCACGCCCCATACCTTGAACGTGATGCTCTTTCCCTCGGTGTAGCTCTCGATATAGACCGGATACTCCGAGGTATTCGTGAATTTAAGGTCCATTCCGCTCGATTCCGCGATGGCCGCGTCCATGGAGGGCTCGACATAGCTGACGATCAGGGAATGGTTGTAGCGCTCGTCCACCCGGAGCTCCGCCCGGATCACGGCATTGTAGAGCGTCGTCGAAACCTGACAGATTCCGCCCCCGAAGCTCTCGACCACCTGCGACCCCAGATAAGAGCCCGCAAGATAATAGCCGTTCTCCTCCGTAAAGGGCGTGATCGCATCGAGAACGGAAAGCTGCTCGCCGGGGTACAGCGTCCTGCCGTTCAGCTTGGCGCTCGCATTAGCGATATTGTCACAGCGGTTCTTGCCTGAATTCGGGTATTTTGTGGTGTAGCTCCCCAGCACATCCTTGATTCTGGACAGCGTCTCGGCATCCCCCTGCGGCTTGTCGACCGTGATCGGGAGAGGAATAACCAGCGCCGTGCCATCCCAGCCGCCGGTCAGCGCATCGTAAATCGCCGCCGCGGAGGCCTCCTTATCGACGACATAGCCCTCCGTTCCGCCCACAACCGTAAATACGCCGTTTTCGTGCTTCAGGGAGGCGTTCTCGGCCTCCCTGTTCAGCGCCGCGCACTGATTGGCAAGCACATCGGCGATCTTTGTCCTGTCAAGCCGGAGGCCGGACTTCAGATCCGCGCCATTCCGTTCCAGCTCTTTCTGCTCTTTGTAGCGGCGGATAATGTTGCTGCCTCGCCCGTAGCTTCCGGCCTCGTCGATGACCGCCGGGTTGTCCCAGCTGAGGCCGAACGCATCGGCCGTGAGCGCAACGGTCTGATCCGGCTCTTTCCCCTGCAGCGTGACCGGCGTCTGCCGTATCTCTTCAACCCACGCCGCATACTTCTGATAGGCCTCCGTCTCGCTGAGGCCGGACAGATCGACGCCGCCGATGGAGATCCCGTTTCGTATCACACGGTCCGGATAGACCAGATCGCTCTCCGACGCACGCACCCGCGCGCCGCCTGCAGCAAAAAGCAGCAGGAGAGCCGCAAGATACACAAGCGTCCGCACCGCCCCTGCCGTCGATTGACGCAATATTCTCTTCTGTAATTTTCCGTTCATAAAATACCATGTGCCGAAGCACCTGCTCAAACATCCGATGCCTATACCGCCGCGAGCAGCGTGACCACCATTGCCGCAATCAGAAGCACCGCGATCACTCCCGCAATCACCCGCCGGGTGCCTGTTTTCATATGAAACATAGATATCTCCATTGCCGAAGCACTTATGCGAGGCATGCGCCGGCGTCACCCTGCGGTGCCGCGCAGTCTCGAACAGACGTTCCTCAAGTCTGATTTGCTATTATAATCCTCTTTCCCGCACATTGCAAGAAATCTCCGTTTGTTACGATTTTTATACAAATCTGCGCTATAATATACAGAGCTTTGCAGAAAGGAAATCATCATGCGGAACAAGCTGACACGAAATGATATCGAGGAAATGCAGAAGGAGATCGACCACCGCCGTCTTGTGATACGGCAGCAGGCTCTCGAGGAGGTAAAGGAGACCCGCGCGCAGGGCGATCTGTCCGAAAACTTTGAATATCACGCCGCCAAGCGCTTCAAAAACAAAAATGAGAGCCGGATCCGCTTCCTTGAGCGGATGATCCGGACCGCTGAGATCGTCGAGGAATCGTCCTCCGGAGATGAGGCCGGGATCAACAAGCGGGTGACCATTTATATTCCGGAGGACGACACCGAGGAGAGCTACTGCCTCGTCTCGACCATCCGCGGAGACTCGCTGAAAAATCTCATCAGCATCGAATCGCCGCTCGGCAGGGCGCTGCTCGGCCGGAAAGCCGGCGACACCGTCACGGTCCGCGTGAGCGACGCTTACCGCTATACCGCCGTGATCCGCCGGATCGAGGATGCCGGAGACGACGCGGAGAAAGCCGCCCTGCGAAGCTTCTGACCCCGCTTCTGATCACGTCTCCGATCATATTTCTGAAATTGTTCCTGAGAACATAAAAAACCGCCCGCCTGCCCTCTCTTAAAGAGAGCCGCAGACGAACGGTTTTATTTTTAGTGTATAAGCTCCTGTGCAGCGTCAGGGCAGCTGCCATGCTTATCAGAAGTGAGAATAGGTAAAATACTTGAAGCCCAGAGGACTCGTAAAGAAGCCCTTGAGGTTCGGATCGACCATAAAGAGATCTGTATAATAGTACAGAGGGCAGATCGTGCCGGTGCTCATCAGCAGATCCTCCGCTCTGTGCATCAGCTCGTAGCGGGTTTCCTTGTCCGTGCAGGTCTTGATGTCCGTGATGAGGACATCGTAGGTCTCGGCCCAGGTGCCGTCCGTGACCTTGAGGTCATAACCGAGATCGGTCAGATCAAGGCTGTACGCCTTGAGATCCTTATGCGCGCCCTTGCCGAGCTGCACATCGTTGTTGCCCGATACCGTCACCCACATGTCGAGGAACGAGATCGGATCGTTGTAATCGCCAAGCCACCCGTTGCGGGCAAGCGTGAAATCGCCGGCCTTACGCGTTGCGATAAAGGTGTTCCATTCCTGATTCTCAAGGTTCATGGTGATGCCGATGCCGGCCAGCGCGCTCTGCAGATACTCGCCGATCGCCTTGTGCCCCTCGGAGGTGTTATAGAGGTAAATCAGGCTCGGGACATTGGTGAACTGCTGCTTCGCCTCGTCGAACTCATAATACTTCTTCAGCGTCTCGATCGCCTCGTTGTAATTGCTCTCCAGCGCATCGGCGGAAACATCGTAATAGCCATTGTATGCATCGGAGGGGCCGGCGTTCTGATAGAACTCGGAGCCATCCGCATCCGTAAGTCCCATCGCGACAAAGGAGGACGCGGGAACCTGTCCGGCCTGCGTGATGTTCGTAACGATGTAATTGCGGTCAAAGAGAAGCGAAATGGCTCTGCGGATCTCCTCGCGGGCTCTCTCCGCCTCGACACCGGTCAGGCTGCTGCCCTTCGGCAGAATCTCCTGATTGACATTCCAGCAGGCATAGTAGGTTCCAAGCTGTCCCGTCACCTTGAATTCCTCGGGATATTGCTCCTTGAGAGCGGCAATCTCGTTGGTCGGAACGTCGTCGATCATCTGCCAGTCGCCGTTCTGGAAATTGGTCAGCATGTTGTTCGAATTGTCGGAGAGGTAGAAGTTGATCTCAGGCATGGTCACTTCCGCCGCATCCACATACTGGTCGTTCTTCTTGAGCGTGATGACGCTGTTGTGCTCCCATCCGCTCATCACATAGGCGCCGTTTCCGACATAGGTGGACGGGTCGGTCGCCCAGGCCTCGTTCGAGACGACATCCTCGCGGACCGGCAGATACGCGGGAAACGCGAGAAGCTCGTTCCAGTAGGGAATCGCGTTGTTCAGGGTGACGACAAGGGTCTTGTCGTCCGGTGCCTCGACGGCGAGCTTCGCGTCGGGATTCACATAATTTTCGTCCGCATCCGTCTCCCAGATATCGGCATAGCCCTTTACGGCCTCAAACATATAACCGTAGTCCGCCGCCAGCGCCGTGGAGGCCGCGCGGTTCCACGCGAAAACAAAGTCGCCCGCGGTGAGCGGCTTGCCGTCCGACCACTTGAGGCCGTCGCGCAGCGTATAGGTGTAGGTCACCGTGCCGTCGTCGTTGACGACGCCCTCCGGAAGCTCCTCCGCGCAGGTCGGAACCAGCTCCATCGAGCCGTCCTCCGCCTGTCTCCACGATGCCAGACCGGAGAAAAGATGCAGGCAGAGCGTGCCGCCGTCGACGGTGGTATTGAGCGCCGGATCGAGCGAGGCGGGCTCAGAGGCCAGACAGACATTGAGCGAATCCGCAGAAGCAGTCGTTTCCGCGGCCGCTTCCGTACTGCTCTCCGCCGCTTCGGTCTCCGTCCCGGAGGCCGCGGTATCTGCGGAGGCCGTGCCGGCCGCAGAGTCGCCGCAGGCAGCAAGACTGAGCATCATCGCTGCGGAAAGTCCGAGTGCAATGAACTTTTTCATAATTGACTCCTCTTTTCTTTGAAAACAAAGATCAATGAAGCGATATCAAAACATATCCGGCGCGGCGCGTCTGCCTGTGGCGCTCCGGCAGGATATGAAATGAACCTTTCGGAAGATCAGCCGTTGATTTCCTCCGCCCGGTGGCAGGCGACGAAACGGCCTTTTTCCAGCTCGCGGAACTCCGGCATAAGCTCGGTGCACCGCGCGTTCGCATAGGGGCAGCGCGTGTGGAAGGGGCAGCCGCCGGGTGCGTTTAAGGGACTCGGGATCTCGCCGGTCAGCGTGATCCTCTGATTCGCCCGCGCCGCTTTCGGATCCGGAACCGGAACCGCCGACATCAGCGCCTTGGAATAGGGGTGCAGCGGCCGGCTGTAAATCTCTCCGGAATCCGCCAGCTCCACCATCTTGCCGAGGTACATGACCGCGATGCGGTCACTGATATGGCGGACGACCAGAAGGTCATGGGCGATGAAGAGGTAAGTCAGGCCCAGCTTGTCCTGCAGCTCGTCAAACATATTGATGACCTGCGCCTGTATGGAAACATCCAGCGCCGAGACCGGCTCATCGCAGACGATGAAATCCGGGCTGACCGCCAGCGCCCGCGCGATGCCGACGCGCTGCCGCTGTCCTCCGGAAAACTCATGGGCGTAACGGGCTGCATGCTCGGAATTGAGCCCGACATGTTCCATCAGCTCAAGGATGCGCTCCCGGCGCTCTTTCGGATTCCGGTATATATGATGGACATCGAGCGGCTCGCCGATGATATCCTCGACCGTCATGCGGGGATCCAGCGACGAATAAGGGTCCTGAAAGACCATGGTCGCATGGGTGCGAAACTCCTGCACATCCTCCCGCGTCCGGATCGTCTTTCCCCTATAAATGATCTCTCCCGCCGTGGGCTGGTAGAGGTGCAGGATCGTGCGCCCCGCCGTGGTCTTGCCGCAGCCGGACTCACCGACAAGACCGAGCGTCTCGCCCGCGCGGATATCAAAGGAAATATCGTCGACCGCCTTAAGCGGACGGCTCTGAAAGAAGCCGGTGTTGATATTGAAATACTGTTTGAGGGAGCGCACCCGGATCAGCGGCTGCTCCTTTGCGGACGGCTCTGTCGGAACCGGCGCCGTGATGGTATCCTGTGTCATGACTGCTCACCGCCTTTCTGCTCCACGCCCGCGCGCAGCATCTCCTCACGGAGATTCTGCCAGCATGCCGCTGCATGATGCTCGTTGATCTCCATGCGCTCACAGCGGCTCCGGATGCAGATTTTCATCGCCGCATCACAGCGTGGCGCAAAGGGGCAGCCTTTCGGCATATTCAAAAGGTCGATAGGCGTCCCGCTGATCGGCTCGAGCTTCTGGTCCGTGTTGGACGCTGTGGGGATTGAGCGGAGCAGGCCCTTGGTATATTCGTGCTTCGGATTGTAGAAAATCTCATCCGCCGTGCCCTGCTCGCAGATGGCCCCGGCATACATGACGATCACCTCGTCGCAGAGCTGGGCGACGACGCCGAGGTCATGCGTGATCATGATGATGGCCATGCCGATCTTCTTCTGAATGTCTTTCATCAGCTCAAGGATACCGGCCTGTATCGTGACATCGAGCGCCGTGGTCGGCTCGTCCGCAATCAGAATATCAGGCTCGCAGGCCAGCGCCATGGCAATCATGACACGCTGCCGCATACCTCCGGAAAATTCATAGGGGTACTGCTTCATCCGCTTCTCCGGTTCATTGACGTTGACAAGCCGGAGCATTTCGACCGCCCGCTCATGGGCCTGCTCCCGATTGCGGTCCGTATGGAGGAGAATCGCCTCCATGAGCTGTCGGCCGATGGTATAGGTGGGGTTGAGAGAGGTCATCGGATCCTGAAAGATAATGGAGATCCGGTTGCCGCGCACGGTCTTCATGACCTTTTCGCCGGCCCCCACCAGCTCCTGTCCGTCAAAGCGGACCGAGCCGCCGACAATCCGTCCCGTGGACGCCAGAATCTGCATGATGGAGTAGGCCGTGACCGATTTTCCGGAGCCGGACTCGCCTACAATGCCAAGCACCCTGCCGCGCTCCAGGTCAAACGAAACCCCGTTTACCGCTCGCACCTCGCCCTCATCCGTAAAAAAAGAGGTCGACAGATTTCTCACTTCTAATAATGCCATGGTCGTTCATTTCCTCCCGCTGCCAAGCTCCGCCTCCCTTCCGGCTGGTTCCCCGGCGTCTGCGTTCTGTCTTTATCGCGGCGCGTCCCGTCACGCATTCAGCTTCGGGTCGAAAGCGTCCCGCAGTCCGTCGCCGAAAAGATTCAGCGATAACACAATAAGCGAGATCACAATCGCCGGGATCACGAGACGATAGGGATAGGAGCTCAGGCCGTTCAGCGCATCCGACGCCAACGACCCCAGAGACGGCATGGGCGCGTTTACGCCGAGGCCGAGAAAGGACAGGTAGCTCTCCGTAAAGATCGCGCTCGGAATCTGGAGCGCCGTACTGATCACGATGACGGAAACACAGTTCGGAATGAGATGCCTGCGGATGACCCAGCTCCCCTTTGCGCCGCTTGCCTGTGCCGCGAGGACATATTCCTGCTCGCGAAGAGAGAGAATCTGGCCGCGCACAAGCCGTGCCATGGATACCCAGTAGAGCAATGCGAAAATAATGAACAGCGAAATGATGTTGGAGCCGATCTTTGCAAGCGGCGTCCCCTCCAGCTTCTGCGAGAGCGTAACCTTCATGACCGACGCCAGCAAAATGACCATCAGCATGTCCGGCAGAGAATAGATGATATCGACAATGCGCATGATCACGATATCGACGGCGCCGCCCGCATAGCCGGAAACAGAGCCGACGACAAGGCCGATGAGAAGAACGATGATGGAGGCGAAAAAACCGACCGCCAGGGAAATGCGCGTACCGTAGATCACCCGGATAAAGTAGTCGCGGCCGTTTGCATCCGTTCCGAAAAGATGCGGCATGACTCTTGCCCCGTTCTCCATCGCGTTCAGCTCCGTTCTGGCATACTCAAAGGGCCGGAGGTTATTGAACGAGGGGTCCATCGGCTTGCCCGGCACCATGCCCAGCATGGCCTCGTATTTGTAAGGCCAGAACATGGGAACAAAAATCGCCGCCAGCGTGATGATCACGATGACCCAGAAACTGATCATCGCGACACGGTTCCTGCGCAGCCGCTTTACTCCGTCCTTGAATGCGGTCGTGGAGGGCCGCATTCTGACCATGTATTCTTTTTCTTCGTCCGCCGCAGGCATAAAATCACTGAGATCAACCTGCATGCTCAGGCGTTTGCGTTTATTGTCCATTTCCTGTCTGCCTTTCCGCTGCTTACTGATAGCCTTTTCCCCGTTCATTCCAGATGGATGCGGGGATCCACGATCTTATACATAATATCGCTCACAAGGTTCATGACAACGATCAGCGTCGCGAGAACGATCGTCGTCCCCATGATCAGCGTATAATCACGGTTCGTTATGCTGTTCACAAAGGAACGGCCGAGCCCCGGCACGGCGAAGATCTGTTCCACGACGAGAGAACCGGTGACAATATAGGCGAGCTGCGGTCCGAGATAGGTGATGACGGGAATGAGAGCGTTTTTCAGCGCATGACCGAAAATGATCCGCATGCCCGATACGCCCTTGGCCCTTGCGGTGCGGATGTAATCCTGTCCGAGCACATCCAGCATGGAGGAGCGCGTCAGACGGGTGATATACGCCATCGGATAGAGCATCAGCGTGACGATCGGCAGCACCAGTCCTGCGCGGGTGGAGCCGTTCGCCGGAAAGATATGCGTTTTTACGGCAAAGGTGACAAGAAGAAGCGAGCCCATGATAAAGGAGGGCATAGATACGAACGCCGTGGTGATCACCATGATGATGCGGTCCGTCACCGTATTGCGCCGGAGCGCCGCAACGGAGCCCAGAACCACGCCAAAGAGAGTAGCAAGCCCTGCTGAAATCACTCCCAGCTTTGCAGAGGTCCGCAGCCCGTCGCCGATGATGTCGATCACCATGCGACCACGCTGCTTCAGGGAAGGGCCGAAGCGGAACTGGATCACGTCCGTCAGATAGGTCCAGTACTGTACGCCCAGCGGTTTATCGAGGCCGTACTTGGCCTCCATCGCTTTCTGCACCGCCGGAGAGACCGCTTTCTCCCCGACAAACGGACCGCCCGGTACCGCGTGCATGACGAAAAAGGTCAGCGTAATCACCACCCAGATGGTAAAAAGCGCAAGTACAATTCGTTTCAGAATATATTTGAGCGTTTTCGGATTCATGAATAAAAAGCCCCTATCCCTGCCGGCTTCCGACACGCTGCGGCATCTCCGGGTGCAGCGCAGTCCGTCTATAACGGACATTTGTCAACGTCAAGCAGTAAACGGTATTTTACACACTTTTCTCAAGGCTTACAAGTTTGAAACGCCTGTTTTTGCATAAAATTTCAAACATTCATCAATTAGTACAACAAAAAAGGCTGTCTTTCAGCAAAAAGTCCTCCCGGATCTCTGCCGCTGCAGCCAGCCCTTTTCCTGCCCCGGTTCTCCGGACTTACAGCACCGTCTTTACATCACCGTCTCCAGAAAGCTCTGCGCAAGCTCGGGCCAGCACTGCACCTCTCCATTCGGTTCTCCGGCCGGGAAAGCGCCCGCCGTATGTTCCCGCACATAGTTCCACGCCCGCAGCTCCTTTTCATCCCGGGCGCTGTCGGTAATTCTGCCGCCCTGCCATCCGTCAAGAAGCTCATAGAGCTGCTCAAGGCAGTAGGGTTCTCCGAAGCGACCGTCTGCCCATTCCTGCGTGGCGAGAGACAGCCCGTGCTTTCCACTCGAAAACAGATGGAGAGCGAACGGCACGCCCTGCGCCCGGAGCGCGGACGCAAAGCGGAGACTATTGTCCGCCGGAACCAGATCATCCGTAGCCGTGAGCCAGACAAATACCGGCGGCATCTCCTTTGTCACGTGCTTTTCGAGGGAATAGAAGTCGAGCTCTCGCGCGTAGCGGGACGCGGCAGGGGCCTTTACGGCCGCAGAAGAATCTCCCCCGGCCTCGGCCGGGGACGCGTCCTCTGTCGGCGCCGGGCCGAGCAGCGCGTCGACCGATCCCTGATGCGCGATCGCGGGATCGGTGGAAATCACGGGGTACGAAAGGATCACCGCATCCGGCCGGTTGGATATCCCCTGAAAGACGGGATCCGGATCCCGGATCTCCGAGGGGTGCACGGCGAGGCACCCGCAAAGATGCCCTCCCGCGCTGAAGCCCGTGATCACAAGCCTTGCGGGGTCAATGCGGAACGCCTCCGCCCGCGCTCTCACAAAGCGGATGGCGCGGGACAGGTCCTGCTCGGCCCTGTCGTGGAGCGGCTCATTCCGCAGAAAATTGGTCGTATAGGTAAAGACAAAGCAGTTCCAGCCCTTTTCATAAAAGCGGAGCGCGACGAGCTCCCCCTCGGAGGGCGAGACCAGCTCGTAGCCGCCTCCGGGCACCACGATCATGCACGGGCGGGGCTCCGCGCCCTCGCTCTCCGGGTGCAGGTAACAGACCAGATTGGGACGGAAACGATCTGCCATGCGAAAGGCGTATTCCCCTTCTTTCCAGATTTCATAACGCTTGCTGATATAGCTTTTTTCTATGGTATTTCCCATGATATATTCCCCTGTCCGGATATCCGTATGCAGATATCCCTATTAAAGATGTCCTCTGCCGCAGCATCCGCGTCACAGCGCCCGCTCGTCGAGAGGAGCAAGGCTCTTTCCCGCGGGATCAAAAACATAAAAGCGCTCCGCAGGCTCAGTTCCTGTCTCCTCCCGGATGCGGAGCTTCATATATATACTGACGACCCGCCCCGTTTCATCGAGCGCAAAGCCCTGCATCTCCGTCGCCTCAACCTCTCCGTCTCCGCCCGCTTCGAGATAGGCGGTATGGACGGCGATGCTCAGTTCATCCCCGCCGAGCCCCGCCATAGCGAGCGCCTCCCGGCAGAGGATCGCCTCGTCATTCACCCGGTCGTAGGCCAGCGTCATGAGCTCCTCCTCCGGGGCGCGCGCCGGTTCGCCGTCGCCTGCAAACGAGAGCCGGCATATTGTCGTGACCTCGAGATAACGGCTGTTCTCCCTCGGATAGGAGCGGATCTCAATGCACGTACCCTCGCTCTCCCCCGCCTTGCGAAGTGCGTCCGTAAAGAGCTTTGTCTCTCCGTTCAGACGGTTCAGAGCCGCCGAGTCCCCGCAGGAATCCGACACAAAGCGCGGAATCTGCACCGTTTCTCCCCCGGTCTGAGGGTTCTCCTGTGCGGTTTCCCCGCTCCCGTCCGTTTCCCCTCCGGTGAGCTCGATCCGCACGTTTCCGGGCCCGGAGCAAGCGCCGCACCCCCCAAGCCCCGTGACGGCTCCCACACTGAGGCAGAGGACGAGAAGCAGCGCCGCGATTCCCGTTTTCTTCTCTCTTTTCATGATCCCCATAGCTGTTCCGATGCGCTCCGTATGCAGTGTCCGCTGTCAAAACTGCGTCTATTATACCATCGCATACCGGTCCGCGGCAGTTTTATGCTACAATCGTTTTTATGGCGGCCCCCGGCGTTCCCGGGGGCCCGGATACTCTGCGTCATATATTACCGCGTATCACGGAGGATTCCCATGCGACTGCGCAATATTCCCGGTGCAAAAGAGCATCTGGCCGCGAGCCCCTGTGTCATCGGCAATCCGGAAGAATGGAAAGGAAAGTGGAGCGAGCGCTTCGGCAGCCCGAACCCGGTCCGCCTCGAAATCGGAACCGGCAAAGGGCGTTTTCTCCTGCAGCTTGCGCAGGAAAATCCCGACGTCAATTACATCGGCATCGAAAAATACAGCAGCGTGCTTCTGCGCGCCGTACAGAAGCAGGAGGAGGCGGAGCTCCCGAATATCCTGTTCCTGCGCTACGAGGCGGAGCTTCTGGGAAATGTGTTCGCCCCCGGTGAGATCGACCGCATCTATCTGAATTTTTCCGACCCGTGGCCCAAAAAATCGCAGGCGGGCAGACGCCTCCCCTGCAAGGAATTTCTGCGTCTCTACGACCGTTTTCTCCGTCCGGGCGGAGTCATTGAATTCAAGACAGACAACCGCGGTCTCTTTGATTTCGCCCTCGGGGAGATCGGACCCGGCGGCTTTCAGCTTGAGGCCCTCAGCTTCGATCTGCACCATGACAAGGTCTTAGGCAAAGGAAATATTATGACGGAATACGAGGAGCGCTTCTCCGCCAAGGGAAACCCTATCTGCAAATATATTATTTCAAGGAAAGTCCGGGAGAGCTGATCCCGTCGTTTTTTAGACTTTCTTTACACCCCGTGAAAATCCGATATGCTATACTGACGTTGAGACCGCTCCCCGGATTTCCCGGTGCGCAGCGGCTCACCTGCTTTCAGGAGATCAAGGAGGATTTCAGCATGCGTTTTGATTCTGCCAATTTTGAACACGAGGTCTTACAGAGTGAGCTCCCGGTTCTTGTCGATTTTTACGCCGACTGGTGCGGGCCCTGCAAGATGATGGCGCCGGTCGTCGAGCAGCTCGCCGGAGAATACGAAGGGAAGATTCTCGTCGGCCAGCTCAACGTGGACGACAACCCGGATATTGCCGAGAAATACAGCGTCATGTCCATTCCGACCTTTCTGATTTTCCGCGGCGGAAAGGTGGTGGATACCGCCGTCGGCGCGATCCCGAGATCCACTCTGGAGGAAAAGATCCGCGGTGTGATCGGAGCGTGACATGAGGCGCCCGCTTTTTTCTGCGCCCGCGCGCCTTCCCATCCTGACGCCCGTTTTCGTCCTGTTTTCCGTTCTCTTTCTCGTCCTCCTGCCGGCGCTCCTCTTTCCGCAGCGGGTATCCGCTGCCGCCGTGCAGGAGGGGGAGGTCATTCTTTCTGCCTCCGGCGCGCGGGATTACGCCACCGAGGCCGAGGCGCGGAAAGCGCTGCCCATCCGGAGCAATGCCGCCGAGGGATGGCCGCAGGGCCCGGAAATATCCGCAGAGGGGGCCTGTCTTCTCGATGCGGATACCGGCGTCGTGCTGTATGACAAGAACATGGACGAGCCGCTCTATCCGGCCAGCACCACGAAGCTCCTCACCTGCCTCATCGCTGCGGAGGAGCTCTCTCTCTCCGACACCGTAATGATCACGGCGAGCTGTCTTGCCTCCGTCCCCCCGGGTTCCTCCTGCATCGGCATGGACGCCGGGGAGAGGATCACGGTCGAAGAGGCTCTGTACGGCATTCTTGTCGGCTCGGCCAACGAGGTCTCCAACGCGGTGGCGGAAAAGGTCGCCGGCAGCACGGAGGCCTTTGTCCGCCGGATGAATGAACGGGCAAAGGAGCTCGGCTGCCTCCATACGCATTTCGTCACAACTAATGGTCTCCATGACGAAAATCACTACACGACGGCCTATGATCTCGCAAAAATTGCGCAGGCCTTTTTTGAAAACGACGTCTGCGCCCGGATCGGAAACACCCCCCGCTATCACTTCGAGGCGACGGCGGAGCAGCCCGACGATTTCTGGCTGAACAACAAGCACGAGCTCATCACCGGAGCCCTCCCCTACACGGGGATTCTCGGCGGCAAAACCGGCTATACGGACGCCGCCCGGCAGACGCTTGTGACGGCCTGCGAACAGAACGGCATGACGCTGATCGCCGTCGTCATGAAATGCGAATCTCCTTCTCAGTTCACTGAGACAGCCGCCCTGTTCGACTACGGCTTCCACAATTTCAGCCATGTGAATATTGCGGACAGCGAGACGCTGTTCCGAACCCCGGAGCCCGCCTTTCTCTCCAGCGGATCGTCGCCTCTGGGAAACGCCTCCCCGCTCTTTCGCCTGTCCCCGGACCGCGTCGCCGTACTGCCGGTGCGCAGCAGCGCTTCCGATCTCACCGCAGAGATCTCTTATGCGGAAGCACAGAACGGCCGCGTCTGCGGGGTGGTTTCCTGCTATTTTCACTCCGTCTTTGTCGGCTCCGCGGAGCTGCTTCTGCTCGAGCCGGATGAGAGCGCAGGCGAGTATCTCTCCTTTCCGGAGGCTCCCTCCGCGGAGGAGCTTTCCCTGTTCCAGCGCGGCCGGGCGGCAGCGCGCCGCCTGCTTCTTCATTTCGTTCACCGGAGCAGCGCCGGGACGGTCTACATCGACGGCCGCTCGCTGGTTTTTGCCTTTTCGGGCCTCTCCGCGCTCCTCTTTCTTCTGATTCTCCTGATTTCCTACATCCGCTCGTACACGAGGCCCGGGCGCATCCGCAGGCGGCGGTGGAAGAGAAATGAAAATGCCGACAGCATCGGCGGCTACCGTCGGTTCCGCCGCACCGATTCTTTCTGAGAGCCGGTCTTTTCGGCTCTCTCCGCGCGGCTTTTCAATGCCTGCATTTCTTCCCTTTCGATAAAACGGTTCGTCCTGACGACATAGACCCCGCCGTCCTCCGCCCTGCGAATCCTCACCTTCGTTTTCATCAGCCCGTGCTCAGGGCACTCCGAAACATTGTAATAATGTCTGCCGTTCGGCGTAAACCACGATACCGGGTGCTTCCGGAGCGGCCGTCCGCAGAGCAGACAGCGCGTCTCCATGACCGCCTCATCCGCAAGCGCGACGCTCCGCTCCGGAAAGCTGCGCGAAATATATTTTGTATAGCCCGCAAAGCGGACGTGTACCTCGCTCTCCCGGTCCTCCGGCAGGGTGAAATAGTCATAGGAATAATTGACAAGAACCGATTCCGAAAGGCGCCGGAAAATCTGCGCCGTGTACCGCGCATCATCCAACGCCCGGTGAAACGGCGCCTCCATGGGGAGCGCGAAACCTTCCACCGCCGTTTCCAGAGCGCAGCGGTTTTTCGGCTGCCCCTGCGCCAGCGCATAGAGCTTCTGGACATCAAAAAAAGGGAGCGGCCCGTCGGAAAGCGATCCCATTCCATGGTATTTCATATTTCTCTGCAGCTCCGTGAGGTCGGAGGGGCCCCATGTGCAGAAGCAGGGCGTATCTCCGCACCAGCCCAGAAAGTCCCGCATGACGGCGGGAAAGTCCGCCTCCCCGGAAAGTTCTTCCATCCGGAGATGGAGGAGCTTTCCGGTAATATAGTGCATGGTATGGTAGCGGCTCGGCCGGACGAGCTTTGAAAATTCTCCCAAAACTTTCCGGTTTCCGTCAAGCTTTACCGCGCCGAGCTCGATGATCTCAAAGGGCATGACCGGATCCTGCCTGTCCCGGTGCGCATCCCCCTGATTCCACTCCAGATCCAGAACAATATAATTCATAGACACATAACCGCTGTATTTACCGGCGTGCAGGCTTCACCGGCTTTTTCATGTCGAGATAATCCGCCTCGCCGTGCTTTGAATACAGAATTTTGAGAAGAATCGGCGTCACAATGGAGCTCGTGATGATAAGAAGAATCACGGAGGTGAAGTAGGCCGGGGACACCATGCCGACCTGCAGTCCTTTCTGCGCCACGATCAGGGCAACCTCGCCGCGGGTCATCATGCCCACGCCGATTTTCAGGCTGTCCTCGCCCGTAAATCCGAGGAGCTTTGCAATTCCGCCGCAGCCGATGATCTTGCCCACCATCGCGACAAGCACAAAGGCGACGGAGAACCAGAGAATGCCCAGATTGATTTCACTGAGATCCGTCTGCAGCCCGATGGAGGCAAAGAACACCGGGCCGAAGAGCATATAGGAATTGATATCCATTTTCCGGGCGATATACTCCGAATCGTCGATGGAGCAGAGAATGATGCCCGCGACATAGGCGCCGGTGATATCCGCGACACCGAAATACTCCTCCGCAATATAGGCGAGCGCAAAGCAGAGCGCCAGTCCGGCAATCGGAATCCGTCTCGTGTGGCGGTATCTCTCATCCAGCTTTCGGAAGATCAGATAGATCACATAGCCCACGCCGAGCGCGAATACGAAGAAGAACGCCGTCTGCAGAGCAACCTTGCCGAGATTCTGCGTGGGGTCTTTCATTCCCACCACAAAGGTGAGAACCAGAATGCCGATGACATCGTCGATGATCGCCGCACTGACAATCGTTGTACCGACAAAGCCCTGAATTTTTCCGAGCTCGCGCAGCGCCTGCACGGTGATGCTCACCGAGGTCGCCGTCATGATCGTGCCGATGAAGAGCCCCTCGTAAAACTCATTTGTCCCGTAGGGCGCGAAGCCGTAGAAGCACATATAAAGAAGCGTTCCGAGAACAAGCGGAGCAAACACGCCTCCGCAGGCGATCAGCGTCGCCTTGAGCCCGGTCTTTTTGAGCTGCTTGAGATTGGTCTCCAGACCGGCGTTGAACATCAGAATAATCACGCCGATCTCCGCGAGTCCCGAAATCACATCCCCGTCCTGCACCCAGTTGAACACACTCGGTCCGATGAGAAGCCCCGCGATAATCTCGCCCGCAACCTGCGGAGCCCGGAGCTTCCTCGCAAGCAGGCCAAACACCTTGGCAAACACGATGATGATCGCCAGCGATTTCAGTAATTCCAATGTACTCATTTTTCCCGCCTCTCTCTCACAGATCCCGTATTTTTGATCTTCCCACCATGCAGCAACGTCTCATAAAGAAAGAACCGGATCGATATTCCGGTCCTTTCTGTTCTACTGAAGATCTGTATCTACTGCAATTAATGTAGTCCTGTTTTCTTTTTTTGGCAACAGACTTTTTTGAAAAGTCCGCAGCTTACTCGTCCGCCTCCGCCGCGCCGGTTTCCTCCTCCTCTGCGGTTTCCTCTCCGTCCGGGGAAAGCCCGCTGCGTACCTTTGCGATCTGCGCGACCGTGCTGCCCTCATCCAGACGGATGAGCCTGACCCCCGAGGTGATGCGGCTCAGATCCCGGAGCTCGTCCATCCGGATCTGAATGATGACGCCCTCCGTCGTGATCATCATGATCTGATCCTCGTCCGTAACCGCCTTGACGCCCATCAGGAAACCCGTTTTGTCCGTCACGCGATAGCATTTGGTTCCGATGCCGCCGCGCCCCTGATGACGGAATTCGGAGAGCGCCGTCTTCTTGCCCATACCCTTTTCGGACACGACGAGAAGCGAATCTCCCTGCGTATTGAGCTGCATGCCGACGACCTCGTCGCCGTCCCGGAGCGTGATGCCCTTAACGCCCATCGAGTTGCGGCCCGTTGCCCTTGCATCCTCTTCATCAAAGCAGATGCTCATACCATTCTTTGTAACAATGTAGATCTGATTTGTCCGATCCGTCAGCTTGACTTCAATCAGCTCATCCCCATCCCGCAGAGCGATGGCGATGATTCCGCTCCGGTTGATGTTGCGGAAATCATTGAGCGGCGTCTTCTTGATCGTTCCGTTCTTTGTGACGAAGAAGAGGTTTTTTCCTTCCTCCTCCGCCTCGACAAGAGGGATGATGGCCGATATCCGCTCGCCGGGATTCAGGTTCAGAAGATTGATGGCAGCCGTTCCCCGCGCCGTCCGGCCCGCCTCCGGAATCTGCCATGTCTTCATGCGGAACGCGCGTCCCATGTTCGTAAAGAACATCAGATAGCTCTTGTTCGAGCACATAAGAAGATCCGTGGTCACATCGTTATCAATGGTCGTCATCCCCCGGATCCCGCGGCCGCCGCGGTGCTGCACCGAGAAGTTGTCCACGCTCATCCGTTTGATGTAGCCCAGAGAGCTCCGGGCAATCAGAACATTCTCGGTGGGGATGAGATCCTCGTTCTCGATATCGGTACTCGCGTACAGATCGATCTGCGTTCTCCGCGCGTCCCCGTATTTCTCGGCAATCGCGTTCATTTCGTCACGGATGACCTGTAAAAGGAGCTTTTTATCCCCAAGGATGGCCGTCAGCCTTGCAATCGTGGCGACAAGCTCGGCGTGCTCGGACTCGATTTTTTCTCTTTCAAGGCCGGTCAGCGCCCGCAGCCGCATGTCCACGATAGCCTGCGCCTGCGCCTCGGACAGACCGAAGCGCTCCATGAGGGCGCCTCTCGCCTCCGCGACATTGGCGCTGCGGCGGATGATGGTCACCACCTCGTCGATGTTGTCGAGCGCGGCGAGGAGTCCCTGCAGGATATGATCCCGTTCCTCCGCCTTGTTCAGCTCATAGCGGGTTCTGCGCGTCACGACCTGCTCCTGATAGGAGAGATAGTGGCCGAGAATCTCCATGAGATTCATGACTTTCGGCTCGTTGTTCACCAGCGCCAGCATGATGACGCCGAATGTGTCCTGAAGCTGCGTGTGCTTGAAGAGCTGATTCAGAATCACGTTTGCGTTTGCGTCGTGCCGGAGCTCGATCACGATGCGCATGCCCTCGCGGTCGGATTCGTCACGGAGATCCGTGATGCCCTCCACCCGCTTTGTCTTGACAAGCTCCGCGATTTTCTGAATCAGCGTCGCCTTATTCACGAGATAGGGGAGCTCGGTCACGATGATCCGGCTCTTGCCGTTCGGCATCGTCTCGATATCTGTCACCGCGCGGACAAGGATCTTGCCTCTCCCGGTGCGGTAGGCCTCCACAGCACCGGACACACCCATCATAATTCCGCCGGTCGGAAAATCCGGACCCTTGATGATCGGCAGAATCTCCTCGATATCGGTCTCGCGGTCCTCCTCGATCCGGTTCTGCATGATCTTATCGCAGGCCGCGACGACCTCGCGCAGATTGTGCGGAGGAATGTTGGTCGCCATACCGACGGCAATTCCCGTGGTGCCGTTCACAAGGAGATTCGGAAAACGGCTCGGCATGACGCTGGGCTCCTTTTCCGTCTCGTCGAAGTTCGGCACAAAGTCGACCGTATCCTTGCCGATGTCGGCGATCATTTCCATGGAAATCTTTGTCAGACGCGCCTCCGTGTACCGCATCGCGGCCGCGCCGTCTCCGTCCACGGAGCCGAAATTTCCGTGCCCGTCCACGAGACAGCAGCGCATCGACCACGGCTGCGCCATATAGACCAGCGCGCCGTAGATGGAGCTGTCGCCGTGGGGATGGTATTTACCCATCGTATCGCCGACAATACGCGCGCATTTCCGGTGCGGCTTGTCGGGACCGTTGTTCAGCTCGACCATGGAGTAGAGTATCCTGCGCTGCACCGGCTTGAGGCCGTCCCGCACATCGGGAAGCGCCCGCGACGCGATGACGCTCATCGCGTAGTCGATGTAGGAGGTCTTCATGGTTTTCTGCAGATCCACATCCTGTATTCTGTCAAAAATCTTATCGTCCATTGCTCTCTCCATCCCGAAACGGAAGCTCAGATATCAAGGTTCTGCACGAATTTCGCGTTTTCCTCAATAAATTCCCGCCTCGGTTCCACCTGATCCCCCATAAGCGTGGTAAAGGTCAGATCGATTTCCGCCTCATCCTCCTCGTTGATCCCCACGCGCTTCAAAATGCGGGTCTCGGGATTCATCGTCGTGTCCCAGAGCTGCTCCGGATCCATTTCACCCAGTCCCTTGTAGCGCTGGATGTGATTGTTCTGATCCCGCCCGACCTCGTTCAGAACCCGGTTCAGCTCCTCGTCGCTGTAGCAGTACCATGTCTTCCGGTTCTTCTCCAGCTTGTAGAGCGGGGGCATTGCGAGATACACATGGCCCTGCCGGATCAGCTCCGGCATGAAACGGTACAGGAACGTCAGCATCAGCGTATCGATATGCGCGCCGTCCACATCGGCATCCGTCATGATGATGATTTTGTCGTAGCGCAGCTTGCTGATGTCAAAATCCTTGTGTATTCCGGTTCCGAACGCCGTGATCATAGCCTTGATCTCTTCATTCCCGTAGATCCGTTCCTCCCGCGCCTTTTCCACATTCAGTATCTTGCCGCGAAGCGGGAGAATCGCCTGCGTCGCACGGCTCCTCGCCGTCTTGGCGGAACCGCCTGCGGAATCGCCCTCGACGAGAAAAATTTCACAGTTCTTCGGATTTTTGTCCGAGCAGTCCGCGAGCTTGCCGGGAAGCGCCAGTCCGTCGAGCGCCGATTTGCGCCTTGTGAGATCGCGGGCGCGCCGCGCCGCCTCTCTGGCTCTCTGCGCCATGATGGACTTTTCACAGATCGCCTTTGCCACCGCGGGATGCTGCTCGAGATAATAGGTGAGCTGCTCGGAGACGATGCTGTCCGTCGCGCCCCGCGCCTCGATATTGCCGAGCTTCTGCTTTGTCTGTCCCTCAAACTGCGGGTCCTCGATCTTGATGCTGACGATGGCGGTCAGCCCCTCGCGGATATCATCGCCGGAGAGATTCTGCTCGTTTTCCTTTATGATCTTATTTTTTCTCGCGTAGTCGTTAAAGGTCTTTGTCAGGGCGTTATGAAAGCCCATGATGTGCATGCCGCCCTCGGGCGTGTTGATATTGTTGACAAAGCCGTACTCGCTCTCATTATAGCCGTCGTTGTGCTGCATCGCGACTTCCACGTAGACATTGTTCTTCGTTCCCTCGAAGTACATAATGTCCTCGTAGGCAGGCGTCTTGCTCCGGTTGATGTAGCTGACAAACTCCTTGATTCCGCCGTCGTAATGAAAGGACTGCTCCCTCAGCTTTTCTCCCTCCTCCACGCGCTCATCCCGGAGCGTAATGCGGAGCGCCTTGGTGAGGAACGCCATTTCGCGCAGGCGCTGCTTCAGAACGTCGTATTCATAGACGGTCGTCTCCTGGAACACCTCCGGATCGGCAAGGAACGTCACTCTCGTCCCCGTATCCTCCTCGGGGCAGACGCCGACCTGCGCCAGCGGCTTTGTGATCGCGCCGCGGGCAAATTCAATTGCGTAGACCCTGCCGTCCTGCCTCACCTCCGCCTTAAGCCAGACCGAAAGCGCGTTGACGACCGACGCGCCGACACCATGTAGACCTCCCGATACCTTATAGCCCCCGCCGCCGAATTTTCCGCCGGCATGAAGAATTGTAAACACGACCTCGAGCGCGGATTTTCCGGTCTTGTGATTGATGCCCACGGGAATCCCGCGCCCGTTGTCACGGACGGAGACGGAATTGTCCCTGTGAATCGTCACCTCGATATGCGTGCAGTATCCGGCCAGCGCCTCGTCGACAGAATTGTCCACGATCTCATAAACAAGATGATGAAGTCCCCGAGAGGAGGTCGTCCCGATGTACATGCCGGGACGCCTGCGCACCGCCTCAAGGCCCTCGAGAACCTGAATATCGTCGGCGGTGTACTCATTGACGTCGGTGGTGTCCTTGACATTGTCATCCTTATATTCGCGGAGGTTCTCCTCGTATTCCTCTATGATGATCTCCTCCGGCTCCGTACTCTCCGAAGCCGGGGCACTTATCTGCTCCGGCGCGCTGCCATTCAGCTCCTCCAGAATATTTCTCGCCTTTTTGTCATTCGCATCAAGACCAAGATCCTGCTTTGCCATGTTTTCCTCCAAAATGAACAAGCCGCAAAACGGCTGCGGACAGAACGCGGAACCGCTCGTTTTTTACCGATGATTTCCGTTATCCAGATCAATTTTGCCGTCCCGGATGCGGAATACCCGATCCATCGTAAAGCGGTTTTTCACAAATTCATCCAGACCGGTGCAAGTGATAAAGGTCTGAATCCCGCCGATGCTGCCAAGAAGATAATTCTGCCTGTCCGAATCCAGCTCCGAGAGAACATCGTCCAGCATCAGAACCGGATTGTCATGAATGATTTCCTTTACAAGCTCGATTTCCGATAATTTGAGAGACAGAGCGCAGGTACGCTGCTGCCCCTGCGAACCGAAAACCCGAAGATCGATGCCATCGCTCACAAAGGAAAAATCATCCCTGTGAGGCCCTGTCGTCGTCATTCGAAGACGAATATCCCGGCTTCTGAAAAAAGCGAGATTTTTTGCAAAAAGCTCCTCGGTCACATTCGGCTCATAGCTTATTTTCAGATGTTCCCTGCCTCCGGAAAGCTTTTCATGAATGACACCGACGATATCGCCCACGCGGCGCATAAATTCCTCGCGCCGACGGATGATTCTTACACCGTAATTCACAATCTGTTCATCCCAGATCCCCAGAGTATCCGCGAGCTCCCCGTGCAGCGCGATATCCTTCAGAAGACGATTCCGCTGCTCCACGATGCGGTTGTACTGGCCAAGATCATGAAGATAATTTCTGTCGAGCTGACAGAGCTCCATATCCATGAAGCGCCGCCGCTCCGAGGGTCCGTCCTTGATGATGCGAAGATCATCGGGAGAGAAGAAGATAATATGCAGGATTCCCACAAGCTCGGAGGCCCGGCGGAGCTTCTGCCCGTTCAGAGCAAGGCCCTTGGCCTTGTTTCTGCGCAGATGCATATCGATACGGTAATCGATTCCGCCTTTCATGAGGCCGCAGCGGATATGCGCCTCCTCATGGCCGAAGCGGATCAGGTCGCGGTCCTTTTGCCCCCGGTAGGATTTCGTGAGAGCCGCCATATAGAGCGCTTCCAGAATATTGGTCTTTCCCTGCGCATTGCTGCCGCAGATGATATTGGTTCCCTCCGAAAAGCTTGTCTGCAGCCTCTCATAATTCCGGAAATCCGAGAGCTCCAGCGATTGAATAAACATAAAAACCACCATTCCGAAGCACTCACAGCGAGACGCGCGCCGGGGCACCCTCAGAGAGGCCCTCGCCGCGATCACTCTGCAAGAGAGACAATCACCGCTTCCTCTCCTCCGTATGAAAAAACATCCCCGTCTCGGAGCTTGCGCCCGCGTCTTGTCTCGATCTCGCCGTTGACGGCAACGCAGCCGTTCTCAATATCCTCTTTCGCCTCGGATCCCGATTCCGAAAATCCGGCCAGCTTCATCGCCTGCCCGAGCTTTATAAAATCATCCTTGATGACAACCTTCATGACATCTCCCTTTCTCACGGGATCTATTCATTCTCAAACCGTTGTGAAATTCACCGGGAGAATCACATAGTTATAGCTTTCCTCCGCGTTGCGGATGAAGCACGGCGCCTTGGGATTCATGAAATAAATATCAATCTCCTCGTCGTCGATGGCGCGGAGCGCGTCGATCATGAAGCGGGGATTGAAGCCGATCATAATCTCTCTCCCCTCCATGGAAATTTCGATATTTTCATCCATGGAGCCGATGGCCGTCGAAATCCGGATCTCCAGATTTTCCTCTGACGCGGAGAGAATGATCGGTTTTTTATCCCCCTCCTTGATGAGAAGCGTCGCGCGGTCGATACAGTCGAGCAGTTCTCTGCGATTGATCGTGATCCTTGTCTCGTAATCGCTCGAGAGCATCTGGTCGATGCGGAAATATTCCCCCTCGATCAGGCGGGACACGACGACCGTCTCGTCAAATTCAAACAGAACATGCTTGTCCGTAAAGAAAACGGAGACCTGTTTTTCCATATCGCCGCCGAGAATCTTGGCGATCTCCCCGAGAGTCTTGCCGGGAATGACGAGCCTCCTGTCGCTGTAAGAACCGGCAAGCTCCACCTTGCGGATGGAAATTCTGTGCCCGTCGAGAGAAACCAGCTTCAGAACATTTTGCTTAAGCTCCATCAGCTCTCCGGTCATCAGCTTGTTGCTGTCATTGTCGGAGATGGAGAAAATCGTTTTGTTGATGATGTCGCGGAGCGTAAATTCGGTAATATTGATTCCGTTGTTCTTTTCCAGCTCGGGAAGTCTCGTGAACTCCCTGCCGTCCCGTCCTCCGATCTCGAACTTTGCCTTTCCGCAGACAATCGTCACCCTCTCACCGGAGGCGGTAATGGAAACCGTTTCGTCCGGCAGCTTTCTCACAATACCGGAAAACACGCCGGCGTCGATGGCGATCATCCCCTTTTCCTCTATGGTTCCCTGAATCGAGGTCTGTATGCCGAGCTCCGTATCATTGGCGATCAGCGTGATTTTCTGAGCGGCCGCGTCGATCAGAATACATTCCAGAATGGTCATGGTCGTTCTTGTCGGAACCGCTTTTGATACAATCGTGATGGCATTCACGAGCTCTTTTTTTTCGCAGAGGATTTTCATTGACGCTCTCCTTATGATTTATTTTGAATTTATGCTGAACTTATTCACTTATTCGTTTTCATAACACCGGGAGTCCGGCACTCTTATCTCTAATAAGAAAAGATAAGAAAAAGATAAGAAAAAGAAGAAGTATTCGTAAGGTCTGTGATTTTGTTCATAACCTTGTCTATTATATAATTTATGCGGCCTATAAGCAAATTTAAGGCGGTGGAAAGACCGTTTTTGATCAGTGGATAGGGGTGGAAGAAAAACCGCCTGAAAAAGCCCGGGAGAGGCTCTTTTTGAAAAAAGTTGTGGATTTTGTTCACAATATCCCCAAAAATTCACAGTAAATTGTGGATAACCCGTCGTGATAAATGAAAAAGGACTGCTTTTCGCAGTCCCTTTCGTTATCCGCTGATGAGATTGAGTTTTCGCAGTATGAGCTCGATATTGTTTTTCAGCTCCTCGTTTCCTTTCAGATCTTCCTTGATTTTGTCTGCGCCGTGCATGACGGTGGTGTGATCCTTGTTGCCGAGCATCTTGCCGATCCGGTCGAGCGTGAGATCGGTGTGCTCCCGGAGGATATACATGACGACCTGTCTGGGAACCACATATTCGCTGCTGCGCTTGCGGCTTGTGACATCGCTCTCGCGGACCCCGTAATGCTCGCATACGGTATTAACGATCATTTCCGGTGTAGCTACGGTGCTGTTGTCGGGATAGATGATGTCTTTCAGCGCCTCTCTGGCATTTTCCAGATTGATTTCGACATTGTTCAGCTTCGAGTAGGCGATCATCTTGTTGTAGGCGCCTTCGAGCTCGCGGATATTGGATTTGATGTTGGTCGCAATATATTCGAGAATCGCGGGATCGATCTCGATATGCTGATTCTCCGTGTTTTTTTGGAGAATGGCCATCCGCGTCTCATAGTCCGGCGGCTGGATATCCGCGATCAGTCCCCATTCAAAGCGGGAGCGGAAGCGCTCCTCGAGAGTCTCCATTTCCTTTGGCGGTCGGTCGGAGGAAAGAATGATCTGCTTTCCGGCGGCGTGAAGCTCGTTAAAGGTATGGAAAAATTCCTCCTGCGTCGATTCCTTGCCGATGATGAACTGAATGTCGTCGATGAGAAGCACGTCGACCGTCCGGTACTTGTCCCGGAGTCTCGACATGGAGGAGGCGTTGCGGGAGCGGATGCTCTCGATCACCTCATTCGTGAACTGCTCGGAGGTGACATAGAGAACTTTCTTATTATGATCATGCTCCAGAACATAGTGGCCGATGGAGTGCATCAGGTGCGTTTTTCCAAGTCCCGCTCCTCCGTAGATGAAGAGGGGATTGTAGGCCTGTCCGGGAGATTCCGCCACGGCGAGACAGGCGGACTGCGCAAATTTATTGTTTCCGCCGACAATGAAGGTATCGAAGCGGTATCTGGGATTCAGATTGGATTCAAGATAAATGGAATCTTCTTTCCCGGACGGCTCCTGTGAATTGTCGGCATTTCCGTTCTGCCTCTCCTCCTCCCGGCGGAGCTGCTCCTCGGTTTCGAGAAGAAAGACGACATGATAATCCGGGCCGTCCAGATATTCCCCGGTGGCGGGATTGCTGTTCAGCAGCTCTGTGATGGCGACCTCAAAAAATTTGGTGTAGCGGCCGGAAATATAGTCCAGCATATTGTTGTGATTGGAATGAATCAGAATATGGACAGTATTTCCCTCCACGCTTTCTACGGTAAGGGGCTGTATCCACGTCTTGTAGGAAATGGATGAGAGATCATATTCCCTCTGAATATATTCCTTGATATGATCCCATTCCTGCTGCAGTCTTGCGAAAGTCTGTCCGTCTGTCATTCCGTTCATTGTAAAAAACCTCTTGATTCTGTTTCTATATAAAACTCTACTGATGAATCCATACTCTCATTTCTCCTGTCCCTCGATTACCCCAGAGAAAGTAAGGGATAAAGTGTATCTTCTGACTTGTTACAGGAGGCTTTTCACTTGAATAAAGAGCTTTCTTTTTTGAATGGATTCGCTTACCCTCTGTCTCAATTCCGATATAATCATCAATCATATCATCCTTGAACAGGGATACTGTAAAAGCAGGGTTATCTTCAAGTTTCAGCTGCCAGAGCTTTGCTCCATTTTCCTTTTCTTCCAATGCATAGACAATGGGACCTCTTACAACTCCAACCAGTCCTATGTCCTCACGGACATCGGCATTAGAATACACCATTCTGACCGACATCTCAAAGGAAATGTCAAGAATATCGCCGGTCTTCCAATTTCTCTTAAGGGTTAGGTAACCGTCGGTAAGCTGACTGAATCCAATCGCCTCACTATTTAGCATAATCTTGCAGTTTTCTGCCCAAGAAGGAATATGGATCGAAAGGGAAAATTCCTTGTTCTGGCTGTTGGCAGCCACTTCATAAGTCACATGTCCGTGCCAGGGATACTCGGAAGAAACATTGAGTTTAACGCCTTCAATGGAGGAAGAGGTATATTCTCCTCCCAGGAACATATGTGAGTAAATGGTGTTGTCATTTTCCCCCCAGCAATAACGGGAGATGGAAGTCAGAAGTCTTGCAACGTTGGGAGGACAGCATGCGCAGGCATACCACCTGGGTCTTTGCGGCAGTACATGTTCATAGCCAAACAGCTTTCCGGAGATGGACGGGACAACTTCCAGAGGATTGACATAGAAGAACCTCTCTCCATCGTGCTGCATGCCGGAGAGCATGCCGTTAAAAAAAATTCGCTCCATAACATCCGCATACTCACCGCTGGGTCTTATTCTAAGCATCATTCTGGTAAAGAAAATCATGGAAATCTGAGCACAGGTTTCGGCATAAATGGTATCATTTGGAAGGTCATTGCTGATGGTGAAGGCCTCTCCCTTAGCGGTAGAACCGATTGCTCCGGTCAGATACATCTTTTTGTATACAATGTTTTCCCAAAGCCTTCTGCAAGCATCATAAAGCTCCTGATCCCCTGTCTCCGCTGCCAGATCCGCCATAGCAGTATAGAGATAGCCGGCACGCACAGCATGACCGACCGCCTCATCCAATTCTCTAAGAGGTTTGTTATTCTGTGTGTAATTCCGGTCCTCCGGATCCATATACCAAATGGAAACCTTACGGTTTTTTGCTTCCTCGGCGAAGTAGTTCGGCTCTGTTCCTCGCTCATCAATGAAGTACTTTGCAAGGTTACAGTAGCGCTTTTCACCGGTTGCATGATAAAGGCGCATCAGAGCGATTTCGATTTCAGGGTGACCGGGAATGCCGCGGACTTTATTTTTGCCAAACCTGCGGTCAATGCAATCCGCAATTTTTTTTCCGATTTTAAGAAAATTGGTTTCCCCAGTGGATTCATAGTGAGAAACTGCTGCCTCGATCATATGTCCCATGCAATACATTTCATGGCATTCCTGCAGGTTATTCCATTTTTTATCTGGTTCTTTGATCTGAAAATAGGTGTCAAGATAACCGTCTTCCTGCTGAGCTGCGGAAATCAACTGAATCGCTGTATCTGCTTTTTCTTTGAAACAGGGATCATCTGAAATAGCCAGTGCATTGGAGACCGCTTCCATCCACTTGGCCAGGTCGGAGTCCTGGAAAACTGTTCCGTAGAATTCTCCCTGAGACAAACCCGCAGCAATTTTGAAATTTTCGATGGCATGACTTTTTTCAATTCCTGGTATTTCATCTTTCAGGATCTTCTCCTGATAAGGAATTACTGTTTTCAGAATCAGATTCTGATAAAATCCCCAAAAGCTGTCATTAATTTTCACTTGTTTGATATTGGGCTGATTTTCAATAGCATGTACCATAATTTCTCCTTTAAATAGTGGTTTTTATATTGATTATTCTTTCATGCCGGACATCATAACACCCTTGACAAATACATCCTGAGCAAGAAGGAAGGCGATCAGAACAGGCAGGACGGCAATACAGGATGCAGCCATGAGAACAGGCCAGTTTGTAGAATACAGGCCTTTCATGGCCGCCAGCCCCAGTGGAAGCGTATATTTTCTGCTGTCATTCAAGTATACCAGAGGTGTGAAGTAATCATTCCAGGTATTCATGAAACAGAAAATACTGAGCGTAGCAATCGTAGGCTTCGCGAGGGGAAGACAGATTCGGATAAAGGTTGTAAAAGGATTGCATCCATCTATCTTGGCCGATTCTACCAGTTCATTCGGTACAGTAATAAAGAATTGTCTCATCATGAAAGTGCCGAATGCGGAAACCGAAGCCGGCAGCATCAAAGACCAAAGAGTGTTGACCAGACCGTACATGGACATCTGAAGGAAGTTTGTAATAACCGTCACATGGAAGGGAACCATCATCGTTGCCAGATACATCAGAAAGATCCGGTCTCTTCCTTTAAAATTCAGTTTGGCAAATACATATCCCGCGGTAGCGGAAGTGAATACCTGTGTCACAACTACCCAGACCGATACCTTTATACTGTTCATAAAATAGGCAAAATAATCAAAACGGGAGGAGATCTGCGTATAATTTTCCCAGATTAATTTTTCTCCAAACAGTTTCGGAGGATACTGGAACACTTCGGTCAGGGATTTAAATGAGGATGACAGCATCCAGAGAAAAGGAACCAGCATGGTAATGGCACCCAGGATTAATATAAAGTATAAAAGACTGTTAAAAATTATTTTCTTCACCTTAGAACTCATACCCCATTCCCCCCATTAATAAATTTCTCTCATTCTTTTTTCTTGTCTCATATTAATGGCAGTCAGGATCAGAACAATTGCAAAGAGCAGGTATGCGATTGCACACGCATATCCCATTTTAAAATACTGGAAAGCATTCTGGTAAAGATAATGAACCAGGACGGATGACGATCTTCCCGGCCCACCCTTGGTCATCAGACTAACCTGATCAAATACCTGGAAAGAGCTTATCATTGCCATTATAAAAGCAAACATGATGGTGGGACGAAGCAGGGGAACGGTAATTCTGAGGAAAATCTGAACTTTGGAAGCTCCATCGAGCTGGGCTGCCTCATAGTAGGAGGTTGAAATTCCCTGAAGTCCGCCAAGAAAAATGATCATATCATAACCTAGTTTCTTCCAAATTCCTACAATAGCAAGAGATAAAAGAGAAGTAGCAGAACTGGTCAGCCATTTTTGAGCCGGAATTCCGAACCAGCTGAGTACCCAGTTGAAAATTCCATATTCTGGATTGTAGATCCACTGCCAGACAATGGCTACGACAACCATAGAGGTAATGGATGGCAGAAAATAAGCTCCCCGGAAAAAACGTTTAAAATGACGAATGTTATCCAGCGCCACGGCAAGAAGCAGAGAAAGACATAGACCAATCGGAACAGTTAGAATGGTGTAGACAATGGTGTTCCACGTAACTTCCCATACAATCGGATCATGAATCAAGGTCTTGTAATTATCTGATCCCACAAACCTGGCAGGAGTCAGCATATCGTACTGCATAAAGCTGAGCACAAACGTAGCGGCCATGGGAACCAGCATAAACATAAGAAAACCGATTACATTCGGCGCCAGCATCAGCCATGCCCAGCCATCATCCCGGTTTAATTTTTTTTTAAAATTAATTTTTACTGCCTTACCAGACATTGATTGCCCTCCTTTCGAAAAAACAAATCCGCCTGTTTTACAGGGGGCTGTCGCATCAAGGCTTTCTCACACAGTATTTCATTGAATGGAAGCCCGGTAGGCATCCATCATACGGCTCTGCGCACTTGACATCGCATCATTCAGACTTTTGTCACCGGAGAAGAATAACTGCATCTCTTCAGTTATCGCATCCGTTGTTTCTGTCGTAAGGGTGAACGGTCTCTCATCCGCCTGTGCATCCTCAAAATAACGGAGCATATTCATATAATCGTCACCATGGACATCTTTGCGATACCAGATCTTTAAGCCGTCTTCTGTATACCAGCTCTTGCGATTCGGCATCCAAAGTCCTGTACTGATCATTTCAGTCTGATACTCTTCACCGGAAAGAAATTTTACAAATTTCCACGCCTCTTCGGGATGCTCGGTCTTCGCATTGATGCAGTGCAGATGAGCCTGTCCGGACGAAGAAGCTTTTTTGAAGGAAGGAAGAGGAGCCATGCCGATATTCAGATCCGTAGCCGCCAGCTCCTGTAAAGACCAGGATCCATCGCAGAGCATAGCAATTTTACCCGTTTCAAACATCTGGAGGGCTGTCATACCGACGTTGGAAAGGGTTGTTGCATCGGGAGCAGATCCGTCTACGGAACGAATGTCCATAATAGCCTGGAAGACTTCCTTGTTTTCAGTTGTGTCAAACTGAGGTGTTGCCTTGTCAGCCGGGTCATAGTAATGTCCATTATTTTCATTGACAAGGGCCGGCCACATACCGTCTACCTCAAAGCCGTAGCAGCCATACACATCATCCGAAGTCAGTTTTTTTGCCACCTCACGAAACGCATCCATCGTCCAGCAGTTGGAAGGGTCGGATTTCGGATAGTCCACTCCAGCTGCATCAAAAAGGTCTTTGTTGTAATAAATAATCGGCATAACAGAACAAGAAGAAACGCCATAAACCTTTCCATCAAAATCCATAATTTCACGCGATGAATCAATGAAATCATCCAGTGAAAATTCACCGGAAAACCGATCCGTTACATCCAAAAGAATTCCCTTGGAAGCGAAAGCTCTGTAATCTGTCGACTGCATGAACATAATGTCAGGAAGAGATCCTGCCGATGCAGCGGAAAGAAGTTTTGCTGTATATTCAGCGCCAGACAGTCCCGGGGTGTAGCTCACCTTAATATCAGGGTTCTGTTCCTCAAATATTTTGATGCCCTTTTCTACGGCTTCTGTCTCAAGAGGTGAAGCCTCCCAGCCGGTAAAAGTGAGCTCTACAATATCGCCGGGATCGGATCTGGCACGGTCTGCGCCTTCTGTGCCGGCCTGATTGCGCATTCCGGCATCCTGGGAGGGGGCAGAACCGCATCCGGCCAAGAGCCCAAGGGACAGGCTTCCTATGAGTAAAACTGTCAAAAATGAATTCCTTTTCATACTTTCCTCCTTCTGTTTTTTGGACTTTCAGGACATTTCCGGATGTCCTCCTGTGTTAGTTAAAGTATAGTCACTTCCGCACAAGATAAAACATACAGACCCCATATTAGGTGTATTTTTCTTTGATATATGATGCTCTTTTTTAAAAAGAAGATGTAATTTAACATGGTTTTGTTAAATAAAAAATGGTAATTATTACACTTATTTTGTTTATTGTTTGTTATTTTAATGATATAATTAAAATAAAACATTAATTTTGAATAGCATATGGGTATAAAGAAATTTTGCAATAATCGTTCATACTATTAATAAGGTGTATTTTTCTTATATTTATATTGGAAAGGTGAACAAATGTTATATTGTATTTCTGATGCCAAGTACCCGGTCGAATATGTGTCCAGTGGGATTCTGGACAGTGAAAGCGGTTTTGTCCATCCTACTCGCAACATTGACACATTTGTGTTAATCGTGGGGATTCAGGGAGAACTTAATATCATACAGGATGGAATGCCGGAGTATTCTGTGGGACCGAATGAATTTCTGATCCTTTTTCCGAACCGGAATCATACTTCTTCAAAACCCAGCAGCGGGAAACTTCGCTATTATTGGGTCCATTTTTATATCAATGATCCCGATTACCGGATTCATAATCAGGGAGCTCTGAAACGATCCAACCTGGATATTTCCGCAGACTTTGTTAAAAATTCAGCCCACGATAACCATTATGTCCTCCCTGCCTGTGGCAAACTGGACAACGTAAATAAGGTGACTCCCATTTTCCGTCAACTTCTGGATATGGCGAAACGGGAAAATTACAGAGTCACATGGAGAAGTCACTATCTATTAAGTTATATTTTGCTGGAAGTGTCACACGAATCCATGCTGTCCAACGTGATTGCGGAAAAGAAAATTCCAGAGATAGTCGTATCCATTATGGAATGGATACGAACCCATTATGCAGGGCCAATCACCGTTGATCAGATCGGGAAGATCTTCGGCTATACGCCTTCTTACCTGGAAGTAGTATTTAAAGGATCCACTAACTATTCCATTATATCCTACATTAACAGCCTTCGGATTGATGTTTCCAAAAACCTGCTTACCAATCCGAGATTAAGCATTCAGACCATCGCGGGTCTTTGCGGTTACAATGATTCCAAATATTTTATGAAAACCTTTAAGAAATATGTGGGGATGACGCCTTCTCAGTATCGGAAAACCATTTACCTCAAAAAGGCCAACCGATCCTGAATCCCACCGACCAGAGCAGGATCCTTACTCAGAAGGAAGAACCGAAAATTCGTTACTGTCCGACGTCAAGCGAGGATCTGTCTGAGGAAAATCCTGATAAAATTGTAAAAATCTCTTATCATCTGGACTTTGGTGTAAAAGTGTATAACTTTCTGTCCGGATATCACCGGAGGAAATATCGTTCAGTGAACATAAAACCGGCACTTTATACCAGACCGAGAGCAGATTGTTTATTAAATTATCCACAACTTATCAACAAAATGTGGATAGAAAAAAATGTCGAATCCACAATTTATTCACTCTGATCACCACAAAATGTTGATAATAAAAATTTTGCAGATCAATATTTTGTTGAGGCAAAAAAGGTCGGGAAAAACAGGTGTTCACGAATATCCAGCCGCAGCCGGAAAAGGCCGGAGCACGCGTAAAAACGCGGTTTTTAAGGCTTGACGCCCCTGTTTCCTTTATATATAATTAAAACGCTGTTTACCACACGGACAGCAGCGCATCGATTAGAGGAGTTTCTTCTAATTAAGAATAAAGGACCGGTTTCGGTTTCGGATAAAGGAGGTGTTTCGCAAATGGCACAGTCTAAGATGACTTACCAGCCGAAGAGACGGCAGCGTTCCAAGGTGCACGGATTCCGCGCAAGAATGTCGACTCCCGGCGGACGTAAGGTTCTGGCAGCAAGAAGATTAAAAGGTAGAAAGAAGCTCTCTGCATAACATGGAAATGTTTGAAGGAGTACCCTGTCGGAGGAGGCTGTCGCATTAGAAGCTTAGGACTTGCTGATGCGGCGGCCTTTTCCATTATCATCCGCAGGCAGGGAAACGAATCTGGCGGTTATTTTTAAGAATGAAAAATTCGCTGAAAAAGTACGAGGATTTCAGGAACTGTTATTCACATGGAAAATCCTACGCGAATGCCTATCTGATTCTGTATGTGTGTGGCAACGGGACAGACGGCAACCGGCTCGGGATTTCCGTCAGCAAAAAGGTAGGAAACAGTGTCGTAAGACACCATATCTGCCGATTGGTACGGGAAAGTTACAGACTGCATAAGGAAGAGTTCAATAGTGGTTTGGACTTGGCAGTCGTCGCGCGCGTGAAGGCAAAGGATGCCGGATTTCATGAGATCGAGAGCGCGCTTCTGAATCTGGCCGGAAGAGCGAAGCTGTATCGCAGAAAAAAACCGGTCGAAGCATATGACAATGACAAAAAAAATTCTGATTGCAATGATCAGGCTTTATCGTAAATATCTGTCCCCGCTTAAATATACGCGCTGCCCCTACATTCCGACCTGCTCCGAGTACGGTCTGGAGGCGGTGGAAAAATACGGCGCCCTGAAAGGCGGATTGCTCGCGTTGTGGAGAATACTCCGCTGCAATCCGTTTTCTCACGGGGGATATGATCCGGTGCCCTGATCGTTTCATAAGGCAGGAGGTTACAACTTGGACCCTATGATGCTCACAAAATCTTCAACCGTGATCATCGGACAGATCGCAGTTCTTCTGGGATATCTGATGAATGCGATTTTCTGGCTGCTTGATAAGATCGGTATTCCGAACATCGGTCTGTCCATCATTCTTTTCACGATTGTGATTCTGACAGCACTGATGCCCCTGACGATACGTCAGCAGAAATTTTCCAAGCTGCAGATCAAAATGCAGCCGGAAATCAAGAAGATACAGGAAAAATACAAGAATAAAAAAGACCAGAACTCCATGCTCAAGCAGAATGAGGAGATTCAGAGTGTCTACAAGAAATACGGGGTCTCGGCGACCGGAAGCTGCGCGCAGCTCCTGATCCAGATGCCGATTCTCTTCGCTCTGTATCAGATTATTTACCGGATTCCGGCCTATGTGACGCAGGTCAAGGAAGCGTTCTTTCCCCTCGTCACCAATCTGACGGCGACAGCCGGCGCATCGGAGTACCTGCAGTCCACGCAGGCCGCCGCGATGTTTGCAAAGCAGTTTTCCGCAGAGGGCTTCGGTGGTGAGGTGATGAGCAATACGTTCATCGACGTGCTGAACCGCTTTTCTACCACGGACTGGGCGGAGCTTGCCGCGAAGTTCCCGGCGCTGTCGGGCGATATCGCCAAAACGACGGAGCTTCTGAATCACTACAATAATTTTCTCGGTCTGAATATGGGAAATTCCCCGTTCTATTCCATGAGAACGTATTGGGAGGCCGGGGCGTTCGGGCTTGCCGTGGCCTCGGTGGTGATACCGGTTCTTTCCGCGCTGACGCAGTGGATCAGCATCAAGCTGACGCCGCAGGGGCAGTCCACCGGGGATGCGCAGCAGGATTCCATGATGCAGTCCATGAAGATGATGAACGTCATGATGCCTCTCATGTCTGCGTATTTCTGCTTCACGCTTCCTGCCGGTATGGGACTGTACTGGGTGGCCAGCGCTGTCGTGCGCTCGATTCAGCAGGTCGTCATCAATAAGCACATCGACAGGATGGACATTGATGAGATGATCACAAAGAATGTTGAAAAGCAAGCAAAGCGGGCCGCGAAAAATGCGGGACGGGAGACTGTTTCCCAGCGCCTGATGAATCAGTATTCCACGATGAATACAAGAAATATCGGGGAGGAGAGCGCTCCTGCGGGAAATGCTCTGAGCGAGGAGCAGAAAGAGGCGGCGCTGCGCACCGCGCAGCAGACCTACGCGGGCAGAAAGTACCGCAGAGACAGTCTTGCCGCCAAGGCAAATCTGGTTCGCGAATTCAATAATCAGTCGGACAGCGGACAGGAAATGTAAGCGTCACAGACGCGGCCGGGAGGGAACAATGGAACAGGGATATATTGAGATCAAGGCAAAAACTCTTGAAGATGCGATCACTGCGGCGTGTCAGAGACTTTCTGTCATCAGCGATCGTCTTGATTACATTGTTGTAAGCGAGGGAAGCAGCGGTTTCCTTGGATTTAATGCGAAGCCTGCCGTCATCAAGGCGCGGATCAAAGCGGTCTCCTTAAGCGAGACGGAATCCGTGCTGAAAGATATCCTGAACAAGGTCGACGAAAAGGCAAAAAAAACGGCAGAAGAAGATCTGAAAGAAAAAGATCAGGCGGAAAAACAGGAAGAAGCCTTCGTATTGGCGGGAGGAGAGCACCGTTCAGACCGCATGCCGCGTGAGCACGGCCGGCGTTATGATGAGCGTCACGACGAGCCGGGAAGACATCGCGAGAGGAGAAATCACAGCCCTTATCGCGAGAGCGGAGAGCCAGGAAAGGAAGAGCCGGCGCCTGAGAATAAGAAAATCCCTGCCGAGCAGCAGCTTTCGGATGAAGCGGCAGAGGAGATCAAGGCAAAGGCGGAGAAGTTCCTCGGGGATGTTTTCGGGGCCATGGGCATGACGGTTTCTGCCTCCATGAGCTTTGACAAGGAGTGGAATCTTCTGAATCTCGACCTTTCGGGCGACGAGATGGGCGTTCTCATCGGAAAGCGCGGACAGACGCTTGATTCTCTCCAGTATCTGGTTTCTCTCATTGTGAACCGGGATACGGAGCAGTATATTCATGTCAAGGCGGACACGGAAAACTACCGCGCGCGCCGCAAGGAGACGCTTGAAAATCTGGCAAGAAACATCGCATATAAGGTAAAACGCACACGCAGACCTGTGGCGCTTGAGCCGATGAATCCCTACGAGCGGCGCATCATCCACTCGGCGCTTCAGGGGGATCGTTACGTGACGACGCATTCCGAGGGCGAGGAGCCTTACCGCAAGGTCGTGGTGACGATGAAGCGGTAAGAAAACGGCTGCGGTTTATGAAAGAGGGTCCAACAGTGCTCCTGCTATCGGGGAGACTGTTGGACTTTCGTTTCACCGGCAGTCCGGCTCGGACAGGGGATTGCGGGATTTCGTAAAGAACGCGGAAGGGAGGAAAAGGATGGCGCTTCCGGTAAAGAATACCAATGAAGATACCATCGCGGCAGCGGCCACGGCGATGACGGAGGCCGGAATCGGCATCATCCGGGTAAGCGGGCCGGAGGCTTTTTCCGCATGCGACCGGATTTTCCGCAATGCGGCGGGGAAGAGGGCTCTTCTTTCTTATGCGGCAAATACCATTCATTTCGGGCATATCGTCGATCCCGAAAGCCCTGCCGAAGCCGCAAAACAAATGAACATTGTGGATGAGGTAATGATCTCCGTGATGAAGAGTCCCCACAGCTATACCACGGAGGATACCGTGGAGATCAACAGTCATGGCGGTGTCTATGTGATGAACCGTATTCTGCAGCTTGTTCTCGATCAGGGAGTGCGCCTCGCAGAGCCCGGCGAATTTACAAAACGGGCGTTTTTCGGAGGCCGGATTGATCTTGCGGAGGCGGAGGCGGTGATGGACATGATCTCTTCGCAGAACGAATTTGCCATGAAGACGGCGGCAAGACAGATGACCGGCGAGGTCTCGTCAAAAATCTGTTCTCTTCGTGAGAGAGTTCTTCACGAGCTCGCCTTTATTGAAGCGGCGATCGACGACCCCGAGAATTATGATACGGAGAGCTATCCGGAAATTCTGCACACTGCGGTCGCCGGGCTGATTGAGGAAATGGACGCTCTTCTTCTGTATGCGGACGACAGCCGGATTATCAAGGAGGGAGTCCGTACCGCCATCATCGGCAGACCCAATGCCGGAAAATCGTCTCTGATGAATTATCTTGTCGGCTCGGAGCGGGCAATCGTCACGGAGATCGCCGGAACGACAAGAGATACGCTGGAGGAATCGGTTCGGATCGGAGGGGCGCTGCTCCATCTGACTGATACGGCAGGGATCCGGGAGACAGAGGATATCGTAGAGCAGATCGGCGTGGGCCGCGCCAGACAGGCGATAGAGGATGCGGATCTCGTGATCTTTGTCATCGACGCTTCGCTCCCTCTCTCCGCGGAGGAGAAAGAAATTGCGGAGGCGATGGAAAAGGCTCTGCACAGGGGAGCGAAAGGTATTGTTCTTCTCAATAAATCGGATCTCGTCAAATCCGAGCTGGCGCTGAGGGAAACAGAAAAAGAGGCAATGGATCTGTTTCATGCGAATAAAAATTCAAAAATCAGCAGTCCACTGTTTCTCAGCGCCTCGCTTCTCACCGGCAGCGGCATGGGGCTTTTGAAAGAAGAAATCCTCCGTCTCTTCCATGTCGGCGAGCTGAAAGAAAGAAACGAGCCGTATCTTGTGAGCCGCCGTCATGCGGAGGCGGTCTCGAATGCCCGCCGCTCTCTTGATCTGGTCAGACAGAGCATCGAAGCCGGTTTGAGTGAGGATTTTTATTCCATCGATCTGATGAACTGCTATGCAGAGCTCGGAAAAATTCTCGGGGAGCAGGTGGAGGATGATCTCGCAGAGGAGATTTTTTCAAAATTCTGTCTGGGGAAATAGTCTGGGGAAGTAGAGTGGAATTGCTGCGGGAGCTCTCTTTCGGGTTTCTCTTTCGGGTTTCTCTTTCGAGTCTCTTTTCGGAGCTCTTTTTCGAGCTTCCTTTTCGGGGTTCCTTTTAGCCCGGGTTCTGTTTGAAGCGCGGAGAAATTATGGAATACAGGATAAAAACGGAAGTATGTGTAATCGGTGCGGGACATGCGGGCTGCGAAGCGGCGCTGGCCTGCGCCCGTCTCGGACTGGATACGACAATCTTTACGATGAATGTAGACAGCATTGCGATGATGCCGTGCAATCCGCATATCGGCGGCTCATCCAAGGGACACCTCGTGCGTGAGATCGATGCGCTCGGCGGCGAGATGGGAAAAAACATCGATAAGACCTTTATCCAGTCCAAGATGCTGAATGTATCCAAGGGGCCGGCGGTTCATTCTTTGCGTGCGCAGGCGGATAAGGCGGAGTATTCAAAGGAAATGCGCCGCGTGCTCGAGGGGCAGGAGCAGCTACATATCCGTCAGGCAGAGGTGACGGAAATTCTGCTGGAGGAGGCGGAAGCTTCTGCTGCCTCGGAGGATAAGCTGAGGGATAAAGCATTGGATCGGCCGGAGGATACAAGTGCTTCTTCGGAAGATAAAGCGAGAAACAAATCGAGAGACAGATCGACAGACAGGTCAGAAGATAGCATAGTAGAAAGGAAAGGCGGGAAAAGGGTCACGGGCGTCCGGATTGTGACCGGAACCGTTTATGAGTGCCGCGCCGTGATTGTCTGTACCGGAACCTATCTGAATGCCCGCTGTCTTGTGGGGGAATGTATTACGGAAACCGGCCCTTCCGGAATGCAGCGCTCCGAGCTTCTTTCTGCCTCGCTGGAGAGCGCGGGAATCCCTCTTCGCCGCTTTAAAACCGGAACCCCGGCCCGCATGGACGGACGTTCTCTCGATTATTCCAAAATGACGGTGCAGCAGGGCGATCCGGTCGTCGTCCCGTTCTCCTATTCCACGGATCCTGCGGAGGTACAGATAGAACAGTTTCCCTGTTATCTGACCTATACTAATGAAGAAACACACCATATCATCCGGGAGAATATTGATCGCTCCCCGATCTATGCGGGAATTATTGAGGGAACCGGACCGCGGTACTGCCCGTCGATTGAGGATAAGGTCGTCAAATTTGCGGAGAAAACCCGTCATCAGGTCTTTATCGAGCCGGAGGGACGTGGAACCAATGAAGTCTATGTCGACGGAATGTCCTCCTCCATGCCGGACGATGTGCAGCAGAGAATGTATCGCACGGTGCCCGGGCTGGAGCACTGCGAAATTATCAAAAATGCCTATGCCATCGAGTATGACTGCATCAACGCGAATATTCTGAAGCCCACGCTGGAAATAAAAGATATTTACGGACTGTTCTGCGCAGGGCAGTTCAACGGCAGCAGCGGCTACGAGGAGGCGGCGGCGCAGGGATTGATTGCAGGAATCAATGCCGCCATGGAGTTCAAAGGAAAGGAACCTCTGATTATCGAGCGGTCCGAGGGTTATATCGGCGTTCTCATAGATGATCTGGTCAGTAAGGATAACCGGGAGCCCTATCGGATGATGACCTCGCGAGCCGAGTATCGTCTTCTGCTCCGTCAGGATAATGCCGACCTCAGGCTTCGCAGATACGGCTATCGTGTCGGACTTATCACACGGGAGCAATATGAGGCTCTGTGTAATAAGGAGGAGGCGATTCACAAGGAAATCGAGAGGCTGAAGCGGGTAAAGGTCGGGGGCTCGCGTCCTGTACAGGAATTTCTTGCGGCGAAAAACTCTGCGGAGCTGAAAACCGCTTGTTCTCTTGCTGAGCTTCTGTGCCGTCCGGAGCTCGATTATGATGCTCTGGCCGGGTTGGATCCGGACAGACCGAAGTACAGCCGGTCCGTGACAGAGCAGGTGGAAATTGAAATCCGTTATGAGGGCTATATCGAGAGACAGCGCAGACAGGTGGAACAGTTTGAGAAGTTGGAGCGCCGTCACATTCCGGAAGATATAGATTATGATGAGGTGAAGAGCCTGCGGATCGAAGCGCGTCAGAAGCTGAAGCAGTACCGGCCGGCTTCCATCGGGCAGGCGACGCGCCTGTCGGGTGTAACCCCGGCGGATGTGCAGGTCTTGTTGATTTATCTTGAAAAGTTTAAGAAATGAGATGCACAGAGCAGAACTGCGAGTGGTGCAGAAATGGGATATTACAGAGTGGAAACATTCAATGAAACTCTGATCTGAGAAACGGACAGGAAGCCTTTATGAACCAAAAAGAAATTGCACTACCAGAAAATGAGCAGGCCTTTTTAGAAATGTTTCACGTGAAACAATTTCGGGAACAGGCAGAAGAATGGGGAATTCATCTGTCAGATCGGCAAATGGAACTGTTCTACTGGTATTATTGCCTGTTGGTGGATTGGAATGCAGTAATGAATCTGACGGCGATCATTGATTTGCCGGAGGTGCTCACCAAACATTTTCTGGACAGCTTGTCCATCGTCTACATTTATGACATCAGAAAATTGGAAGAAGGCATTGAACTGATCGATGTAGGAACCGGGGCTGGATTTCCGGGCGTGCCGCTGGCGATTGCTTTTCCCGAGACCAGGGTGACACTGGTGGACTCACTGAATAAGCGGGTTCGTTTTCTTACAGAGCTCATTGAACGCCTGCAGCTCCGAAACTGTTCTGCGATTCATGCGCGGGCGGAGGAACTGGCGCGGGCAAAAGAATACCGGGAACATTTTGCACTTGCTGCTGCTCGGGCTGTTGCGGAGATGCGCGTTTTGTGTGAGTACGAGCTTCCTTTTGTGAAAACCGGTGGAGAATTTATCGCCTACAAATCAGAAAAAGCAGGCGAAGAAATGGAGCGATCGGAAAGAGCGATTCAGATCCTCGGAGGAAAAAAGAAAAAGGAAATCTCTTTTTATCTGCCGGGAACAGACTACGGACGAACGTTGATTTCTATTGAAAAAGTAAAAATAACACCAAAAAAATACCCGAGGAAGGCAGGAACACCGGCAAAGACACCGCTGGAATAAAAAATAAAACATCTGCTTTTTGTTCGGCAGAGGCAGAAAATACTGAGAAGAGGCAGGGCAGGGACGATCGAACGCGGATCAGCGGAAAGGAAAATGATGAGGAAAAGCTCCGACAAACACTCGTTCAAAACGACGTCCCCTTGCCTTGGAAGAGCGAACATTTAACAATTTTATGCCGTGTTTTCTGATAAACTTAGTGTGAAAAATCACGCTGATGCGCTGATTTGCCCCGCAAGCGAAAAGTGCTGTTGCGTAGTGGGACGGCATGAGACGCGAGGCTGCTTTTACGGCGCGTGCCTCGCACAACGTGCTTCGACATGGTGATTAATATGAATCAAACCGATAGTGGGGGTGAAAAGATTCGATGGCAGGCAGAGATTGATTCGATAATGGAGTTGATGACAGTAGGGATCGGCTCGATATAATGAGGGTTAGTGTTTGATAGACAGGACGGGAAAGATCATTGACCCAATAGCCGGGAGTTGTTGACAAAGCAGGAAACAAAAGCAAAACAGAACAGCTGATTGCGATTACAAATGTTTCACGTGAAACATTTGTAATCGGCTAGAAAGAGAAAATTAACTGTGATATAGTGAAAGCTGGCTTTTGCGCCGGTGTCAGCGAGCTGTAATAGAAGAGAGGGTGTCCATGAGCAGAATAATCGCGGTAGCGAATCAAAAAGGGGGCGTCGGGAAAACAACGACAACCATAAACCTCTCTGCCGCAATCGCAGAGCAGGGAAAAAGAGTTCTGGTTGTGGATACGGATCCACAGGGAAATACAACGACCGGCTTTGGAATTGATAAAATTCGTCTCGTCAACACGGTGTATGAATTGCTGCTGGATGAGTGTTCTATACAGGATGCTATTATCCGCAACGTCAGAGAGCGCGTGGATGTGATTCCGGCGAATGTCAATTTGGCCGGCGCCGAGGTGGAGCTGATCAATCTGGATCGTCCGAGCGGCGTAATTCTCAAAAACATTCTGGACTACGTCAGAGACGAGTATGATTTCATTATTATGGATTGCCCGCCGTCGCTGAATATTCTCACGGTGAATGCCATGACGGCGGCGAAAACGGTTCTGGTACCGATCCAGTGTGAATATTATGCACTGGAGGGGCTGAGTCAGTTGATCACGACGATCAATCACGTCAAGAAACGTCTGAATCCCAGTCTGGATATCGAGGGTATCGTCTTTACCATGTATGACGGACGGACAAATCTTTCCATGCAGGTTGTGGAAAATGTGAGAGATCATGTCAGCCAGCACATTTATCAAACCATCATTCCGAGGAGTGTTCGGCTGGCAGAGGCACCGAGCTATGGGGAGCCGATCACGACCTATGATCCCAAATCGCCCGGAGCGCTTGCGTACATGGCACTGGCCAAAGAGGTTATCGAAAGAAAGGATCTGAACTGATATGGCGACAAAACGGCATGGAGGTCTTGGACGGGGAATTGATGCACTGTTCTCACAGAGCGGTCAGGGGATCGAAGAACCGAAAAAGGAGATCACGCAAAACGGGGAAAATAATCCTGCGGGAAGCGGCACAACAGCAAAAAAAGAGAAAAAGAACAGCGTAACCGCGGAGAAGCTTGGCAGTGACGGCTCCATAAAAATCCGTCTCACAAAAGTGGAACCGAACCGCAAGCAGCCTCGAATGGCATTCGATCAGGAAAAATTGGATGAGCTCGCGGATTCAATCAAAAAATTCGGATTGCTCGAACCGCTGATTGTCCGAACGGTGGGAACGCATTATGAGATTATCGCCGGCGAGCGCCGCTGGCGGGCTGCAAAGCAGGTGGGCCTCAAAGAGGTGCCGGTAATTATCCGGAATAATCTCACAGAAAAAGAGGTCGTTGAGCTTTCTCTCATTGAAAATATCCAGAGAGAACAGCTCAATCCGATTGAAGAAGCCAAGGCGTATAAGCGTCTGATTGAGGAGTTCCATCTGACACAGGATGAGGCGGCGGGCCGCGTGTCGAAGAGCCGTGCGGCAGTGACGAATTCCCTGCGTCTTCTGAAGCTCTGTAATCCGGTGCAGGCGATGCTGATCAACGAAAAAATTTCTGCGGGCCACGCACGTGCACTGATTGTCGTGGAGGACGGCGATGAGCAGTATCGGATTGCGCAGGAAATTGTGCGGGGGAATTTGAGCGTCCGCGAGACCGAGAAGCTCATCCGGAAGATGAGCAAACCGGAAAAGGAAAAGACGCCTGAGAAAAAAGATCACGCATTGGAGCTGATTTATCAGGAGTATGAGGAAAAGCTGAAAACATCGCTGGGGACAAAGGTTTCGATTCAGAGAAAGAAAGACCGCTCCGGAAAAATCGAGATCGAGTATTACAGCGATGCGGAGTTTGAGCGTCTTGCGCGGATGCTCACAAAGTCTGACCGGGAAGAAATCTGAATGAGGATCTGTGGGATATTCCTGCGGCATGAGCCACCCTGCGGCTCGGCAGCCCGCGCGCCGGCGCAGGCTGTTTTTACGGCGCGTGCCTCGCGGAGGAACACTTCGGCATGGAGGATTAATATATGAATGAAATGGTAAACAGTCTGGGACTGGATCAGGGCAGCCTGTGGATTGCTGTGCTGGTGCTTGCCGTTCTTCTGTTGGTTTTCGGAATCCTGCTGATCGTCCAGAATGTAAAGCTGAGAAGACTTTCCGAACGCTGTGACCGCTTCATGCGGGGGGCAGACGGGAGAAATCTGGAGGAAGCAGTCTACGAGATGTTTGAGGAGAATGCCAGAATCCGTGACGATCTTGACCGCTGCGGCAGCCAGATCGGCAATATTTATTACCGTCTCAGAAGTACCATACAGAAAGTCGGCGTGGTAAAATATGATGCGTTTGCACAGCTCGGAGGAATGCTCAGCTATGCGGTGGCGCTTCTGGACGAGAACAACAGCGGGATTATGATCAATTCCGTGCACAGCGCGGACGGCTGCTATTCCTACACCAAGGTGATTCACAATGGGAAAAGCGACGTGGAACTCGGCGCGGAGGAAGAGCAGGCGCTGGCGAACGCGCTTGCCAGTTTTCATAAGAGGGAGGAACGATAATGCTTGACATCAGATTTGTGAGAGAAAACCCGGAGGCGGTAAAGGAAAATATCCGGAAGAAATTTCAGGATGAAAAGCTGCCTCTGGTTGACGAGGTCATTGCAAAGGATGCAGAGGCCCGCGCCGCGCAGGTGGAGGCAGATAAGATCCGCGCGGAGAGGAATGCGCTCTCGAAGCAGATCGGTGTGCTCATGAAAGAGGGGCGCCGTGAAGAGGCGGAGCAGAAGAAAGCGCAGGTCGCGGCGAATGCAAAGCGTCTGAGCAAGCTGGATCAGATACAGGAAGAGGCCGCTGCGGTGGTGAAGAACGATATGATGATCATCCCGCAGATCATTTCGCCGGAGGTTCCGCTTGGCCGGGATGACAGTGAGAATGTCGAGCTTCAGAAGTTCGGCGAACCGGTGGTTCCGGAGTATGAGATTCCGTATCACACGCAGATCATGGAGCGTTTTGATGGAATTGATCTCGATGCGGCGGGCCGTGTTGCCGGCAACGGGTTCTACTATTTGAAAGGCGATATTGCAAGGCTCCATTCGGCGGTGCTGTCTTATGCCCGCGATTTTATGATAGGGAAAGGCTTTACCTACTGCCTGCCGCCGTTCATGATCCGCCGCGCAGTGGTGGAGGGCGTTATGAGCTTTGCCGAGATGGACGCCATGATGTATAAGATCGAGGGCGAGGATCTGTACCTGATCGGAACCTCTGAGCATTCGATGATCGGCAGCTTTATTGATCAGATTGTTCCGGAGGCGAAGCTCCCGCAGACGCTGACCAGCTATTCCCCCTGCTTCCGTAAGGAAAAGGGTGCGCATGGCATCGAGGAGAGGGGCGTATACCGCATTCATCAGTTTGAAAAGCAGGAAATGATCGTCGTCTGCCGTCCGGAGGAGTCCTCGGAGTGGTATGAAAAACTGTGGCAGTATACGGTCGAGCTGTTCCGCTCCATGGATATTCCGGTCAGACAGCTGGCCTGCTGCTCGGGGGATCTTGCGGATCTCAAGGTGATCTCCTGTGATGTGGAGGCGTGGAGCCCCCGTCAGAAGAAGTATTTCGAGGTCGGGAGCTGCTCCAATCTGGGAGACGCACAGGCAAGACGTCTGCGCATCCGTGTGCAGGGGGCAGACGGGCAGAAATATCTGGCGCATACGCTGAACAATACGGTGGTGGCATCCCCGAGAATGCTGATCGCTCTGCTGGAAAATAATTTACAGGCGGACGGTTCGGTTTTGATTCCGAAAGCGCTGCAGCCCTATATGGGCGGGCAGACGGTACTTACGCCAAAGCACTGATGCCGGGCGCAAGAAAGAGCAGAGGCGGCGTCAGGACTGACAAGGGCGAATTTGCTATCCGTCAGGCACCTTGCCGGATATGAAGCACAGTGATTTAGTGAGGTTCTTTTGAATAAGTTTTTCAGAGCCATCGGATTTTCGGAACCGATGTCAGCCGCAGGACTGCAGATCCTGATCAATCAGGTTCTGATCACACCGGAATATCGCGCATATACGACAAATGGTGAAGACACGCTGCTTGCAGAGTTCCGAATGAGCTGCGGGCCGGATTTTGGTGTGTCGGTTGTCGGAGAATTTGATGCAGAGGATCAGTTCCGCTATGAGTACTGCTATCCCTACGCGATCAGTTCGGAAATCAGCACGTCGCAGAAGATTACCATCGAACCCAGAATCCGTGAGGAAATGTATGCCGGAGTCTGCGACGATCTCAAGGTAGGGGTCACACTGATTTTTCATCTGCAGAATCTCATCGACTGCGCGAAGCTGGCGGGGGAGGGCAACGCGGATGTGAGAGATCTTGACGGGAACTCCGTCATGCTGACGGCGCTTTCCTCAGAGGGAACGATCATGCTGCCGGTGATGAAGACCGTGCAGGATGTTCAGGTTTCTAGGCGCCGCAGCGAAAAGCGAACGAATCTCCTTCGGCAGGCCATGGATGGGGACGACGGCGCCATGCAGAATCTGACCATGCAGGATATGGACATGTATGCCGCGATCTCGCACCAGATTCAGACGAACGACGTGTATTCTCTGGTGGATTCATATTTCATGCCCTACGGTGTGGAATGTGATATGTACTCGGTGATGGGGGACATCAGGGAGTGTGAGATCGTCAGAAATAAGATGACGGATGAGGAGCTGTGGCGCCTTGTCGTGGACTGTAACGGGCTGCGCTTTGCCCTGATGATTCATACGCAGGATCTGTATGGGGAACCGGAGGTGGGCCGGCGCTTCAAGGGCGTTGTTTGGATGCAGGGGACGGTGCAGTTCGGGACGGAGCTGTAAACGTGGAATTCACAGATTTTAGTAGACTTGTCCGAATTTCCGCATAATGCGTCATCCTCCGGATGCTGTTCCAGAGAAATCCCTCAATTTGATGCAACGCCTGTGAAAACATAGCCCGCCGGTTGGATTTACTTTCTGATCCTGTCGGCGATCGTGCCTGCAACAAAGCTCTCCGACTTCACTTGGCAGTCGTAGCCGCAGGCTTTGATCCAGCCGACCAGCTCCGGGATCAGCTCTTTTGTTTTACCGTTCGTACTGTTGCCTGCATCCACATGACTGCGATCACGGAAACTATTTTCGTGCGATCAAAGTATGGAAAATATCATGCCTGCTGGAAACGTTCCAGAATATGATGTTCGGAAGCTGATACCCGTGCTTCATGAATTGCTGCGACATTTCCCGCGTCCACCTCGTTAAAGGCGGCGAGGGATGCCGCACCGATGGCAGTGATCGGGGCGGTGATGTCCTTGGAGAGGGTTTCCCCGACACCGGAGATTTTACCGCCCACTTCCTGCAGCTTGCTCCCGGTCTGCTTCAGAGCAGCAGCGATGGAGGAGTCTGTGTTCTTTGCTTCCTTCTCCAGGTTCTTCAGTCCCTGCTTCTGAGCAAGCAGCGTAGTGTTGGTCGGATCGAGCTTTAAGAGCTTATTCACATCCTTCAGCTGGGTCTGGGCGTTTCAGATTTCCTTATTGACGCCGGACAGTGCTTTCGAGAGGCCGGTCGTATCACCGCCGATCTCAACAGTCATACCGCGAATTCTATCAGCCATATGGTTCCTCCTTCCAGACATAGGCCATTTCATTTGAAAATTGCTTTAAGATTTCTTTAAGCAATCATTTGTGATATACTGACCTCAAAAATATTGAGGAGGTGCTTTTCATGGCAAGAACCATATCCAAAACAGCGAACGTGTACACACGTGTTGATCCCGCGACAAAGGAGCAGGCTGAGATAATCCTTGGTCAGCTGGGAATCCCGATGTCTAATGCAATTGGTATGTTCTTAAAGCAGGTTGTCATTCAGCGGGGCATGCCGTTTGAAATGAGACTGCCTGCCGCAAAGCCGGTCTCCATCGGCGAACTAACGAAGGAACAGTTCGATGCGGAAATGCAGCTGGGTATGGATGATATTGCAGCAGGCCGCATCATTTCCGCAGACGATGTGGAAACCGAAATGAGGAGACGGTACAGCGAATGAAGATTGTCTATACGTTTCGGGCGCTTGATTCCATGCCAGAGAGAAATCCTTTGTATAAAGAGGAGCCCTGGCACAGCAGAGGTGTCCGTTTTCTGCCCATCAATAACTATCTGATTTTCTATACCGTGGATCACTCTGCTGATATGGTTTCTATTGCACGTATTATGTACGGCGGTAGAGACATCCGGCATCAGCTGAACGAAACTACTGGGTGGTAACATGAAAGTCCCTGTCTGCAAAGGCAGGGGCTTATGTGTTCAGAACCGGTCCATCATTTCCTGTGTCGCGACTTCCGGGTAGTCATAGTCGCCGTTGCTCATTTCCGTATACATGTCATTGACCGTGCCGATCGTCAGAAGATTTGCAGATCGTTCAGATCCCGGTAGATATCCCGGTGAAACTGGTTCCGGTAGAACCTCGGATTTGTCCCGGTCTTGACCTTGACGAGGCCGCTTGGCATCGGGGATACCGTAAGGGAATGCAGGAGCGGGAAATGCTGACCGAAGTACAAGAACATTTGCTGAGGAGTCGGAAGCCAGTATGAATATCCAGATTTTCGGAACAAAGAAATCCAATGATACGCGTAAGGCGGATCGGTGATGCAGGCCGTGGGCGGTCTGGAAGCCATGATCGACCCGGACTGTAAGGATAAGGACCTGCTTGCTCTGATCAGGTATATTGCTGCTGAAGATAAGGCACAAAAAATGCTGGAAAATCAGGCTGTCCTGAAGCAGCCCATCGTCCGAAACGGCAGGCAACCGTTGGCTATATGCCCGAGGTATGGAAGACATGGCAGTGAATACGGAACAAAAAGACTACACGGCGGAATACATAGTAAGGGCTGTCCTTCGGGACAGCTCTTTTCAATTCATCATAATCATCAATTCCGTGGATCTTGACTGCACCCGGAAATTCAGAAACTTTTGGGGATCGACCTGGGCGATCGGGCGCATGAACGACAAGCTCTGCATGGAGCATGGACTTGTCCATCGTCGAAAATCCAAAACCCAGCCGCGGGCACTATGGCACATGGCTCGGCGAAGAAAAGCAGCCCTCCTATCAGGAACGGCTTCGCCGAATCATCGACGCGGTGCTGGAAGAAAAGCCAAAAGACTTTTCCGACTTTCTGAAAAAGCTGGAGGAGTCCAGCGTAGAGGTCAATACCGAGCGGAAGAACCTGCGGCTGAAACTTCCGGGACAGGATCGTTATACACGCTGCAATATCCTGAAAGGCGACTACACCGAACAGGCGATCCGGGCGGGAAATTTTGCGGGGACAGGCCATGCGGCCGCCTCGCAAAATTCGCAAACTTGTACAAGTTTGCATTGCTTGCCACTAAGTAATGCGGATTAAATTTTATAAATTTTGTTACTATAAATTTTGTTATCCGCGGTTTTTTATGAGGAACCTTGACAACATACATGGGAGATGCTATTATACCAGCGGTATATACCTGTAGTATATTTCTGGAGGGCAAAGATGGAACGAACAGACACCCAGATGAAGATTCTTGAAATCGGGAAGAGGGAATTTTTAGAGAAAGGCTTCAAGGATGCATCCTTAAATCAGATTGTTGCGGAAGCAGGATTCACAAAAGGTGCCTTTTACGGATATTATGCGGACAAAGCAGCCCTTTTTGAAGATCTCGTAGGAGAGGCCGCAGATGGTCTGCTTACGCAGTTTCGGGCGGCACAGGATGCGCATTTTGAACTGATTCCGGACGACAAAACAAAGGACAGCCTTAAGCTCTCCACACAGTATCTGCACGTCTTTGTGGAGTATATCTACGAGCACTTTGATGAATTCAAATTGATTTTCTGCCGAGCAGAAGGAACCCGCTATGCAAACTTTCTGGAGGAACTGGTGGATCTGGAAGTCAAAAGATCCGAAGAATATTACAGGCTCCTTAGAAAGAAGGGGAAACTTTCCGGAAAAATGAGCAGGCAGCTTCACCACATGATTACAAGCGCCTACTTTACAGCGGTATGTGAAACCATCGTTCATGATATGCCGAAAAAAGAAGCCGTGCAATATATTGAAGAACTTGCGAAGTTTTTTAACGCGGGATGGGAAGGGCTGCTCCGTCTGGAATAACACATCCTAATATTTTTTATTTTTGAGTTAGCAATATCTAACATAAAAAAATCATTAATGGAGGGCTTATTTTATGAACAAAGCAAATGTGAATAAACTGGAAACAAGGGACTTTATTTCCGTCGGTATTTTTTCGCTGATCTATGCCGTAGTGGCTTTTGTTGTCGGCGGTATTGCGCAGATGACGCCTGTTACATTCCCTTTTATGCCGATGATCGTAGCGCTGTTTACGGGAACAGTATTCATGCTGTATGTGGCCAGGATTCCTAAAAAGGGTGCTCTTACGATTCTGGGCGTCATTGCCGCCATCCTGCTTTTCGTGACCGGAATGTTCTGGATGATGTCCGTATTCTTTCTGATTTTCGGTATTATCGCGGATTTCATCTGTGCTTCCGGAGATTTCAGATCCTTCAGGAAGAATCTGACAGCATACTGCGTCATGGCACTTGCGCCGATGGGCGCATACATTCCGATGGCAGTTATGCCAGAGCAATTTGATGCATTCATGAAGAACAAGGGAGACTTTGCTTCCTTTGAAGGGGTAATCCATTCGATTGGCGGGACATGGTGGATTCTTCCGGCTATGGTCATCGGAACGGTCGTCTGCGCCATCATCGGCGGACTCATCGGAAGAAAGCTTTTGAAAAAGCACTTTGAAAAAGCAGGGATTGTATAAATGAAACTTGATCCGAGAACAAAGCTTTTCATTCTTGCAATAACCAGTGTTTCCATTTTCCTGAACAGAAGCATAACGGTTGAGTGCATATTTGCCGGAACCGGGCTTTTGCTGCTGGCCTTATCTGGCCATCTAAAAAAGACGATAAAATATACGGTTTTTTTCCTTGCCCTCCTTTTGATACAGCTATATGTTGTGCCTTTGTTTCCCGTGACTGTCGGAGGGATTGTCTATATGTTTGCGGTATATATCCGTAAGCTCCTGCCATGCTTTATGCTGGGAAGCTTTCTGATTGCGACAACCAGCGTGAGCAAATTTCTGGCGGCTATCACAAAGATGCGTTTGCCCAAGGGGCTTACCATAGCTCTTGCCGTCACGCTTCGCTATTTTCCTACGATGGGAGAGGAGTGGTCATCCATCCGGGATGCGATGGCACTTAGAGGTATATCGGCATCTCCTGTCGGATTACTTATGCACCCTGTGCAGACGATGGAGCATGTTTATGTCCCCATGCTTGTATCGGCATCTAAAATTTCTGATGAAATAACGCAGGCGGCAATCACAAGAGGCATCGAGCATGCAAATGAGAGAACCTGTATGGAAAATGTGGCGTTCTCCGTCTGGGATCTGCTTGTGATCCTGCTTTATATCGCGCTTGTCGCAGGGATGATCTACGCCAATAGGAAGGGGGTGTTTTGATTTATGATAGAGCTTCAAAATGTCTCTTTCGCTTATGATGAAAGTGAATATGGAGGAGTACGGAATGTATCTCTTAAAATTAAGCGAGGAGAATGCATTTTGCTCAGCGGCGCATCCGGGTGCGGTAAAACAACAATCACTCGCCTTGTAAATGGACTGATTCCTCATTTTTATCATGGAAAACTCTCCGGAAGAATCCTTGTAAACGGGATGGACACACAGAAGACAGAAATTGCCGTATTGTCCAATACGGTGGGAACGGTATTTCAGAATCCGAGGACGCAGTTTTTCAACACCGATACTGACAGCGAGATTGTGTTCGGACTGGAAAACAGGGGCGTTTCGAGAGAGGAACTGTTAAGGCGCCTTTCTGAGATTACAGAAGAACTCGATCTGCATAGTCTTCGCTCAAGAAGCATCTTTGAACTTTCCGGAGGAGAGAAACAAAAGATTGCATTCTCAAGTGTATATGCCGCCGAGCCGGACATTCTCGTTTTTGATGAGCCATCATCCAATCTGGATATGAAATCCATCGGGGAGCTTTCGCAACTGATACGTAATGCGAAGAATGCGGGAAAAACAATCCTGATCGCAGAACACCGCTTCTGGTACCTGATGGATATCGTGGATCGTGTTGTCTATATGAAAGGCGGGGAGATTGTATCTGACATGCCGATTTCTGCTTTCCTTACACTTCCTGAATCCGATATGGGAAAGATGGGCCTCAGGGTCAGAAATCTTTCTTTATCTGAGCAGGGAGGTATGCGGGAAAACATCTCCGAAAATCATCTGTCTGTGGAGGATATTCATGTCCGGCTTGGAGGCAGGGATGTTCTTAAAGGAGCGTCTTTTCTGGCTGGGGGCGGCGAAATCATTGCCATAGCGGGATTAAACGGCGCGGGAAAAACCACTCTCGCAAGGGCAATCTGCGGTCTGCAGAAAAATATAAAAGGAAATGTTTTCTGGAACGGACATTGTTTAAGCCGGCGCATGAGGCGAGGAAAGGCTTACATGGTCATGCAGGATGTGGGACACCAGCTTTTCACGGAAAGCGTTCTGTCTGAATGTACACTTGGTATAAAGAATCCCGATATCGGGGAAATCGAAAAAATTCTGAATAAGGTTGATCTTCTGGAATATAAAGAGCGGCATCCGCTTTCTCTATCCGGAGGACAGATGCAGAGACTTTCAGTAGCTGTAAGCGAAATCTGCGGAAAGGAGCTTCTCGTATTTGATGAGCCGACGAGCGGCCTTGATTTAAAAAGCATGGAAGAAGTCGGTGAGATTGCCAGGATGCTTGCAGGGCAGGACAAGGTGATCCTGATTATTACTCATGATATTGAATTTATGAAAAAGATATGTACACGGATACTATTTATCCGTGATGGAAAAATCGAAAGAAATCTTGAGGGTGAAGCGAAGGAAGAAATCATAGATCTTCTCGGAGGTAAAAATTGATGGAGAAAAAAGAAAAAAGCGCTGTGGAAATCCTCATGGGATTTGCCGCGGCCTGCAAGGGGAAGCTTGCCGCCTCCGTAGTGCTGGCGGTGCTTGGAACCCTTTGCGGGATGATTCCCTATATCGCCGTGTCAAAGGGCGTAATTATGATATGCCACTCGGATTATCATTTCGGCAGGCTTGTCCTGATTGCATTGATCGCGCTCGCCGGCTATCTTGGGCAGGTATGGCTCGGTACATTTTCGACCATGAAAAGCCATGAATCGGCATTCATTATTTTGCGAAATATCCGTATGGCTGTCACTGGCAAACTTTCCCGTGTTCCGATGGGGATGATTCTGGACACACCTTCGGGAAAGTTTAAGACAACCATTGTGGACACAGTGGAAAAACTGGAGCTTCCCTTGGCGCATATGGTTCCGGAACTGACGGCGAATATTCTGATTCCCGTTCTGATGCTTGTTTATCTCTTTATTCTTGACGGGAGAATCGCGCTCATTTCCCTTGTTACAATCCCTGTCGGGGCCTTCTGTTATATGGGAATGCTAAAAGATTATGAAAACAGATACGCCAGGGTGCTTGCCGCCGGAAAAAACATGGACGCCGCAACGGTTGAGTACATCGGCGGTATTGAGGTGGTCAAGACGTTCAACCAGGGCGATCGCTCCTATAAAAAATACGCCGATGCCGTGGCGGAAAATGAAGCATCTAAAGCGACATGGTTTAAGCAGACCAACGGATATTATGTAGCGGGTCTTGCCATACTTACGGCAACTCCTGTGGGTGTACTGCCGCTTGGAAGCTGGCTGTTTATCAATGGGAAAATCGAGGCGGGGACGCTGATCACCTGCATTATTCTTGCGCTGGGTCTTGTAAAGCCGCTGATTCAGGCACTGCAATATACGGACAGCCTTGCTATGGTGGATTCCACAGTGAAAGAAGTCGGAAGTCTCCTTGATCAGCAGGAACTTGTAAGGCCGGACAAAAGAAAAGAACTTGCGGATGCAGATGTATCTTTTGAAAATGTCACATTCCGCTACAAAGAGGAGGAAGTTCTGCATGGTATTTCCTTTGATTGCGTAAAGGGCGGCATGACGGCAATTGTCGGACCCTCCGGCTCCGGAAAGTCCACAATCGCAAGGCTTATCGCGTCCTTCTGGGAGGCGGAGAGCGGCAGTGTCAAAATTGGAGGCGCTGATGTAAGGGACATACCGTTATCACAGGTGATGGAGCTTGTCTCTTATGTCTCCCAGGACAACTTCCTCTTTCATTTTTCTATACGGGAAAATATCCGAATCGGAAAACCTGATGCAACGGACGCGGAAATAGAGGCCGCAGCGAGAAAAGCCAGCTGCCATGACTTTATTCTTTCCCTGCCGGATGGTTACGATACTTCCTGCGGAGATGCAGGCAGCCATCTGTCCGGAGGCGAGCGGCAGAGAATTGCCATCGCAAGGGCAATCTTAAAGGACAGTCCGGTTGTTGTTCTGGATGAAGCAACCGCCTTTACCGATCCCGAAAATGAGGCGGTGATCCAGTCATCCATTGCAGAACTTGTATCAGGTAAAACACTGATTGTCATAGCGCACAGGCTTTCAACGATTACGGAGGCAGATAAAATCCTCGTTGTGGACCGGGGGAATATTGCAGCAGAGGGCACACATGAAGAACTTCTCAAAACGAGCGATTTATATAAAGAATTGTGGAGTGCGCATGTGAAGGGCCGGGATATCGCAGAGGGGGTGGCATGATGATAAAGTTGTTTCAGAGGCTCCTTGATTTTTCAGGCACGCAGAAAAGTCGTCTCATCCGCTCATTTATTGCTTATCTGATAAGCTCCTTCTTTGAGATGATTCCGATTATGGCAATACTGACGGTGCTTTCAGGAATTCTGATGCAGATTTCAGGCGGACAGATGCCGGGAAGAACCATATGGATTTCGCTTGGTATCATGCTTGTTTCCATTGTCGGAAGGATTATTTTCATCAATCTCTCATCGAATGCAAGAACCCTTGGCAGTTTCGCCTTCGGTTCGGAGAAGCGTATGGAGATTGGAGAAAAGCTGAAAAAGGCACCGATGGGGTACTTTAATAAAAACCGGCTCGGTGATATTACGGCAGCGGTTACCACGACGCTCGGTGATTTGGAGCAGCAGTCTGTAACGATTATGGAAAATGTGGCGGGGGGATTTATCCACGCCATCGTAATCGGAGTGTGGCTTTTGATTTATGAGTGGAGAATCGGACTGATTTCCCTTGCCGGGCTTGCTATTGCCCTGATTGTTTATTCCTTCATCGGAAAAGTCGGAAAAAAATATGCGCCGAGAAGGCAGGCTGCGCAGGCAGACCTTGTCACAGCGGTTCTGGAATATGTGCAGGGCATGGGAGTTGTGAAGGCATTCGGCCTGGCGGAGCGTTCAGGAAAAGTGGTGGATGCAGCAATCGAGGAGAGCCGTGAGGCGAATATTCTTCTGGAAAAAGCATTCTCCAAAATGACAGCGCTTTATCAGTCTGTATTCAAATTTGCGAGGGCGGCGTTTCTTGTCGTCGCTCCGTACCTCCTGATCTGCGGCAGCATTACGCCGGAAAAATGCCTGCTCCTTCTGGTTTCCAGTTTTATGATTTATTCCGCTGTCGAGGTAGCGGGGAGCATGTCGGGCGTAGCCCGGGCAGTGGAAGCGTCTCTTGACAGGCTGGACGGGATTATGGATATTCCCTCGCTGGACGAGAACGGTCAGGATATAACGCCAAAGAATTATGATATCGAGATTAAGGATGTCTCCTTCGGATATGATGAGAAAGAAATTCTCCATCATATTAATCTCTCTGTGACGCAGGGAACAAGCTGCGCCATCGTCGGCCCTTCCGGCTCCGGCAAGACAACGCTCTGCCATCTGATTGCCCGGTTCTGGGATGTGGATGACGGACAAATCCTTCTGGGAGGACGGAATGTCCGGGAATATACCAGCGACAGCCTGCTCAGAAATTTTGCCATCGTGTTCCAGAATGTATATCTCTTTGAAGATACAATCGCAAACAATATCCGTTTCGGAAGGCCAGACGCAACAGAAAAAGAAATGATTATGGCGGCAAAGAAAGCCTGCTGCCACGATTTTATCATGGCATTGCCCAAAGGCTACCAGACGAAGATTGGTGAAGGCGGCAGTAGCCTCTCCGGCGGGGAAAAACAGCGCATTTCCATAGCAAGGGCCATCCTGAAGGATGCTCCGATCATCATTTTAGATGAGGCGACTGCAAGCGTCGACCCGGAAAACGAGCAGGAGCTCCAAAAGGCCATCGCAGAGCTCACAAAGGACAAGACCATACTGATGATCGCGCACCGCCTTTCCACGGTGCGGGAGGCGGATCAGATCATAGTGCTGCAAGAAGGCAGGATAGTGCAGCGGGGAACCCATAAGGAACTGATGGAAAACGAGGGCTTATACAAGCGCTTCGTCGGAATGCGGAGCCGCGCCATTGGATGGGCCTTGAGGAAGTGAGATGAATGGATAAGGGCATGGACAAAAGCTATCTGGACGGAGCAGGGAAGGCACTGGAGAAGGAATATGGACAGGAAAAGGCTGCATCCATATTGAATGACGCATGGATGCGCTATTCGGAAATCGTGCATGAAAACGCAGATGAGCCGAAGAAGATGTATATGCATACAAGGAAACGCATTTATCCGGCGATTGCGGCCTTCGATGCCATGATAAAGAACGGAATCTCCTGCGGGGAAACTGCGGATTTTCTGAACCGCTTCTATGAAAACAGGGCTGCGGGCGTCGGGAGAAAAATAAGAGGCGTCATGAAAATCCCTGGGATTTATAAGCTGGTACCGAAATTTTTTGCGAAGATGACAGCGAGTTCCTTCGGGGAGGACTGCGGTTTCAGGTCAAACTGGATCAGGGCGGACAGCAGGGAGATGCGTTTTGATATGCTGGTCTGTCCCTATCAGGATACCTGTGTAAAATATGGCTGCCCCGAGGTTTTCTGTTCGGAAGCGGAATAGCGATATTGGAGCATACAAGGTATACCATATCCATCATATTCTGCATATTCCGAAATCCATAAGCCTTGCGAATAATCAGTTTGATCTTGTTGTTTGTTGCCTTCGATCCTGGCATTGCTCTTAGAGCGTTCATAGCCCACTCGACGACATGGAACGGATTACGCATCGTTCGCAGCCAGGAGTATATTTGTTCACACAATCGGTGATCCACCGGGCTCCGTCACCAGTTACAACCTTGAGGGATGACAGCTGCTTGTCCGTCAGGCCCTTGTAGAATTGCTCCAGAACGCTGAATCCATGGCCGTCAGCGACCCAGACGACCTCATTGGTGTCGTGGTTTACGATGACTGTGATGTATTTGTGACCTTTACGGCAGCTGGTTTCGTCGATGCCGATATTGACCAGGCTATTGAGCCTTCTGGTTCGCTCCGGTTCGAGATCATGCAAAGCCCGGGACATGCAGCTTCCGACAGTTTGCCAGTCGATACGCATATAAGCAGCGACAGCACTTCTTGGCAGATATTTGGCGAACCGGGCAACGGTAAGGTCAAACTCTTTCATGAAACTGCTGCCTGGATAAGCCCATGGAAGCGCGGCAGTCACAATGCCATGCTGCGGGCACCTGATACGGTGCGTAGGACATTCAATTTCAACCAGGATGCCGCCCCAGTCCAGACCTCTCCAGCCCTTTGGGTTCGTTGTCGGGTGGTCGCATCCAGGGCAGCGTCTGGCACAAAAGGGGCAGTCATCCTTATGCCAGGCGTTGGGACGGGCCTTGATGCGGATGTGGGTTACACCATTCTGATCATTGTAGATATCGTGAGATTCTACGTAATGAGTGCTCAACAACGGGCCAATTCTATCGGCTCGCCAGTTTGAACCATAAATACCATCATGACGCCTTGCGTCATTCGTCTTGTGAACCTTGAAACAGCCCATATGAATTTTGCGCATAAAAGAACCGCCATGAGGTGGTTCACGTTAAGCGCAATGACAGACAGCTGAATCGAACTTCGCGTGGAGCTGTCCGGCTTCGTACGAATCAGTCCCAGTCCATCGCTGTGCTTTGCTGCTGCGAAGGATCTTTCCATCTCGATCATCCTCATGGCGGTAGTATGGGCACTGCCGATAATGCCCCTGGACCAGACGGGCATAATTGTATTCGTCCATGTTGACCGTGCAGTACCAGTCGTCGTCATCTTCATCATAAACATAATAATTACAATCTTCGCAGTTCATTGCATGTATCTCCATCTGCATTTCGTCATGGCTTCACTGCCTTCTCAAACATCATATCCGTCAGCGCATAGGGAAGCAGTTCCTCCGGCTTTACATCCGGGCGGATCCATTCATTTATCAGATTCTCCGGCATGATGAGCGGCATACGGTCGTGGATGAAACGAATCTGATCACCGGGTTCACGGGTCAGAACCACAAAATGAGGCAAGCCGTCCTCGATCCGGTACAGGCCGCATAGCCAGGTTACGGAAGACCCCTGAGGCTGGATCATATACTTGTCACCGGTATATTTCTTACCGTCATTTCCGATCCGATGCTCCCACTCGAAATACCAAGACGCAGGAACTATACACCTGTGCCTCGCCCAGTCTTCACGAAAAGTCGGCTTCTCCGCCGCCGTCTCGGATCGTGCATTCATGAGAATCGATTTACCGGCATATCCCCATTTCATCGGATAGACGGCACGACTGCCGGTGCGGTTCGGGGCAATCACCGGTACTACATCTGTCGGGCGGATCTCACCGTACTCCTTAACCGCTGTGGTGTTCTGCCATTTCCTTACGAGAGGAGAACGTCTCATCTCCTCTACAATCGGACGGAGCTCCGGGGATTCCTCCGTCCAGTAACGTGCACACATATACCATCATCTCCTCGGACAATCGGTCATTATCGATTGTACTTAGCTCCTGCAAAAATCAGCATTGCCAAACCGGCTGCAAAACAAACAGCGAAACAAAGAAAACTGTACGCTGAGTCCGTGATGGCTAAAATTGCAGCAGTTATCAGTAAACCAATCCCCATCACGATAAGTCCTGTCCCGGACAGTTTGCAGAAAGCCGGCCTGTCTTCTGCAGAAACCTTATCAACATGATAATCATGCATCAAAGAGAGCTTTTCCTTCTTCCAAATCAACCATCCCAAAACAGTTAGAAGGACTCCCACTCCTCCGGTTATTATGACTCCGATTATTTTACCTGTCATGCTGACGGTCTCCTTTACAATCCGCGATTGCCGTATTCACTTCCTGATAAAAGACTCGTCCTGCGGTGCGTTATCGCTCACGAATCGTTCCACTTTCATACGCAGATCGTACTTCTCCCGCAGAGCAGCGATCGTTCCCATCATAGGGCTTGCGTGGTGCACATCAATCGCCGCCTGATCCCTCCAGCTGTCGATCAGCAGAACCGTTTCTGGATCATTCATCGGAAAGAAGTATTCATAGCGCAGATTGCCATTCTCAGCACGTATCCGGTCTGCTGTACCGGAGGACTCCATTTCCTCTGCAAATTTCCGTGCATTTCCGTTTGTTCCTGTGTAATACAAATTCACTGTGATCATAGCAGCGCTCCTCATCTGCATTTATGCCCGGAGGCTGCTTCAAAATTGTACTTGATAATCCCCAGATCAATTTTTGTCGTAACCCCTCTGCCTGCGGTGATCACCGGCTCCTCCCCGTCCAGGGAAATGCGGAATTTCTGCTGGTTCAGGGCTGTCGGGGCCATCGTAGCCGCCTTCACGCCATTCTTAAACCAGACTGGCATGTCCGCTTCCGATACGCTACAGAGCTTTGCCAGCGGCTTTGATTTATGTTTAACACCATCAGTCTCTCCGTATCCGATCGCAATCACGCAGACGATTTTTTCGCCGGATTCTTTGTCTGCTCTGCACTTACCACGGTCGTAGGTTCCGCCGACCCAACATGTTTTTCTGCAATTAGTGAATCAAGAGAATATGCGTACATTTTGGCTGGCACATCATCCAGGAGCGTAGGATAGTCCATTTCCACTCTTTCCGGATAGATGATGTCTCCAAATCCTATGTCTATGCTGACCGGAATTCGGGTACGGTCGAGGAAGGCCAGGATGGATACATTCAGTCCATGGTATTCCTTAAACTCAGTGATATTTGAAACTTGAAGTGAATCCAGCTTAAAAACGATCGGATCATCACATTCTATGCTGAAAACTTCTGTAAATACTGCTTTCATGTTGTCAGCTTCGTTGCTGATCCTTGCACCGAGAAGATCGATATCTGTTGTAGCCCGTGTGAAATCTTCCGTATACAGACCATATAGCAGGATACCGCCTTTCAACGTAAACTTGTCCCTGTAGTTTGAAACAGAGAGCCGATACAAGGTTCTCTCAAGTACATAAACGGTAAATATGTCCTGAACGATACGGTCGTTCTTCTTCGCATAGTTCTTCAAACGTTCCTTCACCGATGTGGCGTTCCTCATAGTAGGGCCTCCAAATACTGTTTTATCATTGTCTCGACCTGAAGGCGTTTCGCATATGTGATCAGTCGATTAATGTTTCTATCCGACCGTTGCACATATCGTTTCAGCACTTCCATTGCGGGCTCAAACCCCAGCTTGTTACGATGATAAATTACATCACAGACCGTTTTTTCTCTATCATAGATGCGGAAGGAATTACTGCCCTCCTTAACGTCTACAATACCAAGACTATATCGTGGCTCTGCCATACGATAGAATTTCATTGCCGACCAGTCTGGCGAGTCGGGGATCCTTACATTTCTTGGTATTGCTACCTCGATCTGATTCGGTCGTTCGTTTGATAGCTCATGATACACCGCCGCGCTGATCAGACAGATAACGCCCTGTTCCGCATACGCCGTTACTGCATAAAGATCATTGATCTCTCCAGTGTAATGGGCATTTTCATACCACTTACGATTGACGCCGATCAGATCACCGGCGTTCACCATCTGCCGGATCTTATAATTCGAATATCCCGCCTCATGGAGCTCTTGAGAAGATATAAACTGCTTCTCAACTGGGAAAGACATCATTCTGTCACCTCCTCAGTCATGATTTTATCGAATGGCTCCAACTTTGTAAAGATGGAGTCATTCGGTAAAATTAGCAAAGGTGAATGCTTTTGTGTTGTAACCGATGCTGCATTATAAGTCAGATCTTTTCACCGAATGGAAGCGAAAAAAGAGGGCAGATACCCACAGTCTATCCTGTGAGCATCCGCCCTATGGGATGGAAATGTTATTCCATCCAGTTCTTACGGCATATGTAAACACGCCTCATAAGTTCTTCGCCAGCGTTTTCAACAGTTGCGCCATCTCCGGCTTCTGCAGCATCCGCATCAGCATGGCTGCATCCGTCTCGCTTGCGGCATGGCTCTCTGACGCGCCATCCGCCGTCTTGCCATCCAAAGCATCTGCATTTGCCGGTGCAGCAACACCAGTCTCCTGCTTTTTCTGACCGGAATAAAAGGCTTCCTCCATCCTCTGTGCATTCAGGCAGCGGTCGTCATCAATGATATGCGAATATACATCCGCCACCATCTTCAACTGCGCGTGTCCGGAGTCGCCCTGGACAGACTTCATATCACCACCGTTCAGCTTCAACTTGTAGGTGATGCTGGTATGGCGGAGACTGTGGAAAACCACTTTTGGAAGATCATTTTTTCTGATCAGGTCATTAAACAGACGCGTGAGCGTGGATGCTTCCATTGGTCTGCCATTCGTGGAAGTAAAAACCAGATCGTAATCCGTATATTCTTCGCCGAACAACTGCCTGATCTCATCCTGATCCTCCTTATGCTTTGCCAGCATCTGTGCCACACTCTTCGGAAGAAAGATCTTGCGGACACTGGTCTTGGTCTTCGGTTCCTTCAAAACCAGCATCGTGTTCATTCCGCGGATCGCCATAGGGAATTTCAGGATCACGCCCTTTTCTCCCAACGCTTCCATTGCATCCCGGCGAACTCTCTGCAGTTCCTTATTGATATAGATATACGCCTGTCCGGCTTCAATGCTGGTCTGAGAAATATCCACACAATCCCAGGTCAGCCCCAGCAGTTCTCCCATGCGAAGTGTGCAGGAGAAAGCCAGATTCATGGCCAGCAGCAGATTGTCATCTTCACAGAGATCCATCGCCTTAAACAGAATATCCGCTGTCCAGATATCCCTTGGCACATGTTCTTCTTTCGGAAGTGTTGCGTGCTCAACCGGATTCCGACTCATCAGTTCCCATTTAACCGCCTGGTTAAAAGCATTGCGAAGGAGCTTATGGATCTCCCTGACAAGATGCGGGGAGACAAATTCATTCCGGGGTTTTACGTATTTCGTTGCTACAGATCTCACGGAAAGCAGATCCCGATAAAACTGATCCATCATACGCGACGTCACATCCTCCAGTTTCACATCTCCGATAATCGGAGATATGTAATTGGAGATCAATGCCTGTCGGCTCTCATACGTTGATATCGCCCAGGTATTCAGCCCGTAGATATCCATATATTCCGACAGCAGTTCATCAACCGTCTTCGTCGTGGGAACTATAAATTCATGATTGTCCTGCTTGAACTCTATCTCCAGCTTCCGTTTTTTCGCCTCCGTCATCGTGCTGAAGGTTTCCCATTTCTGCCGCTCCTTCCCATGCTCGTCGGTATAGCGGTAAGCGACAGAGAACTTCTTTCGTCTTTTGATAATCGATGCCATTAGCTTTTCTCCTTGTCACTCTGCAGATCTGTCACCTTTTTGTAATGCGTCTGACCCTGACACCAGTCCTCGAAGCTGTCCACCAGTACCCGCATCTTCCCGGCAACCAGGATCGTTTCAAAATAATGTTTCTTGATCAGCCAGTAGGAGTTTGTTTTCCCCAGCCCCAGCATTCGTCCCATTTCTCTGACCGACATGCTCTTTTTCTTCATCAGCATCACGTCCTTTCATTTTCTTTGGTCAGCGCTTAACCTTGCCATCATTTTATCGAACGCCCGCCAAATATTTAAGGATGTCGTCAGATCCAAAACAGTCCAACGACATCCTTGACAAATCAGAACTGTGCATCCAGCCATTCATCGAAGCTTCTCTTGGAAATACGGATGTGCCCGCCTATTCTGACACTATGAAACAGATTTTTCTTTACAAGCCCGTATGCCGTCGGTCTGCTGATCTCCAGGATGTCTTGTATTTCATCTACCGTGTACGTGCGCTTATCTATGATGTCCCCACTGTCCATCTGTTCTATACCTTTATTCAGCTCAGCTATTTTTTCTTCAAACATGCGTTATTCCTCCTCTTCTGATAAGCCCATCTTAAATTTTCCCGGGATCCGGATCATTCCAAGGCTTACTTTGATCGCATGGTTGATCTCTCTCATATTCTCTGCCGGGACCTTCCCCAGATATTCCAATACCCGGCATTTGTCGATCGTTCTGATCTGTTCCAGCTGCACCACGGATGCCATCTTCAGCCTGCCGACCGGCGGCAGGGGATAGTGCGTCGGCTGTCCCTTCTTTTTCTCCTGCGAAGTGATCGTAGCTACGATGATCGTAGAACTGTGCAGGTTCCCGGTATTGTTCTGCAGGACCAGCACAGGGCGTTTCCCGCCCTGCTCTGATCCCTTGAACGGATTCAGGTTGGCAAGGTAGAGATCCCCCCGCCGGTAGACCCAGTCTGCTCTCATTCCCACCTTCTTCCTCCGTCAGAACTTCATCGGCAGGGCTGCCTTCTTGCTGGAGCCGTTGTAAATCAGAAGCACCTGATAGGTATACTTCTTAAAGCCCGGCAGATTGGATGCCATCGCCTTGCCCTCCCGGTAGATGACCAGCGGGTCTACCCGGCGGCAGCGCCGGATCAGTCTTGCCCGGTCATACTCCCCATAATAGAGATCCACGAACCGGAGCATGCCCTGCACCGTCTCCGCACGGAGCGAATCCGGATCACCATCCCAGGCCTCCAGGATAAGGGAAAGCGCTTCTTTGTACCGCTCGGCACCCACCTTATGGAATTCCCGGAAAGCCGTCGCGATGCAGGCAAGCCGCTTCTTTCCGCGCTGCTGCCCGTAGTCCAGCCGCAGCCCGATGCTCTCCGTTGCCCGAAAGAACGCCGTCGCTTCCGGATCTCCGGCAAAGATCAATGCCCGTATCTTCGCTCCGGCTGTCAGAGTGGCCGATGCCCCCGTCTGCTGTGCAAAGAGCAGGGCCTCATCCGCTTCGGTCAGACCGTAGTAAACCTTGCACCGGATCGGGAGATCCCGGCCCTTGTTCCGGTGCTTTCTGGCAGCAATGGTATGCTGGCCGTCAAACACATAGTAGTGTCCGTTCCGGCAGCTCAACTTTGGTTCATTGGCGATCCGCTCATCAAACTCCGCTGCGATCTTATGTACCCGCACCGTATTCAGCTCCCTCTGGTATGCCTCCCTCGGCACTTCCAGCTGTCTGCTGTTTAATGTGATCTCTCTATAAGTCAGTTCATCCATCTTCATCATCCGGCTCCTTTCGTATTTTGCTCAGATAGGCAATTCCTTCTCCGGCAAGTGCTTTCACCTGCCTGTGGTATTTCTTCTTCCGATAGATCTCTTCATATGTGGCAAAGCAGAGATCCCAGCGATCCGTCAGCATGTGCAGAGCATCCTGCAGCTCATACAGCATGTCCTCTGCCGTCCCCCTGCCATCCGATGTCAGCATATCCTCGGATATGGCCTGTATGGCCTGCAGCTCCTCGGCCTTTGTGCGGTGGACGTCACCTGCCATAGGTCGGAGGGTATCTTCCTTGCCCGTTCCTTCATCCGCCTCTCCTGCCCGGGCAGTTGCGCCGCCGCGGTCCTGATCCGGCTCCGGATCCGGCTCCGGATCAGGACCGGTTTTTGGCCGTTTCATCTTTGAGGCAGGAGAAGGATCCTGCAATTCCCTGGTCAGTTTCTTCCTCTGCTCAGGCCCTGCCTTCCCGATGGCTCGAACGGCCTGATCGCTTCCTTTCAGCTTCCCGGACAGGATCTCGTCTTTTATGCCGGGAGATACTTCCTCTGCCATGTCAACGCCGCGGGCAAATTCTTCTGCACGGCGGACAAACCGTTCACTGGCCCCCACCTCTTTGGCGATCCTCTGGCTGGTCTTTTCCGGGGCAGGTTGGTGGTCATTTTGTCCACTAACCTTTTCCGAAAACTGATTCCTTCCTGTGATATTGGGAATGGAAGCCTTCTCTGCTTCATACTGCTTCCCGATCAGGTATTTCCTTTGTTCCGGGGTCAGGTTCCGCCGACCCAGCTGATTCTTGCAGATCCATGCAATGACAGCGTACCGGTCCGGAAATTCCTTCTCGTAGATCTGATACGGGATCTCCGGATGTTCCTGTACGATGCGGTATCGGTTATGTCCGTCTACGATCACGCCATTCCATATGATCAGGGGATTGATGATATTTCCCTCCTCCAGGATGTTCTCTTCCAGCTGCCGGTATTCCTCATCGGTCAGCGGAGGGATCTTTCCGGCAAACTCCGGATCGATCTTCAATTCCAAACGCACCTCCTTGCTGCCTGCAGCATTCCAAACAAAACCGCAGGCTACCGTATGGAAAGATGGGCCTCTGTCCGAAAGTATCCGGCAGATGCCCATCGCTCATTTACCTATGCTCGTCCTCCTATTTGTCCACGACGCCCCGGAGGACCGGGCAGACGCCCGATGGGAAATTCATCCGGCGGCAGAGCTGCTTCTCTGCCCTCATGGGAGTCTCACCCCTCCGCGGTTCTCGCCGAGCCGCCCAAAGGCGGAAGTATCATTGTCTCCTTCTTCCTCTCATCGCCCCCGCCGGGTACAGTCCCGGCATTTGTCGTGGGTCTTTGTCGCTCCGAAGCAGCAAGCGCTCTTACTTAAAACGCTTTCTGCTTCCTCATGGCGGATCCCGCGCAGGCTCCTTAAAGAAGGAATGTGCCAGATGAAATGGATATTCAGTTGTCAAAGAACACAGGAACCACTTCCGCGGCTCTAAAGCAAGTGTAATTAGATCGCTCTGCTCTTTTTAGCGCCTGGCAGGACCGGTCACCGACCCTCCTGCGACCGGTCCTCCATTCACAGCTTCTCCGTGAGCTGCATCAGCCTTCCTATCACGTCTTTGAGCTCCGCTTTCACCGGACCGCCAGGTCCCCTTCTTCCCAAAAGCAACTCGTCCAGGCTGACCTCAAAATACTGTGCGATCTCGATGTACAGTTCGATCGAAGCGCTCCTGTTCCCCGCTTCCAGCTTGCGAAGATGCGTGTCGCTGATATGTAGATCCGAGGCCATAGCCTCCTGTGTCATCCCTTTGCTTTTCCGAAGTTCCCTGATCCTGGCTCCACAGGATCTCCTATCAAATGTCATCTTTTTTCCTCCGATCTGAAATGCTGTAAATGGCAACCATTCAGAATCGGGGGCGACCGGCCAGGCCTGTGTCGGATCGGTGCGGTCTTTGCACAAACGATCACGTCCCGGCATATAGCGGTTTTCGGTGCAATATGGCTCTTTCCCCGCATATGCGCTGCCTCCCTTTCTCCTGTAAAAAGGCGAAATGTCCAGGATCTGGAACTGCCGGAAGCAGCGGCAACCGCATATTGGAGTACAAAAAAAGCCCCATGACCTTTTTTAAGGCCATAGGGCTTCATGTCTTTTACTATTCAATTGATACGCCGCGGCTCATCCAGCATAAACAGTTTAGCGGATGGATCGTCGGACTTTTCGTAGGGATCTCAGCGGACTTTTGTCGGAACTATGTCGGACAGCTCCATGCACGGTCGGTTTCTTTTTTCAGCTCTTGGAGATGATTTTTCATTCCCGGGATCATGCCTCCCCACAAGGCGATCCCAAAGATCATGACCGCTTCCTTCTTTTTATCGTAAAACCGGCTGCGCTCCAGATGCAGAAGCTCCAGCATCTCCGACTCCGTATACTTCCACCGGGTCAGGTAGCTCTTGGACAGGATCTCAAAATACTGATCGCCTCCATCCGGAAATTCCTTGACCCGCAGCATTGCACTCTCCACCAGTTCCAGCATCCAACGAGTTTCAAAAAGGATCTTGATGCGCGCCTCGAAATGCTCCCGCTCTTTGTCCGGTGCAAACGTCTCCAGATAGACCAGCGCTCTGTCCAGATCTGTGCCATAACAGTAATCCACATCTTCTGCAACGCAGTTCGCACTCCCCAGTACGGACCAGCAGACACGTCGGTAGATCCCCAGCAGCATCCGCGCTTTTTCATACAATTCCTGCTCCTGTATTCCCTGCAATCTGCACATGGAATGGATCGCGTTCCATGCGCCTGTCGTCTTCCTGCTCATTGCCCCACGGCCTCCTTTCCCACTGCGCAGCTGTCTGACAGGATATGTTATTCTGCAGCGGAAAGGGGAACAGACTTTTCCATTCGCCCGATAGCGATGCATTAAGAGGTCTTTGCCGTTTTCCTTGACCTGCTGTGCAGCTCATTGTATAATAAGTGCAATTAAAATACACCTTAAATTATATGCAGCTTAACTGCACTTGTCAAGAAGAATATGTATCTTAACATCACAATCACCGGAGGAATTTCAACATGACATTTGGAGAAAAGATAAAAGAAGCAAGGACGCACCATAATCTGTCACAGGTCGAGCTTGCAGAAAAAGTCGGAAAATCCCGTCGCACTGTGATCGACTGGGAAAACGGGAAGGCGCTCCCCAGAACCAGAAAGGTCTATGAGGCGCTGGCCAAGGTTCTGGACGTCTCCGTCCCTTATCTTCTGACGGACGAGGAAGCGTTTATCTTATCCGCAGAAGAGCAGTTTGGCTATCGGGGGAAAAAAGATGCCCGTCAGCTTGTTTCCGAACTGACGGGACTGTTTGCCGGAGGAAAAATGGCGGAAGAAGATATGGATGCCCTCATGTTTGCGATCCAGCAGGCCTATGTGGATGCCAAACGAAACAATAAAAAATATACGCCGAAGAAATATCAAAAGCATACAGACAGCCCGGATTAAAAGAGCAGTCAGCCTAGAGATCGACATTTCTCCAGACAAAGGGAGGTGATGTGATGCATCTTAACAACACCGATCACATTATCCGGACAGCTGACCGGCTCCTTCACAGAACGGGAAGCCGCGATCCGGAAATTATTGCAGAGGAACTGAATATCCGGATCTATGGCGTCCCCTTCCAAAAACAGAAAGGGGTCTACAAGATCCTGAAAAGAAACCGCTGCATTTTTGTGAAAGAAGATCTCGAAGAACCTATGCGGCAGATCGTCCTGCTGCACGAGATCGGCCATGACCAGCTTCACCGGAGGCAGGCATCTCTTTTCCAGGAATTTAACCTCTTTGATATGAACCGCAATATCATGGAGTACGAAGCCAACCTCTTTGCCGCGCAGATCATGCTGCCGGATGAAGAAGTCATCGACTATATCTACCAGGGATACAGCGTCTGTCAGATCGCCGGCGTGATGAACTCAGACATTAACCTTGTCGCCCTGAAGGCGGCAGACCTCTCCCGGCGTGGGTACTCATTCCGGATCTTGGAGCACAACAATACATTTCTTCAATAACCGGATATTTTCAGGCGATAGATTTAAAAGGACGCCATACTGTAAACTGAGATCTACAGTATGGCATCTCTTTCACAGAGCAACTCTACTACAGGCTAGATCTGCTTGTGTTCGTTGCTGTTGTAGAGTTTGCTACGTGGTTCCTCGGCCAGCAATTTCAGCCGTCTTTTTCTGCTCTAGGATGATCTATTGTTTTTCCGGTGATCTGGCTGAACCGGAAGCCGCATGGGTATTCCGGGCTCCGGATACCAGCGATCCGCAAATGGATACCGACAAACCGGAGCATGATACTGGACAGTTTGACACACTCGATCCGCCTATTTGTACTTTCTGTCCGCCAATGATACCGACCCGACATATACCGGTGCAGGGAAGACTTATCTCTCCTGTGCCATTGGCAAGGAGTTCTGCCGGAGGCTCCATAAAACACGCTATGTTCGTATGCCGAAACTGCTGGTGGAGTTCGATCTGGCGACGCAGACCGGTGTAGGCATCAGCAAACTGGTCAAGCGGTACAGCACCTACCACATGCTCATCATTGACGAATAGCTCGTGGAGATCCCGTCGGAGATGGAAGTAAAATACCTTCTGGAGATCTTTGAGATCCGCTACGATCTTCACTCTACTATCTTCTGCACACAGTACAAGCAGTCCGAGTGGCATCCCCGCCTCGGCGGCGACGTCATGGCTGGCGCGATCATGGACCGGATCGTTCATAACGCCGACACTGTTGATCTAGGCAAGGTTAATATGAGAGAACTCTTAGCGCGTAGATCCGACTGACGCCGGAAGGACCGGGATACCTTCAGTATCCAGCCGCGGATCAACAGTATCATTGTTGCGGAACAATGGTACCTCTTCCGCGGTACCCCGGTCTTTTCAGACTGGAATATTCACTATTCACCTGAACGAAACTCGAAGGAATATCTCGCAAATTCTTACAGGCTTTGGTATCAATTTTGATGTACTCCAGCAACCTCTTTTCTAAACTCATAATATTTCCAAAATCTTTGAATGCTAACAAGCTATTGACTTCATCTACTATTAATCTTGAATTCCCGGGTGTAATTTTTAACTACACTTATTAACTTGTAACCATAGGCCTCTTCTTTAAAAGACCGAAGATCCCAGAAGATCAAGCAATTCTCAGCTTTGCAGGTTCTTTGAAAATCGATCTGATGTATGATGTAGTTATAACACTGTAACCTCAAATTTTACGTAATAGGTCGACTCCGAGCGTGTCCAGCACGTTCTTTGTCTTCTTCTGGATTGCGGAAACTTTGATTCCCTGTTTGTCTCCGTTGTCCACACGGTAGATGTTCT
>NZ_LR130587.1 GCF_900625025.1 Lachnoclostridium sp. Marseille-P6806
AGTTCCACTTTTTTATGCAGCAAAAAGTCTCGTTGAAGAACAATCTTATTTCTCTTCTGGATCTGACTTATCCAGGCGCAAACGCCCTGTTTGACAGCCCTGTTCGCTCTGACGGAAGCGAAAAATGGATTGATTACGTTCATTCTTTCTGGCATGCAGACTGTGTTCGCAAGATTGGTCTGAAAGCTTTCACAGAACGCTACCAGAACTTCTGTAAGCATCATGGATATAACTTTCAGCCCGATAAGCCCCAAAAGCTTTTTGAAGCCTCGAAAGACCTTGTAACTGTCGTTCCGAAAGTTCCTGTCTACAAGCAGTTGATTCTCAGCAGTATTGAACAGCTGAATACGGTTTCTAAACAGATCGAGATTTTTCGCTATCCCATGAATGAGCTTGCTTCTACGCTTCCGGAATATCAGACCGTTATGTCCATGTATGGCGTAGGCCCCTCCTACGGGCCCCAGCTTATGGCTGAGATAGGCGATATTTCGCGTTTTGATCATCGTTCTGCGATTACAGCCTTTGCAGGCGTTGATCCGGGTGTGAATCAATCTGGAACTATGAACTACGAAAGTAATCGGGCTTCCAAACACGGAGCGCCGAGACTGCGCAAAACTCTTTTCCAGATCATGACTACTTTGCTCCAGCTGGCGCCTGCAGATGATCCGGTTTACCGCTTCATGATGAAAAAGAAATCAGAGGGGAAGCCGTATCAGGTCTATATGACGGCTGGAGCGAATAAATTTCTCAGAATCTACTACGGCAGGGTAAAGGAGTGTTTGGCTTCTCCATCTACCACTGAATAGCAAATGTGTTTCTTCTTTTTCTCAGACCGGCATTACTGGCGGTCTTTTTGTGGCGCCTCCATTTCTGCCTGCTTTTTTCAAATCTATGCTTGACTTTTTATTAGTAGGCTTTCGCCCTCGGGCATAAAAAATGACCAGTCGCAGTTTTCGCAATCGGTCAGGTTCATGGATATGAAGTTGTGATCCGGGATGCTGTCCCGGAAAAAAGGGATAGCCGCAAAGCGGCGCAAGGGGAACGATAGTTCCTCTTGGGATGACAATCGGACTGGCGGCGCTCCCTGGGCTGACAGTTACGATGTCATCGGGCCTCCGGCAGGAACCCTCGGAAGAGCGCAATGCCCCACGGCAAGTGGGGTATAATTGCGCCCTAACAAGTTAGGGTCTTTTCAGTTTGTCTCTTCATCGATGGCTTTCAGCATTTCGTCCAGGGCTTCTTTCACCTCCTTCTGCCTGAACGCGATCCGCAGAAGATCCATGACCTGATCGTTGGTCAGCAGCTCCGGATGCACAAGAAATGATTCCAGCATACCGGCGCGGGTGCAGAGACGATTGGTTCGCTCCTTCCTGGTCAACTGTGGAAGTACTTTTCTTGACAGAATCTTTTCCTGCTGTTCGTAGTACCGGCGCTTCTGTTCGGCCTTCTCGATCTCGGCTTCAAGCCTGGCTCTTGACTCGGCATAATTCTTTTCTGGCATAGGCATCTCACCTCCTTCCTATGTATCGGGACAAAAGAAATGCTCCCGACTTTTTACGGTCGAGAGCTATGTATTACTGGGTCATTCAAATTATTATCGCATGATCATGTCGGCAACATTGAGCGGCGCAGTGAGAACCAACGTGCCGTCGGGCGTCCGCGCTGTCTGAAAAACTGTTTTCCAGAAATCATAATTATTCTTACCTCCGAAGATCGTCATAGACATCGACCTATCCTTCCATATTGGAAGTTCCCGAAGATTAATCACGAATGTCTGGATATTCTCCCAAAGTTGATCCGGAATCTTTTGCTGGAACAGATTGTCCTCGTTATACATCGTACCGGCAAAAGCAAAATGATTCTTGATCAGAAGTCTCAGATACTGGATCCAGTTATACATGATTTCTTCTTTGAATAATCTGTACGCAATCAGATGTGCATCCGGAATAGAATCTCCACGCCCTTCAGCGATATTGTTCTCAATTCGATGTGTGCCGATTTCTGTATCGTACTTTCCAATAAGGAGTTCTTCAGCCAGGATATTGCTTAGTCTAATCAATTGCTCCTTCTCAAGAATTCGCGGATTTAATCCTTCCTCTACTCTGAAATTTATCGAAGTCGTAAGAATCGTCTTGGCATTCACAAACGTGGCCAGGAAGGTTTTTTCAAAGGTGCTGTAAGAAAGCGGCAGCTGCGTCCCACGCCCCTCAAAATTGATATAGGCTTGTAGTTTATTCTCAGGGCTTCTTGTTATAGCATTTTTCTGGCTGTTTATGATATACAGACGGATGTTGCCGCGTTCCCCCTTAAAATAGTCCACAAGATTCTGTTCGGAGAAGGAGAAATTATCCTCATCCAGATAATGATCAACCTGATATTTCTTCAGCCTTTCTGAATAAAGCGTGTCATGGAGCTGACGCACAATGGCTTTGTCAAAAGCAATTTGCTTCAGCTTGCTGCCTGCGTTTGTATTTGTTTCAATCAGCCGTTCAACATCCGGCGAAATAAAGAGTCGGACAACAATACTTTTCACGCCAAGCATGATCTGAGCAACAGCCTTATGTTGCCCGTCAAAGATTCTGATCTTATCGCCATCTAACCGCGCCAGACTCAGGTGAAGCTGCGGATTCGGTTTGTGAAACTCTTTGATCAGAAGACTGATACTCTTATTGATTCCTCTTGGATTGATGACATCATCGTGATAAAGATATGCCAGCGGCACATTGATGAATGCCGTTTGTTCACCGGATAGACTGTCAGTAAAAATTTCCGACTTATGAATCGAGGTGTCTCCGTCTTCATCAAATGAATACAGGATTTGATCCCCCTTCAATTTTGTACTTGAAGGCGTATTTTGAGCCACCATTAGCGGCAAGGACATGCTTCAACGAAGGGGTCTCACGTGCGGTCTCAGCTTCAGATATAATTCTGGAAAGCTGATAAAGCTTCTTCGCCACTTCAAGATCCGCATCCTGTTTTGATTTATTGCAGTGCTCATGAGCAATTGCAAAGTTGCTGGAATCGTCCTTTCCGCCGTTCGCAAGCGGTCTGATGTGATCAATATTCGTCTTTTGGATATCCGGATCAATCGCCTCCCCGCAGATAAAACACCTGTGGTTTTGAATGCTCCAGAGCTTTTTGCTGAGTGCGGTCTTTTCATCGGCGTTAAGGCCATCAAGATATTTAGAGTTTCCCATCAGATCATCCCTTCCTTCTGCAGTTTCGGTAAATAGTACAGCTTTCCTTCTTTGGCAATAAGGCGAACATCTTCCTTGAATAAGTCCGGATCTTCCCGTGCTTCATCTGTTCGCCGTCCTGATGTCTGTCTTGAAATCATAGGCACGGTTCTTTGGGAAATATCCTTATAGTGAAGATCGTCATTGAACACTGCCGGTATATTCATGAAGAATCCTTCTATGCCCTGTCGGCGCCTTCTGTTTGCCTCAAGATCTATTTGAAGAGCGACACCTGCATTCTTATGCCATGTCTCAAGGGCCTTCAGTGCGTCGTCTGCCTGCTTTGCGTAAGGCAGATACATCGAATAGCAATTCTCTTTAGAAAGCTGTCCAAGGCTCAACGCATAGGTCAGTTCTTCAATCTTCAGCATGATGTCTAAAAGCACCTGCTGATACTGATACCATGTCTGAGCTTCTGCAACTAATTTTTCATAGTTGCCATAATCAAGACCTGTTTTCTTTTCATACTCTTTGATGGTCAAGTTTGCCTGTCCAAGCAGCTGCGCACATTCATGTTCAAGGCTCTTCAAATGGTCAAGTTCACGCTTTCGCAACTCTTCATTTTCAACAATTTCCACCTGAAACTGAGAGCACTTCTAAACCTCTGCAACCAGCGCATATATCTTGCTCTGATATTCCTTGTCCTGGAAGGTCGCTATCTTATCAAGCTCGCCATTAATCTGATCAAACTGATCATTAATCTGTGTCATATAGTACTGACCAACAACCATTGCTGCAGCTCCCATCGCTGCGTTCGCCACATTCATCGCTGCAAGTCCGCTGCCCATATTCCCATCGACGGCCACAAGATTTGCATGTCCTTGAATACCATCAGCTCCGTGGTAAATTCCTCTGACAGCTCCTTGCATAGCTTTTGAATCAGCGAGGACAGCGTCATTAGGAATGATGGCCTGATATAGCTGTCCGGCATTTTGTACAACTTGCTGATATTGATGGATAACACCAGCATTTGCCACGGCCTGCAGTGTCCCCGGTACCGCACTATCGATTCTTGCAAGTAATTTCTGATCCTTTATCTCAACCAAAGCAGCTTCTTCAGTCTCGGTTAAGGCGGGAAGGTCTTCAAATCTTACTGCGAGATCTGTCTGTCGGTTTTGAGCCACAGCATCTATTCCTGCTATAGTAAGATCCGTCTTATCTTGTCCATTACTGCTCTTGTCAGGAATCGGCGGTGACTTTCTCTTATAAAGCACTACTGCAATGATAGCTGCAGTGACGATAATACCTATAATGATGGCAATGTTAGGTTCCATGGTATCAATTGTCCTTCTTTGTACCGTATTCTGCCGATGTCTCCGCAACCATCTGCATCGGTGCTGGGCGGAAATTGTAAGTTACAGGATTCTCTTGCACAATGCGGAATGGCACAACATCAGCAGAGGCAGAAGTGAAGTCACTATTTTCCTCAAAGTTCTCGACCTGCTCCATCACCTTGCTGAAGACTTCCGGACTGTACTGCGGCGGATATCCATTCTTAACGAGGCATATTTTGATGTCCAGTTTTAACTGATTCCGTACATTCTGATTGTTCAGCCAGTCAGCATATGAAGACTTCTCATCAATGATCTCTTTCACCTTCTTGGCAAGAACTTTACATTTGTCATTTATGATTACACCATCAATTTCCTTGTCTTCACCATACTCAAAATTGTATTGATCGCGGAGCGCCAGCAAGATATCGTAGAATGCTTTTTCTTCAAAGGTAAGGCCTATCTTTCGGAAGCTTTCTTTACTTTCGTTCATCTCTCGTAAAATAGCCATTGCCTGTTCTGTTGCGCTGCGGATAATATCCTCAGAAGCCTGCTCCTGTGTTGCCCCAGCTTCTTCAGCAGTCAGGTGCTTTCTACGTTCATGATATTCTTCGATTGTCTTTTCAAGCATCTCCTGGAACTTCTTCGCCGCCACCTGATTGATCCTGCCGTACTCCAGAATCTGTTTCTTAAGCATCTTTACCAAAAGTTCCAGCTTGGTCGCTGGCATCTTCACATCAGATAGTTTTTCAAAGAATTCAGGACTGAAGATATCTTCCTGTTCTCCATCATCCAAAACGCTCTCAACCTCACTGTACTTGAGGGCTTCCTCTACCATTTTCGCCACATAGCGATTCATGGTATCGGTATCGACCTCGCTGGTTCCGCTCATCTTGCGGACAAATCCAGCGATAGCCATAAAGCATTGTGCCAGGGCAGATTCTTCCTCCCCCAGTTCTCCGGAAGGCTGGCAGATATCAAATGCCGCCCTCATACGCTTCACTGTCTTTAGAAAGTACGTTTTAAAGGAAACAGAAACACTCTTACCACTCTTGCTGACACTCTTTAGCTCTTGTGTAGAGGCGAAGACATATTCAGCCGCTTTTGCAAGCAATCTATAACGCTCTACCGGGTCACAGTCAGGATTTAGGAATGGCGCAAGATCATAACCGGTAAACATTCGCTCAAGAACGATCAGTTCTTCGCGGAAGACCTCTGTTGCCTGCTCCACATCGTCAGCTGTCGGCGCAACCGAAGTATCTTCGCCATATATCACCATGGCTTCGCGCATATTATCGCGAATACCGATGTAGTCTATGATCATGCCGTATTCTTTCCCGGGATATTTCCTGTTGACACGGCTGATCGTCTGAATCAGCATATGCTTCTTCAGTGGCTTATCGTTGTACATATAGGTGAGTGCAGGCACGTCAAAACCTGTAATCCACATATCTACGACAATGACAATACGGAAATTGGATTTCTCCTGTTTAAAAGCAGCATCCATATCCTCGGAACGTTTATCGTTGGCTGCGCCTCCAAGATAGTTATATATGCCTGCTTCATCATTTTTACCGACACTGGCCACCATCGCCATAAAGGGCATTGGCTTCAGTTCCCTCAGTTCCTCCTGCGTAACAGTCACATCATCGGCGCACTTCTTTTCCGCGAACCACTCAGGATACTTGGTTTTGAATATCTGCAACAACGCATAGGCAATCGGTCTGCTTGAGCAGACAATCATTGCCTTTTGTATTCTGCTTGGATCTTCATCACAAGAAGCGACATAATGATCGTGAATATCAACCGCTAACCGCTCCAGACGGGAAGGTTCTCCGAGGATCACTTCCATAGAACTCATGGCTTTCTTGCTGGCTTCAATGTCCTCTTCAGTAGCACCATCATCAGCGCATTTCTTATAATAATCCTCTATCTGCTTTACTTTTTCCTGATCCAACAGCACTTTGGCAATACGGGGATGATACTTTATCGACACTGTAAGTCCATCGGCAACTGCCTGATCCATGGTATAACGATCGATCTCATCACCAAAGGTCTGATAGGTTTCCGCAATAGGTGTTCCGGTAACCCCCACAAAAGTCGCATTCGGAAATGCTTCCCTCAGCACTTTCGCATAGGGCTTGGAAACCATCGCCTTCATATTGGCGTCAGCATCCTTGCTGAATTGAATCTTCTTGGAATGCTCCAACTGCGTCCGGTGAGCTTCATCGGAGAAGCAGATAATATTCCCGCGGTCATTGATCAGCCCGATCTTATCATCCTCACGGTCGCAGAACTTCTGAATCGTGCAGATGTAAAAACCGCCGCTTTGCCTTGCTCCCAATTCTTTGCGAAGCTGATTACGGTTCTTGACCACGGAAACATCGCCCAGATTCAGGAATTCCTTGCTCTTGGTGAACAGCTTCGCACCTTGTTTCTGTAATTCCTCACGATCAACGATCATAACAATCGTGGGCGAGCCAATTTCCGGGACTTCTGTGCATCGCAGAGCAAGTTGTCTGGCAAGGAAGGCCATGGTATAGGTTTTGCCGCATCCGGTTGCCCCAAAGTATGTACCGCCTTTGCCGCTTTTTTCCACAACAGATTTAACAATGCTTTGCTTCAGAAGTCTTGCAGCAAAGAACTGCGGATACCGACAGACTATTTCTACTTCATCTCTGTCATAGATGCTATCCTGAAAATAGATATAGTCACGGAAGATCTCCAGGAAACGTTCCGGCGCATATACGCCATTAATCATGGCTTCTGTTTCTTCAAAGGGAAGTGTAGATACCCGATCTCCGTCATTCACACGTCTCCAGGCATAAAAATGCTCATATGGTGTACGGACCGTACCTAGTCTCGTCTTTACGCCATCAGAGATGCAGACCAAAGGGCAGTAGTGCAGCAAATGAGGAATATCTCGCCAGTAGCGGATGTTGATCTGCTCCCAGGCATCATAAATCGTGGCATTTGAGTCAGCTGGATTCTTCAGCTCGATCACACATAGCGGCATTCCGTTAACAAAGAGCAGCACATCGGGCCTGCGATTCTCTTTCTTTCCATTGTTGGTATAATCAACCACAAACTGATTCACCACACGGAAAATGTTATTGTTCGGATGATCATAATCGATCAGGGCAACCATGCGAGCCTGCCCATTCTGTGGCGTAAACTGAAGGCCGTCAACCATCCAGCCGTATACCCTATGCAACGTGGCGAAATCGCTTTCCGCGCCGACGAGTCGCACGTTGTCGTAAAGCTGCCCAATTTCATCAGAAAGAAGGTCGGGATTTGTTCTGGAAAGGAATTTTTCCAGGTCGTCCTTATATAGTACTTCCTGTCGGGTCTTCCGGGGAATACTGTTTCCAGGCAGATACTGCCATCCTACTGCTTCCAGGAACGCAACGAAGGCATACTCATATTCTGATTCGCAATAATGGCCATTAAATTCTTTCAGCTTAGCCATAATTTATGCCTCCTTCAGAGCCTCTTCGAGGGAGCCTTTTATGAGAATAGGGCAAATATCTTTTATTTGATCTCTAAGCCTATCGTTTATTTTCTTTCTTGAAACATATACCGTGTAAATATCAGAAATCGCATGCTGCACATTAATATCTGGGATCGGAATCTCGATATTACACATTTCATCCCAATCAAATGTCTCACGTGCACTTCCCCATGAACAGAACCTTGCATATCTATCAAATTCAGATCTGGTCAGGAACAGCATAAGATATTGAGGCATCAATTCTTCTTTTGTTCCGAATACGGTTGAAATAGATGAAACTAAATATGTTTCGTGCGAATCATTAAATCCAAGGGATATTTTATCTCCCCTTCGTGAAGTGTCCGAAACATAAGCAATTTGTTCGGGTAATACTGTTTTATAGTTAGACAAGCTTACTCCGTCCATGTTTGCTTTGGTTGAGATCATTTCTTTGCTTGTAGCTAATCCGCGTACAGCTTTCACGGTTAAATTACATTCGTTTCGTCTATCACTTTCCACGAGATATGGACCGATTCTTTTTTTGTTTGATATTCTGCTTAAGTTTTCAATATATGCGTCACAAGTCAGCTTCAGATCATCCAATCCACGCTCATAGCTCTGTTGATTGGTGAGCATAGCCTTGTAGACATTCACATATCTCTGCTGGATGGAAAGCGAAGGAAGTTCGATATCAATATCACACATGTCCTCCCAGTTAAACGTCTCTCTTGCAGATCCCCAGGAATTGAATCGAGAATACCTATCAAATTCTGGACGATTAAAGTACATGAAGAGATAGCTTGAGTTCAGCAAATCAGGTTGAGACACTTTAAAAACCGTATAAATGGACGAAATCAGAATCTCTTTTCCCGAGTTATATGCAAGAGCGATTTTATCTCCACGCCTTGACGTGTCAGCAACATATGCAAACTCATTCTTGCAGACAACTTTGTATGAGATTAAACTGACGCCATCCATATTGGCTTTTGTTTCGATAAATTCCTTGCCTGTTGAAATCCCGCGAACATCATCAACAGTGTACTTGCCGTCACTGTTTCGTGCATCACTTTGTTGAATCAGGTCGCCCAATTTATACTTAGTCAATGCCATATCCAATCCCCCTGAATGCTTCTTCCAGCATCTTCTGGGACTGCTTTTCGGCAGCCATTATCTCCTGCATTTCTTTCTGAATTCGTGCCATTTCCACCGGATAGTCAATTTCTAGGTCATGGTCAATGAATTCGATATATTTACTTGGAGTCAACGCCCAGTTCTTCTTTTCGATTTCATCCATGCTGACGCTACGATACAGCTCTGGCACCTCATATCTGCTTCCGTCTGTTCCTTCTGCCTGCCAGAAATGGTAAATATCCGCAGCACTTTTAATTTGTTCCGTAGTCAGATGGACTTTCTTTTTATTCTCGTTTTTCACTGGATTTTCTGTCCATGTACGGAGATCCATAAAGAGAAATTCATACTCACGGTTGCGAAGCTGCCGACCATGATACAGGCCACCCCTCTTATTTTGATTCAAAATCCACAGAGTGACGCTGATGTCAGTAGTAATGAACAGCTCTCGCGGAAGAACGACTATCGCTTCTACCTTATCGTTCTGAATCAGTTTTCGCCGGATTTCAATTGTATCACTGTCATTCAAAGCCCCATTTGCCAGCAGGAATCCAGCCACACCGTCGCGGGGCTTCAGGTGAGACAGGATATGCAGAATCCATGCGTAGTTAGCGTTGCTGTCTGGCGGGGTCACATAGTCAGCCCAACGAGGGTCATTCTTCAGGTTGTCATCATACCAGCCCTTAAGATTGAATGGTGGGTTTGCCATGCAGTAGCTAAAGTACAGACCTTTATGAAGATCGTGCGTGAAGGAAGAGTCGTTTGTTTCCCCAAGGTTATGGCTGATACCGCGCAATGCCAGATTCATCTTGGCAAGCCGATAAGTGGCAGCATCTTTTTCCTGGCCATACACATTGATACCATTCAAGTCACCCTGACGTAATTTCACCAGTTCTGCACTCTGAATAAACATTCCTCCAGATCCACAGCAAGGGTCATAGAGAGTGCCATCATAAGGCTCTATCATAGTTGCAATCAGCTGCACCACATCATGCGGCGTGTAGAACTCGCCCTCTTCTTTTGTGGCATTGACTGCAAATTCCTTGAGAAAATATTCATATACACGACCAATCAGATCAATTTCTTTATCCAAGGTTTTATGGCTGATTTTATTGACCTCATCAACCAATTTCTTAATATCATTTGCACCAAGGTTCCTAGTCGTAAAGGTTCCTTCTACGAAGCACCCTTTCAGATCTTTTGAGCTTGTTGCGATGCCATGCAACGCAGTATCCAAAGCAACATTCAGCTTAGGTGCAGGTGTGTTGATGATAGTAGACCATCGAGCCTCCGGCGGAAGATTATAGGTACCATCAGTAAAAGTTGCATCATCAAAGAATGCCGCCCTGATATTCTCATCATCCGGATCAAGACCCTGATCAATTAGTGTCTGCCGGAGCTTTTCCACACCGTCTTCGTATTTTTCCCCAATGAAGCGAAGAAATACTAACGTAAGCATCATGTCCCGCTTTTCAAAGAAGGAACCTGAATTACGTGCAGCTCTAAGGATGTCACGGCAATTAAAGAGTATGCTATCAAGATTTATGGCCTTCTCACTGGTCTTGCTTGCTTTCTTAGCCATGGTTATTTTCACTCCTTCGCATTGTGTTGGAAGATAGATCTTTCAGATTCTGGTCTTTTAAAATACTCATCAAAAAAATGCGTAAAGATTTTCTCTGCAGCAACTGTCTTAGACATACCGGTTTCTTCGCAGAATTCATCAAGACGGTCATATACTGGAGTAGCCAGCTTTATATTCAGAAGTTTCGCATCCTTTTTAGCTCTAGGCATATCTTCAACCTCCATACGGATTAAGAGACACTGCTTCAAGTTAAATCATATCATATTTATGAGGTATCGTCTATACGTTTCCGCAAAATATCTCACGTTTTTGACTTCTGTTTATTACTTTTTGTCATGTTGTCTTTTGCACATTTGCTAGCAACTTTTCGCCTTTCCTCGCTATATGGCGCTGTCAGCCGGATTGAAAGCCGTCTCTTGTCGATCACATAGCTCTGGCTGCCGTACTTCCGGTCCTCGCTTTCCAAGCGGCAGACCGCCGGATATTTCTTCGCGAAGCCAGCCAGCCGCCTCTTCAGTGCGGGATTGTAGGTGAAGACATTGTAGGTGTCGTCACCCTCGCTGGTCAGGATAATCGTTTCCTTCTCATACTTCGTAAGTCTGGTCATAGTGCTTCATCCTCCTTCAAAATCACAGGTCAAGAGCCGCCATTCTACAAGAGAACAGCGGCTCCCATATATTTTTCCCCGTCCATGCCGGATTTCCGGTATCAGCCCTTTCCAGTGAAATATCCCAAGTCATCAATGCGGATCTTCCAAAGTCCGTCAACCTTTCTGGCATCCGCCAGCAGCTCTGGGTATTTCTCTGATTTGAAGATCCCCATGTGCGCGACATCTGACGCCAGCTCATGAACGATCACTCTCAGATCAGGATCAACCGTCACCTGCTCCACATAGGCAAGCCTGCGGACAGTGGCTCCGCAGTTTTCGTTGCCGAATATTGCAAGAAACTTCTTCCTGGCATAGGTTCTCCATGCCGAAGTTCCGGACACATTTCCGGTCCGGTTCACGGTCTCCCTCTCCATGTTCATGATCTTTTCCTGCATCTCCAGCCGGATCTTATACAGCAGATCCTCGAATTCCTCTTCGGTAATCCCGATGGTTTCGATCAGGTCGGCAAGGTGCAAAAGGATGGCTTTGGTCAGCTCTCCCTCGCACATACTGGCAGCGATCATGAGGTTGCAGCCTGTCGCAGCTTTGCCCTTTTCTCCGAAGGCAAAGAGCGCATTCTTCTGGGTCTCAGTGAGTGTCCTGGCAAAGATGTTCTTCATTGTTCTTTCGTTCATAGTTCATTTGTCCTCGTATAGTAGTTTTATAAGGTTAATAGTTGCCTTGATTCCTCTCATAGAGGAGCTCCCTTGGAGGAGTCCCCCGCGCCTTGACAATCGATCAATCGGCTTGGTAAAGCCCATGATATAATTGCCCACAGTGTCAATCAGGTATAAGTTCTTTTTTCTCCTGTTGGCCAGCAATGGCACTTCACAGAAAGCCTGTTCCCCTGAACCGAAAGTTAACTTCAAACCAGCTGGCTGTTTGCCTGAGCTTTGGGACTGCCCTTTGGCAGTGGGGTTCGCATCAGTCCTTCTCAGGCTGAATTCTGATACGCGAGGGTGTTGATGCTCCGGTATCGTGGGCCTTACCAAACCGATTGACCGCAAATACAGATCGAAGGGATGTGAATCCTATGAACCCGCTTTACGTCGGTATTGATGTAAGCGGCAGAAACAACGTGGTCTTCCTTATGAAACCCGATGGCTCCAAGATCAAAAACTTCTCTGTCCCCAACTCGAAGGATGGTTCCCAGAAGCTTGTGAAAGAGATCCTGGCTGCGCTCACTTCTTTTGCCCTCACAGACGTCATCATCGGCCTCGAAGCCACTTCCGTTTATGGTGACAATCTCGTCTGCTTCCTGAGGGAAAACGGCTCTCTTGTGCCGTTCAACCGGAAGATCCATGTCCTGAATCCCAAGCAGGTCAACAAGTTCAAAGAATCTTACAATGATCTGCCTAAGAACGATGACGTGGACTCTTTCGTTATCGCAGACTGCCTGCGCTTCGGAAGGATCAACAAAGAGGTCTATCTGGATGATTACCGCTATAAGGCCCTCCAGAACCTCACCAGAGCACGCTTCCTTGCGGTGCAGAACCTTACCAGGGAAAAGCAACGCTTTATGAATGTGCTCTTTAAGAAGTATTCTTCCTTAGCTCAGGAGAAGGTGTTTTCCGACACCTTCGGTACGACAGCCCTGGCTGTCTACGAGAAGTTCGATTCTGCAGACATCCTGGCTTACATGGACTTACATGAGCTGACCGCTTTTCTTCGGGAAAAGGGGAAGAACCATTTCCCCAATCCCGAGGAGGTCGCCAAAGCCATCCAGAAAGCCGCCCGTTCGTCGTATCGTCTGCCTAAAACAGTGAACGATTCCGTGAACCAGGTGCTTTCTATATCCATAACCTCCATGAAAGCTCTGGAGGCACAGATCAAGGAGTTCGATAAGGCCATCGCTGCTCAGATGGAACTGATTCCGAATACTCTGACTTCAATCAAAGGGATCGGCCCCGTCTATTCTGCTGGCATTATCACGGAGATCGGTGATATTAACCGATTCCCGAATCAGGCGAAGCTGGCCAAGTATGCCGGCCTTGCCTGGGGGCAGCACCAGTCCGGTGAGTTTGAGGCACAGAATACGCGCCTGATCCGGACCGGCAACCGATTTCTAAAGTATTACCTGGGCGAAGCAGCCATGTCTCTTGTGAGATGCGACGCAGAGTACAGCCGCTTCTACCACCTCAAATACAAAGAGGTGAATAAGTACCAGCACAAACGTGCACTTGCCTTAACTGCCCGTAAGCTTGTGCGGTTAGTCTATCGGCTTTTGAAAGACAACCGCCTGTATATCGCTCCGAAGGGCTGACCTTTGGCATACCTTCGGTTGGTTCTATGCCCAGCTCTGTTTTTTAAGAGCAGGTCGACTGGGCTTAGGTGAGTGTTTTGCGCCTTGCCCGAAACGGGTAAAAAAACGCGAACTATTTCTCATCTAGAGCTTGACATATCACCGCTGAGCTTGCTCTCTACTACGGACAAAAATCAAAAATGCCAAACGCCGGGGCGGAAAAATTTCCCTCTCACTTACTACTACAATCTGAACAGGGCAAAATAGCCGGAAAAGGAGACTGGACAACAAAAAAAGCAGCAAATCTTTTTCAGACTTACTGCTTTCACTGGCCGCGCCGGTGGCGGCTGGTATTCAGTTTTAGTGCTTATCGGTCAAAGCGAAACTTGAACAGTGCGGCGATTAACTTCTGTTCCACATATTCCTCAACCTCGGCGTTGACTTGTCCGTGTACTTTGGAACAGTAGCGGATATATCCGGCATAGTGGGCAAGAACAGTGTCGATTGCGTCCGGGCCGCCCTCATGGGCTTTGACGACTGTTTCATAAGGGAGAAGTTTACTCATAGCGTTTTTCCTTCATAAGCCGCCGGAGCCGCTTCAAGGCAAGCTGGATATGCCGCCCCGCTGTGCTGCGTGTCCGGCTAATATGTACGCCGATCACGCGCTGCGGCTGGCGCAGGAAATAATAACGGAAAATTTCTACCTGTGTCTGCTCCGGCTCGGCAAACTGGATAAACTTCTCATTCATCAGATAGTCAAGGGAGACTTCCCGTTCCCACCTCCGGAGCAGCTTCAAAATTATATCTATGGCTGCGTGACGAATGACAACCTTGCAAAAGGCGTTAAAGGTGTACTGGATATGCACCTTGTAGGCTTTATCTTCGGTCATGGAAATTCCCCCTCTCTGATAATAGTGCAGGGCGGCAGCACTCCTTGCTGTCGCCCCCTTGATTGCCTGTTTGCAAAGGCGGGCGGGGCCGTCAACGGCGGCGCGTATGCCCCGTTCATCTTGACCGTTGACTGGCTCGGCTGGCTTTGCTATAAATTCCGCTTAAAACTTATTTTTGACAATTTGGACAGAATGTGCTGCTTCTTCCTCCGATTACAGTTCGACAAAGAAACTTGCCACACACGGGACAAGGCTCTCCCTCATGGCCGTAGGCTTGTAAAAAATGTGTGTTGCGGTAATCCTGACCTTTTGTTTCCAGATATTCTTCTGGGGTGATTTCATTTTTCTGGATAAAGAACGACAGCCGTTCTGGGATAACCTCGGCAAGTCGTTTCCATTCTTCCCCGGTCAAACTGTTTGCTGGCCGCGCTGGATATATTCTTGCCGTAAACAGGATTTCGTCTGAATAAATATTCCCAATTCCGGCAATCACGCTTTGCTCCATTAAACATTCTTTGATAGCTTTTTTCCGTTTTCCTAATCTGACAGACAGATGTTCCGCAGTAAAGCCCGGGGCAAACGGCTCCTTGCTTAACTTTTTAATTCCGCTGTATGCATCCGTTTCTCCTTTCCTAATCAGCCAGAAGCGTCCGAAACGTCGCGTGTCCGAAAAGCGCATTTCGTTGCCGTTGTTCAACCGGAAAATAATATGTGTATGCTTTTCTTCTGGGTAGGCAGCCGGTGTTACCAGCAGGCAGCCGGTCATTCGCAGATGAATAATAATCTTATCGCCGCTTTTAAGCCAGATAACAAGGAATTTTCCCCGACGTGTCATACTGTCAAAAACTTGTCCCGTGAGGCAGCGACAAAATTCATCGGCGGTAGGGTGGGCAACCACTTCCGGGCGGCTGACTGTAATCTGCTCAATCGCAAGTCCCCGTATCTGTGGCTCAATCACTCGTCTTATAGCTTCTACTTCGGGCAATTCCGGCATAGCTGTCACCGCCTTTCCTTGCTGATTTTTTAATCTGCTCGTGATAAAAATAATTGACAACAACAGGCGGTGCGTCAAAAGGTCGCGTCATGCTGTCGTCGTTTGCCACATAGTCAAGACCAATTGCTACGGCATAAGCTTTTAACTCTGTCAGTCTTGCTTTCATCTGTCTGCTCCTTTCTGTACTCTTCCCTTATATACTCTTCAAATACATCTCTCCGGATCCTGACGAATCGGGACCCAATCTTGTAGACAGCCCCTGCCTCCTGGGCCAGCCTGGTCATTACCTTCTCTGTCAGATCGTAATAATCACATCCATCCCCGTAAGTGATGAAGGATCTCTGGGCAAAGAGAATATCCCAGTCATCCATCCGGTCCGAATACATCCAAATTGTCCCGCTCATTTCTTCCACCTGCTGATCTTCGGTGCGGCTTTGCCCTTTGTCTTGGGCGGCTGGCGGAACTGCTCCAGGTACTCATCGAAGATGTCCCGGTTGATGAGCACGTATCCGTCGATCCGGTAAAGGGCTCCTGCATCATCGGCAAGCTCCAGAAGCTTCTTGTGCTGAATGCTGTAGACGATCTCGACCTCCTTGTATCTCAGGTACTTCTTCCTGAGCTTCCGGGACTCCTCCCGCACCTGCTTCCGTCTTGCTACGCTGTAATAGTCATCGTTCTCTGTTCCCATTGAATTTCCTCCTTGATTTTTGCCCGGGTTATCGGATCAAAAGTGATATCTGCTGAAACAACAAAGGAGCCGCCCCTCTTAAAATTTCTTTTAAGAAAGGCGACTCCTTGAGAAGTCTAATGACTATTCAATTCTGCAACTTGATAACACGGGTTGACACAAACTGTGTTTCGATGGGTTTTTGTGGTCAGATTGTTGTAAATCAGCCACTACAACACCAGAAATCGGCTCAATTTGTTGTCAGATTTCGTGTCAATCTCAATACAACTTCGCACCTGCCGGGATGTGGTTGTCCACCATAAGAAGGTGAAGCTCCTCATCCTCTGAATCCTTATAACCCGTTACTGCGCTGAGAAGCATTCCGCAGGAGTCGATGCCCATTATCTTGCGAGGGGGCAGATTTTCGATTGCAATCAAGGTCTTTCCAATCAGCTCTTCAGGCTCATAATATGCGTGAATACCGCTTAAAATCGTACGGTCTGTGCCTGTTCCGTCATCCAGTGTAAACTGAAGAAGCTTCTTGGACTTCGGTATTGCAACACAGTTCTTGACCTTCACGGCCCGGAAATCAGACTTGGAGAAGGTATCAAAATCAACCTGCTCCTCGAACAACGGCTCGATCTTTACATTACTGAAATCGATCTTCTCGTTCGGGGTAAAGAAGCCGGTCTTTTCCTCTTCCTTCTTCTCGTCCTCATGTCCTGTTGTGTTACCAGCCTTTTGTGACTTGAGTGTCGGGACGACTGCTCACAATAATGTCGCTATCCTGCATTATCATGCAATCCCAACAAGTCATCGAACAACACATTTGTCGTTATCCTGCACCGTACTGCACCATACATTGGAATATCTGTGGCACAGATGTGGTACTCAGCATTTTTTGTGGTACTTGGGAGTCCATCAAGGACTCTTCCTAAATGACATCATGATCATTTAACTGATCAAATATATCCTTCTTTTTGCTCTCCGATACTTCGGCGTAGATGTCCAAGGTTGTCTGGATATCCTTATGCCCCATAACGGATTGTATTACCTTAACATTGGTTTCATTCTCACAAAGCCTCGTACAGAATGTATGCCTTGTGATGTGGCAGCTGAAATCCGGTATAATCACCGGCTCTCTGCCTTCTTTCTTTGCATCCACTATTTCCTTTGCGTTATGATCCGATACTATGCGCTTTATTACCTTATTCACGCCAGCCGGATTGAGCAGCCCGCCAAAACGATTACAAAAGATGAAGTTCTTCATTCCTCCAAGCTCTACAACGCAATGATAGCCGTACTTTTCCTGGTTCTCTTTTTCAATCTCCAGAGCTTCCTTGACCTTCTTGAGCATCGGAATAGTTCTGATGCCCGCCTCTGTCTTTGGAAGAGCAAGCTCATATTCACATTTGTAGTTCTTGTCAGATTTCGGATAATAGGTAATATCGTGATCAATGGTTATAATCCCATTATCCATATCGGCATCATCCCAACGCAGACCGATAACCTCTCCTATACGGCATCCAGTACCGAACATCACGGTAAACAGTGGCTTCCATTTCAGATTCTTCTGAAGATTAAGACAATCAAGGAATGCCATTTCTTCCTCTATTGTGAGTGCATGTCTTACCCCGGTCTCGCCGTCCCACTTCTTATTTACTGCAGCCATTGCTCCATCCGCAGGATTATTACGAATGACATTATCCCTGACTGCGAGCTGGAAGGTGGGGCGTAGCACCGTATGAACAGAATCCACCGTGCTTACGGATAATCCCTTGCCAAGCAAAGCATTGTAAAACAGCACCACATCAGAATACCTGACACTTGAAAGTTTCTTCTTTCCGAATCCGTTTCTTACGTAGCGGTCATAGGTATACAGGTAATTGGTTCGTGTCGAACTACGAAGTTCAGTCTTAGTAGCTATGTAGCGGTCAAATGCGAAGTTCACATCTGCTTTGCCCTGGACATACATATCAAGTCCATCAAGCTGATCCCGCTGAAGCTGCTTTTCCTTCTCCCTAAGTTCCCCTAAGTCCTTGGAGTAGATACATCTCCTTTTTCCAAGGGGATCCGTATAGGAGTATCGGTAAAGCTTCTTCTCCTTCTTGTAGTCCTCGCCCTTGTGTAGTACCTTGCCCTTAGTGTCTTTCCGTATTTTTGCCATAGTTCATCCCTTTCTATTCAGGAAAGAGATTTTGCAAAATTACTTGTGCTTGGTTTCAAACAGTAGCCTGACACCTTCACGTATGGTTTCTGTTATGGTCTGGTCGTTTTGGTCTGCACGCTGCTTTAACTGCTCAAATTCTTCATCGGTAAAGCGGATGGATATTTTACTCGACTTAGGCTTTTCTGCCTTCGGTCTTCCCATCTTTGCCAAATCAGCGTACCTCCCTTCAACCATCCTCATTATACTTTTTGTCCTACAACATGTCAAGGTTTTTGTCCTGCAAAATCTCCTAACCGAATCTTATGAATTGTTGAGTTTTATGTACTCTTCAACCTTTTCAAGATCCACAAGCGCTATCTTATCAACATGTACAACCGCATCGGAATTGTTTGCCAGATCAGTAAACTTCCTCTCGCTCATGCTATACAGTTCTGCGCCTTCTTTATACCTAACATATTTCTTTGTTGAGTATCTTTGCGTCCGCAGGAGAACAATAGAAAAGACATCACTCGGCACATAAAAGACCATATCGTTATAGATGCACTTAACGAGGCTCTCTTCATCTTTCTCTTTCGCCATAGGCTTATGCTCCTCTCGCTATAATATTTCATGGCTAATCAGCCAATAAAGGCGCACTTATCCCCTAAAACTCAAATTCTCTTTCGCAAATGCGCTTTTATTGACCGATAAACCTTTTTCTTAAAAAAATACTTTGCAGTGATCCTGGGTACAGATCACATTGGAATTCCACCAGCTTCTTCAGCCCCCATTCTTCGGGGAAGTAACTTTAACTAAGGAACGCATCATCGCCATAGGATCCCCAATCCTATTCTCAGCAACATATACGACGCTCCGCAGCTCATAGAGAAATTCGCTTTTCTTCCTAAATATAAGAGCCGCATCATGGCGTACTTACTGTTTGGCTTAACGCTCCGGTTGTTCTGCAAAGTACAACAATATTCAGTTTTCAAAGTTCAGTGCCACCGTTACGGTGGTAATTCCTAACGCCGGACTTGTCAGCCCGAAAGGTACATAAGTGACACCTGCAGCTGCTACACCGCTTTTAGGCTTATGCACCTTATGAGAATGACAAATAATAAATAATGAAGGCGATAGGAATCAGGAGTTATCGTTATAGTTGATTATTCCTTAAAGTTCATTACTGCGTTATCGAGGATAACGCCAACATCCCCGAGGAGATTGTCAAAGTCAAACATATCGGGGCTGAAGCCTATAGCCTCTGACAAGGCCATTATCTCTTTGTTCAACTTATAACGCATAAGCCTGTCATAGTGCGCTCTCACATCAAACAGCGCAACAATATTGCCGGTAATAGCTGGCCTGATAAGATCAGCCTCCGGCGGAGTATATTTACGCCTCTTCACTTTCACTTGCCGCTCCTTTCCTCAATTCTTTAATCGCCTTCGATTTTGTAGATTTTACTGTCTCGTATTCAATGCCCAGCTCGTTAGCGATTTCCTCAAGCGTCATATCCAGCAGGTAATACATAAGTAAAATCTCACGCTTTCGTTTCTGTAATTTGGGGAGCATTTTAGCAAGGCGCTCATCTCCAATGAAGACATCCTTGCCCCGTACCGTCATTTTTATAGCGTACAGGTTGTCATGCTCATCTTCATGCATCATCATCGACGGATCAATCTCACCGCCGCCAAAATGAAGGATCAGGTACTGTGCCTGTTTGAATACCAGGTTGTGTGCTGCTCGACCAATCACCTCCTTGCAGTAACAGTCAAACCTGTCCCTTAAACTCCCATCTTTATCTTTTGGATCGAATTCATAGCCGCTCATAGTTTTCCTTTCTACGATTGGCTCCTGATTCCGTCCTTCATTACAGAGAAGTATTTTCGAGGTCCAAATGTGGGTATAAATCTTGAAAAAATATTTTTTTCTTTCAAAACTTTACATTTAGACTTTACTATTATATAATTAAAGTGCGTTAGTTTCGAGGAGGTGATGCAAAATGTCAAAACTTCGAGAACAAAGAATTGAAATGCTAAAAGAAATGGCCGAAAAGACCGGCGGCATGATCACAACATTCCAGATAGAAAAAGCAGGTATCAGCCGTGTACTGATACCCACCTTTATTGATGAAGGCATTCTTGTAAAAGAAGCTCGTGGAATATATTATTATGCAGATGAGTTCCCGGATGATCTCCAGATCATACAGGCGAACAACCCAAGAGTAGTTTATTCCTACGGCACTGCCCTTTACCTTTGGGATATGTCCGACCGTACTCCCCATTTATGGGATGTCTCCGTACCGCAGGGATTTAATGCAACCCGGTTAAAAAAGGACAATAAGAATATCAGATTACATTATATAAATGCCGATAAATGGAGTGTTGGCATTACAGAGACCTTAACACCTGACGGCAACAAAGTCCGTCTGTATAATAAGGAACGATGTATAATTGACCTGATCAAGAAAAAAGACAAGATAGATAAGCAGTTATATCTGCAGGCTCTGCACGAATACTTTAATGACCGAACTAACGACCATGCGCAGCTTATCAGATATGCTAAGATTTTCCATATAGAAAGACCTGTCCGAGATTACATGGATATACTGACAGGCTGAAAGGAGCACACCACAGATGAAAACACCGGAGCAGCTAAAAGGCGCGATCCGCAATATAGCCAAAGAGAAAGATCTTCACGCTCAGGAAGTATTACAGATTTTTATGTTCGAGCGTATTCTTGAGAGATTATCCCTCTCTCCATATAAAAAGAACTTTGTCCTTAAGGGCGGTCTGTTGATTTCTTCCATGATCGGCATTTCTGAAAGAACCACCATGGACATGGATACAACCGTCCGTGGAATAGATATGGACGAAGAAAACATTGAAAAAATCGTAAAAGAGATCTTCGACATTGATACCGGAGACGGAATCATCTTCCGTTTTGAGAAGATCGAGCCTATCCGTGAAGATGATGATTATAACAATTTCCGAGTTCACTTTGTTGCAGAGTACGGCAAGATAAAGAACAAAATGAAGATCGACATCACCACCGGGGATGAGATCACTCCTGCAGCCATTGAATATTCTTTTCATACCATGTTCGATGAAAAGGACATTGATGTATATGCCTATACTTTGGAAACGATCCTTGCAGAAAAATATGAAACAGTTATCCGCAGAGGCATCGGAAATACCAGATCAAGGGACTTCTATGATCTGTATGTTCTCTTCCATCTTTACAGGGATTCCATCAATCCGGCACATTTCAGATTGGCTGTAGAGCATACTGCCAAGAAAAGAGGATCCTTTGATCTTTTGAAACAATATGAGTCCATCTGCGCTGAAGTAAAAGCAGAAGAATCTCTGGCAAATGACTGGCGCAATTACATCACTGATGAGACATATGCAGCCAGACTCTCATTTGATGAAGTGGTCGATAATGCTGTTGTAGTCGGAAAATATCTTGAGAACATTCCTGAAAACAATTGACGTCATGCTCCCGCTCTGCTAACATGACCTCAGTTCAAATTTTATAAGACACCTAAACTGCTACTATTACCGGTGCACCCGTGCGCCCGTACTGTGGCAGTTTTTTATTTTCCATTTATTCCCCCACAGTACAAAAGCATAAGAACAATCGCCGGATACGGCGTTATGGGTTCAAAGCCGCCTGCCCTATGGCAGTCTGAACCCGCAAATCGCAGGCGATTTGCAAGAAGAATACCAAGCATTGGATGTGTTCCCACACATCCACATTTGCTGAACATTTCTCCTGCCGGAAAATGACGCAAATGAGCTTGCAAGGGTCTACGCCCCCTGACCCCCATTAATGCAAAACCGCTTCAAATTCTCCTACAGCAATATGAACAGTTTTGCTTCAAAAACACACACGCCGGAAACGGCAATTTTGAAAGGAAGTGGTATATATGAGCGGCAAGCGAGACCGCACCAATGAGCTAAAAGTATTCCTCAGCGACAATGAGCAATATGTGCTTGATGAAAAGGTCAAAATCTCTCACATGAGGAACAAATCCGAGTATATCCGTCACCTGATCCTATACGGTTATGTCTATGACATCGACTATAACGGGCTGAAGGAATACAGCTACCAAATAGCCGCCCTCGGCAGAAACATAAACATGATCAGAGAGCGAATTATGAAAACAGGGAACGCTTACGAAGAAGATCTAAATGAGATAAAGGAGCTGATGGATAAGATATGGCATACACACGAATCCATGCTATCAAAAGTACCGTTACAAAAGCTGTAGCTTATATTTGCAACCCGGATAAGACCGAGCAGCAACTGCTCGTTGATTCATTTGGCTGTAGTCCCGAAACAGCCAGGCATGACTTTGACTATGCACTTTGTAAAACAAAGTCTACCGACAAAAATTTAGCGTATCATCTGATCCAGTCTTTCGCAAAAGGCGAGGTATCTCATGATGAGGCTCATAGGATCGGGATTGAGCTTGCGGACAAACTGCTCGGCGGCAAATACTCCTATGTTGTCGCAACCCATACAGATAAAGGTCACCCACATAATCACATTGTATTTTGCGCCGCCGATAACATAGATCACAAAAAATACAATGCCTGCAAGAAAAGCTATTATCACATCAGGCAGCTTAGTGATGAATTATGCAAAGAACATGGTCTTTCCATCATCGAAGCAAGTGGCAGAAAAGGCAAAAAATATGTTCAGTGGAAAGCTGAGCAGGAAGGCACATCTTGGAAAAAGCGACTTCAGGAAGATATTGACGAATGCATTAGAATCGCCAAGTCATACGAGGATTTTTTGTGCCTAATCAAAGAAAAAGGCTATACAGTTATCGGTGAAAAAATCGGTGATCCTCATTCAAAATACATAAAGTTCACTGCCCCGGGACAGGAGCGACCTGTGCGTGGCAGCTTCCGCAATTTTGGAGCCGGTTATACAAAAGAAGAAATCAAAGACAGGATTGAAAATCCCGAGAAATGGCAGAATAAAGAACAAACTGTACAGGAGCCAAACACCACAGAAGCTCCAAAGCAGAAATCACGGATCAAGATACCAAAGAAGGATATCCTCACCCGTACCAGTGCAAGCAGAACGATCATAGACACCTCCGGAAAAAATTTTCAAAACAGCCCCGGTCTACAACACTGGGCATCCGTCAAGAACCTCAAGACTGCCGCTGCCAGCTATGCCGCCGCAGATAATCTTTCTCAGCTTCAGAAGCAAATTGATAAAAAAACAACCGAGGCAAAGTCCGCCCGTACCGAGCTTGTAGAGCTGGAGCATCAAATGAAAAAAGTCTCCGAACTGCTCCTATATACGGACCAGTACAGAGACAATAAACCCTTTCAAGAAAAGTATAAGAAATCCAAGGATCCGGACAGATACCTTCGGATGCATGAAACACAACTTATCCTGTATGACGGTGCTGAGCGTATGCTCCGGCAGATGGGTCTTGACCCAAAATCTGTTAATCCAGCAGAGATACACTCTGATTATGAAACTATGCAGGCTCGTAAATCCATACTTGAGAAAACATATAAATTAGCAGAAAGCGATGCAAAAGCTCTCCAACAAAAAATGGCTAATGTAGAGCAATACCTGGGACATGACCTTCAAAAAAAACAAGAACACATTAACTCTCAAAAACAATCCAGAGAAGAATAATCCCCTATCTCCAAATGATTTAAACCTCTATCTCATTTTGGGATAGAGGTTATTTGTGCAAATTTGAAGTTATCTGACAGACTGCCATTCCTCTTTGGAAAGGCATGTTATGTGTTCCGTTCGGAGAACGCCCTCTATGGCACAGGGCACATTATAGGCCGTATGATGATAATGAAAACCGCACTTCTCCTGAACACGCTTTGACTTTTCGTTCCCATCAAAGTAACCACACCATATTTTATTAAGTTTCAGGTTTTCAAAACCGTAGCGCACCAATTCCCTGACTGCTTCCGGTATCAGCCCTCGTCCCCAATACGGAACTCCGATCCAGTAGCCGATTTCACCTTCTGAATCAGGAAGGCCAATATTGCTGGCTTTCCCAAGCATAAGTCCAATGCTGCCAACAGGCTGGCCTACTTCTTTTAATATCACAGCATAGGTCTCCGGCGCTGAAAGAACCCTCCGGATTATTTCACGGCTATTCTCTACACTTGTATGAACCGCCCATCCTGCGATTGGTCCCACATCAGGATGACTTGCATATTTAAATAAATTCTCCGCATCGCTTTCTTCCCACGGTCGGAGGATCAATCTTTTCGTTTCAAGTATCATGGCATACCTCTCTTACCAACGGCATCTCTGCAAACTTGAATTTGTGCGATTAACTTCCGGTATAAATGATGAACATTTCTTCCATAACTCGTCTATTTGCTATAGTTGTGGAAGTTTTGTCGGGGATTATCCTGTAATATAATTTGCCTCTAAAAATATCGATTTGTTAATCAAGTTTTATCACCTATATCTTGCTACAAAAATCAATAATCTCCTGCTTCCTCAGTTCTACATCCTCTTTGTATTCGATGGATGTAAGACCCAAATGACCAACGCACTCTATTTCTAGATGCCCGTAAAAATGCTCGATACTACTAATGATTCGCTCACACTCCGGCATATTCGGTCCGGTTCTTAAAGCAATCGCATAGCCCTTCTTTCCAGGCTTAATTGTTGCATGCGGTTCATGGGTATTACACCACGGCGTACATCGGTCAATGAATGCCTTGAACTGTCCCGGTACATCCGCCCAATAAGATGGTGACACAGAGACAATCACATCCGCCTCATCATACTCATGCATGATGTCTTCAATGACTGCCGCATCATTCATGACACACTTTGCCGTATCGTGACACGAACGACAGCCTCTGCAAAAAGCAAACGCATAGTCATCGATACAAATACTTTTTACACTGTACTTTACTGATAACTGGTCCGATACCAGCTTAACTATTTCCGCAGTTGCGCCTGTACGTACAGGGCTGCAATTGATAACAAGTGCCTTCATCTTCCCCCCTAATAAACCTGAATTAATTCTTACGCATCTTAATAATCATATAGACCGGTGTTTCTAAGAAGCCCTCATAACGATAAGGCTGGGTCTCCTTCCAGTCTTCCGGAGCCATCGGCTCACAGACTTGCTCGATGGATAATCCGGCGGCAATAATCGCATTCATATAATCCGACATGGTATGATGATAACTCTTGCTGAGATGATTCTCATACACATCATTATACTCAAGCCACGGCTGAATATAGGATCTCATGGACTTATCCAAGTATCTTACATTCCACTCCTCATCCTCCGGAAAACTACCATCCGCATGCTCCACTGGATACATTGCAGAATATACTGGATGAATAATAGAGAAGACACACTCTCCACCATCCTTCAAGCTCTTAGCGACATTCTCAAATAGATGCCCGAGATTCTCGATATAGTGACTTGTCGTCGATGAAAAAATGAAATCCACCGGTTCCTCAATCACTTCTTTGCAGGTTGCGGCATCATGCAGAATAAACTCTGCTTTGGAGTTACTTACCTTTGCTTTGTCTCTGGCAATCTGTAACATTTCTTCGGATAAATCAATTCCAATTAGCTTGGATGGATCACTCTTCTCCAAAAGAAATGTAAAGATACCTGTACCGCATCCCAAATCTACAATGGTCTTCCCTCTCAAATCAGGAAGTAAATCCTTAATACATGGCCATTCAATGTTAAAGCTATAGGAGTCTTCTGCATTGTTAAACTCCTCATAAGCCTTGGCCATACTGTTCCAATCAATTTTTATTTCGTTCATTATCTAGTCCTCCCATGATTCCAATAAAATCTTAATTATTCTGTGCTTCTGCGTATCGCTCTTTACCCCACCAGTTCGGCATCAATTCCTTCAAGGTGATGGTCTCTCTTGTTTCATAATCAACCATGATTTCCATATCCTCGTTGGCCTCATTCAGCTGATACAGAAATTCTCTGCAAGCGCCACAAGGCATACCGCTGCCACCTCCACTTGGGGCCCCATCGCGAAATGCAATCAATCGCTTCACTCTAGTCTGGCCGCTACTCAAATACATATTCAAAACTGCCACTCGCTCCGCACATAGATTCATCACACCACTACAACTCTCGATGCAGAAACCTGTGTAAATCTCGCCATTCTCGGCTTCAATCGCACACACAACATGATGTGCATATACAAAAGGTGATACCTCCTCTGGATGATATTCCACCTTTGCTTTTTCATATAACTTTTCCCAAATATCCATATTTACCTCTTTACTCGCATGTATATCCCGGCTTTTTATAAAGATTAGTTAATTCTGGGACAATCTGCTTATCCCAAACTTTTTCTTTCCACTCTTCTTCAGGCACATCTGTAATTGCAACAGAAACACTAGAAGTCTTACACCCAAGTGTGTCAGCAACTACATCTGCTATTTTCTCAGCACACTGTTTTTTCTGCTCCTCTGTTCTACCAGGAAAGCACTGTATTACAATATGTGGCATATTCTTTTCCCCTATAAATTTGAATTTGTCGATTAAAGCTCTACGAATCCCTCAATCTCCTGTTCCAGGAGACGGAATACGTTTGCTACCAGATAACCATCAGCGATCGCATGATTCAAGCGAACGGTCACAGGCATGACAAGTCGGCTGTTTTCTTCCTTGTATTTTCCCCAATTGATAACCGGCGCAAAAAACATATGAACGTCGGGCAGCTCAAGATGTATGGAATCATAGGACAGCCACGGTATACATGACGCATCAAACCAGTTGGGATGATTCATAATATCAAAACCGTATTCTCTGGTCTTTTTTGCCTCTTCAGCATCCCGCAGAGCCGTTTTGTAGAATTTCTCATAATCTTCATCGTATTCCGTATAAACAAGCGTGAAGGTTTCTGTATCTTCATGAAAGATATACTGTATGGGATTGATCACGTCATAACAGATCAATTCGTTTGTTTCTTTAAGATACCCCATCCTGTAATCCTCTCGGGAATTCAGAACCTTTGACAGGATATAAAGAAAGTTGATGTAGAACTTTGTCCCAGTCTCTTTGGAATGATGAACAAGATCTGTAACATCAATCCTCGCCGTCATGGAAGTCGAACACGCACAATCTTCCGTAAAGTGGCGAAATACGCCTTTACGATAATATGTCTCTTTGTCAATTACTTTATAGTTCATTTTCTTAACCCTTACAAACGAGAAGTTGTCTATTTATTCAGTATGCAGTTATATCGAACCACTGACCCGTCGGGGTATTCAATGACGATTTTCTCCTCTGAAAAGCCACACTTGCGGTAGAAACCGATCGAATCATCATCTGTTTGGGCTTTGACACTTTCCAGATTCTCCGATTCCATCACCCGTTGAATCATTTGTTTCCCAATTCCCTTACGGCGAGCATTGGCAGATACGGCTATTCCGATAATCTCTGCATCAGCTTCTGATAGGTTCAAAACCATCATTCCTGTTTTCTTGCCTTGATATTCAATTACAAATACTTTTACCGAAGAATCGGTCAAACAGTCTTCCATCTTTGTTTTATATTCCTCATATGTCGGATGAAACATACAGGGAGCATAGATTAAGAACGCTTCTTCTGACAACAGCCAATCTGTATCCTCGCATAACAAGACTTTCATAACCATCCTCATAAATTAGAATTTACCGGTTTAAGAATGCTTTGATCAATTCAATATCCTTTTTATCCTTCCTCATAATCATTCCTTTCCTACTAAGGAAAATGGAACGATCTCCCCGCAGTTTGGATGTGGTACTCCGGTCACGGCTTCAATCATCATTCCATGTCCAATCACGATGACTTTTGGAACATCTGCATATTTTTGCAGCACAGGAAGCACTCTTCGCCTAATGGTTGCAGCATCTTCCCATCGGCAGCCGGAATCCGGGTGGATTCCTTTGTTCTTCACATATTCTTCGTATGCCTTCTCTGCGGTATGATCATCCTCATAGATATAAAGGTCGTTTGCAACCCATTCGTGCAGATCCGTCTCAATCCTGATTTCCAGCCCCAATTCCTTAGAAAGAATGGCTGCAGACTGCACGGCTCTTGTATAAGAAGAACACAAAATCAGGTTCGCCTCCTGAAGTCGAATATCCTTTGCCGCTTTCCTTATCTGGCCGATCCCAGTTTCCGAAAGAGGCGCTAAATTCGTTCCGTGTCCTTGATAAATTTTGGTTCCACGTTCTGTATAATCTGTCTCCCCGTGCCGCACAAAATAAAACATACACTTCTCCTTTACAAATCCGATTTACCGACGTATCAAAACGCCTTTCATATACTGCGTTTCGTTATGCGTTTTGTATACTTCCAGTTTTTCTTCTTCCGTACAACCCACCAGTATTTTGATCTCCGAATCTTTCTTCCTTAAATCAACGATACACATGATGGCATCGATCTTTTTCTCACCGCTTCCGACCCATACATCAATTCCTCCGCCATCCATAGAGGCGGTATCTTTCAAATAGCCATAGTCAACCTTATAGATGAAGTTTGGAAATCTGGGATGAGCAGAGCCTCTATGCCTGTCGATCACGATTTCTGAATTGCTTACCAATTCATCTAACGCTTTCCAAAAATCCTCGTTATAGCCATCCATCTTATCGCCTCCTTATAAAAAGCGATTTGTTGATATCAAAGAGTCAGTATTTCACTCACGATATCACAAACATTCTTATTGACTGTATCCACTTTTATGGTGTCAAGTATTTGATACATGTTGATTCTTGCAACACTTCTGTCGATTGCATCGTTACTGCGAATCCCCCTGGAGATGTCAGAAGAGAGTCTTTTACGCAAATTGGTTTCATCGATCATAAGCGAAATCTTTATGACTCTCGCATCTCCTGTGTCCAGACTATTGATTATTTCGTCAATAATTGATTGTTCATGCATTACCCAGCAGAAAATGATATTTTTATAGGCCGTACAGTGGAGAAAACTATTCAGCAAGAAGCAGATGTTGCGCATGACCATGGCTTTTGTTTCTTCTGTTACCTGAAACGGATCGGCATCCCAACACCAATCGCCGTCAAGAAAAACACTGTTCGGCAACTCCTTTTTCAGCTGCTGACTTACCGTCGTTTTACCGACGCCCATTGTACCGCCGATCAGATATATTGTTTTCATATCTTTTCCTCACAAATACCGATTTATCAATTTAATATGCCAATAATCATACTACAATCCTTCCCTGACATATGAACTTATTACTTTTGCGGCATTCTTTTCATCCTCAACATTTCCTCTCCAAAGATTGATTGCGGACTTCGACATATAGGACTCTTCACCAAGAGTCAGGGCAAGATAAGAATGTGCCACATTGTTTGCAATATTCTGATCCTCACTGAGCACGTATGCTGCAAAATCCCACATGCCAACCGCAGTTTTTTTCAGCATCCCGCTAGTTGTAACATTTTATTTTACTCCCTTTTTTCAAACTTTACTCCCACCATTTTGGTGGTGATTTTCACTGGAAGTTATGCATTATTACACCCATAATCCTACCTAGATATTATTACCCCTTTGCTATCTCCATCAGATAATCTACATCGCTCTTTTCATCCAATATGTGCATTTTTCTATGACAGTTCGGGCAGAGTGCTACAGCATTATACACTTCATCTGCTCCACCTCTAGCTATCCATATCACGTGATGGCATTCAAGATACGCTTCACCCTTTTTGTTGAAAAAAGGTGCTGGTTTATTGCATAACTGACATACACCTGCCGCTCTCTCTTTCACAATTTCAGCCACAAGCGTAGACCTTTCCTTGACTTCTACTTCAGTCATATGAGTCTTTACATGCCTACCATCAAAAGCCTTTAGATCATCCTTAAGTTTTTTTAGCCTTGTCTTCTTTTTTGCAAGTCCTTTATCGACTGTTGGTGGCACTCCAAAATGCTCATAAAGATATGCTACATACTCCAACAAGCTCTGATTTTGTATATCTGGCTGATTTTCCTTCCACTGCAAGAGTTTTCTTTGAAGCACAAGTTCATCATCATCTTGAAGATATGGAATACCAGCTTTCTTACAAAAATATGTCAAATGCCTCTCTGAATGAATTGTGAGAAACTTATCCGGATAATACATAGCAAGAATTTTATATCGTACTATCGGTGCCAACATATTCTTACGAATCGCATTAAAATCGTCCTCTTTTCCTGCATCCACAAGCCTACACAGTTCAGATCTGATTACGCTAAAAGCTTCCTCCGCAGTCTGACCATATTTCTTTGTAAAATCATATTCTCCAGTTGATTTGCGAACCCATATACCAAACTTCTGAGCTGTAGCATTTCTTATATCTCCCATGCCAATCTGCTCACGCTCAAGACGATAACAAAAGTTCTTTTTATCGCCAGTACGCATTGCATACTGCTCCAAGGTTATGCCTTCCAGCATATCCCTATCAAAGTCAGAAACAAACTTTTTTCTCAATGCTTCAATATGTAAAATGTTCGGATTTGGTTCACTTATCTTCATATACTTTTTCCATCAAAAATTATTTTTCAGTATAGGTTGATAAACTCTTATCTTATGTTCAAACGAGTCTATTCCACCCTCCATATAGTTCACAATATCTCTTTTAATCGTATCTTCAGAAGGATACCCAGCTCTTTCTATCCAGCCATTCTCTCCATCAGAACACATAACACAAACCTGATCTGCCATAGCATTTGTAACTATAGTGGCACTATGAGTAGCGATGATAATCTGCCTTTTATTTTTGATATCACGTAATTGCCTAACAAGATTCTTGTATATGTATTGACTGTCAAGGTTATCTTCTGGCTGATCAATTAAAATAGGTCTATGATCATCTACAAAATCACCGTATCCAAAAATAAAGTCGAGCATAGCCACTACTTTTTGTCCAAGAGAAAGATTTCTTACATCTTTATAATCTGCTCCTTGTTTAGTAGTGGTCTTACTATTTATATTGAACTCCAAAGATAGTTTTTCCGACTCTCCAACCATTCTTCTTAAATAGGTTATGGCTTGAAAATATCTGTTATTATCAATCAAAGCGTCAAATATCTCATCTATAGCATTTTTTTGTTCTTCTATACTGGGATCCGGTCTTGTTCTATTAAAGAAGTCAGCAATATCAAATTGATATCTATCCTCCTCTTTCAATGCCATTTTCAGCAAAGATACAATCCCGACATTCCTATATACATAGTGAAGATAATCAACAGCATTTTCCTCCGAGACATCAGTATCCTGAAATCCATCTCTCTTGTTTGCTCGTTTTCCACTAAAAAGCCAGTTCTCAAAGTCAGGTGCATCTACGGGCTCATTTTGCATGTAAATGATTCGAAGAGTCTTATCCATTTTTTTGTTAAATGGCCCAATAATTTCTTCTACTTCTTTTTTTCTTTTCTTCAACAATTCTTGCATATCATTTATGGCTTTTGCCAAGCCATTCTTCGATCTGCAATTGATAGTCTTCTCCGGCGATGAAAGAATTTTATTTTGGAACATAAGTTGCCTTATAAAATCGTCTATCTGATTACTGCTGGCTGTTTGCACCAACTCATTAACAGAATATCTCACATCATAGAGTTGACTTAGCGTTCCATACTTTTTTACTGATTTTATAACAATCTCACTCTGCCCTTTACTTTTTATCACCTCATATATGGTCAAATAGTTCTTAACCGCATAATTTCTTACCTTGTCCTCCGAAAAATAATACTTGTAACGATATCTGTCTGCTTCGTTTTCTCCAAAACACCTTAAAATATTATCATTTGTATCTGCTTTAATTGGAGTAGCCATCCGTATGAGGTATTCCTTATTCCCATCCGCAAACAGCACCCATATATCCCCATGTTTACAAATAAAGTCCAGAATCCTCTCATCTGAAATCCTTAGTCCAACTGCATAATCCAGCACTTGCAATATTGTACTTTTACCTGTTCCTCGTCCGCCAATAAAACAGTTAAGAGAGTCAGAAAAGGCAAGGGAAAAATCGCCTCCATCTTTCCCCTTCAAAAATCCTCCGCTCTCTATAAGTACACTTTTTATATATTTGCGTTCCTTGATCTCGTTTGTTAATGATACGGATATTTCAAAATCGTCAAAAGCTTCTTTTAATGTCTTAAAACTTCTCTTGCCGCTCTTTATCCAGAAATAGTTTTTATCTATCGTTTCTATTGAGTGTGAATCATTATCAATTACAAATCCTCTGGTTGTTATTTTCTGACTTTTCAGTATTTTAATTACCGATTCTATTTGAGACTGTTGATGAACCCCTATGTATTCAAAACAGTCAGCGTTCTTAAGTTTCTTTTTATAAGCGCCACTCAAGTATTTCTCATCATTAAACAAATCAGAAGAATTGATATGCGCAATATAAGAGATTCCGTTAAGCTCTCTTTTGAAGAAATCTATTACTTCGAGACTCGTTTTATATGTTCCATCAACTTTACTGATTAAATACTCATCAAGCCAACTCTTAACTTTTTCTGTATCTTTTTTATCAAATATACCAACAACATGAAGCCTGTCAGCACAGGATATTTCAATACCACATATAATCTCAGGATACTCATGTGAGCCCTTTAAATTATGGATATCCTTAATAGCAAGTTCTAGCTTGCTAATTCCATCAATGCTATTGTGATCAGTTACAACAACAATTTCATAGTCATTACATACAAGCTCATTAGCCAGAAGAATATATGAAAGCCACTCTTCTTTTGTAGTATAAATACTTCGCTCATTAACAAGCGTTACGCTTGTTAAAAACTCCTTTTTCGGAACAACTTTCTTCTGCATACAATATTGCATTATCTGCGTTTCATCAGCTTTGACGTAATTATCATGTTTCCATGATGAAAGGAGCGTATAATCGTGCGAGGCTGGTGTATGAAGGTGAAATAAAGTCTTATGATAAAAGCCATATTTTTTATTTATGGCACTCATTCTCTCATATATTTTTTTAATCGCCTTCATATCTTCCACGCTTATGTCCCTCGCTTACAATTGCTTAACTATCTCCATAAACTTGTCATAAGAGTATGCCCCCGCATATCCTGGATCCTTACTTTGAAATACCATATAATATTTATAAAGCCTTCCCGCCTGACTGGCCCATTCGGAGCCTGTAGCTGCCTTTGCCTTAGACTCCGGATTATCCAAATGATCTCCTTTTGTTTCAATCATAAGAATTTTTCCATCTGTCAGCATGACCATAAGATCTGGATAAGCGGTTACAGCACCATTAATTGCAAATCCCTTTCGAGATATATTCCTGTGCCACCACTTCACATTATCAAGACTGGCAAGCTCATACACAACCTTCTTCTCGTAATCATTCAGATCACCATCCTCCTCCTCATACAATGATTTTGGAATAGAAGAAATTGAGGTTGTTGGAGATATACTCTCCTTCATCTGATACATGGGCTGACACTGTACGATATCTGTCTCCACCCATTTGCGGAACATCTTTGCCTCATGCTCTGCCAACAAATCATCTACCTTCTTTTTGATTTTCTCTGCATAAAGCTCCGTATTCTGCTCCAAATCCGTGAGCTGTGCCTCTGACATCTGCTCCATGATTTTCCCTACATAATCCCGAATTTCTCTATCATCAACAGCGTTGTTTTTTGAAAGGCGCGTGCATATACGGTCTTTGCAGAGATTTCTCTTTGTTGCCGTAGGTCTTGAATCGAACCATTCTTTAATAGCCTCACTCTCGAAACCTTTAAATTTCCAAGCCTTTGGAGCTTCATGTGCATCATCAACATCAACCTTCGCTATCTCTGCCTCGATTGAATCAAAATCTATCTCCGTATCTTTATCACGAAGGGTAAAGCCTTTTCGTAGATTTTCTCTATCAAGCAGTTCATATTCATGCTCTGAGAAAAGACTCGCATCTCCTTCAACAACAAATTGCGGGAGCCTTAATTCTTTGAGATCGTCCTCAAATTCTTTCCTTACATGATACATTTTCATTTTGCTCACCACTTCATCAGGAATATCATCATACTGCTCGTTTTCTTCACTTGTGATATTCTCCCAATAAACCGTATTTTCAGTCAAAGCCGTCTCAATCATGGTATCAACGATTTCGTTTGCTTGGTTTGTAGTCCCCTCCGTTTCATACTCATCATTTAAGACCGTTTCTAACTGTTTTTTTAACTCATCAGTATTTACATCTACTGGCTCAGTATCAGATAGATCTGTTTCCAGAGACGGCTGAAGATTCGGTAACTCCATCTGCTCAGGTTCTATCTCATCTGTTTCTTTCACTGCAGGATTGTCCAAATCTTTGACCATATAATCACGCTTGCTGAATCCGGCATTATTCAAACCTTTTACTACTTTATCAAGTGTGCCGTAAAAGTCCGCAGATGATGTGATTGCATAAGAAAGGTTTAGTTCCTGTTCCTTACTCATCTTGGTATAGGGTAATCGAAGCACTCGTCCCAATATCTGTTCAACATCAACCGTTGAATTACGATTCGCCACTGTCGCTAGAATATATGCGAAAGGACAGTCCCAACCTTCCTTCAGTGCATTTACCGTAATGATGTATCGGATTTTGCAGTCCCTTGAAAGCAAGTTCTCCGTCTTAATATCATCCCTATCTCCGGTTTTAATTGCTATCTCTTCCTCAGGAACACCTATTTCTATGAGAGTCGTCTTGATCTTTTCATAAGTTGCACTGTCTTCCGATGTGCGTGGTTGAGCCTGCAACAACACAATGGGTCTAATATACTTACCCGTTTCCTGTTCGTTTTTCCTTGCCTTAATCTCTAGGCGTTTCCTTAATGTTATTGCACTGAGATAAACATCCTCCTGGCTCTTCATGTTGTAAACGATAACAGGTAGCTTCACCATTTCCTCTTTTTTAAGCTGTCTTGCATCAACATAGGAAATAATATTGCTTCCCTCTTTCGGTGTAGCTGTAAGATCGAGAACAAAGCAGGGATTAAAATTCTCAAGCATTTCTATACTGAGCTTTGAAGTAGCATGATGGCTTTCGTCCACAATAGCAACCGGATTCAACTGCCGTATTACTTGGATAAGTGCTGTATCATCCACATCTTCAAGCAGCATGCCTGTATCACCCTTAAAGCCATTGAATGCCGTAAGATTGCCGTTCTGCTGATATGCCTTCCTCCCATCTTTTTTGTTTGTTCTAAACGAATCATATGTTAAAACAAAGATAGAGAGATTCTCATCAACCGATACTGGATTAAAATTCTGACCATTTAATAGCTGCTCTTTTGTATATACTTCTACTTTGCCACCAAAGTCCACATCTATCTTCTGTCTATACGGATGTTCCACATTTGTAAGGTTGGTTATCGTCTGTTGCATAATTGCATCAGACGGTACTAACCACACTACTGCCTTCGGATGTATATGTGGCATAGCTTCAAATATCGGCTTTATGGCATTGGCTGCAAGAAATGTTTTTCCTCCACCGGTAGGCACCTTAAGACAGACATGAGGAACTCCTTGTAATGATGCATTATAAAAAGGCATTCCCAATGGGCCTAAGCATACCCCTTTTTCTTCCCAAAGCTGACTATATGCCCTACTGATACTCTGCTTTTCAGTCAAAAGATTTAAAAACCGAGTAAGGTCTTTTATAACAGCTTTCTGATAGTTTTTTAACTCCATGCTTCTACAACCTCGCTATATCTCTTGGAATCTTCTTAAATGTAATGTTAAATCTATTCATCTTTGTATCTGATAAATTGCAGGTATCCGAATAAATAACATACGCATCTGCCTTGGTTTTTATAGATTTTAAAAATTCATTATCTAAAACAGTTTGCCTATCTTTTTCATAATTGAAGTAATATGCAGTGTCGTTATGAATCCCTAAATAATAGGGATTATCATTGGCATTACTCCGTTCATATGACTTTTTTGTTTCCATATACCAGATGTATTCTCTAATAACTTCATTATCAACATCTGGGTTTATGTTTTCATTATCAATAAGTAACTGCTCTCCAAGCTCATAAAAGCTAAAGCCACCACCAATACCATCTTTTTTATTGTTTCCTTCTCCATATCCTTGAATAACGCGTTTCACCCTCTCAGCTGTTATCTCATCTGCGTATTCATCCATTTCAATAATGATAAATTTACGTTCTCCTCCGTCCTTTCTGTTTATATTAAGTACGGCATGGGCAGTAGTACCTGATCCAGCAAATGAATCCAAAATAATTGAATCCTTATCCGTTGCTATTTGTAAAATACGTTCAATCAATCTTAAAGGTTTTGGTGTATCAAAAATACTTTCACGATCCGGGAAAATACTCATGATTTCCTTTTTTGCCTCATCTGTATGTCCAACCTCATCACTTGGCCACCATGACCACGGAACGGCTCCCTCTACTTCTGAAAGATAACGTATTGTTTGCGGTTGACCATCTCCATTCTTGCCAAAATATATTCTTCCTGCCGCCAACAGTTTTTTATACTCTGACTCTACTGTGCTCCAGCATCTGCCCTTCGGAGGATACACAACTTTTCCGCTTGGTGTTTCGATACCATACATTTGATTGGGTCGATATCCCTGAGCTGTCATTGGCACACCACGCCATCTTCCCTTTGGATCATTATTGGGATTCTTATATATTTTTTCCTGCTTCTCATCAAATCCTACTTTATGATGTATTTCCTTAAATTTCTCAACATTAGATGCATAAACAAGGATATACTCATGTGCATCACCAAATGCACCTCTATTTTCACGAGAATATCTTTTTTGCCATGCAATAGTAGCTATATGCTTACTCTTTCCAAATATCTCGTTACAAACCATCTTCAAAGTTTCTATTTCATTTTCATCAATAGAAATAAAAATCACACCCTCATCTCGATGCATTAATTTCTGAAGTAGCCGTAATCGGGGATAAATCATACATAGCCACTTATCATGCCTCGAAAGATCATCTCCTTCTTTGCCAACAACCTCTCCCAACCATTTTTTTATCTTTGGATCATTTACATTATCGTTATATATCCATCCTTCATTGCCGGTATTATAAGGAGGATCAATATAAATACATCGTATTTTTCCCTCGTACTTAGGCAAAAGGGACTTTAACGCTTCAAGGTTATCCCCATGAATAACCATATTCCCAGCATCATCGTCCCCATAGCTATACTTCTTATTTAAGACACGATAAGGCACTTCATTATGATGATTAAGCACCTTATCCTTTCCAATCCAATTCAATGACGGCATACGCCCGCCTCCTTATCAATGCTTTATTTATCTTCGTCTATATACTCAACAATATCCCCAAAATCAGTTCCCAGCACATGACATATCTTACACAATATAGTCATAGATACTTCTTCATCCCTATTCAGTTTTGTAAGCGTATTCGGCGCAATGTCTGCCTTTTTTCTAAGCTCAACCTTACTCATTTTTTTGTCAATCAATAATTTCCATAACCTGTCGTAAGATACTGCCATCAAATTGCCTCCATTACCTTTAAACATGCACAATAGTACAGATTTTATTATAACAAAGCAATTTCAAGATTTCAAGATTAATTCGCAAGTTCTTGATTTCAAATATATGCGAAAAAAGGGTGTGAAGCCATAGCTCCACACCCCTATAAATTATATATCTCTCTGTGAAGCTACTGCTTCCTGCGCCTCTCGCTGTTTACTTCTTTGGGGGACTGCACTATTCGCAGCTACTATAGCTTTCTTGGCCGCAAGTCTCGCCCGAAGTGATGGGCGTTCCCCTCTTGCCCTGCGCTTTCGCTCTTCTTCCTCGATGCGCTGCAGTTCTTCCAAGCGTTCCTGCTCCGCCTGCCGGGCTTCCCTTTTCTCTTCTGATTTTGGAACCGTATTGCTGAGTACATTGTCGATCTGGTTAAGATTGACCTCTTCAAGCTCCTCCACCTTGGCAAGTGGCTTGTACTCAGCCAACTTCACAAGAAGCTCCGCCGCCTTACGGACATCTTCGATATTATCACTCTCTTCTATCACAGTTCCCAGGTACTTTTTATAATCCGCAGAATTGCCGTTTCTTATATCATCGGCTATGTTCTGCACCTGCAGTTCCCAGTTATCGACCGTATCCTTGTACTCATAGGGATCAAAGTCACTGGAAAAGCGGTCTATCTCTGCGGCCAGCTTCGCAGCTTCATCAATATATACCGGCTTTACGGCATCCATATCCGGTTGCGCTCTATCCTGCACAGTTAATCCCGGCAGTTCTCCAACCACCTTTGCATCCGGGAAAGCATCTATGATCTGCCCGACCTTTGACAGCCCCTCCTGATCATTCCATATCTGAGGAACATACCGCAGATTATCAAGGTCTATGCTGTTTCCATAAAGTACATCCATCTGCACATCATCTATCTCCAGTGTCCCGGTTTCATGTATGTTGATACCGACAGCAGGAATCATATTACTATGGTTTTCACGGATGCTTTCAAACAGTGATTTTGCCTCTTCTATCGTGGCAATCCCCTCATGATAGGCTCCCATGCTGTGAAATTCTCCGCACTCCGCAACGGTATAGGTTATCTCCGTGTTATGCTGCTGTGCTTCCTGCATCATCAGAGCCTGCTTTTCTGTAAGGTACGCTTCCACGCCTGTCAGATACTCGGAAAGACTCCCGTGCTGTTCCTGTGATATCGTGTTTATATCGAGCTTTACGCCACCCATTATGATATCGCTCTGATGAAGAGTATTAAAAAGATCGTCCTCTCTCACCGAGCCGCTGTAATACAGCACCACATCAAGGTCAGCTCCTTTCTCCTCCATACCTCTGCAACGACTGCCGGATACAACGACATCCTCAATTGTTACATCCATCCCATAATCATTCACTATGCCCTGTACTATTGTTTTAACATTAGCCTCTATCGTTTCAGGATCCAAGCCGTCAAGCTCATGGAACTTCTCTTTGGTCTTATCCTTGAATGCGCTTATGACAGCGGCATCATTAAGGCTTTCGTCTTTTGTTTCATCTTTTGCCATTTCCGCTCCTTTCCAAAAGGCTCCGGAGATACTCCCCGAAGCCTTTTAATCTTATGCTATAACCTCTTCTTTTTTCTTTGCTACCGCAGGCGCTTTCTGATCCATGGCAGCTACAACAGCCTTTTTCTCATTCAGCCTTGCAATTAGGGACGGTCTTTCCTCTTTTGTCTCCGGTTTTGTTGTAGGGTTCTCCATATCCTCTGTTTCTGATATATCAGCCTCCTCTGCTTTTTCGCTTATTTCAGCCTTATCCTCCGATCTGTGACCCGCCTCTGTCGTAGTCTCCTGTGCCGGCGCTACCGTCTCGGTCTGCTCTGCTGTTTCTTTCTCCTGCTCCGGCTTTGGAGCATCTTCATCAAGATCAACCGCATCCTCACCCTTTTCATCCATATCGAGCAGGCTGTTCAGCTCTGCAAGCCTTGTCAGCTTATCGTTAAGCTCCTGCTCCTGTGGGAATGGCTTTTCCACCTCAATCTTTGCAGTTTCAAGCTGCTGTTCCACATTGGCCAGTTTAGCAATCGCATCTTCAAGCTGTTTTGACATGGATTCCATGGCATTACCAATACGGGTTATATTACCGGATGGATCTGAGCCAATCTCTACTTCATGGCTGAGTTTTCCCTTCATGTTCAGCGTAAACTTTCTGAAAAATGAATCAAAGGTTACATTCATCTTCATACCCAGGTACTCACCGATTGGCACAGCCACATTAGCCTGCTTCATCTCCTTACAGATACCGATAATCGCTGTCCCGGCTTCCTTCCTGTCATCATAGGTCTTACCGGCTACCGTCATGGTAAAGATATCCTTATCCGCTGGCTTGTTGGCATTATAGGTTGCGATATCTGCCTTCATTCCTGCGATGCGTTCTTTTAACGCTGATATCTGTTGAGGATAGTTCTTTGCGATATTATCCTCCAGTCGGTATTTCTGACTGGTATGGTTTGCCTTCATCAGCTTCAGCTTCGATACCTGAATGTCCAGATCCATCTTTTCCTTAATGTACGGATTGCCTGTTGCCAATGCCTTGACCTCTGCATAGGTAAGAGCCGCCTCGTCGATATCCTCACAGCTTCTGACCGGAGATTTGCTGGTCATGATCTGCCCGATGAACTTCTGCTTGTTCTCGATCAGCTGCCAGGAGTACGCATCAAACGTACCCTCGGTAACGTAACGGAAGATCTTTACTTTCGGGTTTGTATTACCCTGTCGTAAGATACGGCCTTCCTGCTGTTCAATGTCAGAGGGTCTCCATGGCACATCAAGATGGTGTAAAGCTATCAGCCTGTCCTGCACGTTCGTACCGGCTCCCATCTTCTGTGTTGATCCCAATAAAAAACGGACCTGTCCGCTTCTTACTTTGCCAAACAGCTCCGCTTTCCTCGTTTCGGTATTTGCATCATGGATAAAGGCTATCTCTTCCGGTGGTACTCCTTTTGCTATCAGCTTGTCCCTGATATCCTCATATACATTGAAGGTTCCGTCTCCTTTAGGTGTACTCAAATCGCAAAAAATGAGCTGGGCTGACCGCTTATCTTTTGTCTCCTCCCAAATCTCAAATGCTTTCTCCACGCATACGCTGGACTTACTGTTTTCATCATCCGGTAGCATATCGTTCATAAGCCTCTGGTCAAGTGCCAGCTTACGCCCATCGTTTGTAATCTTAAGCATATTGTCAACGGAAGAATCCACCATGCGGTTACGCACCCGCTCCGCTCTGTCTGCCAGGGACTCCACCATCTGCTTCTGCGCTTCGGACGGCTTTAAGGTCACATTTTCATACTCCGCCTCCGGCACAGGGAGCTTTAACATATCCGGTGTCTGAATGTCGGCACTCTCCTTAAAGAGTGATATAAGCTCCGGCAGATTAAAGAACTTCGCAAACCTTGTCTTGGCACGATACCCTGTGCCTTCCGGTGCCAGCTCTATTGCCGTCTGTGTATCACCAAAGTTAGCCGCCCATGCATCGAACTGTCCAAGCCCCAGCTTCTGAAGAGTACCATACTGAAGGTATCTCATATTGGTGTAAAGCTCCGTCATGCTGTTGCTGATTGGCGTTCCGGTTGCAAAAGTTACACCCTTTCCGCCTGTCAATTCATCAAGGTACTGACATTTGTTGAACATATCCTGCGACTTCTGTGCCTCGGTCTGTGCAATCCCCGCCACATTCCGCATTTTCGTGTATAGGAACAATGAACACCATCCGTGCCGCCTGCTACGGTCAGCACGGTAGGTGCTGAGCGATAGGTAATCCTTTGAGGTTATCTCCGGATTTTCCCCCGCCTCACACCGGGCATGCACCTTTCAGCGCACCCGG
>NZ_LR130588.1 GCF_900625025.1 Lachnoclostridium sp. Marseille-P6806
AAAGGAATTATTAGAAAATCAAAGCAAAGATAGACGTAGTACGCGTTTCGTAAAAATCAGAGAATGCCCGCAACCCCTTGTAAACAGAGAAGTTGTGGGCATTTATTGCGTACTAAAGTGTCAAAAACGGGATCATAGGGCAGAAGTTCAAAGACTCTGCGCCAGTTGGCCGGAGAGGTCATCAGGTTCTGCCCGCCCGGCCATTCGTCCTCGGTAAACCACATCGGACAGTTCTCAATCGCGATTCTGACGCCCTTTTCTTTGGCATGCTCAAGAATCGGCGGCCACACTTCTTTCACAACCTTCAGGTTTTCCTCAACCGTCTGATCCGGAATACGGCCGACGAACGTCGTGACCATATTTACCCCGAGCATGGCGGAAGCATCGATCAGCGCGTGGATATGATCAATATAGACTTTCCTCTTCTCCGGATCGGGATCCAGCGTATTAGGATAATACCCAAGCGATGATATTTCAACACCTTTGGCCGCACAGTACTCATTGATCTCTCCGGCCCTTGCAGGCGTCAGCGCCTCCGCGTCGATATGACAGACCCCCGCATACCGCCTCCTGGCGCCGCCGGCATTCGGCCAGCAGGCGACTTCCAGACACTCCAGACCGTTCGCAGCCGCAAAATCGACGGCCTCTTCGAAGGTCGTCCCCTCAAGAATCGCTGTCAGCAATCCGAATTTCATGATTTTTCCTTTCATCCGTACTGTCATTTCATTGTGCCGTCATTTCATTTACTCAAAGTCGATTGAACGGCTGGTTCTTGCCGACTCACGAACCGCATCCATCAGCCTGAGGACACGTCTGACCTCCGGGATCTTAACCAGAAAGTCCTCTTCCCCATGATAGGCTCTGACATAATTCTCAAAATAATTTCTGTGCTCTGTATGAATTTCGGGAAGAGCCTCCGTCACGATCGTGCCCTCCGGTGCGGGCCCGAACGATCTTGTCGGCCCCGCAGCCGTCATCGTCCGCTTGCCTCCGACATTGGTCAGCAGGTGTGTCGTCCTGACGACCTTGCCCTCCGGGAAAAATCCATCGACGTAAGCGCTTCCTTTATTTCCGGCCACGAACCAGTGGCGCTCGAACCACTTGTCCTGTGTCTTATCCGACAGATAATAGGTTCCCAGCTCGACGGTCGCCGTGACGTCATTATCAAAGCGCAGCATGATCTGGAAATAGTCGTCGACCTCTTTATTGATGACGTTCCTGAGGTCGGCAAAAACCGAACGGATTTTGGCACCCGGGAACATCCAGCAGAGCTGATCCAGAAGATGAACGCCCCAGTCATAGAGCATGCCTCCGCCCTCACTGACAAAGACATGCCAGTCATGCATGTTGCCGTTAAAGCCGTACAGCTGGCTCTTTACGGCATAAACAGCGCCGAGCGTTCCGGAATCATAGACCTCCTTTGCGGTGCGGAAGTCCGGATCGAACCGTCTCTGATGGTGAATTGTGAATTTTACGCCGTTTTCCCCGACCGCTTTCACCATCTCATCCAGCTCCTGCAGGCTCATGGCCGCCGGCTTTTCACAAATGATATTCTTGCCGGCTTTTGCCGCCTGTATGACCAGATCGTGATGCTGATTGTTATTGGCCGCGATCAGAACAACATCGACCTCCGGGTCCTCGAAGATTTCCTCATTGCTCTGATATCTCTTCAGGCCCTCTGCGACATCCTGAAGCTGCTTCGGGTCCTTGTCAGAAAATCCCATAAGACGAATCCCGGGGAAATCCTTAAGCATTTTTTCATGCTCATGCCCCATAAAACCATGCCCGATGACTGCAATTCTAATGTCTTTCATACCAATCCTCCATGCCAAAGCGCCCCAGCGAGACGCGCCGTAAAATCAATCAGAATCTGACTTCCCTGTTGTCTGCGGCTGCCTTGTAAATATTATCGAGAATGCGCGTCACAACAAGCGCCTCCTCCGGTCTGACGAGCGGAGAGCTTCCTTTTCGGACAGCTTCCAGCCACTGGCGGTTATCGACCGTGCCCTCTTCGCCGGAGCCGCCGCCGAAATACGCAACTCCTCCGACCGGGGAGAGCTTCTCTTCCATCAGCTGACCGCCCCGTCCGCGGTTATAAATCAGTTCATTCTTCGGATAACTCATACCGGAATGGACTTCCGCCCCCGCCCTGGTTCCGCAGAGCGTCGTGGAGGCTTCACGGGAATCCATGTAGTTCAGCGCCCATGAGGCAAACAGATTGATCGCGGCCCCATTCTTCATTTTGATATAACCGAACGCCGAATCCTCTACTTCATAGGTCTCCGGATCCCACGGGCCGAACAGATTGCCCTCCGTCGCCTGTTTCCGATTGCCGAGCTTATAGAAAACCGAGCCCGTGATGGAATCAACGTCATAGTTGTTCATGCACCACAGCGTAATATCAAGGGCATGCGTGCCGATATCGATCAGCGGTCCCCCGCCCTGGAGAGCCTTGTTCGGGAAAACGCCCCATGTCGGGACCGCGCGGCGCCTGACTGCCCATGCCTGCGCATAATAGATTTCTCCGAGATCTCCTGCTTCACATGCCGCATGTAGGTTCTGAACCTCGGCACGGAAACGGTTCTGATAACCGACAGTGAACTGCATGCCCGATTTCTTCCATGCTTCCACCATCTTCTCCGCCTCTGTCGTGCTGTGGGACATCGGCTTTTCGCAATAGACATGTTTTTTCGCTTCAAACGCCGCGATCGCAATCTCACTGTGAGAGACGTTCGGCGTGCAGATATGAACAACCTCGACGTCCGGATTATCCAGCAGATCATGATAATCCTCATAGATCTCACAGCCCGGCGCACCGTATTCCGCAGCCGCTTTCTCGGCTCTTTCCTTAATGATGTCACACGCCGCCACGATCTCACACAGATCGCTGTTGCTCCTCATCGCCGGCATATGCTTCTGATTCGCGATACCGCCGCAGCCGACGATGCCGATTCTGACTTTCCCCATAGCCTGACCCTCCTTGCTTTCTATTTTACATGTTTTTCGTCAAGACCGTACTGCCAATTGTCGGATTCATTATTCAGCCGCCGGCATTTCTCTTTCCGTTCCGGCTGCCCTTCTGCTAAATACGAAAAGGGCTGCCGCCGCCGATGTTACAACGATGCCGATGGCGATCATAAAAACCTGTTTGAAGCCGAGGCCATCAATCAAGATGCCCCATACCACAGAGCCGATCACAAAAGCCAGATCCAATGGCAGGAAAAAGGTCGATGAGGCGACACTCACTCGATCTTTCGGTGAATTCCGAACTGCCTCGGCATTGAGCGCCGGCGTTGCCATACCGCTGCCGAGCCCGTAGAAAACACCGGCAGAAGCGCCTTGAGCACGCCGTAACGGTCACTGATTTTCCCCGATATGATTCTTGCCGCCAACATAAAAACAACAGAAATCGTAAAGAAAAGACCCGCCCCGGCGATGCCGGATTCCTTGGCAAAAAGCGTCAGGAACATGGTGATCAGACAGCTGTCAAAAATAACAAAGATTAAACATCTGTGTCACAACAGACAGACACAGATTCACAACAGCAATCACAAAAAACGGTACGGTAAAAAGCTTCTCATCAGATTTCTGCGTCATAATCGAAAATCCCCCATGGCGTTTCCTGATGCCAGATTGCTGTTCCCTCACTGACGAATCAGCTTTTTAAGCATATCGCTGTGGCGGCGGCACTGAACAAGCGGTTCTTCTCCGCCCTCAAACTCCGTCACAATATAGCCTTTAAAATCCGAATGATTGATGACCTCCATGATTTCCTCATAGGGGATCGACGCCTCATGCAGATCCTCGTACATATAGTGGAACTTCCCGTGCATTTCAAAGCAGTACGGCATGATTCTGACAAGTCCCTCCAGCTCCCTGCGGCAGTCTTTCCGGAACTGCACAAAGCCGTACATGCTGTTGAGCGCACCCGCGAGTGCCGGGCATTTTTCAATATCATCCTTCATCGCGGCAAACGCCTGATCCATAAGAACTTCGTCATAGCGAAGCTGAGCGCACCTCTCAAGCTGTTCCTCTGTCGCGCCGTCCTGCAGGGCACGATCCCAATACGGTTTGTTCGGCTTCGTGGCAAAGCATCCGAAGTCGGGAATGAAGCCGATATATCTGCTGCCGCTTTTTTCAATCGCCGCAACATAATCGAGGACAGCCTGTGTGATCGGGCTTTCCGGATTGTGGATCTCTATGCCCACCCGGACATCATAGGCCTCGGCATAGGGCGCCAGACGGGCAAGCCCTCCGGGAGAAAGAAGATACTGCTCTCTCATAACCTTACATCCGAGCTTATTGGCGGAAATAATGTCCTGAATGCCTCTGGCAACCATCTCATCTTCGGTCAGATCTCTGTCACGCAGCATGCCCCGATCCATTTGCGCCGCGTAGCAGACGGGTCCGATGCCGTATTTTTCCTGACACTTTTTTGTGAACTCGACAAATTCGTCCGAAACAAAAGGATAGGACGGTATCATCTGTGACGCCACAATTTCGTAGCCCTCAAATCCCATGGCAGCCGATTCACGGATCAGATCCTCCAGATTCATTTCACCGCGGAGATAGAGCGAACCCAGTGAAAACAGTGTAATGCCTCTCTTGATTTCAGCCATCTTCGATTCCTCCTCTCGTCAGTCTTTCAGTGTCAGCACGCCGGAACCGCTGCCGTCAATCGGCATATACTGATGATTCGGCCCGATCGGCATATACGGCGAATGAAAATCCAGTGTTACATCAATCCTGTGCTCACCCTCGGACAGACCGCCGGGCTGGAAAATACGGACGGTCGCCGGTTCAATGACCTGCCAGAATTCAGAATAGCATTTGTCAAATTCAACCGGGCTGAATGCTTTCCCGTTGATGCAGAACTTAATATGCTCCGACGGAACCTCTTCGCCGTCCACCGCAACCGCAAAACGATCGATCACGGACAGAAAATGTCCCCGGTAGTAGCTGAGGCGGATCTTGAACTGGTATCCCACCTTTTTGCCGCTCACATAATCGCTGTGCAGGCTGTCCGGAACAACCACATCAACGAAATTAATGCGCATCTTATAAGGCATAGCGTTCCCTCCTGTCTCGACTTTTCAAAACGTCTTTTCTATTCCCATTCCACCTTATTGTCCGCTAAAATCTCCGGCTTATACTTCATACTGTCCTTTTCTGTAAGCGCACGGATTACCCTGCATGGAACTCCTGCCGCAAAGCTGCCCGCGGGAATATCCTCCGTCACCACGCTGCCGGCTCCAATGACCGTATTCTCCCCGATCGTTACGCCCGGACAGATGGTTACATTGGCACATATCCAGCATCCGTTCCCTATTGTCACAGGCTTCGCATAGCAGAGCCGCTTTACGTTTCCGTCTTTGTCGCACAGGGCGCGGCGCTCGTTTGAAAGCATCGGATGAAGCGGCGTGACGATGGTAACGTTGGGGCCGATATCGCAGTGATCGCCGATTACCACCGAGGCGTCGTCCTGCACGGTAAAGTTGAAGTTAATAAATGTGCGCTTTCCGATTTTGGTATGCTTTCCATAATGAAAGGTAATCGGACCCTGCAGAAAGGAGCCCTCTCCGATTTCACCCAGCATCTGCCCCAGAATTTCCCATCTTTTTTCCTTTTCATCCTCATGCAGAACATTAAAATCAACATTCAGATTATGCGTTTTTAATTTGATGGCTTTCAGCTCGGGATCCGTGGGACAAAACAGAATGCCCGCTGCAATCTTTTCTTCTTCTCTCATGGTAATCCTCCATGCCGAAGCACTTTAGTGCGAGGCACGCGCTCCAAAATCCGCGCATCAGCGTGATTTTTCACACTATCTCTCCTCCTGATTTTTTATGTCATGGCAAAGGGGCTACCGCACTGAGTAACCGGTGCAACAGCCCTTTCTCTTTGGATTTGCGGATTCTGTTCTGTTAAACGATGATCATCTCTCTGGTATTCGACGGATCCTCCGGAATGTCATCCTGATTCATGCGCATATCATCCAGAAAAGGCGGGAGATACGAAGCCACCTCCCAGAACACGACCTGCACCCTGTGATTTCCGGAAGCAAGACCGCCCGGCTTGCGCACATGGATGTAGCACACATCCTGCAGATTCCACTTTACATGCCAATCCTGAAGCATTTCCTCATACGTGTACTCCACGCCGTGGAGGGTAAACGTGCATACATCGGGGCCGAACTTCTTGCCGTCTACCTTGACATATTTGAAGCGAAACTGCGAGAGCCACGGACCGCGGTACGCAACAAAGCGGATCCCGACCTGAAAACCAACCGTCTCATCGCCCTTTTTGAGATTGCGAAATCCTTTATATTGCAAGGCTTCCATTTCCAACATAATAAAACCTCCTTTTCGTCTGAGCAAAACGCACGCTCCGCCCTGTGCGCCGCCGTATTTGTTTATGCGCCCAGAATGTTCTTCAGGAACAGCTGATGACGGCGGACCTGCGTGATGCAGTGGTTGATGTCGTTGTGATTAACGCCCTCATATTCGCTGAGCAGATAACCGTCCCAGCCATGCTTAATCAGAATGTCAATCACTTCGCGGTACGGGATGGTGGTTTCCTCAAAGTCCTCGCTCATGTTGTAATACTTGGCGTGGCAGCAATGAATGTACGGCAGGTACGGGATGATGTCCTCCGGCTTGCTGGGTCCCTTTTCAAAGCCGGGGTGCATTTTCTCAATCCCGTTGGGATCGTGGCGCTTGAAGACGCCGAAGTCAACGTTGAAGCCGAAATACTTGGTGTTTTCCTTGTCGATAAATTCCGCGTACTCCTGCACCATCGGGTCGGTCAGTCTGGTGGGTGCATGCAGCTCCGGCTGCATCACGACATTGTATTTTTCCGCATAGGGCAGCGCGCGCTTGATGATCTCGCGCCAGTTGGAAACCGGATTCAGAACCTCGTCGATGACGCCGAGCTTTGTGCGCATGCAGGTGAAACCCATGAAAGACGCCAGCTTGATATCGCGAATCAGCTGCTCCAGCGATTCCTCAATCGTTGCCTCACGTCCCGGCACAAGACGGGATTCCACCCAGTGACCGTATTCGACCGGCACAATATGATACTTCTCGATCATGGCGAACCACTTGTCCAGCCACTTGTTGGACGGATGCGGATAGCCCTCGATAATGCCGTCTGCCAGAATTTCAAGGCCGAACGAGCCCATATCTTCCATGTGCATGAAGACATCTTCCAGCTCCATGTTCACATCCAGCTCCGGATAAAAGCAATAGGTGGAGATACCGCGTTTAGGAACTTTTTTAACCTCACTCATCATTCATACCTCAACTTTCTTTATAGAGTTTATGTAAACCACATCGGTTTCCGCTTAGTTCTCGCCCGTCCCCTCTGTTTTTTCCGCACGCGCTGCGATCTCCGCACGCATTTCGGCGACACGCCTGTTGGACAGGTTGAGCATGATGTAGAAAATACCGCTGACGACCAATGCGCCGCAGGGCACCCACAGGAACATGTTGTCAATGGCGTTCAGTGCGGTGGCAGGAAGCTCCGTCATGCCGCCCTGATAACCCGGGCCGTCTATCGCCCGCAATCGCAATGATGAAGCCGAATGCGATAATACCCATCGCCAGCACATTGTTGCGGTTTCGCTGTGAGAGCTTGTCGTTTCCTAAGAAAATCCTCCGTATTTTCCTCCATGCGTTCTCTGTCGCTTGCTGCCCCGCCATACCCTTCCCCCCTTATGAAAGCATTGTTCTACAACGTTAACTCCCCAATCCCCAAAATATGTTTCCACGGTGTTCCATCTGCCGGCACAGCCTTCCTGCCGTGCCGGACAAATTTACCGTTCCCTCAGCTTTCTCCCAAGACGCTCAGCTCTCGAAATCCACGGAACGTCCCGTGCGCGCCGATTCCCGCACGGCCTCCATCACACGAAGAACCCGGCGCACCTCGGAAATCTTCACCAGAAATTCTTCCTTGCCCGAAAGAGCCGCCAGATAATTTTCAAAGTACATCCGATGGTTTGTGTTCACCTCAGGCAGGGGCTCTGTGACAATCCGTCCCTCCGGAGGCGGGCCAAAGGAGCGGGTCGGCCCGGCAGCCGTCATGGTGCGCTGTCCTTTTACCGAGGTCAGCAGCTCCGTCGTCCGTACAATCACACCCTCGGGCTTAAACCCGTCGCAGTGCATGGATCCCTTGTCGCCGCCGATAAACCAGTGCCGCTCAAACCAGCCCAGCGCGTCGCTCAGGTAGTAGGTGCCCAGCTCGATCTGCGCCACAATGCCGCTCTCAAACCGCAGGAAAATATGGAAATAATCATCCACCTCACGGTTGATCACATTCCGCAGATCCGCAAATACGGACGTCAGCTTTCCGGGGATCATCCAGAGCATCTGGTCGATCAGGTGCACGCCCCAGTCGTACAGCATGCCGCCGCCCTGATCCTTGTAGACATGCCAGTCGTGCATATTGCCATTGAACCCGTACAGCATGGATTTCACAGTATACATCCGTCCCAGCGTCTCCGAGTCAAAGATCTCCTTTGCAATGCGGAAATCCTGATCGAAGCGGCGCTGCTGGTGTACGGTAAAGGTGACGCCGTTTTCCCTGCAGCACCGCTCCATCGCATCCAGATCCTCAAGCGAAAGCGCCACCGGCTTTTCGCACAGGACATGCTTTCCGGCTTTCGCCGCCATCTCTGCGAGCTTCCGGTGCTGGTTATTGTTCGCACCCCATGAAGCCGTAGCCAATCAATCCAAACCGAACCGCCATTACAAAATCCTCCTGTATTTTTGATTCTCTGCGGCAAGACCGGCGCCGCAGCTCTGCCGGCGTCATGCGTTTTTCCACAGAAGATAGTTTCATTGTAGGGTTTCCCCTGTTTTTTCTCTCACGGGAACGCGCCATTATCTTCACAACTTTTTATCTTTCGCCGCCTCGATTTTTGAAGCAGAGTAAAAAAGCATATTATTTTTTATCATTCCGCCTTGGCGGCGGACAAAGAAAAAAACCGGAAAGCAGCACTCGGTTGTGCCGTTTCCCGGATTTTTCGCTGATTTCAACGATGATATGAAATTTACACTGATTATGAAATTCGCGCTCGCGATGAATCGGGAACTCTCCCGCGCGGCGCGCCCGGAGCCGACGCTGCCGGCGATCCCCCGGTTTCCCCTAATACCCCATATAAGAAAGATTCATATCCACATTGCCGCTGATGCCGGCGACGGAGCCCTTGGCGCTGTACTGCCATATATCGTAGCGGGACGCACTGTATGTCGGGCTGGCGGCATACTGCGCGAGCCAGATATGATAGCTCGCAAGACTCCCCACGTTCATCCTGCTCCCGAGCCACGTCTTGTTGGCATAAATACCGGACTTATACCCGCTGTTCTGAATGGTCCGGCAGAACGCCGCCGCGACCTTTGTGCGTGCGGCGGCGCTGAGGCCGTCGGCCCGCCCCCCGGAATCCTCGAGATCAAGAAATACCGGATACGATATCTTATACCCTCCGATGAGCGAGAGCACCATGGACGCCTCCTCAACCGCCTCCACCTCATCGATCGCCTGTGAGAAGAAATACACGCCGACCTTGAGGCCGGCCGCCGCCGCTCCGGCAATATTCGACCGGAACCGGGAATCCTCGATCAGAGCGCCCAGCGTAGAGCCGCGGTACCCGCAGCGGATGATGACAAACTTCACGCCCGAATTCGCCACCGCCGTCCAGTTGATGTTCCCGTTCCACTTGGAGACGTCGATTCCCAGCACCGCCCCGCCGGTATTCAGCGTTCCGTCTGCCGCAAAGGAATATTTTGCTCCCTGAATGATCTGATCTCCGGTCACAAAATTTCCATTCTTGTCAAAAAAGTATGTCCGCCCCCCGATGGTCTGCCAGCCGGTATAGCGGTAATTCTTCGTGACGTTGGCCAGACGGTAGAACGTGTCGAACTGCGCATAGTCCTCCACGGTCGCCGTGCGGTAGCTTCCGTCGCTCCCGCGGACATAAAGCTGATTGCCGTCCTTATCCCGGAGCTTTGTCGTATTGGCTTTGACCGTGACCGTAATCTCGGCTTTCACGCTGCCGTCCGCCTGCGATACCGCGGTAACGGTGCAGCTTCCGGTCTTGATCGCCGTGATTTTTCCCCCGTCCACCGAGGCGATTCCGGCATCGGAGCTCGACCAGCTGACGCTCTGGTTCTCCGCCTTGGTCTTATCGGGACGATAGACCGTCGCCGTGACCGTGATATAATTTCCGGCGGCGATGCTGACAGAACCCGGATCCAGCACGATGTATCCCGAGCCGGCCGCCGTGACCGTAACCTTGCTGGACGCCGTCTTGCTGCTGTCCGCCTTTGCGGTCGCGGTGATCGTCGCCGAACCGGCCTTGACGCCCTTGACCACGCCGTCGCTCCCGACCGTGGCGACAGAATTGTCCGAACTCGACCACTCCACGGAGCCGTTCGTCGCATTCGATATCTTTGCCGTGAGCTGCTGCATCGCGCCGACCGTCAGACTTACTTTCGAAGGGCTCAGCGATATTTCCACCGCCCCTCCCTCCTCCGTCACCGTAACCGTGAGCTTTGCGCTGTACTCTGTCCCGTCAATGGTCGTCCGGCAGATAATATCTGCCGTTCCCGCCGCTACCCCCGTGACCTTGCCGCCGTCCACTTTCGCAACGCCCGCGTTCCCCGTGGACCAACTGTAAGAAACGCCGTCCCTCGATGGACTGAGCGCAGGGGAAAGCGTTGTGGACTCTCCTTTCTTAAATGAGCTGCTTCCGCTCATGGTCAGCGAATACACCGTCTTTTCTTCCGAAACCGTCACGCTGCAGGACGCCGAGTGCTCTCCCTTGCTCGCGGTGATCGTCGCCGTGCCCGGCGCGTTATAGGTGACGACGCCTCCATCCACCGAGGCGATGTCCGCATGATCGGAGGACCAGTCCGCCTCGGCGCTCGTCGAGCCGTCCGACCACGACACCGTCACCGTAAGCGAGGCGCTCCCGCCCTTGGTCCCGGAAAGCGTGCCCGGATTCAGCGTAACCCCTGTCACCGTTTTTTCCGCAGGCTCCGTCTCACCCTGTTCCTCCTCGGACGGCTCCTCCGAAACCGGCGCCTCCGTCAGCTCCGTTTTCTGATAGATTTCTGCCGTGACGAGCAGATTTTCCGCGGAGACGCCGGGCCACGCGGCGTTCATGCTCATGGAAACCGGCTCCGCAGACACAGCCGACTGCACCGGCCGAAGCGCCGCATCCGCGCGCCCTCTGTTCCGGCCCGCCGACGTCTGGGGATTCGGAACCTCCGATTTCGGCACCGCCACATAATCCTGCTCATTGGAGGAAATTCCGCCGCTTTCTCCCTCCGAGAGCTCTGTCCTCGTGGATTCCACCCACTCCACCGTGTCCTTGTTCACGCTCTCCACCACGGTATTTTGCTGTGCGGTGTCCTCCTTTGCGACGTTGATCTCCGATTCGCTCTTGATCTCATCAGAGACATCGACCTTTTGATATTCGAGCTTCTCCTTTACCTGAATCGTCTGCGTCTCCGTATTGATGCGGTAATACTTCGCATCCTCAAAGGTGTCGTCAAATTCGACCATCCCGACGGTATATGCCCCCCCGGCGATGTCTTTCTTATAAATAATGCCGTCCCTGTCGTCGTTGGTGTACTCGTTCGTCTTACCGTCCGGCCCTGTGACTCTTACAATAAACGGAACGCCGGTAATCAGGGTGCCGCTGCTCTCATCTACAAACTTTATTTTCAGATCCTTGAGAATGCTCGTGACACGAACCACAACCGTCCTGCGGTTCCGTGCGATCTCAGCCTCCTCCGCGGCCTTTTTCGCCGCAAGCTCTGCGGCCTCGGCCGCGGCTCTTTCCTCCTCGATACGGGCCTCCGCCACCTCGGCGATCTTATCCGCTCCGATGGCCGTCCCCGTCTCAAAGCCGGCCCCGATCGACGCAAAGGACGCGATCCCGTTCTGCCGGATCCGGTCGGAATTCCAGCGCAGCCCGAACAGAACCAGCGCGCCGACGACAAGCGCCGCCGTCCCCGCAATCACGTAATCCATCCCGGTCAGCCGTGCCGCCCATGCGAGGATTCCCGCCGCGCCGGACGCCCCGCCCTCATCATCCGCAAAATCCTCACCGGCGCCATCGTCCGCAAAGCTCTCCGCATCGGGGCTCTCGCCGACATAGTCCTCACCGGTGCCATCGTCCGCAAAGTCCTCCGCATCGGGGCTCTCGCCGGCATCGTCCTCTCCGGCATCAGGAGCTTCTCCGCCGTCTGGATCATCCTCTTCCCCGAAGTCATCTCCGCCGTCCGGATCATCTGCGCCGGACGCCGGCTCCGTCTTCGGCTGCCGGCCATCCTCCTCCGCGGGATTTTCCCCCTGTGCGGTCCCGGGCTCCTCATCGTAATAAAAGCCGGCCCCGGCGAGCGCCTCTGCCTCGGGGAGCGAAATCACCGGAACGCCGACCGCCTCCTCCACTGCCCTCACCCCCGCGGAGTCGATGGCGTCCGTCTCATCGTAATAACCCGTCTCTTCTGTTTTCAGAGCTGCGAGCTCGGACGTCTCGTCATAATAAAACGTCCCGCTCTCTTCTTCAAAATTTCTCTCTTTGAACTGCATATATTCCTCTTTTCCGCGAGGCGAATTTCAGATTCGACGATGTGATCTGCTACCCGATGCTCCGCAGCGGCAGCTCTTCCACTGCCTTTCCAACTGCCGTCACAGATAAAACATCAGAATCCCCGCAAGAATGAGTCCCATTCCCGCAAGCTTTCTCCCCGTAATCCTCTCCCGGAAAAAAATACGGCCGAGAAGCATGACAAAAATATAGCCCAGCGTCTCAAGAACCGGCACAATCATATACGAGTCCGCATAGGCATACGCGCGGATCGTCAGCAGCATCGAGCAGAACAGCAGCCCGTAGCCCGGAATGACCAGCCGGTTCAGGTACTCGCCGATGCGGGAGCGGTGTGCGGTATCCGCACTCTTTTTCAGCAGAATCTGCGAAAACGACGCGAGCAGCTCCGAGACAAGCATAATGGATATACACAGTGCAGCGGAATTTCTCACGGTTCTTCCCTCCGCTTTGCATCGCTCCCGTTCAAAACGATCACGCCGAGCACGACCAGCGCTCCCCCGGCCAGCTTCCCCGGCGTCACCCTGTCATGGAAAATCAATCCTCCCCAGAGAAAGCCCCACAGCACCGTCATCGCCTTGTTCGCATACGCAACGGAAATATCAAAGTGCTTGATCGCCTGCTGCCACAGCAGCGCATAGACCGCCAGAAGAACCAGCTCCAGCCCGTAGAACAGAAAAAAAACCGGCGAGAACATCCTCTGCCCCGATGCGAATTTGGCCGCGACCGACGTGAGCGAAAACAGCATGACGATCGCCTGCAGCCCGAGCAGCTTTTTCCATCTGATCCTGCGCATTCCTGTGCTTTCCTCTCCGGAGAGATCACTCCTCCGCTCGTAGATTTTTCACCTCTGCCAGTGTAAAATGGGGGAACAGAAAGGTGTGTTCTTATCGCGATGAATAAAAACAATTATCCGGAATCCGGTTCCCGCAACTTTGACTACCATAATAACACAGAAGAACGGGAGGAAATCGACGATCTTCTCGACGAATTTGAAAACGTTCCGTCCCGCCGCCCCCGCGCCGGACGGCAGCGCCCTCATACCCCGGGCCACGCGCGCCGTGCTCGGCGGACCCGCCGGCCTCTCTCCCTGAATCTGCTTCTTCTTGCCGCGATCCTCATCATTGCCGGCACCGCCGTTCTCCGTCTCGTCATCTGGAACCGGGGTACCGGCATGAAGCCTGCCGAAGCCTCCGCCACGGCATTCGACGTCGAGGTACAGGACGTCATTATCGCTCTCGATCCCGCAAAGCGCGAAGGACACAGGGACGACGGCAGAACCGTTGTTCTGTTCCTCGGCGGAAATCCCGTCTGCGATGAAACCGGCAAAACGGGAATCACCGCCAAGGTGGTCGCGCTGGCGGAGACCGGCACGGTCGAAGCCACAGGCAGCACAGTGGAAGCTGTGGGCACGGTCGAAGCGTTCAGTGCCGGCTTTCCGTCCTCCCGCGTCGCCTGCGTCAACGCCCTTTATGATGTTTCTGCCGTCGACGATGTCTTCAATATGTACTACGTGGCAAACGCCATCCACCTCGGCGACTATACCGCGCTGGACAACGCCGCCGCACTGCACCCGGAGGACAGCCGCTTTGCCGAGTCGGTAAACACACTCAAAAATACGGACTTCGATGCGGTCGATATCATCGCGTTTATGTACGATGCGCAGGATTATTTCACGGGCTCCCCGGTCATGAACGAGAACGACGAGGACGACATTCAGACCTACACCGGCGCGATGAAGCGGGCGCTGGAGCTCATTCAGGAGAAATATCCGCACATCCGCCTCGTCTTTCTCTCCCCCACCTACGCGGAATACATCGACGGCAGCGGCAGCGTTCACAGCGGCGACACCTTTGATCTGGGAAACGGCGCGCTCCCGACCTACTGGGCCAAGGCAATCGATGTCTGCACCGCGGTCGGCGTGTCCTTTATCGACAACTACTACGGCACCGTTAATCAGAGCAACTACCCGGACTGTCTGTCCGACAACGTCCATCTGAATGAAAAAGGGCGCGCGCTCGTCGCCGACCATTTCGTGACAAAGATCATCCGAGGCGATTACTCTGAGTACGACGTCACCGCCGCGTCGGCTAAATGACCGCCCCCATGATCGGCGAAAGGACAATCATCACCGCGGAAAAAGCAAACGAATTCACGGAAATCAGCGTCGCCCGCTGCGCCGACGGAATCCTGTCATTCAGCGTCACATCCGTTCTCACCTGAAGAAAATCATCCGCAAACGCCGCAAGAAATCCCCCGGCGCACAGCACCCACGGATTATGCAGAAAGAGCGATGCCAGCGCCGCCGTAATCCCGGCCGCGCTGCATGTCAGGATCCTGCGATAGCGCACCGACCGGAAGCGCCGCATCATGCGGGCTCCCAGAACATGTCCCATTCCCATGAAAAACAGCGCCGGCCCGAGGAGCGCTTCCGGAAGCCCCTCCTCCGGGAGCCTCGCCTGCAAAAAGAACAGCAGCAGCGTCGGAAATGCGCCGAGCACCGCATTGATCAGAATCACGGCGCAGGCATACCGGTCCCCGATCAGAAAGCGGACGCTCTCCGCGGCGCAGTCCCGGAAGCGGCGGCAAAGCTCCGCCGCGCACCCGTTTCCGAAAACTCTCGGACGCCTTGTCTCCTTTTGGGATGTCCCCTTTTCTCCATCCGCAGCCGCCGTCTCTGCGGAGATGTCTTTCAGACCAAGGGCCGCCGCAAAGCCCACGAGCCCGATCAGCGCGTCAATGCCGTAAGCCACCCGGTAGCCGAGAAACAGCGCGAATCCTGCGCACAGCGTCGCGGATGCGCTGCTTATGCGGTAAAGCATCATTTCTCCCGAGGCAAAGCGGTCATACGCATCCTCTTTCCCCTCGGATTTCAGGCCGTCGTAGGCCAGCGCCTCCCGCGTCCCCGATGCGAAATTGTAGCTGAGCGCGCTCAGACCCACAGCCAGCGCCGCGGTGAAGAAAGAACCCGACAGCAGCATCATGACGCTGGTCGCCGCCGTGATGAGCTGACTGAAAAGCATCGCCTGTTTCCGCCCCAGCACATCCGCCGCCACGCCCGACGGAATTTCCCCGCACAGGCTGACCAGATGAAAAACCGCCTCCATCACACCGATCTCCGCGAGAGAAAATCCGCGCGCCGCAAGCAGCGCCACCCATGAGGCTCCGGCAATCTGAAAGCCGGACGCCGCCGTAATCAAATACAGCTTTCCGAGCTGGCGCTCCGCCTGCCCGGACGCTCCCTCTCCCTGAGTGCCGGAGGCATTTCCCCCGAACGCCGCTTTGACTGCGGCAGATATTCTGTTTCCTGTTTTCTGTCCGTTTCCTGTTTTCTGTCTGTTCCCTGTTTTCTGCATAAAAAAACTCCTTTTCAAGGTCTGTCATGTGCTCAGATCTGAACAGGAGATAATGGTTCCGTATGTCAGGCTCGCTTCGCGAATTTACCTGAAAAAGAGCGCACTATCCCTGTGTGCGCCCAAAACATTGCCTTTCATCAGATGTAAATTGGTATTTTTCCAGCTCATGGCAAGCATTATACCTCTCATCACGCATTGCCGGCAACCGGGAATTTCAGCTGAGCCTCTCCGAAAACATCAGCGCCAACACGAGGACAAGGATTCCCGCCGCCGGCAGAACCGCCCTCTCCGCAAGCAGCATCGTCCCTCTTCCCCCGAGCATCGCGCCAAGGATAAAGCAGAGAATGCACAGAAAATAGAGAAGCCCTTTCCACAGAAGCTCCCGCTCCCCGGTCAGACGATAGCGGTACAGAGACTGCGTGCCGCTCCGGAGGTTCCCGGTGCACATCGTCGTCGCCATGGCATACCCGTGAAACTTGGCAAAGGCCGTCACCTGCATCCCGCACACCATGGAAATGACAGAATTTACGACCGGATTCATGCTCTGCGGGAGAAACGCCGTGACGGCAAGGGTCAGAATTTCCAGCAAGACAAGGAGCTGCCGCCAGTGCAGGCGCCGGAAGCGTTCACGTCTGCTGCGAACCAGCTCCGACAGCAGCACGCCCGCCCCGTACGCGGCAATGGGGAGCAGATACCGCAGCGCCGCCGTCCATTCAAACGATATGAGACGGATGGCAAGAAGAACGATATTCCCCGTCTCCGCATTGGCAAACACCCCGCCTCTTCCCAGATAAGAATAGGCGTCCAGATACCCGCCCGCCAGAGAAAGGAGCGCGCCTGCCGCAAAGGATTCCGAGGTCTGAATGGAGCGGAAAGGCTGCCTGCCCGCCCTGTATTTGCGCCGTATGCAGCTCATCGCATTTCCTTTTCCTCTCTCCACTGCCTGACCCGTGCGATTTCCCCCCGATACCCCTCATCGTCATTGGGCGTTTCCAGAAGAATGACCGTGTCCTCATTCCCGCTCTCCCGGATCGCTCCGTTCAGTGCCTCCACAATAAGGGCAATTCCTTTCTCCGTTCCCTGACCGACATGGCTTCCGGGATGAAAATTATAAAACATCCCGGGCAGGCTCTTCATCCGTATGAGGTCGTCCCGAAGCATCTCATACCCTTTCCGGCGTGTCTCTCCGGCGGCGGCACAGAGGTTCATCGTGTAGGCCCCGTGTGCGCCCGCCGGACCGAAGCCGTTCTCCCGGACCAGCTCCAGCAGCTCCGCCGTCTCCTCTGCCGACGGCGTTCTGCTTTTTCCGCCCCGCGGATTTCTGGTAAAAAACGCAAAGCAATCCCCGCCGAGAGCCTGCGCCGCACGGGCCATCGCCGGATAACCGTTCGATATGGACAGATGATTTCCGATATAGATCATAGATTCCCGTACCGTCTCCCTCAAACGCATGCGGACAGACAAAGGGCGTTGCCTGCGTAAATTACGGCAAATCACTGCGCGGGTTAAATCACTGCGCGGGTTACAGCAGCCCGGCCGCCGCATGAAACACAAACGCCGCAATCCATGCAATAACACACTGCCAGAGTACGACTCCCGCCGCCCATTTGCCGCCCAGCTCTCTGCGGATGGAGGCGATCGCCGCCACGCAGGGCGTATAAAGAAGACTGAAAATCAGCATCGCGCCTGCTGCCGCGGGGCTCAGCACCGCCGCCACGCCGCCCTCCGCGTCAAAGAGCACCTCCAGCGTCGAGACCACGCTCTCCTTGGCCATAAAGCCGCTTATCAGCGCCGTGCAGACGCGCCAGTCCCCCAGTCCCAGAGGGGCAAACACCGGCGCGATCACACCGGCAATCATCGCCATCATGCTGTCCGCCGAGTTCTGCACCAGATGGAAACGGATATCAAAGCTCTGCAGGAACCAGACCACAATCGTCGCAATAAGAATGACGGAAAACGCCTTGTGTAGAAAGTCCTTGGCTTTCTCCCACATGAGCTGCACCGTGCTGCGCGGACTCGGCAGGCGATAATTCGGCAGCTCCATCACAAAGGGCACCGCCTCGCCCTGAAAGAGCGTTTTCTTGTAGAGAAACGCGATCAGAATTCCCGTTATGATTCCAAGCAGATACAGTCCGGTCATAATAAGACCTCCCCTGCCCGGAAAAAACGCGCTTACAAAGAACGCATAGATCGGCAGCTTGGCCGTACAGCTCATAAACGGCGTGAGCAGAATGGTCATGCGCCGGTCGCGCTCGCTGGGCAGCGTTCTGGTGGACATGACCGCCGGCACCGTGCAGCCAAAGCCGATCAGCATCGGCACAATGCTCCGCCCGGACAAGCCGATCCGCCGCAGGAGCTTATCCATAAAAAACGCCACGCGGGCAATATATCCGCTGTCCTCGAGCAGCGAGAGGAAAAAGAACATGGTGACGACGATGGGCAGAAAGCTCAGTACGCTTCCCACGCCCTCAAAAATGCCGTTGATGATGAGGTCATGCAGCACCCGGCTGATGCCCGCTGCCGTCATGGCATGATCCGTCAGGTCCGCCAGCGCATGAATCCCCAGATCAAACAGATCCTGCAGCCACAGTCCGATCACATTAAAGGTCAGATAAAACACGAGCGCCATGACCAGTACAAAGATCGGGATTGCCGTATACTTTCCCGTAAGGATCCGGTCGATTTTTCCGCTGCGCGCATGCTCGCGGCTCTCGGCAGGCTTTGTCACACAGGCATCGCAGACCTTTCCGATATAGTCAAAGCGCATGTCCGCGATGGCCGCGCTCCGGTCAAGGCCGCGCTCCGCCTCCATCTGGGCGGTGACGTTCTCCAGCATGGCCGCCTCGTTTTCCTCAAAGGCAAGCTTTGCAAGAATCCGCTGATCTCCCTCGATCACCTTGCAGGCGGCAAAGCGCAGGGGCAGGTCCGCCCTCTTTGCATGATCCTCGATCAGATAGGAGACGGAGTGGATGCAGCGGTGCAGCGCGCCCCCATGATCCTCCTCCGAGCAGAAATCCTGCTTTTCCGGCTTGATCTGATACTTCGCCACGTTGACGGCATGCTTGATCAATTCGTCCACGCCCTGATTTTTGGCTGCGGAAATCGGCACCACCGGCGCCCCGAGCATCTTTTCCATCCGATTGATATCGACGGAGCCGTGATTGCCGGTAAGCTCGTCCATCATGTTGAGCGCTATGACGACCGGCCGCTCCATCTCGAGCAGCTGCATGGTCAGATAGAGGTTTCTCTCAATATTCGTCGCGTCGACGATATTAATGATGGCATCCGGCTTTTCATCCAGCACAAAATTGCGGGAAACCAGCTCCTCGCTGGAATAGGGGGACATGGAATAAATGCCGGGCAGATCCGTGATCAGTGTATTTTTTTGCCCGATGATCACGCCGTCCTTGCGGTCGACCGTCACGCCGGGGAAATTGCCGACATGCTGATTGGCCCCCGTCAATCGGTTAAAAAGCGTCGTCTTGCCGCTGTTCTGATTGCCGACAAGCGCAAAGCTGTAAATATGATCCTCCGGGAATGCCGGCGTACGCTCTTTGCCCTTTCCCCCGGCTGCGTATGACTCGCCGAGCGCCGGGTGAGGCGCTCTCGGCCTCCGCCCTCTTCCGGCATTCTCTGCGCCGGCCCTCGTATGTCCCCCGGCGCCCGTTCCGGAGCCGGCCGGCAGCTCTGCCCCCGAAGCGGACGCTCCCTCTCTGCTCTTGTCCAATCCGGTAATTTCAATGCGATCCGCGTCATCCAAACGCAGCGTCAGCTCGTAACCATGAATCCGCAACTCCATCGGGTCTCCGAGCGGCGCGAATTTAACCACCGTGGCCTCCGCACCGGGGATCAGCCCCATATCGAGAAAATGCTGACGCAGCGCGCCCTCACCCCCTACTGTGTCAATCCTTGCGCTCTCTCCTGCTTTTAAGTCCCTGAGTGTCATGCTCCGCACCTGCTTACAAAAATAATTACTTTCCGAAATACTTCCGGAAAAGCGCTAATACCGGTTCTCTGAATTCGCTTCCCGGAGGGACCGCCGCTCCTCCAGCGCCATCTCCCGCAGCGCATCGATTGCCGCGTCCATCTCCTCCACGCTGTCGATCCGATCCCGCCCCGTCTCCATATACCGGAGGAGGAGATGCGCCACCTCGGGACTGTGATGGGTGTAGTCGGCATAGTGATCCAGCCCTGTCGTGATCTCCGTCTCCAGCGGAAAGCAGAACAGCTCCACATTGTCATAGACAAGGAGCTTCTCCGCGATCAGGCGGTACTCCGCGAGCGTTGCCTCCAGATGGTTTTCGAGCAGCACATCGTTCCAGAACAGAATGCTGTACGGCGGGAAAAAGACCGTGAACTGTGTCTCGGGATGCGCCGCAATGAACGGACAGATATTTTTCTCCATGTTTGCCGCTGTGTTCGCAAGATACGCATCCGGCGGCGTTTCCTCCGCGGCGCGCTCCGACGGGACATAGCCTGCCAGCACCTTTTCCTCGCTGTAATCCTCCTCCGTAAGCCACGACATGGTGTAGACCTGATCGAGCAGGGTCGGCTCCGGGTCAAAAAGCGGCCGCGCCACATACTGAAACAGAACATCCTTGTTCAGAAGATAATTCACATCATTCAGAGGATTGTCGTCGTACAGGTACTCGGGAATCGGGAACTTGATATCTTCGGTGTCCGCCATATAGGAAAACACATCGATGCCGAGGAATACCCTCTTCACGGAGCTCACACCGTCCGCATCGCTTTTGCTGTCAAAAATGATCTTTGAAATATTGTAAATATCCCGGGGGTACGCCCCGCTGTAAGAGAGCTTGAGTGTGTGCAGGCCGAGCTCCTCCCGGAACCAGCTCATATCATAATTAAATGTCATGGAGCTGCCGAGGAGCACGCTGTCATACTCCATATGCGCCGCCATCCCCGGATTCTGCGCAAGCTGATTGTCAATGACATAGGGAAAGCCGTCCAGCGGCGCATGATAATGAAAAAAGGGATCCACGACAAACACGGCCCCCGCCGCCGCTCCAAGAAGCAAAAACGCCGTGATGAAAAAAGCCGCAGCCGCGCGGCGCGGATTGTCTGTTCCGGCTCTTTTCTTTGCCTGTGCCGGCATGGATGCTGTTTTTTCCGTATTGTTCTTTTCTCTTTGCTCTCTCATCATGACATAATTCCGTCAGAAATTCGTATAGATAAACGTCATGACCTGCGAAAAGGTACAGACGCACCAAACAAAAAGTCCCGCCAGCAGAACGCCGTTCCGCGCACGGAGCCGCCCTTTTTCCGCAATCGCTCGTGCCTCCTTTGCAAAGAACGCCGTCCCGGCCAGAAGACCGAAGATCACTGCCAGACACAGATACGGTGCAAAGGCATACGAAGCAAGCCGCGCCGCCTTGAGCGCATACCAGAGCTCATCCGTCCGGAAGACCTCCAGAAACGCCGGATGAAGCGCCAGCAGCTCCGCGGGCCTCCCTGCGGCAAAGGCAGCCGCCGCACTGGTTCCCATGGCGCGGAAATACGCCCCGGTCTCCCCGACCGAGGAAGCCATGAACGGCACGAAAATCGCAGAATTGATAAGCAGATTCCCGATCCGCCCTGCGGCGCGCTTTACCGGGGATAAAAGCCGGCCGAAATCGTCGCGCGCCCCGCCCCTGCGGTCAAGCCACAGCTTCACCGGAATGTAGAGCAGGCCGTTCAGCAGACCCCAGAGCACAAAGGTCATATTCGCCCCGTGCCAGAGCCCGCTCAGCAGATAGATAAGAAGCAGATTCAGGCACATGCGCCCACGCCCTCTGCGGTTTCCGCCGAGAGGAATGTACACATATTTCGTCATGAAGCGCGTCAGCGTGATGTGCCAGTTTCTCCAGTAGCCGACGATATTCCATGTTTTCAGGGGCGAACGGAAGTTGACGGGGAGAGAGAGCCCGAGCATCCGGCTGATCCCCTGCCCCATATCGCAGTAGCCGCTGAAATCATAATAGACAGTAAAGGAAATGCAGAGCATGCCGATGACCCCCTCGCCGAACGTCAGCGCAGGGATATTGGCATAGACATAATTCACGGCGTTCTGCGCCCACGCGGCGAAAATACATTTCTTCGCAAGGCCCATGATAAAGAGCGCTGCCCCGCGGCAGAACGTCTCCCCGTCCACGCGGCTCCGCTCCGCGAGCTCCCCAAACTGCGCCCGCAGCTCTCCGAAGCCGGCGATCGGTCCCGAGAGAAGCTTCGGAAAGTACAGCGTATACAGAACATAATCATCCGCCCGCAGCTCCCCGCCCAGCTCTCCGCGCGACGCATCGACAAGAAGAGAGATCTGCTGAAAGGTCATATAGCTGATTCCGAGCGGAAGCAGGATATGACGCGCGATATAGTCTCTGCCGAGCAGCGAGTACACCGTTCCCGCAAAAAAATTGAAATATTTGAAGCCGCCGAGAACCGCCAGATTAAAGAGAACGCCGGTAAAAACCGCCCATCGGACCGCCCGGGATATCTCCGGCCGTTCTCCCGCGGAAGCGCCGGCTTCCTCCCTGCTCCCGCCCTCTCCCGGACAAGTCTTCTGCCGGCGGAGTATCAGCCTCAGAAGTCCGTAGTTCACCGCCATCGTGACGGCAAACAGCCCGAGCGACGGCAGGCTCCCGCAGGCGCCAAAAACCGCGGACGCCGCAATCAGCCACAGCTTCAGCGCCCTCGGATACACCCTCGAAAGAATGTGATAGCCCGCCATGCAGAGCGGAAAAAACACGAATACAAAGAGATAAGAATTAAAGCTCATACCTGCGTTACCATTTTGTTCTGCGGCCTATTCCGTCTCATAATATACGGAGTAATCGATGACCGGAACCTCCGGGTCCCGCCAGATATCAAAGCCGTCCACATTCCCGAGAAACACGAGCCCCTCGTCCCCGAGATTCCCCCGGAGCGCGCGCGACGCATTCAGCACAATATACGAGCAGGCGTCCGCACGGGTCGCCTCCACGAGCTGTCCCGCATCGATGGGGTCCGCCTCCTCCATCGCCTCATAGACCGGGTCATAGTAATTCCACTGCGAGACGACCATCTCGCGGCCGAACGCCAGATCAATGTCGGAGCTGTACTGGCGGATATACTGTACAAGCTCCGCCGGGACCGCCGCCTTGAGCGGCACGCGCCCCGTATCATTCAGAAGAAACTCGCTGACATCGATCACCTGATGCGGCAGATGGAGAAGATTCTCCGCTTTCATGATGTTGACATTGTCATAGACATAATTTCCGCCCAGTATGATCAGCGCACCGAGCAGCGCCGCCCCGGCGGGCCAGAAGCGCCGCAGCAGCCGCACCGACAGACGAAGACCCGCGTAGCACAGCGTGAGGCTCATCGGCAGAAGCCACAGGATCCGGTAGTAGGTCGCCGTCTCAATCCGGGAATAGATACGGTACACCGGGGGCAGAAGAAAGACAGCGATCAGCGCAAGCGGCATCCAGACAAAAAGCGCCCGGAGCGTACGGTCCCGCTCGCGGAGCAGAAGATAAACCAGAGCCGCAATATACAGGACGAGCAAAAAGCCGTCGCCGCGGTATCGGATCAGAATGTCCAGAATATCATTCAAGGCGGCACCTCTCGAAAAACGGAAGCAGACAAAACCGGAGCAAATATTAAAGTCCTGTCGGATATTTCTCCAAAAGCATGTGATTGCATTATAGCATGATTTTTCTCTATAATTGTAACCACGCACAGGCAGGGCTCTGTCTGCCGGCAGAAAAACATGCTATCCGGAGGTCTTCCTTGACACAGACAGCAACGCCTGAAACGATCGACACATGGGGCGCCTCATCCTATGTGATTCTTGATATCCGCGACGCGGAGGACTATGAAAAGGACCATATTCCTTCCTCGATCCATATGGAACTGCCGCAGCTCCTTGCCGCCTGCGAAAGCGGCGAAGCGACAGCTCTTCTCCCCTCTCTTCCCCGGGACCGCCGCATCCTTGTGATCTGCCGCCGCGGTCAGTTCTCCGGGGAGGCGGCGGAGCGCCTGCGCGCCTGCGGATATCATGCGTGCAGTCTCGAGGGCGGCTACGGCGCATGGGTCTGGCACGCCGCGCAGAAAGCAGCGGCAGATGCGGCAAAACGCGAGCGCATCGAAAGCTCCATCCGCGGCCGGTTCAAGCGAGACCTCTTCGGCCTCTTCACCCGCGCCGTCGTAGAATACCGTCTCGTTGAGCCGAATGACCGGATCGCCGTCTGCATTTCCGGCGGCAAGGACTCCATGTGCATGGCAAAGCTCTTTCAGGAGCTGAAGCGCCACAACAAATTTCCTTTTGAACTGGTGTTTCTCGTCATGGATCCCGGCTACAATGAGCAGAACCGCCGCGTGATCGAGAGCAATGCGGCGCTCCTCGGCATTCCGGTCACGATTTTCGAGACAGAAATCTTTGATTCCGTTTACAACGTCGAGAAATCGCCCTGCTACCTCTGCGCCCGCATGCGCCGCGGATATCTCTACAAAAAGGCAAAGGAGCTCGGCTGCAACAAAATCGCGCTGGGACACCACTACGACGACGTCATTGAGACCCTGCTCATGGGCATGCTGTACTCCGGGCAGTTTCAGGCAATGATGCCCAAGCTCCACAGCCAGAATTACGCCGGTATGCAGCTCATCCGCCCCATGTATCTCATCCGCGAGAGCGAAATCTGCCGCTGGCGCGATTACAACGGGCTTCATTTTATACAGTGCGCCTGCAAATTCACGGACAACTGCAGCAGCGAGGCCTGCCGGGCAAACGGCAATTCCGCCTCCAAGCGGGCAGAGACAAAGCGCCTCATCGCCGAACTGAAAAAGACCAATCCCTATGTCGAGGCCAATATTTTCCGTTCCATGGAAAATGTCCCGCTCAACAAGCTGCTCGGCTGGAAAGAACACGGCGAGCGGCACAGCTTCCTCGAAAAATTTGATGCCGACGACAGCTTCTGAACATTTTGCGAAGCAAAGACGAACGATGAAAAGAACGATGAAAAGGAGGTCCACTTGAAAAAAGCAAGAGCCGCGGCCATTCTGCTGGCCGCATCCCTCATCCTCACCAGTGCCTGCGGAAACGCCGAAAGCCCCGCCCGGACCGACGCGGAACAGGCGGAAACCACCCCGGCAGATACTTCCTCCGCAGCAGATACCGCCCCGGCGGACAGCTCTGATGGAGAACGCTCTCCCGAAGACAGCACTGGCGGCGAGACTGCCTCAGAAGATGGTACGGAAGCCTCCCGCAGCGCAGAGGAAGATGCGGAGAGTGCCCCGCCCCGCGGTATCACCGGCTCCGCCGCCGCGCTGAAAAAAGACGAATATCTCAGCGAACTCACCGGCGAGCCCATTGCAAAGGAGCTCTGCGATCAGCGCCCGGTGGCCGTCATGGTCGACAATGAGTCCATTGCTCTCCCGCACTACGGCACCGCCGAGGCGGACGTCGTGTATGAGCTCATGAACAGCACCGCAAACAACCGCATCACCCGCCTCATGTGTATCGTAAAGGACTGGAAGAGCATCCGTCAGCTCGGCAGCATCCGAAGCACGCGCCCCACGAATATCCTGCTCGCCGCGGAGTGGAATGCCGTACTCTGTCATGACGGAGGGCCCTACTACAACAATCAGTATTTCCAGCGCGACTGGTCGGCGCACTTCTCCGGTACGTTCTCCCGCGTGGATAACGGCAAAAAGCGCGAGTATACCGAATATGTCCTTGCCGGCGATCTGGAGAAAAATTTTGGGAGCAATGCCGATCAGCCGAAAGACCGCTACTCCGCCTCGTACAATTCCTATGCGCCGTGGGAGGACGGAGAGTCCCGCTCTCATTTCCGCTTTACGGAATTCGGAACGCATGTGAATCTTCCCGAGTATTATGGATCCGCTCTCCCCGCCGCCCGCATTGTCCTGCCGTTCCCGCACAGCAAAACCGAGCTCCGCTATAATACGAAGACGCAGCTCTATGATTACTACGAATACGGAAAGCTCCACAAGGATGCCGAGGACGGCGAAACACTCAGCTTCACCAACGTCATTCTGCAGTGCTGCTCCTATAATCAGCTCGATTCCCACGGTTATCTCATCTACAACTGCATTGACAGCGCACAACCGGCATTTTACCTCACCGGCGGTTATGCCAAGGATCTCGGCTGGAGCAAGACCAGCGAAACCGGGGTGACGCGCTTCTATGACAGCAGCGGCGAGGAGGTTCTGATGAATACCGGAAAAACCTACATCGCGCTGGTTCCCGACGATGTCTGGCAGGAGCTCGTTATGGAATAGACGGCAGACGGAAGCCGCCGGAATAAAAAGATACGAAGAAACAGAAAGATACGAAAAGCAGATGTGAAAAACAAACGAAAAATGAATATGAAAAGCCTTATATCCCTGTAAGGAAAATCTCAATTCCGATCAATATGAGGATCACGCCGCCCAAAATACTGGCTTTCCCCGAAAGACGGGTTCCAAATGTCCGGCCGAGCAGAACTCCTCCGATGCAGACAAAAAAGGTGGTGACGGCAATGATGAGCGAGGCGGCAAAGGCTGCCGCAGCCCCGTAGTAGGCGATGGTAAAGCCGACAGACAGCGCATCGATGGAGGTGGCTACCCCCTGAATGAGGAGCTCCGTGAGGTTAACCCTTTTCAAAACCTCCTCGCTGCCGTTCCTGCTCCTCACTCCCTCGAGCAGCATCTTGCCTCCGATGTAGAGAAGCAGGAGCAGAGCGATCCATGGAATAAAGCGCTGAAACGCCTTGAAATAGCAAACGATCGTATGGACGCAGATCCAGCCCAGCATCGGCATGGCAAACTGAAACATCGCAAAGGTTCCCGCGATACCGCAGCTTCGGCGGCGGCTCATCCCCGGATCAGCCAGACCGTTCGCAAGAGATACGGAAAAAGCGTCCATGGCAAGGCCCACGCCCAGCAGAACGCTGTTCACAAAAAATATCCAGCGCATACGAAACCCCGTCTTCAAGGAAAGAAAAAACCTTGTAAGTCTTCGCTTACAAGGTTAAAAGGTGACAGCCGGATTTGAACCGGCGCATGGGAGTTTTGCAGACTCGTGCCTTACCACTTGGCTATGTCACCAGAAATAACACCGCTCTGAGCACAGATCAAAATTGCGATGACCCCGACAGGATTCGGACCCGTGTTACCGCCGTGAAAGGGCGATGTCTTAACCGCTTGACCACGGGGCCCCGTTCTTGCTGCCCGCACAGCGCGCTCTCACGCTGCGCTCAGCGCCCCAAACAGGACTCGAACCTGTGACACTGCGGTTAACAGCCGCATGCTCTACCGACTGAGCTATTAGGGCTTCTTCTTCGGTACTCTGCCTGTTGCCTAAGAAAAAATGGAGCGCTCCCTCTTCTCCTCCGCTCCATCTCCTCCTCTTTGTACCCTCAAAACCGAACCAAAGCAAGGCACATCCAAAGGATAAGCGTCCGACCGATTAGTACCTGTCAGCTGAACACATTGCTGTGCTTACACCTCAGGCCTATCTACCTCATACTCTCTAAGG
>NZ_LR130589.1 GCF_900625025.1 Lachnoclostridium sp. Marseille-P6806
AGCCGAAGAAACGAGGACGGCCGAAAAAGGAGCCACAGGAACAGAAACCGAAGTGTCCGAGAGGACGTCCACGGAAGAATCCCTGATCTGTCGTTACTCTATAGTACGGCAGATTGGGAAACCTTTATTTGAATGAAAACCGGAATTTCGCGGATTTTAATCAACTTGTTACTGAGGCTTATCTGGAAACGGTACGGCGTTCTATCTTGGTGGAAAAAACTGATGTTTCTGCGCGACCGATATGGCGACGACAGTCAGCCGTTTACTCTGAATATGCATATGAACCACGGGATTTACATTACTCTGCCAGATAGAAAGGTGCAGATGTACGACCGCGACTCTGATACTTATATGAAACCATTTATTGCATTTCGGTCTTTGTGTGAAAAGTGGATTGGGGACAGTAATGTGATGATTGCTGTTGAGAATACAGATGGTTTCCATGATTATGAGAAAAAGGCAGTCGATTACTTGCTGAAAAGCCCAAAATTCGGATTGACATGGGATGTTGGGCATTCAAAGACAATCGGTGAGAAAGATGTTCCATTTATTTTGGGACATAAGGCACATCTGATCCATTTTCATATACATGATGGGTCGGAAATGCCGCCAAGAAACCATCTGGCACTTGGTGACGGCGAGATTGACCTTATTGAAAGGCTGCGATTAGCAGAGACCAGGAATGCCAGATGCGTTCTCGAAACAAAGACTATTGAAGCATTAAGGCAATCCGTAAAATGGTTGAGTGAAAATGGTATGCAGGAGAAGTGGTAATGGCATCGAGTAAAGAATATCTGAATTTTATATTGGAGCAACTTTCCAAATTGGATGATATCTTTTATCGGGCGATGATGGGAGAATACATCATTTACTATCGCGGAAAGATTGTCGGCGGCATTTACGATGACCGCTTTCTCGTGAAGCCTGCTAAATCCGCTGTTGCGAAGATGCCGGAAGCGAATCTGGAACTTCCGTATGAAGGGGCGAAGGAAATGCTGCTCGTGGATGATGTGGATAACAAGGAGTTCCTGCGGGAATTACTGGAAGCAATGTATGAGGAGCTTTCTGCTGTGAAGAAAAAGAAGGGTTAAGAATATGCATTTTGGATTTTCTCCGATTTCAATATAAAACCGTGGTCAAGCTGGATGTGGTGGTTGATTGTATCTTTTTTATTGATGGTGCTTTATGAGATTTATTGGATTAGATATTTCAAAAGCGAAAAAACCATGGAAGACTTCTATAGCAGCATACTGGGAATGCCGGTGGCAGGAGCAACGCTTCCGGTTATGGCGTTTCTGCTGTTAGCTGTTTATGGAAAAAACATCCTGCTTGGAGTTGCGGTCTTGATTCTTGGAATCGGATATATTGGCATCCATCTGATGCACAAACAGGAGCTTGAATCATGATGTAGAGAACAGGGAGCTCCTGCGTGAATTACCGAAAGCGATGTATTCCGGCTGCGAAGGAATAAAGAAGACAGATTAAGGCTCCCGCAGCGCCATTACAGGCGGAGAGGAATCTGGAAAAGGAAAAGCAAAAATGAATGTAAAATTGGTAAAGTGGGCACAAGAGATTAAGCCTGAACTTGTAAGGATTTGCAACGACGTTGATCGCTCCTGGCTGTCTGACCGATTACCCTGTCCATATACAGAGGAATCGGCTGACTGGTGGTTGGGGATGGTATCTGAGCATGATGGGAAAGACGGTGTTTTTCGAGCGATTGTGGCTGATGGCAAAATTGTCGGAAATATCTCAGTCGAGCAGAAATCAGATGTCTACTGCAAGGACGGAGAGATTGGGTATCTGCTCTTGACAGATTGCTGGTCAAAGGGAATTATGACAGAAGCTGTTCGCCAGATTTGTGCCGTAGCCTTTTCAGAATTGGATATCATCCGCATCACAGGGCTTGTGTATGCTCCGAATGTGGCATCACAGAGAGTGCTGGAGAAAAATAGCTTTACATGGGAAGGTATACAGAAGAAAGCGGTTTATAAAAATGGGCAGATTTATGATCTATTCCTATATGCGAAGTTAAAGTAAAATAGGTTTTCTGTACTCAACCAGCGGTAGAGTTGCCGGAAATCAACCTGCGATTTGTGTGAAAATATGACGATGCCGGCTATGCTTGAGCCACGAAAGGAGGCGCCCGATATGGATCAAATCAAAATCGGAAAATTCATAGCATCCTGCAGGAAGAAACAGGGTATGACTCAGGCTGTCCTTGCTGAGAAGCTCGGAATCAGTGACCGGGCGATATCAAAATGGGAGACCGGAAAGTCTATGCCGGATTCCGGGATTATGCTGGCGTTGTGTAAGCTTCTGAAAATTAATGTCAACGAGCTCCTGTCGGGCGAAAGAATCATGGCAGAATCATATGATAAACGGGCAGAAGAAAATCTTCTGGCAATGAGGCGAGAGGTCGAAGAAAAGAACCGGCAGATGCTTAGGACGGAATGCTGGATTGCGTTTCCGGCTGTTACTGCCGGACTGGTCATGGTGTTTGTTGCGTCATTCATAGAAATGCCCACGTGGTTAAGAATGGCACTAATTACATTCTCCCTTGTGATGATTTTCGCAGTTGCTTTTATCGCAGTTGGTATCGAGCAGAAAGCCGGATACTATGAATGCCAGTATTGCCATCACAGATACGTGCCAACTTACTGGCAAGTAAATCTGGCTATGCATACTATGAGGTGCTTACAATGGAAGCATTGGAATGGAGATTAAGCTTTGGTATTACTTTCGGCGTGACATTTGCTATTGTTAGATACTTTATCTCGAGAAGAAAGAAATAGATCAACTGGAATATGGCTCTGGTGAAACGGAAGCATGACATTATCGAGCGGGAGAACGACAACAAACCCAAGTCCGACGGCAGCAGGCGGCCGGGATGTCTGGAGGAGAAAGCAGAAGCAATTGAAAATGCAGTGAGATATTTTCAGATGACACGCACGGCATATGATGACCTATGCCGGATGTTGATGCCGGATGTCTGGATGGTGAATTAATTCTCATAAGAAAGAGCTTACAATAAATCCGGCGTTGTTTTTCTTATATAGGATTCCAATGATTCAAGGTCCACCATGGCGTTGATGACACCGGGTTTTGCAATACAGAAACCAGCGGCATAGTTGGCGATCTGTACAGCCTTGTCGACGGAGTAGTTTCTGGCAAGATAGGCAGCGAGTGCAGCGATGAAGGCGTCAGCGCCGCCGGTGGTGTCAACCGCATGGAAGGGAGATGCACGATAGTAGCATGCTTTGTAGGCTGTCTTGACGTAGCACCCTGCACTGCCGAGGGTAATGATGACGTTTGGGATGCCCATCTGGAAGAAATAATCGGCCTGTTCTTCCGTTGTGTTGGAATTTGGACACAGAATCGAGGCTTCCTTACGGTTCGGGATGAAGTAGTCCAACAAACGGTAGAGTTTTTCCGGAAGATTATTCATGGCGGCAGGCTTCAGCATAGTGATAAGTCCATGCGATTTGGAGATGGATGCTGTGGCAATCACTGTTTCGATCGGAATCTCAGAAGAAATCAGGCAGTAACCGGCATGATTGAAGGCGTGATGTGCCTCGCGAATGAGTTCCGGGGAGACAAAAGCGTTGGCGCCGGGCTGAACGGCGATGGCGCTTTCGCCATTCTGGATGGTATAGATGCAGGCCCTTCCAGTTACGGAACCCTTGATCTTCTTGATGCAGGAGGTTGAGACATTCTCTTTCTCCAGCTGGTCAAGAATGAAGGAGCCGTCTGTATCATCTCCGACAGCGCTGACCAGAGATACTTGTCTGCCGAGACGGGCGACGCCGACTGCCTGATTGGCCCCTTTACCGCCCAGAGAAAGAGATAAACGATCCACAGTAATTGTTTTTCCGAGTTGTGGCGGAGAGGTTACACGGAAAGTTTCATCCCGATTTATACTGCCAACAACCAGTATGACCCCGGAACGCATGGAGGGAGGGGGAGCGATACTTTCTTTGTTATCAAAAAACTGATTCATTACAGGATCCGTGCAGATGTTGTGAGACAGTGTACCCTCCGCTTGCCCGATGATCTTGTCTGCAACCTGCTTTCCGAATAAACGATACGGGATATGAAGACAGGATATCCTGGGATAAGAGACTTCCTCTCTTGCATCATTCTTGAGGCTGACAATAGAAAAATCAGCAGGTACATAGTAATGCAGTTTCTCCAGTTGTTCATAAAGCCGGATGCTGGCGGAGAAATGAGAACAAACAGCGCCGGTGAAGCGGTTAGTCAGAATCACGGAATAACTATTCGGATCATCCTCGTAGAGTACCATCTGATTCCGGAAAGGGATCTGATGGTCATAAAGACATGCCTTGAAGCCGGCAAGGACCAGTGACGAACGCAGATTATTGCGGACAAGGACAGCGCAGAGCTGCTTATGTCGGTTCTGGATCAGCTCTTCAGTAAGTGTGTATCCCATCGACTGAAAGTCAATATGCTCCGATTCTTCTGTGAGAGAATTGATCAGCTGGCAGGGAATGTGCTGTTCCCGGACATAGGAGACCGTCTTATCAATATTGGCGGACACGGGTTCCCAAAGAATTCCACTGACATGAAGCTGGCAGGCACGGACGATATTACGGAATTCCAGATTGGGGTCATCCTCACTGTTAAAGAGGAGAATGGAATAGCCGCGCGCTTCAGAACATGTCACAATACCGTGGACAAATGTGCTGCTTGGAACAGTTGACCGGAGAATGACGGCAATAAGAAAAGGATTGGGCGTCAGGCCTTCACGGATTTTGGAATAGGGTGTGTAATTGAACTTGCGAATCAGATCCATGACCCGTTTGCGCGTCTCCGGACTGATGTGCTCATCTTTACCATTGGCGATTTTTGAAACCGTCGTGATGGAAACATTCGCCATATCTGCAATTTCTTTAATCGTCATATCGACTCCTTCCTCCCCGGATTTGCGAAGGAAAGGGAAAATGTTAATCTGGACACATTTGCATTGAGAAAAGCAATCATATTGTATAATAAAACACTTTCCCAAACTGTTACAAATGATGAAAATAACGAAGAAATCTTGTTTGCTTTCGGATGAGCTGCTAACATTATGCCATAGAAAAGGACTTTCCCCAAGTATTTTACCAATTAATATTTACAAAAAATGTCGAAATGGAGAAGACCAGAAGAAGTTTCTGGGAAGGCGACAAGAAAGGCATCCAGGGAAGAAGATATGAAGAAAATTCTTGTCATAGGCAGCCTGAATATGGACATGCGAATCGGCCTGCACAAAATACCCGTTGTGGGGGAGACTGTTCTTGGGAATTCTCTGGTTTATACGCCAGGTGGAAAGGGGGCAAATCAGGCGTGTGCTGCAGGGAAGCTGGGCAGGGAGACGGTTATGCTGGGCAGCATTGGAGATGACAACGCCGGCAGACAGCTTAAGGAAAGCCTGGAAAAGAGTTCCGTTGATACCCGTTTCCTGAGGATCAGCAAACGCAATGGAACAGGAACAGCGGTGATCTATGTGGACACCGAAGGAAACAATTCGATCGTTGTCTATACTGGAGCCAACAATGATTGTGATGTGGAATACCTGAAGGAAAACGATAAGCTGTTTCGGGAGTGTGAGTATATCATCCTTCAGATGGAAATCCCCCGCGATGCGGTTGCTTACGCAGTGAGGCGTGGGCGGGAGCTGTCAAAGGTGGTCATTCTGAATCCTGCGCCAGCACCGGAGAGAATGCCGGAAGGGATCTATCCAAACGTTGATTATCTCACGCCGAATGAAACGGAATTAATCAAGCTGGCTGGATTCGAGGAGGTTACAGAAGAGAACATCAGAACCGGAGCGCATATTTTGACAGAACGCGGAGTCAGAAATGTATTAGTCACGCTGGGAGATAAGGGGTGCTGCTGGTTCCATGATGGCAAAGAGGAGGTGGTTGACGCGGTAAAAGTAAGGGCAATTGATACGACGGCGGCAGGTGATTGTTTCAACGGAGCATTTGCGGTAGCTCTTTCTGAAGGAATGGATGTGATGCAGGCAATCCGCTTTGCCAATATAGCATCATCGATCACTGTGACAAGGGAAGGTGCACAGGAGGCCATACCGGACAGGAAAAGCGTGGACCAAAGGACAATGGACGTTGCAGGAGGGTAATTTTAAAACAATGTAATTGGGAGGGAATTTCATGAAAGGTATGAAGAGGACATTAGCAGTTGTACTTAGTACAGGGATGGTGTTATCGCTTGCGGCCTGTGGATCGTCCGGTTCAGGCTCCGGACAGGCTTCCCCGGAAAACTCATCGGCTGCGGAAACAACCGAAGCGGCGGCTGAGTCTGCTGCTGGTGTATCATCTGACAGCGGCGAGAAGACCAAAATTGTTATTTCCTATTATCTTGCCGATGATAATCAGGTGGCTGTGCGGCATAAATATCTGGACGATCCTTTGGCAGAAGCATTTCCAAACGATGACATCGAAATCAAAATGTATACGGACCGCCAGAGTCTGCAGATTGAGGTGGCTGGTGGCGGTGGCCCTGACATTCTGGATCTTGATGGACCGACTGACGTAGCAGAATTTGCCAAAGCAAACCGCGTGCTTCCATTGGATGATTACGCAGAACAATATGGTTGGGCAGGCATGTTCTATGACTGGGCTTATGACAGCTGCTTCTATGATGGTAAGCTCTATTCACTGCCAACCTCATTTGAAGGCATGGTTATTTATTACAATATGGATGTGTTTGAGAAGGAAGGCTGGGAGAAACCAAAGACGAAGGAGGAACTGGAGGCGCTCTGTAAGACAGCCAGGGATGCAGGATATATTCCCATCGCATTCGGTAATTCCGATTATCAAGGGGCGGTTGACTGGCTGTATTCCACTTTTACAAGCTGCTATGGCGGCGGTGTATCTGCAGTGAAGGAAGCACTGGCTGGCGACGGACATTATACGGATGACGGCATTAGGGAATCCTTTGAGATTATGGACACTTGGTGGGACAATGGATGGCTGGGTGATAATGCTTCACAGTCAGTCACTACGACCGACATGGTAGCGTTCTTCACGGAAGGCCGCGCGCCAATGATGATCGATGGGACATGGGCGTCCAGTCAGCTGCTTGCAACTTATCCGGACTGCAACTGGGATTCTGAGATGATGCCGGACGACGGAGTGAATGGACAGATTCTTCCGTTTGCCACCGGGGGGGGGTATGCCATCAACGCCGCTTCTGAAAATGCAGATGAAGCGGCAAAGATTTTGAACTGGATCTTTACCTCATCGGATCGGCATTATGCTTCGATTAATGAGGCAAGCTATCAGCCTTATCCGCTGAAGGACTTTGATATTACGAAGCTGGAGGGAATGGATTCCAAGCTTTATGACCAGTACAAGCTCCTCATGGATGCGCAGACCAACAATCAGATCGGATACTGCTCCTGGACCTTTTATCCGTCGGATATGAGAGTCTATATGAATGAAAATGTGGATGGATTGTTCTTGAAGACGTTGTCTCTGGATGATTTCCTCAGTGAATGTGACGGGTATCTGCAGAAAGCAAAGGAGGAGGGTACAGTTCCTACATTGCCATAATGCGGCAAACCAGTGTAGTCAAATGTAACAGTTCATAAAAGTCAGAGGGTGCGGGTGGCATGGGCAGACCGTGTCACCCGCCTTTCATAAAGGCAGGGGGTATCAATTTGAGAAGAACGAACAGTACCGCGCTGAAACAGGCAGGGGGAACATCCCGCTATACAAAGGAACATATTGTCCCTTATCTCTTTGTGCTTCCTGCTTTTCTTCTCCACCTTGCGGTTGTCTTCATCCCGTCACTGAGTACATTTGTCATGGCACTCTTTGACTGGAATGGAATGGGCGCGGCAAAATTTATCGGATTTCAGAACTTTGTGAAAATTTTTCATGACAAGCAGGTGAGCCTCGCCATCATTCATAATATGAAATGGCTCGGTATCTTCATTACCGTTCCGATCATCCTGGGTTTCTCTATCTCCCTGCTTGTCAGCCGGTTGGGAAGAACGCAGATGCTCTTCCGGACGATCTATTTTATTCCATATGTAATCTCGGCAGCAGTTGCAGGCAAAATCTGGACGGCTCTGATGAATCCCTACTATGGAGTAAACGAGGTCTTCGCCAAGCTTGGCTGGGCCAAATTGTCCAAGGTTCTCTGGCTGGGTGAGCCCAAAATAGCTCTCTATGCAGTGGCCTTTGTTGATAACTGGCACTGGTGGGGCTTCATTATGATCCTTTTCCTGAGTGCCCTTCAACAGGTCGATCCCACGCTTTATGAGGCGGCGCGGGTGGATGGAGCAACGCGCTGGCAGGAGATCATCCATGTGGCTGTTCCCGGGGTTCGTTCCACAATCGCCTTTATTCTGATCACGACGATTATGTGGTCGTTCCTGACTTTCGATTATGTCTACGTAATGACAAACGGAGGACCGGCGAATGCAACGGAAGTAATGGCGACCTATATTTACAAGAATGCTTTTGTTCAATATCGGGCAGGCTACGCTAATGCCCTGTGCGTGATTCAGAGCGCCATCTGCGTGGGCCTGTATTTTTTCCAGAAATGGGTCAGCAAAAAGGGAGGACTTGAAGATGACTAAACTTCATCGCAGGAAAAAGTTTACTGTTGGAAAATTCCTCTGCTATGTCTATCTGGTCATAATGGCATTATTTGCACTGTTACCGCTTCTACAGGTTCTGTTCAATTCATTCCGGACGGACCGCGAGGTGAAGACCATGCCAATTGGGTTACCACTTCGCTGGACCTTTGAGAACTATCCGGATACCTGGCAGATTGGTGGATATCTGCAGGCTTATGGGAATAGTCTGTTGATTGCTGCTGTAGTGATTATGATTGACTTGACTATAATCGGGCTGGGATCCTACGCTCTCAGCAAGCTTCGCTTTAAAATGAGGGGCTTTTTGAATGCCTATTTCTTTGTGGCGCTTTCTATCCCGGGTTTTCTCTATATTATTCCTGACTATTTCGTCATGAACAAGATCGGGCTGGTGAATACGAGGACTAGCCTGATCATCATGTACTCTGCCATGAACATACCGTTGAATATGCTTTTGATGAAGACATTCCTTGCCGGAATTCCCCGGGAACTGGAAGAGGCGGCCAAGATCGATGGCTGCAGTGAGCTGCAGAGTCTTATCAATATCACGATCCCGATTGCAAAGCCTATGTTCCTTACCATCACGATCCTGATCTTCGTCAATGCGTGGAATGAGTTCCTCTGGTCCAATACATTCATCACATCGGAGAATCTCAAGCCGGTGGCGACCCGGTTCATCAAGTTTACCGGACAGTATGGGAGCAACATGGCAAGAATTTACACCGCGAGTGTGATCACGATTGCACCGGTTGTCGCGCTCTACCTGTGCTTCAGTCAAAAATTCATCGAAGGAATGACCAGCGGGTCGGTCAAGGGCTGATCCGCCTGTGCCCTTTTTAGAAATGGAGAAAAATATGAAGACAGAATACATTGAGAAAATATATGCAGGCTGGCTGGCCAAGATTATCGGCATTCGTGCAGGAGCACCGGTGGAAGGCTGGACCTATGAGAAAATTAAGAATATTTATGGTGAATTGAAAGGGTATCCAGCCGATTATAAAACCTTTGCCGCGGATGATGACAGCAATGGGCCGCTGTTCTTCCTGCGGGGACTGGAGGATTCCGGCCATACGGTGGATGGCGGAAAGGGTATGGTTGCCCAGGATGTGGGAAACGCCCTGCTGAATTATGCACCGTTTGAGCACGGATTCTTCTGGTGGGGCGGCTACGGAATTTCGACGGAACACACAGCGTATTTGAATCTGAGGAATGGGATCAGTGCACCTCGAAGCGGAAGCATTGAGCAGAATGGTGCCGCAGTCGCCGAGCAGATCGGCGGGCAGATTTTTATTGATACATGGGGACTGGTCGCGCCGGGAAATCCTGACCTTGCTGCCAGATTTGCCCGGGAGGCAGCTGGTGTTACGCATGATGGCAACGGTGTTTATGGAGGAATTTTTGTTGCTGCGGCGATCAGCTATGCATTTGAAGAAACGAATATTCGTAATATCATCGAAAAAGGTCTGTCCTATATTCCGAGAAACTGCGAGTATACAAGGGCAGTTCGGGCTGTCATGGCTTTCTATGATGAGCATCCTGGCAGTACATGGGAGGACTGTTTTTCTTATGTAAAAGCAAACTGGGGCTATGACCGCTATCCGGGGAACTGCCATATCATCCCGAACATTTGCGTCATGGTTCTGGCGCTGCTCTATGGTGAGGGCGATTTTACAAAAACGCTGCTGATCGGATGCATGTGCGGCTGGGATACCGACTGTAACGTGGGTAATATCGCTGCGATCATGGGGGTGCGCGGAGGGATTGACTGCATTGATTATTACATCTTCCGTGAGCCGGTCAATGATTTCCTGGCCTGTTCGAGTGTCATTGGCTCTCTTAATATCATGGACATCCCCTATGGAGCTCTTTATATTACAAAGCTTGCTTATGAGCTTGCTGGTGAAGTGGCACCGGAGCCATGGAAGGATATTATGGAGGAGCATATTGACAGTTGTCACTTCGAGTTCCCGGGATCAACCCACGCGATCAGAGTTCGAATTGGCAGTCATTCTCCTTCGGTACCGGAGAATAATCGTCACACATATATTGAGAATTCCACCGAGACAGCAGCCAGTGGCAGTCGTTCTCTGAAATTTACTGTCACGCCGGTCGAACCAGGTGAGGACATATTTGTCTATAAAAAGACATATTATTATCCGGGAGATTTTACTGACAGCCGCTATGATCCCTGCTTCTCGCCGCTGGTCTATCCTGGACAGACGATTCATGGCAGCGCCTATATTCCGGAATACAGTCAGGATGCAAGTGCCAGTCTTTATGTCCATGACGGATATTCCGGCAAAATCTTTGAAGGGGAGCATATTGATATCGAAAAAGGAAAATGGGCCGTTTTGTCTTACCGGCTCCCCGCAATGGAGGATGTGCTGATTGATGAAATCGGTGTTGCTTTCCATATCAAAGGGAGGCATAAAGAATTTTTTGACTACACCGGCTTTATCGATGACTTATATGCAGATGGTCAGCAGACTTATGCCTATAACATGGCTGCCGCAAGTGAGGATTTCTGGAATGGTCTGCACCGAGAGATCAGCCAGTTCACCAGGCTGAAGGGATTGATGTATCTTGCAGACAGGGAACTTCATCTTTCCTGCGCAGACTTTGCGGAATGCTATACGGGTCGTTACGATTGGAAGGATTACCGGGTTCAATTCACCATTACTCCGCATACAGGCGAATTCCACATGGTGAATTTCCGGGTGCAGGGTGCAATTCGTTCCTATGCAGTAGGGCTGCTTCCAGGCAACAAAGTAGCAATTCTGAAGAATGAGAATGGTTACCGGGTTTTGACAGAGGCATTAAGTTACTGGAGAAAGGAGGCGCCGGTAACAATTGATGTAACGGTGAAAGGAGATGTGATCCGGGCGTCGGTCAATGGAGCGCAGTTGGAATATGTTGACAATGATCGCCCGTATCTGACCGGGCAAATCGGGATTTCGGTGCGGGATGGGAGTCATGTCAGTCTGAGTCGGATCAGCGTCTTAGAAGCGTGAAGCAGGAGGGTGGAATATGAATATTATTGGATTGGGTACACTTGCAATGGATGTTCTGATCAGAGTGGATGAGCTTCCCGGGGAAGATGGCTTCTGCATTATTAAGAGTTCTACGGTAAAGCCAGGTGGAAGCGGGACCAATGTCATTGTCCAATGCGCAAGACTTGGAGCTGATACCGGCTTTATCGGGGCGATTGGCGATGATGACATCGGCAGGAATGTTCTGAAGAGCCTGCAGGATGAGAACGTTGACGTCGGAGGGATGGTTGTTCAGAAAGGAATGACTACACTGCACACGAATATTGTGATTGATGATTCCGGTGCCAAGTTCATCATGCTTAATATGGGGGACGCCTTTGGCTCTCTGAAAGACGGAGACATCAATTACAACATGATTGATTCTTCCAAGGTATTCTACACGGATTTGTTTCCCTATAACCGAGCGCTGGCTGCCTTGAAATATGCGAAGAAAAAAGGCATCCACACCGTCTTCAACATGCAGGTTGGTATGGGGACATTTGAGGGAATGGGGGTCACCAGAGAAGACATTCTGGATTGCCTCCAATATGTTGATGTCTTTGCTCCATGCAGGGAAGGCCTCTTCCAGATTACAGGGACCGATGATCTGGACCAATGCAAAACCATGCTCCGTCGCTATTGTAAGGGCGTACTGATCTTCACTCTGGGGCGCAAAGGATCATCAGCCTATAATGAGGAAGATAAGAAATACACGGCAGAAGCGGTCAGTGTTGGGGAAGTGATTGACACGACGGGGGCCGGAGACTCATACATCGGCTCATTCATGGTCGCTTATTACCTGAGGGGTTACGATCTGGGAAAAGCCATGCACTTTGCCTCTGTTTGCGCTGGTTATACCTGTACTGGACTTGGAGCGAGGTACAGTCCTGCAGCGGATAAGGCTGATGCACTGTTCGGAGAGGTATAAATCAGCTTTCCGGTTAAAATGAGCCTTTAGGATATTTACCTCCGCCGATGCCTGCATTCATTGGAGCTTTGTCGGGCTATGGCGGAGGGCTTTTGCCGGAGGATATTGACATGAAGGATGAGGACAGGAGAGTACGCGTCAGGAACGCTCTGATTGGCATTGCTTATGGAGATTCGTTCGGTATGCCGGTTGAAATGTGGGACACTGTTACAATCAGGTCCAAAGTGGGGAAAGTTGAAGGCCTTCAGAGTGGGTGTCCGGATAATCCGATATCCAGCAAACTCAAACGCGGTATGGTCACAGATGACACGATGAACAGTCTGATTGTAACAGATGTTCTTGCAAAGAATCATGGAACCGTTGATGCGAAACTCTTTATTGAGGAACTGAGACGATGGATTGCCACTTCCGAGAACAGTGCGTCGATTGTCGGACCGAGTACGCGGCGGGCGATGGAACTGATTGACCAGGGCGTCCCCATGGAAGAAAGTGGTGCCAGGGGGACAACAAATGGCGGAGCGATGAAGATTCTGCCAGTCGGCCTTGTTAACGGGTTGAATGGTGCGATTAATCCTGACAAACTGATACATGATGTCGTTGAGCTCTGCAGGCCGACCCATTATACTTCTGGCGCAATCTCAGCCGCCTGTGCCATTGCAGGTGGCGGCGCGTTGGCCATTACCGGCATTGATGATGTCAATCGGATCTTCGATTATATGAAAGAGATGGCAGACAGGGGAGCTCGTTGTGGGATGCAGTGGGGAGGACCTTCGGTTTCGGCAAGAATGGAGCTGGGCAGATATTTTGCCAACCATTTTCAAAGAACAGAGGCACTTGATCTTCTTTATCGGATTATTGGTACGTCTGTCGTTTCCGAACAGAGTATTCCTGCAGCTGTGGTCATATTCTATATGTCGAAAGGTGATCCGTACGAGTGTGCCAGGATGTGTGCCAATATTGGAGGGGACACTGATACAATGGCAGCAATGGCCTGCGGCATTTGCGGAGCGATGTCCGATGATCCGGTGTTATTTGGAGATGAGGATGTTTCTCTGTTGGAGCAGGTAAATGATATTGATTTCGAAGCGTGGACGGATAAGATTCTGTCCTGCAGGTGAAGGTAATTAAATCCGACAATCGTATTACACCGTCTGCATATCGAAAAAAAGGGAGGCGAAGGATAATGGATTTTGCTGTATATGAATTTCCCTTTGGACTCTTAAAAATCGGATATAAGGGGGATTCTGTAATTTTTCTGAAAAAGATTGATGAAATGAGTGATTATGGACAAAAGGGGAATTAGAAGTGTGAGAATACAGCGATGAATGATAAATTTTGCAATTTGTATCCAAAGTATTGCACAGGCAGGACTCCCGTATGGAAGAGACGTCTATGATAAAGAGCGGTATGAGGAGCTAAGAAATATTGCCGCTGAAATGATTTGCATCCAATACGGAAAAGGAAGTCAGAGAAGAAACGGGTTTCATTGTATCGGCCGAAAAACTGATTGCTGTTCAGGATTGGCGAAAGCATAATGTTACAAATTATCGATGAAGCGAAAGGGGAGAATGTCTGATACAAAACCGGTATGAATTGTATTTTTGGGGTTGAAGGTTAGCTAATCCTAACAGAGGAAAGAAATAGATTACCGAAACAATTGTCTTTGCTGGCATGGGCTTCTGGATGCCAGGGCAGGAATAAACATACGAGGGGAATGAAAGGAAATGGAGATAAAAACAGATGATAAAGAACACCTGCCGCTGTACGGACCGGGGCCCGTATACGTTGGGATCATCATTGGACTGACGTTAGTGGCTACCCTTTGTCGGAATCTTCCTGCGTTCACTAAGGGAAGAATATCGTCTCTCAGGGTTCCGCTTGCTGTGGCTGGGGTGCTCCTGATTGGTCTTGGGATATTCTTGTGGATACAGGCGGTAATCGTGGCGAAGGTCGACGATGGCATCAAAGAAAACCGGCTGGTAACGACAGGCATTTACGCATGGGTGCGGAATCCGATCTACTCGGCTTTTTCGATACTTTGTACAGGCGTATTACTTACCAGTGGTAATGTATTCTTCCTTACTCTTCCATTTCTCTATTGGCTGTTCCTGACAGTCCTTATGAAGGGGACCGAGGAGAAGTGGCTGAGAAACCTCTACGGGCAGGAGTATGAAGATTACTGCAAATGTGTCAACCGCTGTATTCCGTGGTTTCCAAAAGGACGGTGAAGCATGTGATGGTGATGCCTTTGCCCGGATACGATGAAGAACAGCCGGGAGATTATACCAGCGCCCCACAGATTGCGGCGGAACCGGAGGGCTTGCTGCCCTTTACCCGGAGAAGCTGGCAAGTGAGATAGAAAATCTTATGGAGGAGAAGGTATGAAAAAACTGACATCGAGAAAAAAGATCCTGCTTGGCGTATGGGGGATGGTTCTGTTTATAATGGGAGACTACCTGCTGGGGCTTGGAACAATCGGGACTTCGTCTGAGCCGGATGCGCTGTATGGAATGATGTGGAATGTGGCTCCAGACTGGCGGTATGCAGGGTCATCGCTTCTGGGTTTTGCAGGAACAACACTCTTTGCCGTAGCAGCAGTCGAACTGCTGAAAGTCATGGAGACGAAGTATGGTCTTAGCGGCTCAAAACTTTATCAGTTCTTTAAGACGGCAAACTGGGGAGGTATTCTGTATTTTGCGTTCATCCATATCATTATGAGCGTGCTGCCTGTTGTATTTAATGCAGGAATGGAGGCAACTGGTGATATGTCGACATCCGCCGCTATGGTTATACGGGTGACAAAGAGTATCGCCGTTCCGCTCCTGGCCGGTTTTCTCATTTGTGATGGATTTGTGGCGATTGGCTGGATAGGTCTGGTGCTGCAGGGCAAGCTTCCGCTTCCGAAAATCGCCCTGATTTGCAATCCCGTGGTAATCGCTCTGCTTGGTCAAAGCATGAATCTGATTGCGGAAGGACTGGACTCCGGCTTTGAATCCTTTGGCTGGCTGCTGATGTATCTGGTGTGTGCGTTGAAACTGGTCGGGCAAGAGGAACGGGTATGAAACACCATTGAAGAATAGCGGGATGCACATCCTTGCTGCCATCATGGCATAGCAGAATTTTGTCATCTGATTGGATTAAAAATATCTGAATGGATTATAAAGTATGAAAAAGCGGTGGTATAGTATATTGCGAGGTTAGCCAAATCTAACTAAAATATACAGAAAGGGTCACTGCAATGAATACCAAAACAGAGAAACTTAACGGGAGAGACCTTATCAACATTTGTCTACGATGTACGGAATCGTGTGCGGAATTCCGTTCATGCTTTTTCTGACGAAAGTGAAGAAACCGGGCATGATTCTGATCATGAGCCTTATCATGGGGATCATGATGTTTGTGACCGGCATGACATGGATGCCGATCCCGTTCTCTATTCTTACAGGTATTATGGCGGAACTGGTCTACCGCAGCGGCAAGTATCAGAGCATGAAAGCTGCGGTGCTGACAGCCGGAGTATTTCCGTTATGGGCCTGCGGCAACTATCTGCCCCTGTTCCTGCAAAGGGAGCGGTATTTTGCGGACCGGGCGAGCTACGGGCAGGAATACATCGATGCTGTCATGCGCATGACACCGAACGGGATGTTCTTTGTGCTGCTCGTCATCACCTTTATCGGCGGAATGATCGGCGGGCTGCTCGGTAAAACACTCCTGAAAAAGCACTTCAAGAAAGCGGGAATTGCCTGATGTCACGAATGGTGCCCGGTGGCGGGGAGAAAGGCCTGGACCCAAGGACCAAATTGCTCCTCGTGTTTGTAGAAGCTGCCTTGGTGCTTGCCGTCATGGGCGGAGATCGACTTTTCTGGTTTAGGCTGGCGTTCACGATTCTGCCTTTTTTGCTGCTTATCGCGGCAAAGCGATATAAAACCTGTTTGGCAGGGCTTGCAGTCCTTACGGCGACCATACTCCTGCAGATATACGTTTTTCCATATTCACAAGGCATTATTGCTGCATTTCTTCGTGTCCTCGTTACGCTGATTACACGTTTTCTCCCGGCGTATATGATGGGGGCTTATGTGATCCGCACAACGAAGGTGAGCGAGTTCAAGGCGGCAATGGAGCGTATGCATGTACCGGACACGCTGACAATCCCCATGTGCGTCATGTTTCGCTTCTTTCCCACGGTGAAAGAGGAATGGGACTCCATCCGTGCGGCGATGAGAATGCGCGGAATAGGTCTTCGCGGGGGGGGAAAGCAGGACAGATGCTGGAATATCGCCTTGTTCCGATGATTTCATGCAGTGCGAAGATTGGTGAGGAACTGTCGGCAGCGGCACTCACAAGAGGGCTTGGAATATCCCAAAAGCGGACAAATATCTGCCGGATTGGGTTCGGGGCGGCTGATTATTTGATTTTCTTGTTCGTGATGATCACTATTGTTTGGTGGATCATGGGGTGGCGGCTTGATTTCATTTGAAAATGTTTCTTTTACATATGCCGCGAATCCCGAAGAGAAGAACCTTTCGGACATCTCGCTTACGATAAACGACGGGGAATGTGTGCTCTTTACAGGTCCGTCCGGATGTGGAAAGTCTACCCTTCTGAGGCTTCTCAACGGGCTGATTCCGGAATTTTACGATGGAGTGCGCTGCGGGACGATTCGCATCGACGGACAGGAGATCACAGACAATGGGATCTATGACTTTGTCGGCAGGATCGGAACGGTCTTTCAGAATCCTCGTTCCCAGTTCTTTAATGTGGATACCACAAGCGAACTGGCTTTCGGCTGCGAGAATCTGGCGTTTCCGGAAGAAGAGATTCTTGATCGCATTGAGAAAACGGTCAGCCGTTTTCACATTAAAAATCTGATGGACAGGAGCATCTTTGAGCTCTCCGGCGGTGAAAAGCAAAAGATTGCCTGTGGCTCTGTGGATGTTCTCGCACCCGATATCATCCTGCTCGATGAGCCATCGGCCAATCTGGACTACGAGAGTACTTTAGGCTTAAGGGACGTGATCCGGGAATGGAAAAGGAGCGGAAAGACGATCCTGATTGCAGAGCATCGGATGGGGTACGTCTGGGAGCTTGCGGACAAGATCGTTATTCTTGGCGAAGGACGTACCCGGCGGGTGCTGAATGGTGCAGAAAAGAAGAATTTCACTGAGGAAATGTGCGCAGGACTCGGGCTGCGCAGCACGGCGGAGGTTTCTCCTGCAGAACTGGCGAATCGTCTCGGATATGGAGCTGCAGGTAAAAATCCTGCGATTATCTTGAAGAACTTTTCTTATTCCTATTCCGACAAAAAAGAGGTCTTTCATATAGACGAGATGACCATTCCCAACGGAATCTGTGCGGGATGAGGTGCTTATCAGCATGAAAGAAAAGGATGAAAAACGGGCAGGAGAAATCCTGAGTGATGTGGGGCTTCTCACCTTTGCCGACCGGCATCCGATGTCACTCTCAGGAGGACAGAAGCAGCGTCTTGCCATTGCCTGCGGCGTGGCATCGGAAAGCGAGATACTGCTTCTCGATGAACCGACCAGCGGTCTCGACCTCACCAATATGCAGGCAGTCGCAGCGATTTTGAACAGGCTGAAAGAAGAAGGTCGAACCATCATCACAGTCACGCATGACAGTGAGTTTATCGAGTGCGTGTGTGACGGCGTAATTCAAATGCAGGAGGTGAGCTGATGGAAGAAAAGTCAATCTGGGAAGATTTTATACACTTCGGGGAGATTGGAGAGTTCCGTCTGATTGCCGATTCTGAGGATTGCATCGTATTACGGGTGGAGAACGATACCGGTGAAGGCGACATGATCATCTACCCCGTATTTGATGGCATCTATCTGATGTATAACGACTTTCATATGGCACATTATGATTCGATGTATCAGGCCGCGGAGACTGTTCTGGCGGTGGACTACTGCCGCGAAGGGAGTCTCATCATGGAGTGCGATAACGGCTTTTATCAGATGAAGAAATCTGGAAATGTCTGCGTTGATTCCCGTGTACATCACAAAGGAGTAGCAAGATTCCCTGCCAGCCATTTTCACGGAATTACCATTGGCTTCGAGTCTCCGATTGCGGAAAAGGCACTGACGAAAGAAGCACCCGGAATTGAAATTGATCTTATGACGGTCAGGGACAAGTACTGTGGAAAAGACGGTTTTTCCATCTTAAAGGATAATGAAACGCTCCGCCGCATTTTCACTGATCTGTATCAGGTGCCGGAACGTGCGAGACAGAATTATTTCCGCACAAAGATACTGGAGCTTTTGGTGTGCCTCTCTGCATTAGAGAAATCCGGTACAAAAGAAGAACATACTTATTTCTATCGGGATCAGGTGGAGAAGACGACTGTAGCCATGAAACTCATGACGGAGGATCTGAGACAAAGCTATACGATTGAGAAATTGTCAGACCGCTTTGGACTTTCTGCTACTGCTTTAAAAGACTGCTTCAAAAGTATGTACGGGAAACCGATTTATACATGGCTGAAGGAGTATCGAATACAGACGGCCTGTGAGCTTCTGATGACGCAGCCGGAGAAAAGCATCGGAGACATCGCTTTTGAGGTCGGGTACGACAGCGCGGGTAAATTCTCCGGTGCATTTAAGAAAATCTGCGGCATGACGCCGAAAGAATATAGAAATCAACCGTATTGAAGGAGATGGGGCTAAATGGGCGGACAAACCAGGGGAAACAGTCTCCTGCATTATATTCTCAAGTTTGCAGGAGACAGCAAATCAAAATACATAAAAAGTATCATTTACGCTGTGATCGGCGTCATCTGCTCCATGATCCCCTATTTCATTATGGGGAGAATAGTAAAGCAGCTTCTGTTTGGTGAGAGGGCCTTCCGTTTGTTCCTGCAGGAGGGGCTGTGGATGACGCTGTTCTTTATTTTAAGGATTGTGTTCCACACGCTGTCCACGAGCACATCTCATAAAACCACATTTGCATTGATTGGGAAAATTCGCACCGAACTTTGTGAAAAGCTGGCAAAGTTGCCGCTTGGGACGGTGCTTGATATACCGTCCGGTGCGCTTAAAAATATTCTGGTGGAGCGGGTGGATTCTATTGAACCGACTCTGGCACATGTTGTGCCAGAGTTTACGGCGAATATTCTTGCGCCCGTTATCATGTTTGTGTACCTTTTGACGATTGACTGGCGTATGGCTCTATTGTCACTGGCGACGCTGCCGATTGCGATGATCTGTATGATGTGGATGTTTAAGGACTACGAAAGCAGATTTCGCAGAACGCAGGAAACTACAAAAACGCTCAATGACACGGCGGTGGAATACATTGGTGGGATTGAAGTTATTAAAGCCTTTGGAAAGGCAGAGAGCTCCTACGCTCGGTTTGTGAATGCAGCGAAAGATAATGCAGACAGCTTTATAGACTGGATGAGATCCTGCATTATTCCATATACAGTTGCTATGACGGCAGCTCCTGCTACGCTGCTTTCGGTTCTTCCTATCGGTGCGATTTTTGTCATGCACGGGTCTCTCGCGCTCGCCGACTATGTAATGATACTTATCCTGTCTTGTGGTCTGATTACGCCGCTGATCACTGTGATGAGTTATAACGACGATATTGGAAAGGCAACATCCATTTTCGGAGATATTGACGATGTACTGGAACTGCCAGAGCTTGTGAGACCGGAAAAGAGCAAGGGGAGACCAAAAGACAGCAGTATCGTCCTTTCTCATGTTCGATTTGGATATAAGGATACAGAGGTGCTGCATGGAATTGACCTGACCATACCGGAGGGGACGGTGACTGCTCTGGTCGGGCCATCAGGCAGCGGAAAATCGACAATTGCAAGGCTGATCGCTTCTCTTTGGGATGTGAATTCCGGAAGCATCACACTGGGCGGCATGGATATCCGGGAGTTATCCATTCCCGACTACAATAAGCAGGTGGCCTATGTGTCTCAGGACACCTTCCTTTTCAACACTACCATCAGGGAGAATATCCGTATGGGGAAGCCTGATGCGGCTGATGCGCAAGTTGAACAGATCGCAAGGGACAGTGGCTGTTATGACTTTATCATGGAGCTTGAAAACGGCTTTGACACGGTTGTCGGAGGCAGCGGTGTACATCTGTCCGGCGGAGAGCGGCAGCGCGTCTCCATCGCCCGCGCCATGATGAAGAACGCGCCGGTACTCATCCTTGATGAAGCGACAGCTTATACTGATCCTGAGAATGAAGCTGTTATCCAGCGGTCGGTTGCAAGACTGGCAAAAGGCAGGACGTTGATCGTGATCGCCCATCGCCTGTCAACGATCGTGGATTCCGATCAGATTGTGGTCGTAAAAGACGGCCGAATCGAAGAAAAAGGCACACATACAGAGCTTCTCACAAACAGTAAGCTCTATCGGAATATGTGGGAGGCGCACATCAGCGCCAGAGATACTGCGGAGGAAGGAGGTGTTCCCCTGTGATCGGCACATTGAAGAAATTCTTCGATTTCTGCACCAAAGAGCATCGTCGGATGTTCTATCATACGCTGGTACTTGGTGTTCTGATCGGTGTCTGTGAGGCACTGAAGTTTCCGGCGATCGGATTGATCCTGCAAGGGTTTCTCTCTGACACCATGTCAGAAAAGACGGTTCTTCTGGGGTTCCTGATGATACTTTCCTATGTCATCATCGAGTCATTCCTCAGATCCCGTCAGACGATGCTCCAGTGCTGTGCGGGATACGGAGAATGTGCAAATAAGCGCATTGAGATTGCCGAGCATCTGCGCTTTCTGCCGATGGGCTATTTTAACAACACCAGTATTGGTGAGATTACTTCCGTGACAACCAATACGATGGAGCAGCTCGGTGATACCGCTACCCGTGTTGTGATGCTGACAACGCAGGGCATCATCAATACCGTCATCATTGTTGCGCTGATTTTGATTTTTGACTGGAGGATTGGTCTGATTTCCATCGTTGGTATCGTCCTCTTTGCAGTGGTGAATACCATTATGCAGAGGGCAAATGAATCTTTGTCTGCAAGGAAGGTGGAAAACGACACGCGGCTTGTAGAAAACGTGCTGGAATACATCCAGGGCATTTCCGAGGTAAAATCCTACGGGCTGACCGGCCGGTCCAAAAAGAAGCTGAAAGACAGTATCGTAGAATCGTCGCACATGAATACGGCGCTGGAGATGGAGTCGAATCGATATATCCCTTTGCAAAACGCCATTATGAAGCTGACAGGTGTGGCAATTCTTCTTTTCTCAATCCGTTTTTATCTCGCCGGAACAATGGATATCATCACGGCGGTTATCATGATGATCATGGCGTTTCATGTCTTTGCCGGTCTGGAAACGATGGGTTCCTATTCCGCACTGCTCCGAATCGTGGATATCTGCGTGACGAGGGGACAGGAGATCCTGAATCTTCCACCGATGGATACACAGGGTGAAGCTGTTACGCCCGAAACCCATAATATCGAGGTAAGTGATATTGATTTCGCCTATGACAAGAAGAAAATCATAGACGGTGTATCACTGACGATTCCGCAACGAACGACTGTCGCATTTGTCGGTCCGTCCGGCGGAGGAAAGACAACGCTCTGCCATCTGATATCACGATTTTGGGATGTGGACAGCGGTGAGGTAAGGCTGGATGGAAAGAACGTAAAGGATTATTCCATGAATTCCCTCATGGAGAACTTCAGCTTTGTTTTTCAAAATGTGTATCTCTTCCATGACACGGTGGCTAACAATATCCGCTTTGGTCAGCCGGACGCACCAATGGAAGAAGTCATCGAAGCCGCCAAAAAGGCATGTTGTCACGATTTTATCATGGCACTCCCCGATGGGTATGAGACCATGATTGGGGAAAACGGAGCGTCTTTGTCCGGGGGAGAAAAACAGCGCGTTTCCATCGCCAGAGCCATTATGAAAGATGCCCCGGTAATCATCCTTGATGAGGCAACGGCCAATGTGGATCCGGAAAATGAGAAAGAACTGATGGATGCAATCAAGGCGCTGACAAAGGAAAAGACAATTCTGATGATCGCGCACAGGCTGAAAACCGTGCGGGAAGCAGATCAGATTTTCGTTGTGGATAAGGGCAGAATCGTACAGCGCGGGCCGCACGAGCAGCTCATCCGTGAGGATGGAATCTATCGCAGATTTGTTGATTCTCGAACACAAGCGATTGGGTGGAGAATTAAAAGCTTCTGTTGATGTCCGGCTTGAAGATGGCGCAGTATGGTTAACCCAGGCTCAGATTTGTCATTATGCAGAATCGGATTTATCATTTGAATCGGAATGATAAACGAGGAGAGGGGTGGTCATATGACCGGAAAACTGTGCTTTCAGGCAGCCGCAAAATTTTTGATCGGCCTGCTGATCATGATGCTGCTTTTGTTTTTCCCGGCGGGGACGCTGCGGTATTGGAACGGATGGCTTTTGATCGGCATTCTTTTCATTCCGATGCTGATTGCGGGCGCGGTGATGCTGCTGCGCCGTCCGGATTTGTTGAAAAAGAGACTGAATACAGAGGAAAAGGAGAAAGAGCAGAAAAAGGCCGTCGCGCTGAGCGCGGTGATGTTTGTGGCCGCGTTTGTCGTTGCCGGCCTGAATTTTCGATATGAATGGCTGCATATGCTGAAATGGATGATCTGTGCGGCAGTCGTGTTATTTGCGGCGGCATATCTGCTGTATGCAGAGGTGTTGCGCGAGAATGTCTACCTGTCGAGAACGGTGGAGGTGCAGGAAAATCAAAAAGTTATCGATACCGGTCTTTACGGAATCGTCCGGCACCCCATGTATTCTGCAACGCTGCTCCTGTTTCCCTCGATGGGACTGGTACTGGGATCTCCCGTTTCGTTTTTGATCTTTCTGCTCTATATCCCTATTATCGCAGGGAGAATAAAGAACGAGGAAAAAATACTCATGGAGGGACTTGAGGGCTACGCGGCGTATCGAAACAAGGTGAGATACAGGATAATCCCGGGAATCTGGTGATGCCGGCTCCGGATATCGGAAACTTTCCAAGGTGTTTTGCCGTTTGGATTGAATAATACTTTCCCAATCCGCCGTACTATAGAAAACGGCGAAATTGACTCGTTTTAGTGCCTGAACGCTGCGCGTTCGTGAGTAGTTCCAGATTCTATCCGCAAAGTTCCGCGACCGGTCAACACCATTGTCGAGGATAACGGCCGTGACGGACCAAACCGCTTCGCTGTCCGGGAACGGATCAGCACGAGGTACATCCCGGGAGGCAAT
>NZ_LR130590.1 GCF_900625025.1 Lachnoclostridium sp. Marseille-P6806
AGTGAGAACAGCCATCGCGGAGAGCTTGGGAAATACAGTGAGGTATTTCGTGCATCCATAGCAGATGGAACAGCCAGAAAGACGGCGGCCATTCGCTGGCATCTCTGGGATATATAGTTTTCAATGGGCAGGGTGCTTGATCTGACACTTACTGTCCTACAGTAACTTGACGCTATCGTCATTATATTTCCGTCGTGACAGACAGCGCGCTCTGCATTAAGATGAATCATGAGAAAGCTGCCATTTGGCGGCAGCGCACCGACATCATTCCGGATGGATGCCGCGGGAGAACCGTTTTCCCCAGCAGAAAGGACCGTTTCCATGACACGCACTGACTCCGTACATTCTCCGGCGCAGGCTCCCGAACCCCTGAAAAAAAGCGCTCCGGCGCAGGAAAGCCCGCTACCGGACGACGCTCTGCTCGCACGCTACCGCACTCTCAAGGAGCAGCTCCGCTCCCTCGGGAGCCTTGCCGTCGCTTTTTCCGGCGGCGTAGACTCCGCCTTTCTTGCGAGGGCTGCGCACGATGTACTGGGCGACCGCGCTGTCCTCATCACGGCGCGCGCCTCCTCTTTCCCTGCAAAAGAGCTGGATGAGGCGAAGCAGTTCGCTCTCTCCGAGGGGATCACGCAGTACGAGGTCGATTTTGACGAGTTTTCGGTCGGGGGCTTTGCGGAAAATCCCGAGAACCGCTGCTACCTCTGCAAAAGGGAGCTCTTTTCCCGCATCCTCGCGCTCGCCGCGGAAAAGGGCATCCCGCATGTCGCCGAGGGCTCCAATCTCGATGATCTGGACGATTACCGCCCCGGCCTCGCCGCCATCGCCGAGCTCGACGTCGAAAGCCCGCTCCGGGCGGCCGGGCTCACCAAAGAGGATATCCGCGCGCTCTCGCACATGCTGGGGCTCCCCACATGGGACAAGCCCTCCTTTGCCTGTCTCGCCTCGCGCTTTGTCTACGGCGAACGGATCACCCCGCAGAGGCTCCGCATGGTGGAGAATGCCGAGCAGTACCTCATGAAACTCGGCTTCCGTCAGCTCCGCGTCCGCATCCACGGCGGCAATATGGCCCGCATCGAGGTGCCGGAGGAGGCTCTCCCCGTGCTCTTTGCAAAGCGCGCCGCGGTTGCCGGGGAGCTCCGCAGAATCGGCTTCACCTATGTTACAATGGATCTCGACGGCTATCGGACGGGCAGCATGAACGAGACAATCGGCCGCACTGAATTTCGGGAGGAAAAACAAGACGCTCTATGATCACTTTGTTCCCCGGCATTCTTTTTTCGCTGCTTCTGATTTTTCTGGTTCTCCTGTGCGCGCTCTCTTTCCTGCTTGCCGCAAAGGTATCGCGTCCCGGCTGCAATTCCCTCGAAGAGATCCGCGGCCGTCTCATAAAGGCGGATCTCCTCGGCGATTTTGACGCGCTCCCGAAAGAGGAATATTCCGTCGGCTCCTTTGACGGCTGCGAGCTCCACACGATCTTTCTGCCCGCCGCAGTTCCAAGCGACCGCTATGTGATCTGCTCGCACGGCTACACCATCAACTATTACGGCAGCGTGCCCTACGCCCTGCTCTTTCACTCGCTGGGCTTTCACTGCGTCATCTATGACAGCCGGGGGCACGGCGGCAATCCGCGCACCGACTGTACCATGGGCGTCGTCGAATCAAGAGATCTGATCGCCCAGATCGAGGACTGCTTCCGCCGCCGCGGCCCGGATATCCGCATCGGACTACATGGCGAGTCCATGGGCTCCGGCCTCCAGATCATGGCGCTGCGGTACCGTCCGGACATCCGTTTTATCGTCAACGACTGCGGCTACGCCGATCTGGTGAACGTGCTCGCGGGGAAGCTCCGCTCCGAGATGAAACTCCCCGGCTGGCTCGTATATCCGGCCTCGCTGGCCTGTCGGCTCCGCTTCGGCTACTCGTTCACGGCCGTCCGGCCCATTGATCAGCTCCGCGATAACACCGTCCCGATCTGCTTCATCCACGGGGACCGCGACAGCTTCATCTCCTGCGAAAATTCCGTCCGGATGCAGGCCGTCACAAAAGGGCTTTCCGAGCTCCATCTCATCCCGGGCGCCGAACACGCGGAATCCCTCCTCACGGACCGGGAGAGATACCGCCGGATCGTCGAGACCTTTCTGCGGCGGATCGACATGCTGTGACGTAAAAAAGGCCCGATACGCTCCCATGCGGGAGCTGCTCTGCTAATTGAGGTTTGACATGAAATTATACTTGATACGGCACGGCGAAACCGACTGGAACGCCGCGAAAAAGGTACAGGGACAGAGGGACATCCCTCTCAACGAAAACGGCCGCCGCGCCGCCGCGCTGACCGGCCGCGCACTGCGGAATACAGAATTTGACAGAATTTACACAAGCCCGCTCTCCCGCGCAAGGGAGACCGCGGAGCTGATCCGCGCGGGAAGAAGCATCCCCCTTTTCACGGACGATCGGCTCCGGGAGATCGACTTCGGCCCCTATGAGGGCTGTGTGGTCACGGCGCTCCCTGAGAGCTTCCGCCTCTTCTCCGAGGCGCCGGAGCGCTATGAAGCGCCGGAGGGAGCCGAGAGCATCGAGGCGCTGGCGGCGCGCGCCCGGAGCTTTCTCCTTGAGGTGCTGGTCCCCGCCTCTCTTCTCCCGAACGCCCCGAAGCGGATCATGGTCGTCTCGCACGGCGCATGGGGCCAGAGCATGAAGCTGAATCTGCGCGGATGGCCCGTCTCGGATTTCTGGAAGCCCGGCTTCCCGAAAAACTGCTCCGTCAGCATCTTTGATATCCATGGACAGGAATACGAGGAGCTCGCCGACAACCGGATCTTCTACCCTCCGGATGAGGCCCCCACCCCGCTGTTTGCCTCCGCGGACGTGAAAAAGCCCCTGCCGGTCACGGAATAAAGCCCCCGACCAATCACGGGATAAAGCCCTCCGGCCGGCCACGGAATAAAAAAACCGCCGGTTACGGGATAAAGCCCTCCGGCGGCTCTGCGCCGCCCAGCAGCAGCTCTATGGCGCGGTACTGGTCTTTCGCCGCCACCTCCAGATGATAGACGATGCGCTGATCATCCTTATTGCGGTCCCCCAGATGCTGCCAGTCCGCGCTCTTCATGTGCGCGCCGCCCATCACGGGAAGCTCCTCGGTCGCCCATGTATTCACACGGATTCCTGCCGCCCGCAGCTTCTCTTCCTTTTCTTTCAGCTCCTTTTTGCTGTTCGTGTTGACCAGCGTCACCTTTTTCGCAAAGAGAAAAAACATTTTCATTCCCCCTGTTCTCCATCGCCCGTCATACTAATCCTCCATGCCGAAGCGTTCCTCAGCGAGGCACGCGCTGTAAGATCCGCGCAGGCGGTTTTACAGCTGCGATCAGGGCTATTTGGCTTCGACCCAAATAGCCGTGTGCAACATCTCTGCGCCAGCGCGCAGAGATGCGAGCCGCTTCGCGTCTCGTGCCGTCCCACTACGCAACTGCGCTTTTCGCTCACGGAGCAGATCAGCGCATCAGCGTGATTTTTCACACTATAACAACCGGATGCAGTCCGTCAGCATCGTCCCGACCGCCTCGGCAAACTGCTCCGGTCCGCGGATCCGGATGAAATCCGCGCCGTAGATCCGGCGAGCGTTCCCGAGCGCGGCGTCCCCGCCCGTAAACACATTCCGCACCGTGATGCCCGCCATTCTCGCCGCATGAACCTCGGCCGCCGCATCCTCGACCCCGAGCTCCCCGGTGTAATCCCGGCTGTTCCCCGCCGGCCCCTGCATGCCGGCCGCGTCGTTGGGGCTGCAGTCGCTGAGGATAATGAGGATCCGGTGCTCCGCCGAATTGTCCCTCATAAGCCCCGCCGCGAGGCGGACCGCCAGCCCGTCCCGGTTCGCCCCTGCCGTGAAATACCGGAAAATCTCCCGGTTCCGTCCCTTTTCATGATAGTCCCGGTAAATATTCAGCACAAGATACCCGCTCAGCGAACAGAAAGAGGACACGCGGACCGGAATCCCCGCCCTGTCAAGGCTCTCCGCGATCATATAACCCTGCGCCGACACCGTCTCCTGCCGGGGTCTCTGCGACGACGAGGCGTCCAGAAGAAGATCCACGGTCAGATTGCCGGCATCCTCGCGGGCCGTTTTTTCAAAGATCCGGTTATCGCCCAAATACAGTGCCCGCCAGACCCGCCCGCCGTTTAGCGTCCCCGTCTGTCCGCGCAGGGACCGCTCGTCAAGACGTGACAGCAGCGAGTTCCGGAGCCTTGCGGTCAGCCGCATGATCTGCACGCGAAAGACGCTCTCTCCCGCCCGGAACGACTGCTCGTTGTGCTCTCTCTGGCGCAGCGCCTCCTCCCGGAGCTTCCCCGCATAGCTCCTCCTTGTCTCGGACATCGCTCCGCCCGCCTCAGAATCTGCCTCTCCGCGCGTGATATGGAGCCTTATGCCCGCATGATTTCCGCAGCAGTATTCCCTTTGAAGCCGCGCCGTCTCGGCCTCGCCGGGAAGCGCTCTTCCGAAGCAGGCGGAGAGATATTCCCGGGAGCCGTCTCCTGCCTGCGCCGCACCGGCGGCAAACGCCGCGCGAAGACCGCTCTGATCCCAACGCGCGCTTCCGTACTCCGACACATGCTCTCCGTAACCGAAAGACAGCCGCCGCACCGGCCCCCGCGCCGCTCCCGGATCTCCGTCCGCGGGCGCTCTCTTACGCCTCCGCAGGGAGAGCCGGCGCAGAGGACTGCGAAAGCCCCTCCCGCCGGGAAGAAACCTCGGCCCGTACGGATCAAAGCCGAAGTATTTTTTCAGCGTCTCCGTAAGCCGCTCTATGATTTCTCCGGTGTCAGCCTCTCCGGAGAGCTCCAGAGCATCAAGAAGATGCACATCTACGAGATCCGGAAGCCCGGCGTCCCGCCCCAGCGCTCTCCGGAAGTGTCCGTAGGTGACGGCAAGAATCCTCTGCCCTGCCGCATCCTCCGAAATCTGCCCGGCAAGCGAGCCGATCCGCCGCTCCGCGTACCGCCTGCGAAGATACGGAAATACCGGCCGCATCGTCCGTTCCCGTTCAAAAACGGCATTCTCCAGCGCAAGCCAGAACAGACTCTCATAGCTCCCCTGATCCACCGTCTCGTGAAAGCTCGCGTAAAACCGCATCAGCGCCGCCCAGTCGTAATGCCGGTGGATCGCGCCGATCACGCTGTTCCAGTACACATCCGCGCGTCCCTCCTCATCGTAAACGCGGAAGCCGGTCTCGATCGTGTAGTCGTGCGCACTGTTCCATATGAAGTTTGCCGCCCGTTTTTTCTCAAATTCCCGTATTTCCATCCGCTGCCGCTCTCACTGCCCTGTCCGCTCAGGTTCTCTCAAAAAGCTCCTCTTTCCCCAGATCCCCGGGGAAACGGACCGCCAGAAGATCACTGACCAGACGGCGCTCATATTCCTCAAAGCACTTGTTCACTATGCCGAGCTCAAGCGCGCGCACCGCCGTAAGCCCGTGCTCCATCATGCGGATGGAGGCGAGCAGACCCCGCAGATCGAGCGCCCCCGCGGATATCTCGCCGCCCTCACACTTCCGGCGGATATCACTGAACAGCTGCGCAAACTGCTCCCGGTAATCCTGCCGCAGCGCCGGGTACTTGTCCCCTATCAGCTTTTGCAGGCTCTCCTCGGTAATAACCGGCATCTGAAGAATCATAAAGCGGGACGCCAGCGCCTCATTGATCTCCCGCGTCCCGGCATAGCCGTAATTCATCGTTCCGATAAAGCGCGCCGCCTCATGGAGCCTGACCCGTTCATAGCCCGGCACGTCGATGACCCGGCGGAAATCGAGCGTCGCATGCAGCACCGCCAGAGATTCGTTTCTGGCCATATTGATCTCATCCAGAACGCCGAAGCCCCCCTCCTCCGCGCAGCGAAGAACCGGCCCCCTGCGCAGCCGCACCGCGCCGTTCTCAAAGGTGTCCGTTCCGATCAGCGCCCCCGCATCCGTGTTGATGTAAAAGGAAATATCCCACTGCGGGCGGTTCATCGCCGCGGCAAGGCCCTGTGCGAGAACGTTTTTTCCCGTCGCCTTGGGCCCGACGAGAAGAAGATGCTCCCCGGCGAGCAGCGTCGTCAGCGCCTGCTCCCAGATTTCCTTTCCGTAATAGTGATACAGCGGCTCGGGAACCCGCCCCTGCATCTCTTCCCTGAGCTGATAAAAGCTGCGGAAATATTCCACCTCGGAGAGGATGTGCTCCGACACTCCCTCCCGGCGCAGAAAATCCAAAATATCCCTGCGGTCCATCGCGTCCTCCGATCCGGACGGGCAGAACGCCGCCCGTCCAAAAAAGCCGCCCGGCGCTGCTGCGCCGAACGGCTCTTCGTTCTGATTTTTCCTGCAATCAGGCCTTTTTCGCCTGCTGTCTGCCGTTCCAGATGCAGAAGCCGAGGTAGCATACCGTCCAGACCGCCGCCACCGCGTACGCCGCCGTCCACGACATCATCTCCCGGCCGGACTGCGTCGGATCGTGCACAAGAAACGCACAGGTCGCAAACGCATAGAAGCAGGCCGGAACCATCGGGATCCAGACAAACCTCGCCTTGCCCTGCTTATAGAGGTACGCCGCCACGCAGGCAAACGCGAACATGGAAATCATCTGGTTCGCCCAGCTGAAATATCTCCACAGCATGTTGAAGCCGTTGCTGTTGAACTTCGCCCACACAAGAATGATAAATACCAGCGCAAAGATCGGAACCGCAAGTCCCAGACGCTGCTTGTTGTTCTCCTGTCTGATATGCAGGGAATCCGCCAGCGTCAGCCGCAGCGCACGCAGCGCCGTATCTCCCGAGGTAATCGGAAGAATGATGACGCCGAGCAGCGCAATGGTGCCGCCGATGTTGCCCAGTGCATTGCGGCACAGAACGCCGGTCACCGCCGCCGCGCCGATCACATGATAGAACAGCCCGTTGTCGCCGGCAATGTAGGAGGCCTGCACCGCGCCGTCCACCACCGCCTTGTTCTCTGCGGCAAGCTGCAGATATTTGCTGCCCATCATGGACAGACCGCCCGCCTCTGCGCCGAGATTGATCATCGCCATGGTTCCTGCTGCCCAGCACATCGCGATGAAGCCCTCGACGAGCATCATGTTGTAGAACACCGTGCGCCCGTTCTTTTCGGACTCGATGGTGCGGGCGACCAGCGCCGTCTGCGTGCTGTGGAAGCCGGACAGAATACCGCAGGCGACCGTCAGGAAGAATACCGGAACAAAGTGGCTCGCATTGAAATAGTCGCCGTACCGGAAGCCCTTTTCCACGAGCTCGACCGCCGCGCCGTCCGCGCCGACGCCGGTGATCGCCGCGCCCGCCATGTTCCACGGCTCCCATATCTCATTCAGCGGGTAGCCCTTGGCAAAGATCGCGATGAAGATGCCGATGGCGGAAAAGATCAGGATCGCGCCGAAAATCGGATACACCCGGCCGATCAGCTTGTCGATCGGCAGAACCGTCGCGACGAGATAATACGCAAAAATCACAAGGTACACAATCCACGTGGTGGGGTCGGTCGGAGCTCCGGACCATTTGAACACCTGCGTGGTCGCGATGTCGCCGGGCGTATAGATGAACACCGCGCCGACAAGCAGAAGAAGAACACAGATAAAGATATCATAGAGCACATAAATCGCCTTGTTCGTATAGTTCTTTACGAAATCGGGCATCTGCGTGCCGCCGTCTCTCGTGCAGATCATTCCCGAGAAATAATCGTGCATGGAGCCGCCGATGACGTTTCCGATCGGAATCGCAAGAAAAGCCGCCGGTCCGAAGAGGATTCCCTGAATCGGTCCGAGTATCGGCCCTGTGCCCGCAATGTTCAGCAGATTGATCAGGCTGTTGCGCCATGTCTTCATCGGCACATAGTCCACTCCGTCCTGCCTCGCATACGCCGGTGTCTCCCGGTCGTCCGGAGCAAAGACGTTCTCGCAGAACTTACCGTAGCAGAGGCCGCCTCCGATAAGAATCACGAGACCAATGATAAATGTTAACATCCGGTCCTCCTTCCGGTCATAGCACTCTGTTTATGATACAGAATCCATATGACTTTCAATATTTAAGTGATATCATATCGCGAATCCGGGCCTGTTTCAATCGAATAATTTTATAAATTATTTATAATCTTATCTTTTGTTTATATTTTCGGGTCGTCGCAGCAGGTAAACAGCGGCTTGATCGTCACCACCTCGCGGTAATCGTCCCCGGTGAGCACCACGCCGGAATCCAGAGAGCGCAGCTCCTCCTCGAGAACCGCGAGCGCCTCCGGAATGGTTTCCGTCCTCTCCTCCTGCACAATCCGGATGAGCCGGTCGCATACATACGGATGGGCGTAGCAGGCCGGCAGGGGAAATTCCGGAGCGTCCCCAAGCGCCTGCTCCATCGCCGCAAGCGCCTCCTCATACTCGCGCTTTCTCCGCTTCCGGTCCGTCATCCGGCTCGGGAGCGCCCGGCTGTTCACCATGACCGCCATGAGCATGATGCCGAGCAGCGCGGCGACAAGGCCCCTCCCGCTCCGCTCCGCGTACATCCGGTACAGCCCCAGAAGCGACAGCGCCGCCCCGGCCGCAAGAACCGACAGAGCGATCCTCGGATAAACCGGGCGGATATTGTCCGCCCGCCGCTTCAGCTTCGCCATGGCTGCCAGCCTCTCATAGAGCACCGGCTGCCGGCACACGGTCCATCGGGCCTTTTCAAGCTGCCTGCGGGCCTGCTTTCCCGCCTCTGAGAGCTCATTTGCCGCAATTTTTGCCGCAAGCGCCTCCCTCTCTTTCTGCCGCGCCTCGCCCGCCGGACTGAGAAGACAGATGCCGGGATGGCGGCGCTCCAGCTCGTTCTGCATCCCGTCGCAGTCCCGGAGATAGCGGAACGAGCACTGCTGCTCCCGGCCCCCGTCGTAGCGCACGACCAGATAGAGAATCGGGGCAAGAAAGCCCCGGCCGCCCAGACGGCTTGCGGCCACCCGCTTGTAGACGTGCGATACCGCTTCATACGGAATGTAATATCTGCGGGGATGCATGACGCTCCCCATATAGATCGCCCGCTCGCCCAGCCCGCACTGATCGTAGCGCCGGCATTTTCGGCGGTCGGCGATGAGCTCCTCTTTCGTAAGCGTTTTTTCACTCAATGCAATCGGCATTCTCATAGCTTAAGCATCCCCGTCTGCTTTCTTTCCCGCGCGGGCGATCTCACGGAGCGCATCTCGCTCCGCCTCCGAGAGCGACCGAAAAGTTCCCGGGAGGAGCGCGGGATCCAGACGGAGCGGGCCCATCGACAGGCGCTTCAGAGAAACGACCGTTTTTCCCACCGCCTCAAACATTCGTTTCACCTGATGAAACTTGCCCTCCTGCAGCGTGACAAAAACGCGGCAGGGCTCCGTGACCGAAAGCTCGAGCTTTGCCGGCATTGCCGTGAGGGCGGCGTCCACCCGGAGCCCCTCCTCGAAGCGCGCGGCGTCCTCCTCCGTCGCGGGGCGGTCAAGCCAAGCCTCATAGACCTTCTCCACATGGCGCTTCGGCGCAAGAAGAGCATGTGCCAGTCCGCCGTCGTTCGTAATCAGCAGCAGCCCCTCCGTATCCCGGTCAAGCCGTCCCGCCGGAAAAAGATCCCGCCGCATGCCGCCCCCGCCTGCCCCTGCGCCGGCATCCGCCATATTCTCAGGGATCATCAGATCGAGCACCGTGGGCTGGCGGCGATCCTCCGTCGCCGTGAGGACGCCAGCCGGCTTGTTCAGCATATAGTATTCAAATTCCTGATAGAAGATGCGCTCGCCGTGCCACAAAACCTCATCCTGCGCGCTCACCGGCGTGTTCGGCCGACGGACCGTCTCGCCGCCTACCGTCGCCGCACCGTCCCGTATTTCCCTTCCCAGAGCACTTCGCGAGCCGAGTCCCATATCCGCAAGAAACTTATCCAGACGCATGCCGCCTCATCCTTTATAATGCCGCTTCGACGGCTCCCATGTGCGTTCACTGATGATATAGCGGGGGCGCTGCTTGGTTTCCATATAGATCTTGCCCACATACTGCCCGATCACGCCGAGACTGAGGAGCTGTATCCCGCCGAGGAAGCAGATGATGCACACCGTCGACGCCCAGCCGGCCACCGCGCGGGAGGCCATCGTCATGATGAGCGCCCAGAGTATCCCGATGAAGCCGACCACACTGACGGCAAAGCCGAAGCCGGTGATGACGGCGATCGGCCGCACCGACAGGCTCGTAACCCCGTCAAAGGCCAGCGCCACCATCTTCCCCAGCGGATAATGGCTTTTGCCTGCCATCCGTTCCGCCCGCTCATAGCTCACCTGCGCGCTCGGGTACCCCACCAGCGGAATGAGTCCCCGCAGGAAAATGTTCACCTCATGAAAATCCGCAAAGGAATCCAGCACGCGGGAGCTGATCAGGCGGTAATCGGCGTGATTGAAAACCAGCTCCGCCCCCATCCGGTTCATCAGGCGGTAGAAGCCCTCCGCCGTAAAGCGCTTGAAAAAGCTGTCGGTATCCCGCTTCGACCGGACGCCGTAAACCACCTCCGCGCCCTCAAGATATGCGTCGACCATCTCGCCCATGGCCGTGATGTCGTCCTGCCCGTCGCAGTCGATCGAGATGGTGATGTCCGTTTTCTCCCGCGCCTCCATGAGGCCGGCAAGCACTGCGTTCTGATGCCCGCGGTTGCGGCTCTGTGAAATGCCGATAAAATGCTCGTCCCCAGCCGCCAGATCCCGGATGATCTCCCATGTCCGATCCCGCGAGCCGTCGTTGACAAACAGAATGCGGCTCTTCCCGGAGACCCGTCCCGTATTCATGAGCTCCGCAAGCTCTTTCCGGAACAGGGGCGCCGTGACGGGGAGCACAGCCTCCTCGTTATAACACGGAATAACAATCCACAGAATCGGTTTTCCCACCGCTGCTTTCTCTTCCTGCATATCAATCCTCCATGCCGAGAACGATCCTGCGGACGTCCTCCGCGCTCTCCGCGAGAAGCTCCGCCCCGTGCGCCCGGAGAAACGCAGCGCCCCGGAAGCCCCACGCGCAGCCGATGCAGGGCAGGCCCGCATTCGCCGCGGTCTCCAGATCGACCTCCGAATCGCCGATATAGACCGCCTCTTCCCTGCGGATTCCGAGCGCCGCAAGCGCCTTTTCCGTCATATCGGGCGCAGGTTTTCTCCGGATTCCCGCCTGCTCCCCGACCGCGAGATCAAAAAGTCCCTCAAAATAATCCTGCGCCAGCTTCTTCACCGCCGCGTCAGGCTTGTTCGAGACCACCGCCGTGAGAATGCCCCGCTCCCGGAGCGCACGGATCATCTCACGGATCCCGGGGTAGCTGTCCGTCCGGACGTCGCAGTGCGTCTCATAATACGGAAGAAAGACGTTCCGCACGCGATCCGTCTCCGCCGCGTCAAAGGAACGAGAAAGCTCCGTTTCCGCCGCGCCCTGCCGGGCCGCCAGCCCCCGCCGTTCCTCGTCAAAGGCACGCCCGATCGCCGTGCGGATGCCGCTTCCGACAAAGCCGCGCACCTGCTCCTCCGTGTAGTCATGACGATGGCCGGTTTCACGCATGGCGTAATTCAGGGCATCCGTAAGATCGCCCGCCGTGTTGAGTATCGTGCCGTCCATGTCAAACACTGCCGCTCTGCAACGCATATCCTCCGGTTCCCTTTGCCTTTCCCGCCGCGCCCGGCTCGTCTTTATTCCATCCGCTATCGTTCTGTCAATTATAAGAAAAGCCCCGTCTGTTTTCAAATAATTCATAAAGCTTTCATCAACTGACAACGGTTTCCCGCTATAATATAAAGTAAGTTCATGCTCCGCCGGCCGCTCCGGCGCCGGGCAGACTCCACACGGAAACCTTTGCAGGGAGGAATTGCATATGAGCGACTTTCATCAGAAAACAGACAAAAAAACCGCCGTCTTTCTGGCGGACGGCAGCGAAGAAATCGAGGCTCTCACCGTTGTTGATCTTCTGTACCGCGCAGGGATCCCGGTGCAGACCGTATCGGTGAACAAAACACCAGAGGTCCTTTCGTCGCACGGCGTCCGCATCATCGCCGACACTACCGTCGACCGGCTGAATTTCGACGAGCTCGACATGCTCGTGCTCCCCGGCGGCATGCCCGGCACGACCAATCTGCAAAACTGCGAAACGCTGATCCGGGAGCTCCGCCGTTTCTTTGCGGAGGGCCGCCGGATCTCAGCCATCTGCGCCGCGCCGACGATCCTCGCGGGGCTCGGCATGCTGGAGGGAAAACACGCCACCTGCTTCCCCGGACAGGAGAGCAACATGGCGGGAGCCGTTCTGACCCGTGAGCCCGCCACCCAGGACGGCAATATCATCACCGGCCGCGGCATGGGCTGCTCCATCCCCTTCGCGCTGAAAATCGTCAGCCATTATCTCGGCAGCGAGGCAGCCGACACATTGGCCGCGCAGATTGTATACACTCCGGGGAGGGCTTCGGCATCGTGAATATTCTGTTTTTCCTGACCCCGAAAATTGAGGTCAATTTTGTCTATGACACGGACACGCTCCGGCAGGTCATGGAAAAAATGGACGCCCATCAGTTTGCGTCCGTCCCGATCATCAATGAGCGCACCGGCTACTACTGCGGCACGCTCACCGAGGGCGATCTGCTCCGCGCCATCAAGGAACACTACGACCTCTCTCTGAAAAAGGCCGAAGATATCCCGCTGATGAGCATTGCCCGCCGCCGCGACTATCTTCCGGTGCGGGCCGACGCTGCAATCGAGGATCTGATCCACGCCGCCACTTCGCAGAACTTTGTCCCCGTAACCGATGACAGCGGTGCATTCATCGGCATCGTCACCCGCAAGGATCTGATGCAGTTCCTCACCCGGAGTCTTCATCTTGCCGAAAAAGAACGGGATGCGCTGCGGGACGGAGAAAAGAGCGCGGAGCCCGCGCCGAGGCCGCGCGCCGTCCGGGAGCTGGTCTATGGAAATTGAGCGCAAATTCACCATCCTCGGGCCGAACAGGCTTCCCTGTTCCCTCCGCTTGCTGGCAAAGCATGTCATCATGCAGGGCTATCTCTCCGTATCGCCGGTGGTGCGCGTCCGCCGGGAGGATACGCGGTATTATCTGACCTGCAAGGGCTCCGGCATGCTCTCGCACGAGGAGTATAACCTGCCGCTCACCGAAGAGGCCTGCGAAAGGCTTCTCCGCAAGGCCGACGGCAACGTAATCTCCAAAACGCGCTATCTCCTGCCGCTTGCCTCTCCCCGCTTTGCGGAGGGCTATTCTCCGGCGGCGGACCCGGAGGTTCCGGAAGCCTTTTCCGGTCTTACCGCCGAAATCGATGTGTTTGACGCGCCGTTTCAGGGCCTTGTCATCGCGGAGGTCGAGTTTCCCTCGCTCCCGATGGCTGAGAGCTACCTCCCGGAGGACTGGTTCGCAGAGGAGGTGACGCAGGATCGCCGCTTCCATAATTCTTTTCTCTCCGCGGCGGCAAATCCCGCGGAGCTTCTGGCGGAGCTCCGCAGAACCGGAGCCGGCGCCGGAGCGGGAGCCCCGGATTGGTGATCTCTCCAGCCGCCCTGCATGGCGTCCTCATCCATCGCTCCGCCGTTGTTTGTCACCCGTCCCTCAAACGTGCCGCCGTTGATATGCCCGAAGCTACGGTTATTCACATTGCCCTGAAAGCTGCCGCCCGTGATTGTTCCGCCGTTCTCCACCTTGCCGTGGAATGTTCCGTCTTCAATCGTTCCGGCATTGGTGACCGGCCCCCGGAAGTCGCCGTTTTCCACAGCCGATACCGCTTACGCCGTTTCCTCTTTCACAAGCCGGATGCCTGCGACCGAAAGACCGCTCTGTGCAAAATAGATTCTGATATAATTCGAGAGCTGCAGGCTGGAGTCAAAGACAAGCTCTCTCGTAACGCTCCCGCCCTCTGTTCCGTTGACCGTAAAACTGCCCTTGATCGTATTGTTGACATAAACGGCGACCGAACTCTGCGCCAGCTCCCCCAGCTCCGAGCGAAGCGTGAAGATCATGCGATAGCTCCCGGATTCGGGGATGCGAACGCTGTATATATTGGCGCTCCCGCCCTGCGTGACAAGGCCCGAGGCATCGAGCTCGCAGCCCCCTGCCTCGCAGACCGCCTCCGGCTGCGGGTACACCGCTCCCATTTCCGTCTCCGGGCGGTTCCTCTCCTCAATTTCATCCGTCTCACCGAGCAGAAAATCCATCGCCGGCATGTTCATGAGCACGCGGCATATATTCGCCGCGCTCCGCACCAGCTCTCCCCGCGTGAAGACGCCGGATGAAAGCCCCGCCGCCGCGTTATCCCCCGGCATGCCCGTCTCCGCATCATTGACCACCATATAGAGGTCATTCTGCGCGCGGATCATCTGCGCCGTAAACGTGCGGCTGAGCCCGCCCGCATCGTCGCTGATCTCCGCCCACCAGTCCGTCATCACAATCCCGGCATAGCCCCACTCGCCGCGGAGAACCGCCGTATTCAGATCATAATTTCCTGCCGTCCATATCCCGTTCAGAGGGCCGTAGGTCGTCATGATGCTGTATGCGCCCCCCTGCTTCACCGCGATCTCAAATGGCTTCAGATAAATCTCCCGGAGCGCACGCTCCGAGACAACAGGGTTCGCGCGGGAGCGCTTCGTCTCCTGATTGTTGCAGGCAAAGTGCTTGATCGTTCCCGTCGTTCCGCTCCGGTGCATCGCCAGAAGCTCTGCCGCCGCCATCGTCCCGGTCACATAGGGATCCTCGGAGAAATATTCAAAATTACGCCCGTTCAGCGGGTTCCTGTGAATGTTGATGCCGGGCCCGAGCAGCGTATCGATATGATTCATCCGCAGCTCTCTGCCCACATATTCATAGAGCTGCGCCGTCAGCGCGGTGTTAAAAGAACAGGCGATCGCCGTGCCCGATGGGCTGCTGAACGCCATGGTTCCGCTGTCCATGCGGATGCCGGAGGGTCCGTCCGCGCAGGCAGCCACCGGGATTCCGTAGCCTTTCAGAGCCTCTGTCACACCGCCGAATGCCGCCGCCACACCCGGCGTAACTTTCGGGGAGCACATCCCCTCGCCGCGTGTGATCGGAATCAGCTCCTCATCCGGAATCTGCGCGAGAAACTCCTCCATCGAATATCTTCCCCCGCGGACATCCGCAAGGCGGATTCCGCGGTCGCCCGTGCAGGCTTCGGCCTCCGGCCTGCGCTCCGCGATCCTCTTTGCCGCGGAGGACATCCTCGCCGCCACGCGCTCATAGCCGATCTCCGGCCTGTCCGCATCCGGATCGCCGGCTATGATCATGCGATCAAACGGCCTTGCCGGCGCGCAGGCCTCCTCGAGCTGCTCTGTGACGCGGAGAGCATGGGCTGTGTACTTTCCGGCATAGGCGGCGCGGCGCACATCACTTCCGACATAAATTTTGTAGCTGCCGGCTTCCAGCACCCATGCGGAGCGGCGGCCGGTCGCCCCCGTGTCGTCGTAGGCGCTCATCTCCTCCACCGAAAATACAAAGCGAAGCTCCTGCTCCTCCCCCGGCTCAAGGCACTGTGTTTTTCCTAAGCGGATAAGATTCCTGCGGGGCCTCGTGAGCGCGCCCTGCGGCGGCTGATAGTAGACCTGAACGACCTCCTTGCCGGGACAGCTCCCGGTGTTTTTCACCGATACGCCAAGGCGGATCTCCTCTCCGACCGCCGCAAAAGCCGTCGTCCGCATGGCAAAGCTCGTATAACTGAGGCCAAAGCCAAAAGGATAGAGCACCCTGTCTTTCGCAAAGGTCTCAAAATAGCGGTAGCCCACATAGATATCCTCGGCGTAGACATTCTCCGCCGGATCACCGAAATGCGCGGTTGAAGGGTAGTCTTTGATATCCTCCGCAATCGTGTCAGACAGTCTTCCGCTGGGACTCACCGTGCCGGTCAGCAGATCGGCCGCCGCGTTTCCGCCCTCCTGACCGCCCTGCCAGATATACATAACCGCCTGCGGACGGTACTCCGCCACCCAGCTCATGTCCATGATGCTACCGACATTGAGCAGCACAACCGTGCGGCGGAACGCCCCGCAGACAAGGCGAAGCATATTCCGCTCCGCCGGGGAGAGAAGATAGCTCCCCTCCGCATACACCGCATCCCGGTCCTCGCCGGCTGATCGGCCGATCACGACAATCGCCGTCCCGGAGACCGCCGCCGCTTCCGCAACGAGCTCTTCCGTCAGCGGCATCTCCTGCTGCGAAAACGGCTCCTGCGCCCAGCCCGGGCCCTTATCAAAGGGGTGCTCCGCAATCCATGAAAGGTACCGCTCGCGGAGCGCCTCATTGATGCGAACCTTTCCGCTGCGGCAAAGCCCCTCCGGAATCGAGACGACATAGGGCGCGTTGACCATGCCGCCGGATCCCGTCCCGCTCTTATAATATTCAAACGAGCAGCGCCCGAAGAACGAGACGCACTCGTTCTCCCGAAGCGGAAGCGCCCCATCCTCATTTCTAAGAAGCACAGCTCCCTCCGCCGCCATCTGGCGCGCCCGCGCTGCATACTCCTGCCAGTCAAATACAAATCTCATACACGCCCTCACATCCTGAACCGGTAGCCCACGCCCCATATCGTCTCGATATACTGGGGCTTCGAGGTATCATACTCGATTTTTTCACGAATCTTCTTGATATGCACCGTGACCGTCGCTATGTCCCCGATGGAATCCATGTCCCAGATCTCGCGGAAGAGCTCCTCCTTGGAGTAAACATGGTTCGGATGCTCTGCGAGAAAGGTCAGAAGATCAAATTCCTTTGTCGTGAAATTTTTTTCCGTTCCGTCGACAAAGACCCGCCGCGCCGTCTTGTCAATCCGGATTCCCCGGATCTCCACAATATCGTTCTCCGGCTGGCCCGCTCCCACAAGACGCTCATAGCGCGCCAGATGCGCCTTAACCCGCGCCACCAGTTCGCTCGGGCTGAACGGCTTCGTCATATAGTCGTCAGCTCCCAGCCCCAGCCCCCGGATCTTGTCAATATCGTCCTTGCGGGCGGAAACCATGAGGATCGGCAGATTTTTTTTCTCCCGCACCCGGCGGCACAGCTCGAAGCCGTCGATTCCCGGAAGCATCAGATCCAAAATCATCAGGTCGAACTCTTCATGGAGCGCGGCGTCCAGACCGGCTTCCCCGTCGCTGCGGATCTCCACCTCAAACTCGCTGAGCTCAAGATAATCTTTCTCCAGCTCCGCAATCGCCTCCTCATCCTCTACAATCAATATTCTCTTCTTTGCCATATGCTTACCTCCCTGTCCGGCCGCTCATATGGCCGGGCGCTCTCCCCAGCGGCAAAATTCCGGCCATATTCATTCTCATTCGGTATCGATCACTTCCGCCTGCGCTTCCACACTCTCGTCCTGATCCGTGTTTTCGCGATACTTGCGGAGAACAAAGTGCATGCAGGTACCCTCCCCCTCCCGGCTGGTCGCCCAGATATACCCGCCATGATCCTCTATGATTTTCTTGACGATGGAAAGGCCGATGCCGCTTCCCCCCTGCGCAGAATTGCGCGATGAATCCGTGCGGTAAAAGCGGTCGAAGATCTGCGGCAGATCCCGGGCGGAAATTCCCTTGCCGTTATCCTCGATTTCAATGCGGATGGAATCCTGCTCATCGAGTATCCGGATATCAATTCGTCCTTTCGGCTTATCCATGTATTTCACACTGTTGCCGATGATGTTGTTGACGACGCGCCGGAGCTGCTCGGGATCCGCGATGATGCGGGTATCCGGCGGGACAAGATTCGAGTAGTTGAGCTCCGTCCCCCGGGACTCCATGTCCATCCCGATCTCCTCTACACAGTCGCCGAAATATTCTGCAACGTTGATGCGGTGGAAGTTGTAGGGGATTCTGTCGCTGTCGATGCGCGAGTACAGCGTCAGCTCGTTGATCAGGCGGTCCATCTCGTTGGCCTTGCTGTAAATCGTCTGGAGGTATTTCGACTGCTTCTCCGGCGTATTGGCCACGCCGTCCATCAGCCCCTCCACATAGCCCTTTACCGAGGTGATCGGCGTTTTCAGATCATGGGATATGTTCCGGATCAGCTCCCGGTTCTGCTTCTCGTGTTCCAGCTTCTCGTCGGCGGATTCCTTGAGGCGCAGGCGCATATCCTCATAATTCTGGTAGAGGTCGCCGATCTCTCCATTCTCCGTCGTCGGCAGCATATACGTCAGATTGCCGTCCCGGATGTTCCTCATCGCGACGTTCAGGCGGCTGACCGGTTCGATCACCCCTTTCTGCAGCCATTCGATCAGAAACAGGGCCGTAGCCAGCAGCACAATAATCATCGCCAGCAGCATGCTCACCAGAAACTTGTGCGACACCAGCGTGATCACCCGTGTAATGATGAAAAGGCTGCCCTCCGCGCCGTCCGCAAACAGAAAATCGAGCTGCTTGACCAGTTCGTCCGCGCTCCCCATATAGTAGCCGTAGGTTCCGATCCCGGATGAACCGCTGTATTCCGGAAGCTGATCAAAAATCTCCTGCGCCGCCCCCTCATTGCCTGTGTAATAGATTTCCGCTCCGCGCCGGACAAGAATAAAGGAATTTCTGTCCTGCAGCTCCTCGGTAATCCCGGCCAGATATTCCCTGTCCTCCAGCACATCCGGGTCGCGGCCGATATCCTCGTACACGCGCCGCAGAATCGAGTCGGTCATCTCCCCATAAGCCTGAAGATTATCCGTGAGCTCGGAATAATCCCGCAGGCGGAGCGTCGCTTCCCCTGTGCTCGTCAGATAATTGCCGATCACAATAAAGCTGATTGAGGTCAGAAACAGCGGCACCAGAAGAACAATGGAAAATGCCACAACCAGTCTGCGCTTGAAGGTCATACGCCAGCCCCCTGATATTCTGTCAGCTACGCGGACGGCCGCCCGGCGCGTCCGTTTTTTTATTATAGCACGCTGCCCCGGAACGCCAAAAGAGCCGGGGAGTAAAGTACTCCCCGGCTCTCATATTCCGCACAGCTCTATTATGCTCTCTGCCCCCGCGTCTCTGCTCCGCTTTGGCTTTCAGAAACGCCCACGCAGAGCGGCCCGTCTGTCAGACTGCCGCAGCTCAGCCGAAATATCTCTCATAGAGACCCTTGAACGCCTTGCCGTGTCTCGCCTCATCTCGGGCCATCTCATGCACGGTGTCGTGGATCGCATCGAGATTCGCCGCCTTGGCTCTCTTGGCCAGATCGAACTTGCCGGCCGTCGCGCCGTTCTCCGCCTCAATTCTCATGGCAAGATTCTTCTTGGTGGAATCCGTCAGCACCTCTCCGAGCAGCTCCGCGAACTTGGATGCGTGCTCCGCCTCCTCATAGGCTGCTTTCTCATAGTAGAGGCCGATCTCGGGATAGCCCTCTCTGTGCGCGACACGCGCCATGGCAAGGTACATGCCGACCTCGGAGCACTCTCCGTTAAAGTTGGCACGGAGATCCTCCATGATGTCCTCGCTGGCTCCCTGCGCAACACCGACCACGTGCTCGGCAGCCCATGTCATCTCGCCCTCCTGCTTTGTGAACTTCTCAGCCGGAGCGCCGCATACCGGGCACTTCTCCGGTGCCTGCTCGCCCTCATAAACGTAACCGCATACCTGACATACGAATTTCATAGTTCTTCTCCTTTTTGTGTAAGATGTAAGATGATAATTGATGAATGAAAACTACTGCACTTTTTCTTTCTGCTCTGACTGCTTTTTCAGACAGTCCTCGCAGACCCCGTAAAAATACGCGCTGTACCCGGTAATCCTGCCTCTGAAATTCTCGGCCGCAATGTCCTTTACCAGATCGATGCTCTTCATATCCAGATCCTGCACACAGCCGCAGCTCTGACAGACGAAATGGTTATGCTCCGATATGTCCGGATCAAAATGAATCACGCCGTCCCCGACGTCCACCGTCCGTATGAGCCCCGCATCTCTGAGCACCATCAGATTGCGGTACACCGTTCCGAGGCTGATATTCGGGAGCTTCTCCCGCACGCCGAGATAAATCAGATCGGCCGTCGGGTGATCCGTGCGCCCCTGCAGGAAATCATAAATGGCGTCGCGCTGCCTGCTGTGCTTCCGAATCATTCAGCCTCCTTTTCAGAATTAGTAACCGTTACTGATATTGATTATAGCAACTATCCCGCTCCTGTCAAGCAGATTCCGCCTTTTTATTTTTCTTTTTTGGCGTATAATAAACCGGAATGACAAAACACAGCTTTTTCGCTGTACCTGCCGCCATCCGCAGGCAGAAAGGAAAATATGGAAAAAATCATGAGCTTTACCATTAATCATCTGCTCCTTACGCCGGGCATCTACGTCTCCCGCAAGGATCATTACGAAAATGCGGTGATCACCAGCTTTGATCTGCGCATGACCGCCCCGAACCGGGAGCCCGTCATGAATACGGCAGACATGCACACCATTGAGCATCTGGGAGCCACCTACTTAAGAAACGATCCCGAATGGCAGGATAAAATTGTTTATTTCGGCCCCATGGGCTGCCGCACCGGCTTCTATCTGCTGCTCGCAGGAGATCTCAGCTCCTCCGACATCGTTCCGCTGGTCACCGGAATGTTTGAATTCATCCGGGATTACGAGGGCGATATCCCCGGCGCGGCTGCCCGTGACTGCGGCAACTATCTGGATCAGAATCTGCCCATGGCAAAATGGCTCGCCGCCCGCTATCTCGACAACACCCTGTACGGTATCAGCGAGGAGCACCTCGTCTATCCCGAATAAAACACCCTTACCGGCATAGGATTCAAATACTCCGCAGCAAGCTACGGGGCATGATCTGGCATGAATAAAAACTCAATACACAAGAGGTTATCTACAAGATGATGAAAATCGGAATTATCGGCGCAATGGCCGTTGAGGTCGCCGCGCTTAAGGAAAAGCTCCAGAACGCCCGAACGGAGCGCGCGGCCAATATGGAGTTCTCCGAGGGACGCCTTGGGGAAACCGAGGTCGTACTCGTGCAGAGCGGCGTGGGCAAGGTCAACGCAGCCCTCTGCGTCCAGCTTCTCGTCGACCGCTTTCACGTGACGCATGTTCTCAATACTGGCGTTGCCGGTTCGCTCAACAACGATATCAACATCGGCGATATCGTCGTCTCTGCGGACGCCTTGTATCACGATGTGGATGCTGCGGTATTCGGCTATCAGCCCGGCGAGCTTCCTCAGATGGGAATTCTTGCCTTTCCCGCAGATGAGACACTCCGATCGCTTGCGGCGGCATCCTGCCGGAATGCAGCTCCGGATATTCAGGTCTTTGAGGGCCGCATTGCCAGCGGCGATCAGTTCATCAGCAGCCGGGAAAAAAAGAATTGGATCCGGGAAATGTTCCATGCAGACTGCACGGAGATGGAGGGGGCCGCCATTGCACAGGCTGCATGGCTCAACCATATCCCTTTTGTGATCATCCGCGCCATCTCCGACAAGGCTGATGAGAGCGTCGCCGTCTCCTACGATGAATTTGAAGCCAAGGCCGCTGTTCACTGCGCACAGCTGGTCGAACAGCTGATCACCTCGCTGTAACGGCTCTCATGGCTGTTTCCTGCACGCGAAACGAACGACTGTGCAGCGAACATCCGTCCCGTCTTCCGCGGGCTTGGCCAGCAAAAACACCGGACTGTTGTATGTGCAACAGCCCGGTGTTTTCATTCAATAATTACAGGGTTACAGGCCACAAAAGACACAAAAAAACTGAGGACACAGCCTCAGCGACAAGAATCAGATAAACAACCGATATATCCGCGCTATTTCAAAATACATTTCAGAAAAGAAAAAGTGCCCAGAACCGGAATCGAACCAGTGACACAGGGATTTTCAGTCCCTTGCTCTACCAACTGAGCTATCTGGGCATTTTTCTGAGTAGCGGGGACAGGATTTGAACCTGCGACCTCCGGGTTATGAGCCCGACGAGCTTCCAGACTGCTCTACCCCGCGTTATTGGCACATAAGCCTGTGGCTATATGCGTATGACTCTGACACAACAGGCGTATCAGAATGTACTGACGACCGCAGCAGAACCGCAGTCAAGTGGATGGGGATGGATTCGAACCATCGAAGGCATAGCCAGCAGATTTACAGTCTGTCCCCTTTGGCCACTCGGGAACCCATCCATGATATATAACAAGCCGATGATCGGACTCGAACCGATAACCTGCTGATTACAAATCAGCTGCTCTGCCAATTGAGCCACATCGGCAAATCGAAACCACCGGACTTACAAAGCGATCAGAGCTATCGTTCAGCTGAAATTGCGAATGGGGCCTACAGGGCTCGAACCTGTGACCCTCTGCTTGTAAGGCAGATGCTCTCCCAGCTGAGCTAAGACCCCATAATAAACGACCCGGATGGGACTCGAACCCACGACCTCCGCCGTGACAGGGCGGCGTTCTAACCAACTGAACCACCAGGCCAATTTACTGAGACCATTGTACCCTCAAAACCGAACCAGAGCAAGGCACATCCAAAGGATAAGCGTCCGACCGATTAGTACCTGTCAGCTGAACACATTGCTGTGCTTACACCTCAGGCCTATCTACCTCATACTCTCTAAGG
>NZ_LR130591.1 GCF_900625025.1 Lachnoclostridium sp. Marseille-P6806
ACAAGAGAAAACAAAAGATTTTGTCAAGCTTTCACAAAATAAAAAAAGCCAGCAATTACGCTGGTTTGAGAGATATGGCCTCTGAATAAAGTCCTAAACTATTATAGTGCTAAATCCGAAAGACGGGTCCGTGAGAAAGAGGACGGTATTGAAAAGGCGAGACATATCGTCTCGGAGCTCACAAAGAAATATCCTCTTGCGTGACGGGAACGGGCAAGTTGTATCATTTTGCAGATACAGTTTTTGCAGCCGAGAAAGCAGAAGTCAATTGTATTATATTTTGCGACTTTACAGAATATTTAAGAATGAGTTGACATATAACAGACGATTACCTATACTAAAGACAACAAAAGAAACAACAAACGGTGTCCACTCAGGAAGAGGGTGGAGGACGAACACCGAGTACATAACACATAACATGGAGGGAATCAGTAAAGATTCAAAGACTGCTGTGAAAGGACAGCCAGACCGATGAACACTTAACGGAATACCTCATGGAAGTACGATAAAGGAGCATTTTCTGAAAGGAAGGTACAGTCCACAGTTTCAGTAGAGGTTCAAAGAAGTATAAAAAAATACATCAGGAACCGGTAAACAAACTGATCCGATTCAGAATCATGAAGAGTGATGCGTTTCAGAATCCATTCTTCTGAAAGCTTCCCGGTATGAGCCGACGAGAAAGGTTCATAAGAGATCCGAGAGAGATGAGGCTGGGAATGAGATCTGACATCACAGGTACTGACGTACAGAAGTGAATGAGGACGAAAGAGGATCACATACGGAGCGGAGGTATAAGACCATTGGATAACATGGACAGTCCGCATGGACAGTAAGACCCTCGGAAGATCGCAGCGAGACGAATCGCAGAAGACGAACTTTCGAGGGTTTTATTTTTGCTTTTTCAGGAGACGGCGGCCTGTTTCTGTGCTCTCTCCTTTGCGAGATTTTTTTCCGCGGTGGAGAGCATCAGCTTGATCCGGTTGAGCTGGTTCACCTCCGAGGCACCCGGGTCGTAATCGATGGCGGTGATATTTGCCGCCGGGTACTGCCGCCGGATGGCCTTGATGACGCCCTTGCCGACGACGTGATTCGGAAGACAGCCGAAAGGCTGTATGCAGACGATATTGCCCACGCCGGCGTGGATGAGCTCAACCATCTCGCCGGTGAGGAACCAGCCCTCGCCGGTCTGGTTGCCGATGGAGACGATCGGCTTTGCGTATTCGACGATACGGTAAATCGAGACGAAAGGCTCGAAGTGCCGGCTTTTTCTGAGCTCCCGGTTGATCGGCCGCAGGAAGAACTGAATCGCGTCGATGCCGAGCCGGCAGAGACGGGCCGTCCGGGGCGAGGTTCCCAGCTCCTTTGCCTTGTAGATCTGGTTGTAGAAGCAGTAGAGCATAAAGCCCATGAGAGAGGGAACCTCTGCTTCTGCGCCCTCCTGCTCGAGAAGCTCCACCAGATTGTTGTTGGCAAGAGGCGAATATTTGACCAGAATCTCGCCGACGACGCCGACGCGGGGGCGGCGTTCCTCCCGGAGGGGGAGAGCGTCGAACTCGCGGATGATTTCCCGGCACATGCGCTGGATGGCGCCGAAGCGGGGGCCTCTGACCGTGGTCAGAAACTCCGTGCATTTCTTCAGCCATTTTTGGTGAAGCGCCTCGGCCGAACCCGGCTCCAGCTCGTAGGGGCGGACGCGGTATAGGCACTTCATGAAGACATCTCCGAATACGCAGGCAAAGGCTGCGCGGATGATGGTGTTCAGCTCCAGCCGGAAGCCCGGATTGTCCTCGAGTCCGGACATATTGGCCGAGATGACCGGGATCTGCTCCATCCCGGCTTTCCGGAGAGCGCGGCGGATGAAGCCGACATAGTTGGACGCCCGGCATCCGCCCCCGGTCTGGGACATGATGATGGCGGTGCGGTCCGGATCGTATTTGCCCGAATCCAGCGCCTCCATGAACTGTCCGATGACGCAGAGCGACGGGTAGCAGGCATCATTATTGACATATTTCAGGCCGTAATCGACCGCGTTTTTTGTCGCGTTGTTCAGAACGACAAAGTTGTAGCCGACCGAACGCATGGCGGGCTCGATGAGATCAAAGTGAATCGGGGACATCTGCGGGCAGAGTATAGTGTAGTTTTCTGTCTGCATCTCTTTCGTAAACGGAACTTTCCGTATCGCGGAGGAACGGATCCGCCGTCCTGTCGGGGCGGCCGCGGGGATGTTGTCCGGCTCGGGGGATATTCCGTCCGGACCGGCCGCGGAGCAGCTCTCCTGCAGGGCTTTCAGATTTTCCCTGTCGCGGATCCTGAGAGCCGCGAGGAGGGAGCGGACGCGAATGCGGGCCGCGCCGAGATTGTTGACCTCGTCGATTTTGAGACAGGTGTAGATTTTGTCCGAATCGGAGAGGATGTCGTTTACCTGATCGGTCGTCACGGCATCGATGCCGCAGCCAAAGGAATTTAACTGGATGAGGTCCAGATCATCGCGCGTTTTGACATAGTCCGCCGCGGCGTAGAGTCTGGAATGATACATCCACTGGTCGAGGACGATGATGGGCCGGTCCGGGTGACCGAGATGAGAAACTGCGTCCTCGGAGAGCACGGCGATGCCGTAGCTGCTGATCATTTCGGGAATGCCGTGATTGATCTCGGGATCGATGTGATACGGGCGCCCTGCAAGGACTATGCCCGGAACATGATGCTCCTCCATATAGCGGAGCGTCTCCTCGCCCTTTGCCGCGATATCGGCGCGGGCGGCGGCCATCTCCTCCCAGCCCTCCTTTGCGGCGGTGATCACCTCTTCGCTCCGAAGCGGATGCTCCCAGTACCAGCCGGGCTTCCCGGCCGCCTCGGAGAGATATGCCGCCCGGTCAAAGCGCCCGTTTTCCGCGGCATCATCCGCCGTATAGGCATAGCGCTCTCTGTCGTTTTCGGGGGAGCAGAATTCCCGCACCAGCGCGTCGGTGACCGTCTCAAGAGAGGTAAAGGCCATGAACGGGTTGCGGAACTTGACGCACCCGCTGGAAATCTCGTCCACGTTGTTGCGGATGTTTTCGGAATAGGAGGTGACGATGGGACAGTTGTAATGATTGTCCGCTCCGTCGACCTCGCTTCTTTCGTAAAACAGGGCCGGATAGAAAATAAAATCCACGTCCTCATGGATGAGCCACGCGACATGACCGTGCGCGAGCTTTGCCGGATAGCATTCGGATTCGGACGGAATCGAGTCGATGCCGAGCTCATAGAGCTTGTGCGTCGAAGCGGGAGAGAGCACGGTGCGGTACCCCAGCCGACGGAAAAAGACCGCCCAGAAAGGGTAGTTTTCATACAGATTCAGCACGCGGGGGATGCCGACGGTTCCGCGGAGGGCCTTGTCCGCCGGGAGCGCCTCATAATGGAAGAGCCGCGTGTTTTTGTACTCATAGAGATTCGGGATCCCGGTCTCATTTTTGGTCCGGCCGAGTCCCCGCTCGCAGCGGTTGCCCGAAATATACTGACGTCCGCCCGTGAATCGGTTGATGGTGAGGCGGCATGCGTTGGTGCAGCCCTTGCACTTTGCCATGGAGGTCTGGAATTCCAATGCCTCGATCTGCTCAAAGGAGAGCATGGAGGAATGATGCTCCGGATTCTCCCGGCGGGCCTGATGGTAGCGCTCCTTTGCGATGAGAGCCGCGCCGAACGCCCCCATGATGCCCGCGATATCCGGCCGGACGACCTCGCCTCCGGCAATCTTTTCCAGAGAGCGGAGGACGGCGTCATTGTAGAACGTGCCGCCCTGCACGACAATGTGACGGCCGAGAGAGGCCGCGTCAGAAACCTTAATGACCTTGAACAGGGCGTTCTTGATCACGGAATATGCGAGCCCGGAGGAGATGTCGGCCACCTCTGCGCCCTCTTTCTGCGCCTGCTTTACCTTGGAGTTCATGAATACCGTGCAGCGGGTGCCGAGGTCGATCGGGTGAGGCGCGAAAAGAGCGGCCGCGGCAAAATCCTGCACCGTGTAATCAAGTGATTTTGCGAATGTCTCGATAAAGGAGCCGCAGCCGGAGGAGCAGGCTTCATTGAGAAGAACGCTGTCCACGGCATGGTTTTTGATGCGGATGCACTTCATGTCCTGTCCGCCGATATCGAGGATGCAGTCCACCTCGGGATCAAAGAAAGCGGCCGCATAATAATGCGCGATCGTTTCGACCTCGCCGTAATCCAGAAGAAATGCGGCCTTGAGCAGCGCCTCGCCGTAACCGGTGGAGCACCCGGCGACGACCTCCGCCTCCGGGGGGAGAGCTTCTTTGATCTCACGGATCGAGCGGACCGCTGTTTTGAGAGGGGAGCCGTTGTTGCCGGAATAAAAGGAATAGAGAAGCGACCCGTCCTCTCCGACGAGCGCGAGCTTGGTTGTGGTGGAGCCGGCGTCGATGCCGAGATAGCAGCGGCCGCGATAGGAGAAGAGGTCTCCGCGGACGACCCTTGCCCTTCGGTGCCGCTCCGTAAACGCATCGTATTCCTCATGCGAGGCAAAGAGGGGCTCCATGCGGGCGACCTCAAAATCCATATGAATGCTGCCGCGAAGCCTGTCCATAAGGGCATCCAGCAGAAGAGAGCTCTCCTCCCGGGCGGTCATGGCAGAGCCCATCGCGGCGAACAGGTGTGAATTTTCCAGATCGATGGTATGCTCCTCATCCAGCTTCAGCGTCCGGACGAAGGCGGCTTTCAGCTCGGAAAGGAAGTGGAGCGGGCCGCCGAGAAAGGCGACATGGCCGCGGATCGGCTTGCCGCAGGCGAGCCCCGAGATTGTCTGGTTGACAACAGCTTGAAAAATGGAGGCGGCAAGATCCTCCTTTGTCGCTCCCTCGTTGATCAGAGGCTGTATGTCGGATTTGGCAAAAACGCCGCAGCGGGCGGCGATGGTATACAGGGAGCGGTAGCTCTTCGCGTACTCGTTGAGCCCCGCGGCATCGGTCTGGAGGAGAGAGGCCATCTGGTCGATGAAAGAGCCGGTGCCTCCGGCGCAGATACCGTTCATGCGCTGCTCGACATTGCCGTTTTCAAAATAGATGATTTTGGCGTCCTCGCCGCCCAGCTCAATGGCGACGTCCGTCTTGGGCGCGAGCTCCTGCAGCGCGGTGGAGACGGCGATGACCTCCTGCGTGAACGGGACGGAGAGGCAGTTCGCGAGAGCAAGACCGCCGGAGCCGGTGATGACGGGATGGACGGTGATGTTACCGAGCTCCTGCTCCGCCTCTTCCACAAGGACACGGAGCGTCGCCTGAATATCGGCGTGATGGCGGCGGTAATTCGCAAACCGGAGGGTGTGCGCGGAGTCAAGAATGGCTATTTTGACGGTTGTGGAACCGATGTCGATGCCTAACGTGTAATCTCTGGAAATCATAGCTACCTCAATGCGGCGTCTGCGCCCTCCGGCAGCGCAGAGCGGCGCGGGACGGGAGACGGCGGAAAAGCTACATATATATGCGAGTGAAAATACGCCTCGCTGCAAACACTAGGATTATAGAGCGGGGTTCATCAGAAAGCAATCTGACGGCCCCCGCCAAAAACTTAAAAATGTCTAAAATAGGGCCATGCAAGGCGAACTGTGGTAGAATCATTCGCAGCCGGAGCTTTTTGCCGGAGCATTGCCGCCGCAGGGCGGTCTGCGCCGGAGAGAGGCACTGATATCGGGCATTTATACAGAAAAACATCATATGGAGGAAACATATGAGCTTTGAAGAATTTGACCGCAGGCTTGAGCGGAGGCTTGGCCGCTATGCGATCCGCAATCTGTCGCTTGCATTGATTCTGTGTTATGCATTCGGCTATATGATCGCCTTTGTCAATGCGGATTTTCCCGAATATCTCACGCTGAATCCCTATGCGATTCTGCACGGGCAGGTCTGGCGCGTGCTCACATGGATATTGATTCCCCCGGAGCTCTCGAATTTCTTTTTCGTTCTCATCATGCTGTTTTTTTATTACAGCATCGGGACAGCTCTGGAGCGGACATGGGGAACATGGCGCTACAACGAGTATATTTTCGGCGGCATGCTGCTGACGGTGCTGGGCGCCTTTGCACTGATGGGCTGGGCCTATGCCTTTGACGCACAAACGCTTGCCGCTGCGGGCGCGGAGAACTATTTCCGCCTTTATTCGCAGGTATTCAGCACCTACTATGTCAATATGTCGATTTTTCTCGCCTATGCCGTGACCTTCCCGGAGATGCAGGTGCTGTTTATGTTCATCATTCCGGTCAAGGTAAAGTGGCTCGGCATTCTGGATGCGGTCTACATGCTCTACACGCTGTTTGTTTCTCCCATGCCGGTGCGCATTGCGATCATCGCCTCTCTCCTCAATTTTCTCGTGCTCTGGCTGCGTTCCCGCGACTGGAGGCGCATGAGTCCGGGAGAGATCCGGCGGCGGTCGGCGTGGAAACGCAGCGCGGCCGGGGCAAACGGCTGGCGGCGGGGAAGCGACGGATGGATGCACGGAAGTCAGGGAGGCCCGCGGGGAGCCGGGAATCCCCCGGAGACCGATGGGCGGGGCGCCGTCCGGACGGGAGAGGCTTCCGGCAGCGCGGAGAGAGGCCGAACTGTGGTGCCCTTTCCGGGAGCGGATTCCGGTGCGCGCCATCGCTGCGCGGTGTGCGGGCGGACGGAGCGGAGCAACCCGGAGCTGGAGTTCCGGTACTGCAGCAAGTGTGAGGGCAGCTTTGAATACTGCTCTGATCATATTTTTACGCACAGGCATGTGAAAGCCGGCGATCCCGGTAGTTTCGACGGACAGGGACATGTTAAAATGGAGCCGCCCAGGAGGACGGAGAGCTGAGGATTCCGGGGCGGATCATGGAACGCCATGGAGAAGATATGTCTGTTGACGGATGGAGTGATATGAAAAAAGAAAACCGCGCGGCGGAAGAGGAAGAGACACTGTTTCTCAAGGCTCTGCAGAAGCTTCTTGAAAAAGCGAGAGATCAGGGCAATGTAATCACGGAAGAGGAGCTTGCGGAGGAGCTCGGGGAGTTTTCCCTTAAGGAGGAACAGCTTCGGCAGGTGCAGGAGTACCTTTCCGCCGCCGGTGTCGGCATCGGCAGTCCGATTCCGCTGGAGGAGCGCCTCACGGAGGAGGAGAATGCCTGCCTCCGCGATTATGAGGCGCTGGTCGCGGCCATCGAGCAGCCGGAGAGCGGTGTTTTCGACGCCGTCAAGCTCGCGGCCATGGCGGGAGAGCGGGGGGCGCAGAGTCGCCTTGCGGAGCTGATGCTGCCGCGGGTTCTCGACGTCGCAAAGCTGTATGCGGGACAGGGTGTATATCTGGAGGATCTGATCGGAGCCGGGAATGAGGCTCTGGTGCGGGGGACGGCGCTGCTTGCGCCTCTCGAGGGGCCGCAGGAGGTGGAGGGACGCCTTGTGGAGCTCATGATGAACGCCATGGAGGAACTGATCGAGGAGAATATCCGCATGCAGGGACAGGACGAGGCTCTGGCGGAGCGTGTGAACCGTGTCGCCGATGCGGCAAAGGAGCTCGCGGAGGCGCTTGGGAGAAAGGTCACGGTCATGGAGCTCGCCGAAGAGGGCGAGCTCACGGAAGAGGAGATCATGGAGGCTGTCCGGGCGAGCGCGGACAACATCCCGGAGCTTTCCGGAGGACAGGGGTTTTAGCGGATGAGCCTTAACATCACGAACGAGAACAATGCGGATTTCCGCTACCAGATGAACGATCTGACGGCTCTGTACTACGGCGCGCGCTGTACCTATCAGGAGCTTCTGGAGGACAAGACGACAAACTTGAAGCTGAAGCGCATCGTGGCGGACTGGATACTGCGGGAGGTGGAGCCGGAGACGACGCTGGAATCGCACTTTTATTATATGGAGCCGGAAGACCGGTCCTATCTTGTTTACGATCAGCTTCGGGTGAAGCTCCGCTGCAGCGTTCCCTTTAAGGCAAAGACGCTGTTTGGTCTCGGACGGGAGGAAACGCACTACCGGGAGGAGATCATAAAGCTTCAGGATCTCGTAAGGCTCGGCGTATCTGAAAAAAAGGCGCGGGGAATACTGATCCGCGAGGTGCAGATCTCCAAGCTCGGGCTCATGGCCTTTACGGTATAGCATGGCGGAAGGGCAGGCGCCGCAGTACCGGGGACGGACAGGTTTTTTGCTTCCGCCACCGGGAATGACAGGAGGACAGTGCGGAATGCGTACATCGAATATTGATCTTGCCGGAAAGACGATTCTCGTCACCGGCGCGGCAGGCTTCATCGGAGCGAATCTGATTCTGGAGCTCCTGCGCACGGTGCAGCCGGTGCGCATCGTCGGAGTCGACAATATGAACGATTATTACGACGTTTCCCTCAAGGAATGGCGTCTTGCGCAGATCCGGGAGGCGGCGCGGGGAGCGAAGGGCTCCGGCTTTTTCTTCGTCAGGGCGGATATCGCGGACCGGCAGGCCGTGGATGGTATTTTTTCGGAATATCAGCCGGAGCTGGCGGTGAATCTTGCGGCGCAGGCGGGCGTGCGTTATTCCATTGCGAATCCAGATGCGTATCTTCAATCGAATCTCATCGGCTTCTACAATATTCTCGAGGCGTGCCGACACAGCTATGACGGAGGAAAGCCGGGTGTCTCGCATCTTGTTTATGCGTCGAGCTCCAGCGTGTACGGGAGCAACGCAAAAATTCCGTACAGCACCGAGGATCCGGTGGATCATCCGGTTTCTCTCTACGCGGCGACCAAAAAAAGCAATGAGCTGATGGCGCATGCCTATGCCAGGCTCTATGATATTCCCTGCACCGGTCTGCGCTTTTTTACGGTCTACGGCCCGGCGGGAAGACCGGACATGGCTTATTTCGGCTTTACGGACAGGCTCCGCGCGGGCAGGACTATCGAGATCTTCAATTACGGGAACTGCCGGAGAGATTTCACCTATGTGGACGATATCGTAAAGGGGGTGCACCGGGTCATGACGGCCGCGCCGGAGCGGCGAACCGGAGAGGACGGCCTCCCCGTGCCGCCGTACTGTCTCTATAATATCGGGAACAGCCATCCGGAAAATCTGCTGGATTTTGTGGATATACTGCAGCAGGAGCTGATCCGCGCCGGCGTTCTGCCTGCGGATTATGATTTTGAGGCGCATAAGAAGCTGGTTCCGATGCAGCCGGGGGATGTGCCCGTCACCTATGCGGATACCGCGCCGCTCATGAAGGATTTCGGCTTCCGCCCCGATACGCCGCTGCGCACGGGCCTCCGGCGCTTTGCCGAGTGGTACAGGGACTTTTACTTGTAATATCCGTCGGCGGGCGTTATAATCGGCATATCGGATGGCCGGTGTTCTGCCGGCCGTTCACGGGAACTCTTCCCGTGGACGGATTCCCTCCCTTTTTGAAGTTGCGGCCGGTTTCTGCCCGCTTTGTGTCTGCCGCGTCAGATTCGTGCAGCATTTGACAAATATCCGTCTCTCATATAATATGGACTCAGCGGCCGAACAGATGTTCGGACGGCTTAATTCCGGAATTTCAAGTGCCGAAAAGGAGCAGATCAGAATGAGTACAGCAGCAGACCGCGAACAGAAGATGAAGGCGCTCGACAACGCCGTGATGCAGATCGAGAAGACGTACGGCAAGGGGGCGGTGATGCGCCTTGGAGACCCGTCCTCGCTGATTCATGTGGAGACCGTTCCGACCGGCTCTCTCGGACTCGATATTGCGCTGGGACAGGGCGGCATTCCCAGAGGACGCATCATTGAGGTCTACGGTCCGGAATCCTCGGGTAAGACGACGCTGACTCTTCATATGGTGGCCGAGGTGCAGAGGCGCGGCGGCATTGCGGGCTTTATTGATGCAGAGCACGCGCTGGATCCCGTCTATGCGAAGAACATCGGCGTAGATATTGACAATCTCTATATTTCCCAGCCGGACAGCGGCGAGCAGGCGCTTGAAATTACGGAAACCATGGTGCGTTCCGGGGCAATCGACATTGTGATCGTCGACTCCGTTGCGGCGCTGGTTCCCAAGGCGGAGATTGACGGAGAGATGGGTGACTCTCACGTGGGCCTCCATGCGCGTCTGATGTCTCAGGCGCTGCGCAAGCTCACATCGGTTATCGGCAAGTCCAACTGTACGGTAGTATTTATCAATCAGCTCCGTGAAAAGGTCGGTGTGACGTACGGCAATCCGGAGGTGACGACCGGCGGCCGGGCGCTGAAGTTCTATGCCTCCGTCCGAATGGATGTCCGTCGTGTCGAGGCGATCAAGGTAAGCGGAGAGGTGGTGGGCAACCACACCCGGGTCAAGGTGGTCAAGAACAAGATTGCTCCGCCTTTCAGGGAGGCTGAGTTCGACATTATGTTCGGCAAGGGGATTTCCCGCGAGGGAGATATTCTCGATCTGGCCGTCAAGGCGGATGTTGTGCAGAAGAGCGGCGCGTGGTACTACTCAGGCGGAGACAAGATCGGACAGGGGCGTGAGAATGCCAAACAGTATCTTCTCGAGCATCCGGAGTTCTGCAGTGAGCTGGAGACAAAGGTGAGGGAGCGCTACGGCATTGCGCCGGCGGCGGACACGCTGGATTTTGAAAAGTCCAGCCGCGTGGAAAAATCGGCGAAAGGCGGAAAGAGCGGCAAAGCGGAGCGCCGCTCCGGGAATGATGCGGACGATCAGGCGGAGCAGAACGACAAGTGAGAGTCGTATCGGTTGAGGACCGGGATAAAAGGAGAGCGGCGGTGACGCTGGAGGACGGAACGAGCTTTGCTCTGTACCGCAGGGAGCTCACGCAGTATCGGATCGAGGAAGAGGCGGAGCTGGACGCCCAGGCGCTGGCGGAAATCATGGAACTGCTCCGTCGCCGCGCCATGCAGCGTTGCGGCGCTCTTCTGAAAGATCGGGATTACACGGAGACGGCACTCTGCCGTAAGCTCCGGGGCGACGGCCACGGCGAGGAGACAATCCGCACGGTCACGGAGGCGCTGAAAGAGGCGGGGGATCTTGATGATCTTCGCTTTGCAGAGAATTACATTCGCTGTCATCTGGCGGATAAGAGCCGCATGAGAATCTGTCGGGATCTCAGTGCGCGCGGCGTGTCCGGTGAGACGGCGGAGCAGGCGTTCGGGAACGTTCTGTCCGGGGAGGGCGGAGAGGCCGCACTCCGCGAGCGGGAGGAGGAGCAGATCAGGAGACTCCTTGCGAAGCGGGGCTATGATCCGGAGAGAGCGGACTGGAAAGAGAAGCAGAAGACCATGGCTTTCCTGTACCGCCGGGGTTTTTCGCAGGAGCTGATCCGGCATGCCGTCGGAGGAGAGAACGACGGAATATTCAGATAAATTATGCTTGGGAACGTACTTTTGCCGAGAAATCACTTTTGTTTCTTTTTTTATTGAGAAAAGCCGTTCTTCATGCGATAATCAAAGCTGTCCGCAACATTTTTGCAATAACTGAAGATGCGCGAGCAGCTTTTTCTTTGTGATTTAAGCTGTGCATTTTCGCAAACACAGAAAATCACGGAGGAATAAACATTGAAGAGAACGGCACACACGGCGCTTCGCAGACTTCTCGCCGCGGCGGGCATGATCTGCTCACTTTCACTGGGCGTGTTTTTCGGCTTTTCTGCGGGAACGGAAACGGTCAGCGCGGCTCCTGTGGAGACAGTCAATATTACCGGAGCACAGATCTCCGGAGGAAGTGTCCTTGTCCGGGTATCCGCGTCCGCGGTTCCCGGGACGGACGACGGTCTTTATTATCTGTATGCGCAGGATATGAATCAGGCGGCGGCGCCCGGCACCCCTCTGCTGCCCGAGAACGCAGGCACGCAGGTTGCCACGGCTCCGGCGGCAGCCTATGCGCAGTTCGGCTTTCCTCTCAATAAGAATCTGGTCAATTCCAATCTCTGCAGGAAGTTTATTGTCGCCGTGAAGCAGGGCGGCGTCATGTATACGGTCAGCAGCTCTGAGGAGTATATCTCCAATCCGGAGGCGGCGGCCGCCAGAGCGGCGGTGCGAAACTATTCCGGCAAAAAGGGAATTCTTCCCTCGGCGGCGTTGCTGGACTCCGGCGACCTGAAAGCGCTGGGCGTCCATCAGATCACGTATAATGTTCCGATCGGTAACCTCTGTGCGGCGGGCGGAGCCATGATTCCGTTCCAGTACAACGGCAAGATCTATCATTTCAATCAGGCCATTGTCGGGCAGTACGACAAGCTCGTTCCGCAGATGAACGGGTACGGGATTGAGGTGACGCTGATTCTTCTCAATAACCGCACGGGCGATCCTACGCTGATTCATCCTCTGTCCCGTGCATACGGCGGTGCGAATTATTATGCGCTCAACACGCTTGAGACGGCGGGGATTGAAAAGCTGCAGGCGGTCGCCGCTTTTCTTGGACAGCGCTATTCCGGCACCGGGCACGGCACGGTGGACAACTGGATCATCGGCAACGAGGTCAACGCGTACAGTATCTGGCATTACATGAACGCGGATATGGCGACCTTTATCAGCGAGTACGCCAAGGCGTTCCGCATCTTCTACAATGTACTGAAAACCGAGAACGCCAACGCGAGAGTGTATACCTGTCTCGATCAGCAGTGGAACCGGGCCTATGCGGGGGGGCATTACAGCAGTGTGAATTTCTTGAACAGCTTTAACGCGCTGATTTCCTCTACCGGCAACATCGACTGGCGCTTGGCATATCATCCCTACAATTATCCTATGACCAATGCGCTGGCATGGGCTCCAGGTGCCAGCATCGTGCACAGCGCGGATACACCCTTTGTCTCCATGCAGAACATCGATGTGGTGACAGACTATCTGAGCCAGCCGGCATTCCGTTCGCCGAGCGGCGCGGTCCGCAGCGTTCTTCTTTCCGAGCAGGGCTATACCTCTCTTGCGGGGGAACAATTGCAGGCGGCTTCGGTCGTCTACGGCTATCTGCAGGCAATGGCCAACAGCCATGTTGACGGCTTTATTCTTGCCAGAGAGCAGGACGATGGGGGTGAGATCGCGACCGGCCTTGCCAACGGACTGACCGGGCTCGGCGGAGGACACAAGCTGGCATGGGAGTATTACCAGCACATTGATAAAGCAGACGCGGGAACCTATATCAGCATGGCGAACAATATCGCGGGGGTGAACCTGCAATCCCTTATTACGCCTCGCTGAGGACAGCGCGGCAGGGATCCGCTGTAAGGCAATGCGGCGCGCAGGGCGTATTGTCATCACTGCCTGTTCATTTTGTGTTTTGCAATTCCGGGAATATCAGGGCTGTGAAAACGGAGAGCAGTCACTTACATACCGTGCTTATTTTTGAAGCATAAGCGCGATTGGCAGTGGTCAGCCTCGTTTTTTCACAGCCCGTTTTTTGCTTCGCGGGAAACGGCCTGCGGCAGACTGCTGTGAGAAGTAACATGGAATACACAAAAGTCGGGGAGAATCCCTTGATAAGCCGATAAAATTTATATATTATGTTGTCGTGAATAACAAATGCGTGGATCACAGACAGGGACGGCAGAAAACGGGCCGAAAGGGTGAATGATGAAGCGATTATCCTCTGAGAAACTGGCAGAAATGGTATTGGAAAGCCGCAAAGCGCGCAGAATGACGCAGCAGCAGCTTGCCGATGCGACGGGAATACACCGGGCGATGATCAGTCATATTGAATCTGGAGAGTATGTGCCGTCGATCCGCCAGCTGGAGGCACTCGGTCAGGCGCTGGATTTCGATATCACAGCGATGTTTGCGGATGATGCACGGGAGGCGGCTGCCAAAGAGAAAGAGTCGCTTCCCCGCTATCGCATCGCGGTTGCGGGAACCGGCTATGTCGGGCTCTCGATTGCGACGCTTTTGGCTCAGCATAATCATGTCACGGCGGTGGACATTATCCCGGAAAAGGTCGAGCTGATTAATCAGAGAAAGTCGCCGATCCGCGACGAGTATATTGAGAAGTACCTCGCGGAGAAGACGCTTGATCTGACGGCGACGCTGGACGGCGCCGGTGCGTACCGCGAGGCGGATTATGTGGTCATTGCCGCGCCGACCAATTATGATCCGAAGAAAAATTATTTTGATACCTCGGCGGTCGAGGCGGTCATTGAACTGGTTCTGCGGGTGAATCCTTCGGCGTTCATGATCATCAAATCGACGATCCCGGTGGGCTACACCGTATCGGTCCGGGAGAAATATCATACGGATCGGATTCTTTTCAGTCCGGAGTTCCTGCGTGAATCCAAGGCACTCTATGACAACCTGTACCCCTCGCGCATCATTGTGGGCACCGACAGGGAGAACGCGGCTCTTCTTGACGCGGCCCGGACTTTTGCCCGCCTCCTCCGGCAGGGGGCGATCAAAAAGTCCGTGGATACTCTGATTATGGGATTTACGGAGGCGGAGGCGGTCAAGCTCTTCGCCAACACCTACCTTGCTCTTCGGGTGAGCTATTTCAATGAGCTCGATACCTATGCGGAGATGAAAGGGCTGAGCACCCGCGATATCATCGACGGGGTCTGCCTCGACCCGAGAATCGGCACGCATTACAACAATCCGAGTTTCGGCTACGGCGGCTACTGCCTGCCCAAGGACACCAAGCAGCTCCTCGCCAATTACGAGAGTGTGCCGCAGAATATGATGACGGCGATTGTGGATTCCAACCGCACCCGCAAGGATTTTATCGCGGACAGAGTTCTCGAAATCGCCGGAGCATACGGGAATTCCGAGGAATACTCGGCGGACCGGGAGCATCCGGTGGTGGTGGGCGTTTATCGCCTTACGATGAAGAGCAACAGCGACAACTTCCGGCAGAGCTCCATTCAGGGTATCATGAAGCGGGTCAAAGCCAAGGGAGCCACGGTGATCGTATATGAACCGACGCTGGCGGACGGCAGCACGTTTTTCGGGAGTCTTGTGGTGAACGATCTTGATGAATTTATCAGCCGCTGTCACTGCATCATCGCCAATCGCTATGACAGCTCTCTCGACCGGGTGCGCGGCAGGGTATACACGAGAGACCTTTTTCAGCGGGACTGATGGAGATGGCTATGACAGGGAGACAGAAGAAAACGCCGTGCAGAAAAGAATATCCGGTTCTGCTCCCGCTCCTCTTTGCGCTGCATGCCGCAGGACTGATCCCTCTGCTGCGGATGTCATTCTATGCGCATCCGGCGGCAGATGACTATTCCAGCGCGGTGGAAACCTACGGCGCCCTGCGGAGCGGGGCCGGTCTGACCGGACTCCTTGCGGGCGCATTCCGCCACATGGTGCGCACCTACATGCAATGGCAGGGGACATGGTTCTCGGAGCTGGTTTTTTCCCTGCAGCCCGGGATTTTCGGACAGCGCTGGTATTTCCTCACGGCGTTTGTCATGCTGGGAGCGCTTATGGCGGCAGTGCTGTTTTTCTTTCATGCGTTTGTTGCCCGGGTTCTGGGAGGCGGCAGGAGAGAGGCGCAAGTGCTGTCTCTTGCGGTGCTGTTTGTGATGGTGCAGCGGGTTCCCTACCCCGCGGACAGCTTCTACTGGTGGAACGGGGCCGGCTACTATACGCTGATGTTTGCCCTGATGCTCTTTCTTGCCGGTGCGCTGCTTCGTGCAGCCGGCTCTCTGAGAATATCTCCCCTTCGTGCGCTGTTTCTTATGCTCGCCGGTGCGGCGATCGGAGGGGGGAATTACACAACGGCGCTGCTTGGTGCCGAGCTTCTTGCAGCGGCGACGATCTTCGGGTACCGGAGGAGGCTTCCGGTGCGGCGGCCTCTGTGTACCGTGCTGGCGGCGCTTCTCCTGTCGTTTGCGGTGAGCGCCGCAGCGCCGGGCAATGCCGTCCGGGCGGGGGCCGCCGGGACGGCGGGGCTTTCGGCTGCTTCGGCGATTGCGGCATCGATTCTGGAGAGCGTGGCGCTTCTCGCCTCATGGGCGGATCCTCCGCTGCTTGCGCTTCTTATTCTGGCGGGAGCGGTTCTTGGCAGGATGGGCGGCGTTGCGGACGGTATGAGGAGGAGCGGGGGAGCCGGTGCGAAAGACAGGAGTATTTTTATCCTTATCCTCCGCTCGCTGGCAGTTACGGCGTTTGTGTTTCTCCTCTTTGCGTCGCAGCTTACACCTCCGCTTTATGCAATCGGCAACAGCGGAGCGGAGCGGCAGATCGATATCTATTATTATTCTGCCTGCATCCTGTTGATTCTTGTGGAGGCCCTATGGATACGGACCGCGCGGGAAATCCGTATGAGGCGGGGAAAATACGCTGCGGCAGGGAGGAAAAACCGGACTCCGGTACGGCGCTGGGACGGTGTCGCGGCGGCTGCCGGCATCGCGGCGCTGCTTCTCCTTTTTACCGCCCGGACAGAGGGGATCTCCCGCTTTCATTCCGCAGAGGCGGTCAAGGAACTGTGTTCCGGGGAGGCGGCGGAGTTTGACGCGCAGTACAGGCGGATGACGGATGCGTTGGAGGAGCAGGCAGAGCGAGGCGAACGGGAGCTGTTTGCCCCTGCCATGACCTGTCGGACGCCGGAACTCTTCAAGGCGCCGGGGCTCTCGGAGGACGGAGAGGGCTGGGCAAATGCGGCCGTGGCACGCTATTACGGCGCCGAGACGCTCCGACTGTATGAACGGCCTTAGATATTCTTTAAGGATCATCTGCTCTGTTAAGGGAGCAGTATGAGAATGCTTGTGTAGATTTTGGGGCGCGGCGCTTCAATTGACTTTCAGGGATGGAAAACCGGAAATACACTGGCACGATAAGTGGCGGCTTAAAGATTAAAGATTTTATCTGATTTATGTAGACTATTGCAAAGATACATTCCCTCTTCTAAATGCAGAGGGGGTTAGTCCATAGTGTTTCTTAAATACCTTTACAAAATAATTGCTGTCGGAATATCCTACGTACTCAGCAATATCTGTTACTGACAGATTGCTGTTTTTCAGGAGTTCGGCAGCTTTTTTGGTGCGTAAAGCAGTAATATATTCTGTTGGAGTACTGCCAAGCTCCTTTTTAAATAGTCTTGCAAGATACTCCGGACTGATCTTGCATTTTTTGGATAAATGATGGATCAAAATGGTAGTTGTATAATTTGCATTTACATATTCTAATACTTTCCTTATTACCGGTGAATATTTGTCCAGGCTCCTGGCATCAGAAACGGCCTGGGTGAGTGCAATTAACATATCCTTTTGTACGATTGCCGTTTCAGACGGAGTACGCGCTCTGTCGAATTTCTGGATACTTTCCTGGGTGATTTCATCTATTTTTACGATAGCTGCGCCGCCATCCTCCGCAGCTTTTCTTGCAAGCGTTCTCAGAATGGCAAAACCATTACTGTTTGTGGCATAAAGGGTTTCGGCAGATTTATCCTCTCTAAGATAGAAATTGCTGACCATGGTTTCATGGGCAATCTTTACACCATCAACATCTCCCTCAGTAATTTTTTGCAGGAAAAAGTTCTCCATTTCATATCGTTGAATGATTTGACTGTAAGTTCTGGTGGATTCTTGTATAAGATTTTTCTTTTTAATTTCTTCATGAAAGCCTGTTAATGCACGATACGAATAATCAGAGGTGTTAGGCATAAAAGTCCTCATGGCGGCGATTACAGTTCCGCGGATCATATTGTAGTTTAACTGTGGCAATTTGTCGTAATAAAGTTTTATAGACATCAAAATGCTGGCAGGAAGTTTGTAACTTGCTAAAAGCTCCTGCATTTCCAATTGTGACACTGAAACCTCAAAAATTACGTTAATAGAAAGCGGGCTAAATCAGTCCTGATCTCTATAAATTCACCTGCTGGCCTTCAACAGATAGTGCAAAATACCTTGAAAATACGCTGTTTGTGTCATCTG
>NZ_LR130592.1 GCF_900625025.1 Lachnoclostridium sp. Marseille-P6806
ACAAGAGAAAACAAAAGATTTTGTCAAGCTTTCACAAAATAAAAAAAGCCAGCAATTACGCTGGTTTGAGAGATATGGCCTCTGAATAAAGTCCTAAACTATTATAGTGCTAAATCCGAAAGACGGGGTTCAAGTCCCCCTCTCGCTACTGCCAAAACGGAATCCATAACGGGTTCCGTTTTTTGATTTTGTCTGTATTTGTCTATTCTTTTATTTCTGGACATTATTCTTATTTTTCTGCCGGTGAGAAGCCCATATAATGAAAATGATTATATTGGAGATTCTATGGAGCGCGTTATTATGATGCGAAAACTGGCAGCTTTTTTAAACAACAGGAGTCTGCGGACGCAATTATTCATATGTTTTATTATTATTCTTGTTCCGATAACATTTGTGCTGACGCTTGTTTTGTTTCGCCTTGCATCCGGCGTGATATCCCGGAAAACGGAAGAGCAGGCTCATGAAACAGTTCAGCAGCTGTCTAACGTATTGGACAATTACCTTACGCTGATGACGAATAAACTGGATATTTTGGGGAACAGCCCGGTCATTCAGGAGGAGCTGACGGCATCAGGAAATGAAGTTAATCGCAACGAGGATTATTTTTACAGCCGCAGCAAACAGATTCGGCGCATGATGCTTCAGGAATATTCCAGTATCAATATGAACGATATGGAGGTCGTCGGACTGAATGGAGCGGAATATTATCTTTCAGTCAGTAATAAAAGCTCGGACTATGACAAAGAAGAGCTGGAGCAGATGGCCGACCGTTCTCAGGGAAAGTGGGTTCTTTACAACGAAGACGGGACATTGATGCTGGCAAAGCTGATTAAAGAGCTTCAGACCGCGAAGCCTCTCGGATATGTCAGGTTTTCGCTGAAACGCCCTTATATTGAAAAGCTGACCAATAATATCGGTTTTGGAAGCAACGGGAGCGTAATTATTCTTGACAGCTCTGATCATGTCCTCAGCGGAGAGATGGATGAAGAGCTGGAAGAAAAATATCGAAGGATGAGCGGGGCAAAGGGATCATTCGAGATCAGGATGAGGGGAATGGACTATCTTGCCATCTATGTGCGCTCCAGTGACAGTGGCTGGACAACAATCGGCCTTATCCCCAATGATGATTTATATCGGGATCTTCGTTCATTCCGAAATACGGTGCTTGGATTAATGGCAATGATGACTGCTGCATGCATTGGTCTTGCCCGCGTGCTTGGAAGAAGCTTTGTACATCCGATTGAGGATACGGAGAAAGCCTTGGAGCGGTTTTCTACGGGAGATTTCTCTGTGCGGTTGAGAGAGGACAGACAGGATGAAATCGGACAGATGAACCGTATGTTTAATAAAACCGTCGCTGATGTTCAGAGCCTGACATATCGAGTGGCACAGGCTGATATTCTGGCGCGGGAGATGGAATATAAGACATTGCAGTCACAGATGAATCCGCATTTTCTGTATAACACGCTGGATGTCATCAACTGGATGGCTTTTAAGAAAGACGAGACGGATATTTGCAATATGGTAAACGCGGTCAGTAATCTGATGCGGATAAGTATCAGCAATAAACAGGCCATAATCTCTCTGGAGCAGGAGCTGGGGTATGTAAAGGATTATCTCTATATACAGCATATCCGGTACGGGAACCGATTCGAGACAATTTATGATGTGGATGAGGCGCTGTTGAGCCAGATGATACCAAAGCTGATTGTACAGCCGATTGTTGAAAATGCGGTTGTACATGGAATCGAATCGGCAGAGGGTATGAATATCATAACGGTGACGGTAAAAAGAGTAAGTGAAAATGATATAGGCATTACCATAGAAGATACAGGGATCGGCATGTCACAGGAAAAGATCGACTCTCTGCTCGAGGATCAGAAAGCGGAGAAAGAGAATGACAGCCGGTATCATACAAATCTCGGAATATATGCGGTAAACAAACGGATAAAGTTCCTCTATGGTGATACGTATGGGCTGAAAATCAGTTCAAAGCCCGGCATACAGACAACGGTTGAAATACATATTCCATATATGGAAAATCCGGAAGAGCTGCATCGGAAATATTACAGTATGCTTGGAGAGCAGAACAAATGATCAAAGTTATGATTGTCGATGATGAATTTATTATTCTTGACGGATTGTCATCATTCCCATGGAATCGGTATAACTGCAGCCTTGTGGCGGCTGCGCAGAACGGTCAGACTGCACTTGCTGCGGCGGAGTCGGAAAGACCGGATCTTGTTTTTACGGATATCAAGATGCCGGGAATGGACGGCCTTGAATTTGCGGCAAGGCTTCGTGAAGAAAACCAGAAAGTTAAAATTGTATTTCTTACCGGATACAATAATTTTGAATTTGCGCAGCAGGCCATTACCGTCGGAGTTTCAGAGTATCTGTTAAAACCGGTAAATCTGATCCAATTAGAGCAGCTGGTGAAAAAACTGACGGCAGAGATTACGGAGGAAAAAGCAAGCTGCCAGTACTATGAGACGCTGGCAAGTGATTTTGAGAAAGAGCGCCCGTTCCTCATGGAGCATTTTGTAAGCGATCTTCTTCGCGGACGTTTCTATAATCGCAGAGATTATGCAGATCGTGCAAAACTGATGAATGCTGATCTTCACCGGTTCATATGCGCTGTGATCACATGGGACGAGGCAGAGGAGGCTACGGCGCCAAAAGCGTTTGCCGTGCGCAATATTTGCGAAGAGATCTTTCTGGAATACTGTGATACGGTGCTGAGCGAATACGATGTGTTGAATCATCAATATAATCTGATTCTTAATTTCTCCGAGGAAAAGGACGCTGTGGAGTGTATGCAGAGCAGTTTGAAAGCAAGCGAGAGGCTGAATGAGGTCTTTGATAAAGTCCTGCATACGGGGATGAGTATTGGCATCAGCACGGTCGGAAGTGATCCGTTCCGGTTATCGGAGCAGTATCAGGAGGCCTGTCAGGCGAATGGGCAAAGTATTTATCTCGGTGAACACACGGTAGTGAAATTTGATGATTTGGAAGACAGCAGAGGATTTTTTGAACTGAGTATCACTGAGGGCAGAAAGCAGCATCTTTATCACGAAATTTATACGGGGAAAAACGCGGCGGCAGAGGAGGAAATCAGATCGATCTTTACGGATGCGCTTATTTTGCAGAACGCGAGGTTTATGGCCCTTGATCTCATGATCAACTGTATGCAGTATCCGGCGCTTTGTAAAATAAACTGCAGGATCAGTGAAGAACGGTTTGATTATTCTTTTCTGCAGGATGGGATCAGGGTTATTTCAGGGGCGGAAAGCGTTCAGGAAATATCGGAATATTTGATTAAAGTTTTCGGACTTCTGGCAAATCAGGTCAATCGAAGTGCAGATGACCGATATAATGCGATAGTGGAGAGCGTAATAGGCTATATAAAGAAAAATTACAGTCTGGATTTGTCACTTGATCTGGTTGCAGACCATTTTCATATGAGCAGAACCTATATGAGCCGGCTTTTGAAAAAATACTCCGGCCGCACTTTTCTGAATCTTTTGGTGGACATCCGGATGAATGAAGCCAGAAAACTTGTGGTAGAAAATAAATATAAACTATATGAAATCGCGGAAAAGGTAGGATATAAGGATTTTTCCTATTTTATACAATCCTTTAAGAAATATTATGGCGTGACACCAAACGAATATCGCAAATCCATATAGGAAGCCGGAGAATATAAAAGTGTGAAAATCGTGTAATAATACAAAAATCAACAATATGCACAAATAGATCAATATAAATGCCAAAGAAAATGTAAGAAATTCATATTTTTGGAGGCATTTTTTATTGTTGAGACACGGGTAAGAATATATTCTTAGATCATCCAAAAACGGTGGAATGCGGAACAACGCATCTCATCAAAACCGTAAAACACATAATTATGGGAGGCTCAAAATGAGAAAAAAGGTATTGGCCGCAATACTGGCCGCAGCCATGGCGGCGTCTGTGCTGATCGGGTGCGGATCCGTGACATCGAAAGGGGGAGCGCCGATGGCAGCGACAGAAGAATCCGCCGCTGCCGCGTCTGAGGAGGCGGGAACAGACGAAGCGGCAGCTCCGGCATCTGACCGCACCAAAATCACAGCGCTTTTCCGTGGCAGCGAATCCGGTGAACAGTATCAGATATTCAATGATCTGCTTTCCAGATTCTGTGAGGAGAAAGGGCTGGATTATGACATAGAGCTTGTGAATGGCGATGCGGATTATGTGACGAAGCTCCAGCTCTATATTAACAGCAATACGCTTCCGGATATCTTTGGGTGCCCGAATGGCGCGCTGTCCGCGGCATGCAGGGATATTGACGCGCTGATCGATGTAGGCGCCGAGCTGAAGAGAAACGGATATTACGACAAGATGAACGGCGCGGTTGTTGATTTTCTGACGGATGCAGAGGACGGCAATCTGTACCTGTTCCCTCAGGGACTGTATTGTGAATATTTTGTTTATCGCAAGGATATTTTTGAACAGGCGGGTATTACGGAGGTTCCTGCAACTTGGGATGAATTCCTTGAGGACTGCCGGAAGATCTCCGAGATCGGGGAAATACCGGTTATTGTCGGGGGAAAAGATAACTGGCAGATTATGAGATATCTGTCTTTCGCTCCATGGAGAGTTACCGGTCCCGAATTCATTATGGGATATCAGGCAGGAGAGGAGACCTTCAGCGAAAACGAAGCGGCAAAGTCTGCGGTAAATCTTGTATATGAAATGGGAACAAAGGGATATTTTGAACCGGGGTTCCTCAGTGTTGACTATACCTCCGCTACGGATCTGTTTTACGGCGGGAACGGCGCGATTTTTTACAGCGGCTCCGGTCAGATCGCTCAGGCAGAGGAAATGTATGATAACGGTCAGCTTGGCTTCTTCCCGGTCCCCGATGTTGCAGGCATGGAGAATATGAGCACCAACGTTCCCATCCATGCTGGTTTTGCAGAGGCCTTTAATAAGAAAACCTATGACGCCGCCATGCAGGAATTCTTTGATTTCATGTGCGAGAATTTTTCCGAGGCCTGCTATAACAATGCAAAGATATTCTCTCCGTTCAACGAAGAGCTTCCGGAAGGACTCCCGCAGCTCTATTACGATACGAAGCCGATGTTCGCGTCTGCGGATACGGCGTGGACTTCATGGGATGATAAGCTCAGCTCCGATGTTCTGACATCGATTGTTGATCAGCAGCAGAAACTTGCGGGCGGAGATATTACTCCGGAAGAGTTTGAGCAGACAGTCGATACGTTTGTCAAGTAGACAACGGCAGTACAAAGTGATTTCAGCGTGGTGAATTGATATGCAAAAGGCTTTCGGAAGAAAAGCAGTCCTCCTTACCTTTCTGTTACCGGCATTTGTGACGTACACGGTATTTGTTTTTGTGTCGATTATCTGGGCCGGGTATTACAGCTTCTTTGAATGGAGCGGAGTAGGTACAAAAGTATTTGTCGGATTTCAGAACTACATAACGCTCCTGACAACGGATTCGGTTTTCCGGATGACCGTGTGGCATACATTTGCGTATACCGCAATCGATGTTGTCATTCAGGTATTTGGCGGTCTCCTGTTTGCGGTTCTTTTGAGCCGCATCAGGAAGCTCCGGGTGTTTTTGCAGACCATGTATTATGTTCCGGTCGTTATTTCTTCCGTCGCAATCTGCCAGATATTCAACAAATTATTTTCGGTCACGCCTGCCGGAATTATCAACACAGTGCTGGGCATGTTCAATCCTGCATGGAAGATCCTTGAATGGACATCTGATCCGGCAAAATCTCTCTATGTTGCAGCTTTTGTTGAGGGGTATAAGTATCTGGGACTCTATATGGTCATCTTTTATGCGGCTTTGATTGCGGTTCCGGAAGAACTCTCGGAAGCGGCACTGGTGGATGGAGCGACGAAATTCAAGGAATATATCTATATCCGGATTCCCTATATCAAACCGGTTATCATAGCGAACTGTGTTCTGGTCCTGAACGGATCTCTTCGCTCCTTTGAATATTCGTGGCTGCTGACCGGAGGAGGCCCGGGGAATTCATCCGAGCTGATGACTACTTACATGTATAAACAGGCTTTTTCCAGCATGAAATACGGTTATGGAAGCGCCGTCGCGGTGATGATCGTCATCATTTGTCTGGGAGTCGGATTTGTGTTTCGCAGATTTACAAGGGAGGAGAGCAGCGAGTAATGGCACGGATCACAGCCCCGCACAATACAAAAAGAATAACTCCTGAGAAGATCGTGCTGTCGATTTTGAAATGGACTTTGGCTGCTTTTCTCCTGATCTTCCAGATTTATCCGATTTTCTATGTGATTATCTCCAGCTTTAAAACGACGGATGATTTCCGGCATCTCCCCGCGTATGCATTGTCAGCGGACCCGACACTGGATAATTACATAACGGTATTTACAAAGAGCCACATGCCGACGTATTTCAGGAATAGTATCATCATTGTGCTTGGCGTTGTCATTCCTCTGCTTCTGATCTCGCTTATGGCCGGCTTTGCACTGAGCAAGATCAGATTCAGAGGCGCCAAGCTCATGCTGAATTACTTTCTTCTGGGGCTGATGCTTCCGATGCAGGTGGCGCTGATTCCTTTGTTCACTATTTTCAATAAGCTGGGGCTTATCAATACGTTTCCGGCCATTATTCTTCCGCAGATTGCATTCGCATTGTCGTTTTCCATTCAGCTGTTCTATTCTTTCAGCAAGTTCTTTCCGGAAGAAATTCTGGAGGCGGCAATTATTGACGGATGCTCCCCGCTCAGAAGCTTTTTCTCGATCGTTATACCTATGTCTCTTAATTCTGTGATCACGGTTGCGACAATGGAAACGGTCTTTGTCTGGAATGATTACATCAATGCCTACACTTTTACCAGATCGACGGAGATGAAAACCATAACTCTGGGCCTGAACGATTTTGTCGGAAGCTTTGGACTTACGAATTGGGGAGCTACCTTTGCGGCGATCACGGTAACGGTTATTCCGGTTTTCATCTTTTATTTTCTCTGCAGTAAGAGCATGCTTGCCGGCATGACGCAGGGAGCGGTGAAAGGGTGAGCTTCTTATTCGCAGTTATTTTATCCGGGCGGAACTGCCAAGAGGAGAAAAGAGATTATGCATAAATTATATTATCAGTTTCCGAATACATGGTTTGGCGATTGCATGCCGTATGGAAAGGGAAATGAGTTTTATCTTTTTCATCAAAGAGACAGCAGAAAACCCGGCCCGTTTGGAGAGCCGTTCGGATGGGATCTTGCGACCACAAGTGACTTCGTGCACTATAAGGATCTCGGGACTGCGGTTCCCCGCGGCGGAGATGATGAGCAGGATCAGTTTATCTTTGCGGGCAGCGTATTCGAGGGAGAGGGGCAGTATCATATTTTTTATACCGGATATAACAGGGATTATCCTGAACTTGGGAAGGCGTCTCAGGTTTTGATGCATGCCGTCAGCGAGGATCTCGTTCACTGGACGAAGACGCAGGATAAGCTGACATTTACGCCTCAGGAGGGATATGATCCGGATGATTGGAGAGACCCTTTTGTTTTTCGCGACGAGGAAAATGAACAGTATATTCTCATTCTTGGCGCACGGCTTCAGGGAGACAAAAACCGTCAGACGGGGCGTACCGTTAAATTTTCATCCAAAGATCTGAAAAACTGGAAGTTTGAGGGGGATTTCTGGGCGCCGGATTTGTTTGTGATGCATGAGATGGTGGATTTCTTTCAGATCGGGGACTGGTGGTATCATGTCGTGACGGAATACAGTGACCGTCATAAAATGATTTATCGCATGAGCCGAAGTCTGAATGGCCCGTGGATTGCGCCGAAAGATGATGCCTTTGACGGGAGCGCTTACTATGCAGGACGCACATTCTGTCTGAACGGACACCGTATTCTTTTTGGCTGGGTTGCAACCAAGGAAGAATGCGATGACACGAAGAACTTTGAATGGGCAGGAACGTTTGTGGCCCATGAAGTGTATCAGCGGGCAGACGGAACGCTGGGGGTTAAAATACCGGAAACGATATGGAATGCCTTTGAAGATCGCCAGAGAATGGACGCTTTCGAGCTTAGCTGTCCCGGTGGAGTAAAGCAGAAGACTGTATCCCAAAATTGCGGTGATATTTACAGCTTTGAGGCGGACATCACGTTCTCTGAGGGGACGAGGAGATTCGGGATTCGCTGTTATGATGATCCGGATACGGAAAAGGCCTACCAGTTCAGCTTTCATTGTAATGAAAACCGCTATATTTTTGAAAAGATTCCGAACTGGCCGTGGTTCACATGCATGAACATAGGGCTTGAGCGCCCTTTGGAGCTGGTCCCCGGAGAGAAGTATCATATCCGCCTCATTGTGGATGATACCATTGCAACACTTTATGCGGACGGAGTCGCCCTTAATGCCAGAGCATATACAAAGCCGGGAGACAGCCTTGCGCTGTTCTGTGATGAGGGCAGCATGACAGTTGAGAACGGCAGCTTCTCAAAAAAATTAGTAAAATAATCGGATAGCAGAAAGGAAGAGGACATGCCCGGGATATGTTATTTCGGGCATGGTTACAGTTGCAGGCGGTATGAACGTCACGGGCTGTGTCGATGGCATCAGAGGCTGGGCTAAGGCCGAGGGGATGAAAGGCTATAAAATTGGCTATGTTCTCGGCGACAACATCCGGGATAAGATTCCACAGTTTTTACAGGACGGCTGGACATTCCCGAATTTTGATTATGACGGAGACTTTAATGATGTCATAGACAAAATCTATAACTGCAATGTATACATCGGACACGAGGGCATCGAGGGCTGCCTGCAGCAGGGCGCGGATGTTGTCATCACCGGGTGCGCCGCAGACTCCACCCTGTTCTTCGCACCGCTGAAGTACGAATTCGGCTGGGCGGCGGACGACTGGGACAACCTCGCAAGAGGCATCATGGCGGGGCATTTTCTGGAATGCGGCGGACAGGGCGCCGGCGTCTTTTGCCTGCGCGTCAGCGCCCACGCAGGCATCATGCAGCGGCTTGTCAGCAGCTTATTAAGGAGGAAACAGAACATCTGAAAAAGTATTTAAAATACAGAAAAAATGCAAATAATATGCCAAAATCATCAAAAATACTCTACAGAAGCAATGGCAGAGAGTTCAGCCAAATGGAAATCGGAGAGCGGAGCTTTGCGGCGTGCTTCGGCAAGGAGGGAGATTATGGCGGTGAAAAAGACGAACGCGCTGCCCGTATTCGCAGTATGTTTTCTTTTTTCGATGATGCTGTTCTTTGGCTGCGACATCACAAAGAGACCGGGTACGGCAGATATATCAACGGAGCCGGCGGCAGATACAGCGGCGGCCGGAGAGGATAGAGAGGATGGAGAAGCTGTAAAGGAGGCTCTGAAGATTTTGGATTCGCTCGCATTCGATCGCGGCGCGAAGTCCGGCGCCATCGGCTTTTATGAGACGGATGCCGAAAGCAAAGAGCTCGGGATCATGGTCAGCCTGAAAAAAACACGCCGACAGGCGCCATTCTGGTGATCAATCAATATGATGACCGTGAAAAAAAGGGTGAATTCTTATTCGGAGAGCATATACGGGTGGAAAGGAAAGACGGGGAGGAATGGAAAGAAGTCTCCGTGCTTCAAAATGTCGGCCTCAACGATATCGGCTATGTCATAGAGTATGGCGCTGTGACGGAGCATGAATATGACTGGAGCGCCCTGTATGGAGAGTTGGGACCCGGCGAATACCGGTTCAGGACAGATATTTCTGTTTCCGGTGAGGGACAAAGCAACATCTATACAGCGTATGGGCATTTTGTTATCGCAGGCGGGCCGCGCCATTTTTCTGATATGAACGGAAGCAAATCAAGTCGTTCTTCAGCAGGCCGATGCACAGCGTCCGGTTCACTGCCATGCGGTGCGTATAGTCATTTTTCAGGCGATCAGCCTGTTCCTGTTCAATATCACGGGCAATATCTTCCGCGATATTGCTGACATAGATTGTACTATAGATGTCCTGTTTTAAAAGGATTGGTTTTTTGTTCCGGTAAAGTTTTCCTTCTGGAGGCGGTCTTTCGTCTTAACTGTCTGAACTGCCTTTCCATCAATCCGTTTGTTTTCAACGAGACTGGCATAGTACCGTTTCTCACCTTTATATGTTTTTGTAAGAATCTTGATAAACATGCCGGTCTCTTTTCTCACTACAGAGAATAGCATATTTATCGATAAATCGAAATTTTTATGAGATAATTATCTCACTGCAATGCTGGGATCTTTATATAGTGAAATTGCATAAATACTGAGGTTTGATGGTACATGGAGTTTTTAAGTCCCCTTTTGCTGCTGCCAAAACGGAATCCATAGCGGGTTCCGTTTTTTGTGTGTGCCGACGAGCGGGAGCTTCGCGGTGTCGACTCGTTGCCCGCGGGAATAGAGGATAAAAAATATCGGATATCCATGAATTTACGACATGGGAACGGGCGTTTACCGGTGGTAAGCTGTCTTTGATGCGGCGGCTCCCCTGTTTATCGCGAGCGCCTGCTGCGATCAGGGCGCAGGGACGATATCGGAGAGGGCGGGGACGTTTCGCGCGCTTTTATCTGACGATGAGGAGGAATGAATGAAAGCGGTCAAATGGAATGATGATTGGAAATTCTGGAAGGATACGGATTCTTTTGCACTGGTGTGGAATATCCCGGAGCAGGCGAGGACGGTGAGGCTGCCTCATGACGCGATGATCGAGGAAAAGGCGGATCCGAAAAGCCCGAACGGGACGTCGACAGGATTTCGCGACGGCGGCTCTTACATCTATGTAAAGCAGTTTGACACGCAGAGAGCCTGGGAGGCTCAAAGAGTCGCCGTGTTCTTCGAAGGAGTGTACCGACACGCGAGAGTATATCTGAACGGGCAGTTTGTCGCGGCAAATGATAACGGGTATACCGGGTTCTGTGCAGAGCTGACGGATTATCTGAACGCAGAGGGCGCGAATGAGCTGCGCGTTCAGGTCAAGACAGGGGCCATGCGGGAGTCCCGCTGGTATTCCGGCTCCGGCATTTACCGGGATGTTTATCTTCTTACCTCGAATCAGACGCATATCGCACATGAGGGCGTCCGGGTTCGGACGGAGCGCCTGGAGGCGTCGCTGGCCGTGCTGCTTGCGGAGACCGAGCTGTGGAACAGGAGCGGCGGCGCAAGGGAGCTCACGCTGGTATCGGAGATCCGCTCCGAGGCGGGCGGTATCGCCGCGCGGGAGACTTCAAGGCTGTTTTTGAAAGCGGGGGAGAAGCGGACGGTCCGTCAGCGGATGCTCATAGAGAATCCGGAGCCATGGGGGGAGGATCGGCCGGTTTTGTACCGGATGGCGTCAAGATTGACAGACGGCGGTCAGCTCCTTGATGAACAGGAGATCGAGTTCGGGATCCGGACATTTTCCGTGGATTCCCGAAAGGGACTTCTCGTTAACGGAGCGAACGTAACGCTGCGCGGGGCCTGCATCCACCACGACAGCGGACTTCTTGGCGCCGCGACATATGAAGCCGCGCAGCTCCGACAGGTCAGGCTGCTGAAGGAGGCGGGCTTCAATGCGATCCGCATGTCTCATCATCCCATGGCGCCCGCCATGCTGCGTGCGTGCGACAGGCTGGGCGTCTATGTCATGGACGAGTTGTCGGACATGTGGCTCAGAGCGAAATCGGATCATGATTATTCTCTGGATTTTGAATCGCACTGGAGAGAAGACGCGCAGGCCATGGTGCGCAAGGACTTTAATCATCCCTCCGTGCTCTTGTATTCCATCGGCAATGAGATCCCGGAGATCGGAATGAAGCAGGGTTCCTCTCTGGCGCATCAGATTTCCGAGTATATACGGGGATTGGACGGCACCCGTTGTACGACGGCGGGGATCAACGGAGTTTTTGCCTGCGGCGATCTGGTTCCCGCGATCATGGCTGATCTGACGCGGAAAACGGCGGGGGAGCGCGGGGGCGGCGCCGACGGGAAAGCGGACGGGAACGTCAACGATTTCATGACCGTCATGGACACGCGTATGGATGATATCGTGACGCACGCCGCGGTGTCGGGGCGTCTGGATATGGCGGCGGAGGCGCTTGATGTGATGGGCTACAATTACATGACGGCCCGATACGAGCGGGATGCCGCCGCCTATCCTCATCGCGTCATGGTGGGAGCCGAAACCTATCCGCCGGAGATTGCGAGGAACTGGGAGATCATAGAGCGGACGCCCGCAGTGATCGGCGATTTCACCTGGACCGGCTGGGACTATATCGGAGAAGCCGGGATCGGGATCCCGGGCTATCAGCCCGGCGAGGGAGGCTTCGGCGCACAGTACCCGGTACAGCTCTCCGGCTGCGGCGATCTGGATCTGACAGGCTTCCGGAGGCCTGCCTCATATTATCGCGAGAGCGTATTCGGACGCAGAACGGCGCCCTATATCGCGGTGCAGGACCCCGCTCATCATGGAGAAAAGCTCATCCGCACCCCGTGGGTCATTTCGGATGCGATACATTCATGGACATGGCCGGGGAGAGAGGGGGAGCCCGTTACGATCGAGGTCTATGGCAGGGGGTATGAGGCGGAGCTTCTTGTGAACGGCGTATCACAGGGAAGAAAGCGCCTTCCGCGGCCGGGGGCGGGGGTGATCGGATATCGCGTCCTCTTTGAAGCGGCGTATCAAAAGGGCTGCGTGACGGCCATCCTTTACGACGAGCGCGGACAGGAGATCGGCAGAGATGTTCTGGAATACAGAGGCGAAGCGGCTTCTCTCGCCCTTTCCGCAGAGGACTGCGGGGACCTGCTTTATATCAGCGCCGTTTTGACGGATGCGAACGGAAAAGAGGAGGACGGACCCGCGTACGATCAGGAGCTCCGCGTCGAGACGGCGGAGAATCTGACAGTGCTGGGCTTTGGCAGCGCGGATCCCAGACCGCTGCATAATTATAATGAGGGCGTCTCCGGAACATGGAACGGACGGGCACTGCTGATTGCCGAAAAGAGGGATCAGACTCTGCCGGGCAGGCTTTTCCTTCGGTCGGAGAAGGGCTGCGCCGGCGGGCTGACCCTGTAGTTTTTTCGTGCTGCATCATAAAATATGTCGGATTTAGAGAAAGTTACAACATTAAGCCGGGGCGCTCCGGATGTTAGTATTATCTCGTAAGACAGGTCATGGGTGCTGCAGACCCGCGACGGGAAACAGAGGGGATTCTCTAAGGAGATATCGGTTTCACAAGAAAGCAGAGGTGTTTCAAATGACAGAATCAAACAGGGCGGAGCCATCTGTGCGGGAGGGCTCGAACGCTTTCGCGTGGTTTCACGCAACCTCCGTAAACGGCGGAGCCATGACGATCGCCGCGGTGATCGCGAGCTACTTTTCGGTTCACCTGACCGATGATATCGGAATGACGGCGGGCGCAGCCTCTCTGATTATGTTTATCGCAACGCTGTGGGACGCGATCAACGATCCCATGATGGGCATCATCGCGGACCGCACAAAATCGAGATGGGGGAGATATCGTCCTTATTTCTTTGCGGCGCCGATCCTGCTTCTGATTTTTTCCGTGCTGATCTGGGTCAATCCGGGGCTGGAGAGTGTCGGAACCTTCTTTTTTATTCTGATCGCCTACATCGGCTACGGCATGACGGTGACTATGTATACCATGCCGCAGATGGCGGTTCTTCCCGCTGTCGTCCGTGATACGCAGAGAAGGAATACCATCATCGGAATGGGCGCGGGCGTCTGCGCAGTGGCATTCACCGTCGGCAACACCTTCACGCCGCAGATCACGGGCTTCTTTTCCGGTCTTGGCTTTGAAAATCCCTACATTCCGTTCATGGTCGTTCTCTCCGCTCTTGCGTTCGTCTCCTTCTGGGGGCTGTTCGGCACCACAAGGGAGAAGTACCTGACGCCCGTTTCCAGAGAGAACCCGTTAAAGCCTCTCGGCACGGTGCTCAGGCACAAGGAGGTCTGGCCGAATATCGTGGCGTGGGTCATGGCCTCCATGGGCTACGGAATGATGTTCTCCACATCTGTTTACTACTGCATGTACTTCCTCGGGAGACCGGATCTGATCTCTGCCTATATGGCGGTGATCTCCATCGCGGCACTGGTTTCCATGGTCGTCCTGATGCCGATTTTCCTCCGCGTATTCAAGACCGGACAGAGAGCGCTGCTGGTATCGCAGGTCGCATCCATCGTCTGCTATATCATCCTGTTCTTCACGGGAAATATGAACTTTGTCTGGCTCTGCGTCATGACCTTTATTTCTTCCTGCTTTGCCTCCATGCAGAACGCGCTGGTTAATGTTCTGGTAAACGACTGCATCGACTTTGTGATGCTGAAGGACGGGATCTCCGCGAACGGCGTGATCTCCTCGATCAAGGGCTTCGCGCAGAAGTGCGGCAATACGGTGGTTTCCTCCGGCATCCTTGCGGTCCTCGGTCTGGCAGGCTATGTCGCGGGCGCCATCGGTCGGCAGAATGAGACGACCATGTTCGCGCTGAACTTCCTGAAGTTCGGAGCGCCCTGTATCACCGGCGTGATCCTGATCCTCTGCGTCGTATTCAATCCGTTCCAGAAGCACTATGCCGAGATCGAGGAAATGAAGAAGAATCTCAAGGATATCAGCGAGCAGGCCGAATAAGCATTGCGGCAGGCCCGACGGCACGGCAGGCTGCGGCCTGCCGTTTTGACAGGAAAGGAAGGCAGGATATGCACATTGCGGTAGTGTCCCTTGGTGCATTCGGGCATGTGAATCCGACGCTTGCCCTCGTGACGGAATTGGTGAGACGGGGAGAGAGGGTTACGTATTTTACAACGGAGGAATTTCGCAGGATCATCGAACCGACAGGGGCAAAATTTGTTCCCGTACACTCATGGATGGCGGAGAATGATCCGCAGAAGCGCGGCGCGAAAACAGCGGAGGACGAAAATAAGGAGAAAGACAGTGTGGCGGCGCTGGTTCCCTTTCTGTTTCTGAACGAGGCAAGGGCATACATCGATGATATTCTGGAGGTTCTGGAGGAGGACAGAGCGGATGCGATCGTTCATGACTTTGCCGGGATTGCCGGAACGGCAGCGGCGGACGCACTGCATATCCCCAATGTCATGCTCTATACCAGCTATCCGTCTAACGAAAGCTACTCGGTAGCGGAATCCTTCTCCGGCGTTCCGGCGGATCACCCGCTCCGCATTGCCGCGGACCGCATCGCGGAGGAGCTGGCCGCGAAATACGGATGCCGCAGGATGACGGTGAAGGAGATTTTTGACGGTCAGGGAGATCTGAATCTGGTCCTGATGCAGAAGAGACTGGTGCCTGGCAGCGGGAGCTTTGACGACAGCTTTGTCTTTACCGGCGTGCAGATCGGGGAGCGTCCCGCCTTCGGGACATGGCGCAGGCCGGACAATGGGAAGCCGCTGCTCTATTCGTCTCTGGGCACCGCCTTCAGCAATTGGCCGGAATACTATCCGATCCTTTTTGACGCGGTCAGAGAGCTGGACATCAACGTCTTTGCCGCGTTGGGGCCCGTTGATCCGGCATCCCTCCCGGACGTGCCCGCCAATGTGGAACTGAGGCAGATGGTTCCGCAGCTTGATATTCTTTCCCAGGCGGATATCTTCATCACCCACGCGGGCATGGGCGGCACCGGCGAGTCCATCTATTACGGCGTTCCCATGATCGCCATTCCCCAGATGGACGAGCAGGCGATCACGGCGCGCCGCATCGAGGAAACGGGCCTGGGGCTTGCTTTTTATGATAAGCGGAGCATTACCTCCGCTTCGTTAAGAGAAGCCATTGAGAGGATCCTGAAGGATCCGACCTACAAAAAGACGGCGGAGGAGTTCAGCGAGGACATGCGGTCTTTGGGAGGGACGCCGGCGACGGCGGACGCACTCCTGAATTTTCTCGGCGGCAGGTGATATCGCGGACAGGGCTTTCCGGCGGAAACCGGGGAGCCCTGCTTTGGAGAAGTGCGGAGAGCGGGGTTTGACGGCTTACAGGGCCGTTTCTTCGTGCCGGAAAGGGATGAAGTCCGGCTCTGCGCGGTAATTTTTCCGGTATTCCTGAGGAGCCGCGCCATAGGCGGAGCGAAACACGCGGGAAAAATGATCCGCGGAGTGATAGCCCACGGTTTCCGCAATCTCTGCGACCTTCAGATCGGTATTCTGCAAGTACCGGACGGCGTCGGCAAGACGAAGCTGCTTGACCAGCTCAGAAAAGGTGAAGCCGGTATTTTTGCGGATCAGAGTGGAAAGATGCGGCTTGCTGTAATGAAAGAAAGAGGCCAGAGCTGCAAGCGTGATGCTCTTATAGTTGTGCTGAAGATATTGAAGCACCAGAGAAAAGCCGCTCCCCATTTTGTAGTTGTAGAAGCGGACGGTCTGTGAGTAGCTGCGAAGCAGCTCCACAAACATCAGGTGGGTCAGGTTCACGCAGGCGCTGTTGCTGTAAGCGTCCTGCCGGGTACATTCAAGAAGCGCCAGACGGAGATATCGGATCAGACTGCCGTTGTTATGGGTGAAGAATAGGAGATAGTTGGGCTTTTCCTCATCGTGAAGAATGGTTCGGAAGAAATAGGAGAGCAGATCCTGGCCGGACATCTGCTGAAAGAAGGTTGTGTTGAAGGTGCTCTTCCGGATGCAGACCGTGAATGCGATGGTATCATCGCTCTCCGTGTAGAAATCATGCTGTGAGCCCGGCGCGATGACGCACAGCTCGCCGGACCGCAGGAGGCGGGATTCCTTTTCAAAGACAAATGTCAGCGTTCCGCTGACGACGTAGTTGATTTCAAAATAATTGTGGGAATGGATAAAGGGCCTGGTATAACGGGGATGGCGGATGATGAACACATCCCGGCGCTCCGGGATCAGATGATCCTCCTGCACGGCCCGGGGAAGCGGGGAGACGCTTTCTGCGCTTCCGATGGGGAGAGTATCCACAAGCCGGTCGAATTCGGGATCGCTCATGGAACAGATGTCGTCCGGTATTTTGTACTCGGGCATTTTCTCTGTCATGAGGCCGTGCTGCGCCATGTAGCGAATCATTTCCGGGTACTGCAAGCGGCTTCCGGTCCGCGTATAATAGGACTTCATTTCCGCCTGAAAGGCGCCGAATGTGGTATAGAGCATAGACACCTCCGCACTGCGCTCGTTATCCGCCGCGTCCCTTGCAGAAGCGTTCATGCGGCAGCTGCGATATTTCCTGTTCTTAATTATAGTAGCATATGGAAAGCCTTTTGCGCGAGGCAGAGAGGAGGATAGCGTCAAGTTACTGTAGGACAGTAAGTGTCAGATCAAGCACCCTGTCCATTGAAAACTATATATCCCAGAGATGCCAGCGAATGGCCGCCGTCTTTCTGGCTGTTCCGTCTGCTATGGATGCACGAAATACCTCACTGTATTTCCCAAGCTCTCCGCGATGGCTGTTCTCACT
>NZ_LR130593.1 GCF_900625025.1 Lachnoclostridium sp. Marseille-P6806
CCGGGTGCGCTGAAAGGTGCATGCCCGGTGTGAGGCGGGGGAAAATCCGGAGATAACCTCAAAGGATTACCTATCGCTCAGCACCTACCGTGCTGACCGTAGCAGGCGGCACGGATGGTGTTCATTGAAGAAAGGCAAATCGGTCAATCATCAAGTGACGAAGAAAACATGAGGAGGGCGGCCAATGAGTGAGAGATTATCAGCAATGATATTTAAGGTTATATTGCCGGTGCTGGCAATCAGTTTTATGGTGCTGTTCTGCTATCCGGTCTGCAATAAGCCTGAAGGATTTGATTTCTTTATGTTCTGGATCCTCGTAGGACTTCCATTCGGCATCAGACGGATGTGGTTGTGGCTGATACCGAGGAATTACGGCATTACAGGCTCTCTTGGTGTGATAGCCCTGGATTGTATCGTTGGAGGGATTATAGGCGGTTTTATGGCTATTGTGGCTGTGATAAAAGCGGTAGCAACGACAGTACAGGTCATAACGGGGAGGTTGTGATGCATGAAGGAAACGGTGTCTGAGAAATGCCCGGAGCTTGCCGCACAATGGAGTAACAGAAATCTTCCGCTCATGCCATCTGATGTTACGATTGGATCACATAAGCGGGTGTGGTGGAGAGGCTCCTGTGGACATGAATGGCAGGCAATAGTGAAGAACAGAGTTAATGGTTCTGATTGCCCGTATTGCAACAGCAATCAGCTTTTAAAAGGCTTTAATGACCTTGCTACGATGAAGCCTGAGCTTGTATCCGAGTGGTCAGATAAAAATCATCCTCTTATGCCTGATATGGTTTTATCCTGCACCAACAAATCCGTATGGTGGAGATGCATCCAAGGGCATGAGTGGATAGCAAAGATAGCTGACAGGTATTATGGGAGCCAGTGTCCGTATTGTGAAGGACATATGCTTTATAAGGGCTTCAATGATCTTGCCAGTAATTATCCTGAACTTGCCAAGGAGTGGTCAGAGAAAAATGCTCCAAAGAGGGCTGATGAAGTATTCCCGAAGTCCAGGGAAAATGTCTGGTGGAAGTGCCGTGTATGCGGTTATGAATGGCGGGCAGTCATAGACAGCAGGGTAAAGGGTTCATCTTGTCCGGTATGCTCTGACAGAGTTGTTGTAGCCGGTGTTAATGATCTTGCAACGACGGATCCCGACCTAATACGGGAGTGGGATTATGATCGAAATAAGACTATCTTGCCGGAACAGATACATCGGAACTCACTGCGGATAGTCTGGTGGATATGCGGCCGTGGTCACAGATGGCGGGCAAAAATAGCTGATAGAGCCATTGATAAGGAGCCTTGTCATATATGCAGAAAAGAGTTTGATAAGGAGTTCCCAGATATCCTTTTGCGGTATTATTTAAAGCAGGCAGGATATGAGGTTATCATAGATGAAGAGGAACTAATAGGCATACCTCTATCAAATTTCATAAAGGAAAAGAATGCGGTTATTGAATTCTCAAAACCGTTTTATAATACAAAAGACGGATACAGATGGGAGTATGCTAAGACCCAGCTTTGCAAAAATGCAAAGATAAAGCTGATCCGTATTCTGAGACAGAGAGACAAGGAGTTTGAGGACTGTGTATGCATCACAAGGCTCAATGACTCAGATGAAGCACTTGGGGATGCCATAGAGTTGGCACTTCATATATTGAGGATAGAAGTAAGCATTGATGTAAAAGCAGACCGACCACATCTATTTGATAAATATACAGCGATAGGGCAGTTATGAGAGAAATCTTGTAGCTGCCTTTTTTATTTTGACAAAAGGGAGGATGGAATGGCAAAGAGCATAGAATCGCTAGTAGAAAAAGAAATTCAGAAGGGATCGACGCCGTTAAAGCTCGACAGTGTTATGGTTCCGGCAGAGGGTTTTAGGGATATAGATAGCAGAGAGCGTCTTATCAATATCCTTCAGTATCTTCTCCGTGTGAGAGAGCATAAAAAGCTGATATGGAATGATACCCTGTCTGCAAACAATGTCTACATGGATGTATTCCTGGGCAAGACTGATTTTCACAGAGCTGCGCTCATTACCGGGCGTGAGGAAATCTATCAGCACATCAACTGGTACGGCGGAAAGCTTAAGCCGGATTATAACGGTAAAACCGTGATAGAGTCTGATGTATGTGCTTTTTCCATAGCAGAGGATGAACTGGAGAAATGTAAGAAAACCTATGATGGGAAAGAAGCTTATTCTTTCTATTTTGGAAAATATCAGATTCGTTCTCTCTATGCGGATTGCCTTGATTACAGAAAGAATATGGCACGGGATGAAGTTACACCACATGCCACCGATGCAGATACACAACAGGCGGCACATGATAGTAAATCATCAGAGGCGGCTTATGGAAAATATAGTGAACTTTTCAGACTGAATGATGATGTGATTCGGGCAGTGCTGTTCCAGTGCCTTTTACTGGATGATCTTAAGATTGAAAATGGCATGGTATTTGCAAATCTTTATACGATTTATCTCTTGCGATAGATAGGTGTGGTCGATAATATAGTAGATAAACACAGGAGCGATGAAGATGATGGCGAGAAATCATGATAACCTGGTCGGTGAAGTGGGTAATTCCATGTACCATCAGGTCAACAGTACGGGATATGCGACAGCGGTGCAGACTCTGATGGATATGCAGATACTTTCAAAGGAAGATTATGAGAGATGGCGTAACGGACAGATTCCGTATCTGGAAAAGGTCTGCAAGGTCAATCTGAAGAAACTGGCCGCAATCCTTAATGAAATGAAGCGTTATGCAGCAAAGAATAATCTGAAGCCCAGCTTCACTTTTTATAAGCAGTGGGGACGGAAGAATAAGGAAACGGTGAAGCTCAGATTCACCAAGACCGGAAATGAGTATATGGAAAATCTGTACTCAACACATTATGTGAAAAAAGTGATTATAGAACAGGACAAGGTATGAATAGATGAATTTGAATTTGCGGGGACATCATGATAAATGAAAGAATACAGAACTATATAAATGAGCATTCATTCTGCTCAGAATATTTATTCAAGGATTGGGAGTCTTTTTTAGATCTTCTTTATGCCGAGGGCGGTTGTATTTCATCAATTCTTTGGTGGGATTACTGCAAGAAGTCACAACTTTATGAATCTGTGGGAAGTGGTGGATACAGGGATCCTGATAACGATGATTTTATATATGCTGAGACTCAGATGTTTAAGGAAGGCTTGCAAAAGTTTACACTTGATGAAATTAAGGAGTATATCAATCAGGTGATAAAATCGGGTTTTCAATATGATATCAAATATAAGAGCCATGATTTAGTGCCATCATTCTATTTGGAAGATTGACAAATTTGAGTCAGACAAAGCAATCTTAATACAAGATTTACAGCGATAGGAGCAGTTTTTATATCTCTTCGGAGAAGTAAAGGCTGCTCCTTTTTTGCGTTATGGAGATTATTATCCGGCAGGAGACCGGAGGAAAGGAACAATATGAGAAAAATATATCTTAGGAGGCTGCTGGTGCCTCCCTGGCTGTGAGCATTACCAGAGGATAAACGAAAGACAGGAGGATGATGATGCAGGAAGAAGTAACACAGAAATCTATTGCCCTTGTGATCAGAACCTCCAAACTGACTGCTGATGTGCTTAAGAAAGCCATGATTGCCTATTTAAATCACCTTAAGAGCAAACAGGCTAACTGGCATGGAAAGATTTCCGTAAAGAAGCTCATGGGCAAGGATCAGGGTGCGAATACCATGGAAATAACGGAGAATAACATCAAATCTTTTGAGCGTGTTGCGAAGAAGTACAATGTTGATTTTGCCGTGAAAAAAGACAAGACCGTGGATCCGCCAAAGTATGTTGTTTTCTTCAAGGGCAGGGATGCCGACGTGATTGCGATGGCATTCAAAGAATTTGTGCATGGAAACGAAAAGAGGCAGAACCGTGAATCCGTAAGGGATAGGCTGAACCGTTATAAGGAACTCTGGACTCAAACAATGAACAGGGAACGCGCCAGAGAAAAAACCAAGGATCGGGGACAGAGCCTATGAGTAAGGTAGTAGACGGAATCATAAAAGATTTAAAGAACATACCCGAATCCTTGCGGAAAAAGATGAGAGGCACGGATAGAAATAAGCTGATCCGGATGAGCATTCCGTATGTTATCGTAGGATATTTCTGTGATAAGTCAGCGTGGATGTTCAGACAGGTCGAGGGAGATCTCTTCCCAAGGCTTATGGATACAGCTTCAAGGCTGGGAGAGGCTTTTGCCAACCCTTTGCCGAGTTTCAATCCAATGGATCTGCTTTTTGGAGTAGCGTGTGGAGTTGGCTTCCGCCTGATCGTGTATTTCAAGGCGAAGAATGCCAAAAAGTTCAGACACGGAGTGGAGTATGGCAGCGCAAGATGGGGAAATGCAAAGGATATCGAGCCTTATATGGATCCGGTATTCGAGAACAATATCATCTTAACAGCATCGGAGAGGCTGATGATGTCGGGCAGACCAAGCTCACCCAAGTATGCCAGGAATAAAAATATCCTGGTCATAGGTGGAAGTGGCAGCGGCAAGACCCGCTTTTTCGTGAAGCCAAACCTGATGCAGATGCATAGTTCATATGTAGTTACTGACCCGAAAGGATTAACCTTTTAGGGACAGAGAAAATAACAAAAACTTGGAAAGGAGGTAATTCTCATGTCAAATACGAAAAGAACAGGACAAACAGCCCTTTATGAGCGTTTAAGTCGAGATGATGAAATGCAAGGAGAAAGCAATTCCATCACCAATCAAAAGCAACTACTTGAAAGCTATGCCAAAAGAAACGGCTTTGTAAATATCTATCACTATACCGATGATGGAGTAAGCGGAACAACCTTTGATAGAGAGGGATTTCAAAAAATGATAAAAGCAGTAGAAGAAAACAAAGTATCTACTGTGATAGTAAAAGATATGAGTAGGTTTGGCAGAGACTACCTCAAAGTAGGTTTTTACACCGAAATACTTTTCAAAGAAAAGGGAGTAAGGTTTATCGCCATCAATAACGGAATAGACAGTGAAAAACAAGCAGAAAGCGACTTTACCCCATTTCTAAATATTATGAATGAATGGTATGCAAGAGATACCTCAAGAAAAATACAATCTATCTTCCGAGCAAGAATGGAAGAGGGTAAAAGAGTATCACCAAGCGTTCCATACGGCTATTACAGAAACCCAAAGAACAAACAGGAGCTACTTGTCGATAAAGAGAGTGCAAAGGTCGTAAAACGCATTTACAATCTTGTAATAGAGGGATATGGAGTAACACAGATAGCAGATATACTAACCAAAGATAAAATCCTTATTCCATCAGCTTATGCTGAAATACATTATCCTGAAAATAATCATAGCTCAAAGAAAAGAGGGATAGAAGACCCATATTTTTGGACACCGACCACAGTAGGCTATATCTTAGAAAAAAGAGAATATATGGGACACACTGTACTTGGTAAAACAATATGCCTTGATTATAAAACCAAAAAGCGAAGAAAGGCAAAAGAAGATGAACTCATTATCTTCAAAAATACCCATGAAGCCATCATTGACGAAGAAACATGGAATAATGCGAGGAGGCTAAGAAAAACAGTAAGAAGAAGTCCAAAGTACGGGACAACCTCCCACCCATTTACAGGACTTTTAATCTGTTCCGATTGTGGAGGAAAGTTAAGTTACAGAGAGCCGGCAGAACATAAGGAAAAGAAATATGATTGTGATTATTGCTTTGTATGTCAACATTACAGACACAGAAAAGGCTCTTGCAGTATGCACTACATCAAAGTAAAAACAGTGAATGAAATTCTCTTAAAATCAATTAAAGAAATAACAGACTTTGCAAAAGAAGAAAAGCAAGAATTTCTAAAAGTGATGAACAAGTTATCCGATGAAAAAAGGGAAGAAAAGTATCAAGGAGATAAAGAGAAGTTAGGGAAACTGTCATCAAGAAATGAGGAACTAACAACGCTTATTACAAAGCTATATGAAGACCACGCACTTGGAAAAATTCCTGTAAAACACTTTGATAGATTATTTAATACCTATGATACCGAGCAACAAGACTTAGAAAAGCAAATACAGTATTTTGAACAAGAAATAGAAAGCTATCATCAAAGAAAAGTTGACACCGATAAATTTCTAAAAATGATAGAGAAATATACCGACATTGAAGAACTGACAGTAGCAATGATAAATGAGTATATAGAAAAAGTTGTAGTATACGAAGCCACAGGAGGAAGAAAAGGCAAAGATAGAAAACAACAAGTCGATGTGTATTTTAATTTTATAGGCAACTGTCAAGTGCCACAGAAAGTTGATATGGAAAAAATGGCTTGAAAATGGTAAAATGTTGTTAATTATTCAGAGAGAAAAATTAGAAGTTATAGGACAGGTGTTTTTATGAGTGAAATTTTAGCTAAGCCATGTGTTGGAGCAATTATTACCAAAACGGAAAATAATGAAAAATATATTCTTATTCAAACAAGACAAAAAGATGATGGAAATGAAACTAATGGAATGATAGAAATACCCGCTGGTAAGGTTAGAGAATATGAAAATATTTTTTCTGCACTGTGTAGAGAAGTTTTGGAAGAAACAGGATTGAAAATAACAAAGATTTATGGGAAAAATAGTGCAGTATCAAATGGGGTTGGAGATGTTACCACTATTTCGTTTGAACCATATTGTGTTACACAAAATTTATCTGGTGCGTATTCTATTATTCTTATTACATTTTTATGCGAGGCAGAGGGGAATTTGTTAAATTACACAAATGAAACCCAAAATATTAGATGGGAAAAGATTTCGTATGTGGAAGAATTGTTAAAAGAAAAAATAGAGCAAGTATTCTTTATGCATGTAAATGCTTTGAAAAAATTTTTAAACCTATAAATCTCTGTTTGTCGAAGTAAAACAATTAAATAAAAACAATAATATAGCAACTTACAAAACAGTAAATCAAATTGGTTTACTGTTTTTTCTTGCTCAAAATTAGAAAGAGAGGAAAAGAGAAAATGAAAAATATAGATGAAAAAATTTTAATGGCAGAAGAAGAAATAAAGCAGTTACAAAACAAAAGAAAAAAACTCATCAGTCAGCAGAAACAGGAAGAACGAAAAAAGAGAGATAGACGGCTTTATGAAAAAGGAGCAGTCTTTGAAAGTATCTTTACCGAAAGCAAAGACTTTACCAAAGATGAATTTTATCAGCTCATCACATTTCCAAATATCAAAGAAGCAATCAATCAAAAAATCCTAAAAATCATAGAAAAGCGAGAAGAAAGAGCATATAAAAATACAGAAAACCAAGAGGAAGAAATGGACATAGAGGAATAGTCCCTTGTTTACAAGGGCGCACTTATACACCCTAAAGGGTGTGTGCGTTCTCCGAAGGCTCTTAGCAGAGGGCATATCAGCTTAACGCTGATACAGGGGAGCTACACTCCCCTACGGAAATAAATTTCCTACCCCTTGTGTACTTACCAAAAGAAAACGGATAAAAAAATCCGATTTTTTTTAGTAAGTCTTTATCATCGCCATCATACTCACATCAAAAAAGAGAGGAGGTTTTTCTTGTGGCTATATATCATCTTAGTATAAAGATTATTTCAAGAGGCAAAGGCAAAAGTGCAGTGGCAGCTTCCGCCTATCGAAGTGGCGAAAAGATAAAAAATGAATATGACGGTATAGTCCATGACTTTACAAGAAAGGGCGGAATAGCACACACCGAAATTATTTTACCACAAAATGCACCACAGGAATTTGCAAACCGTTCTGTTTTATGGAATAGTGTTGAGAAGATCGAAAAAAGTAAAAATTCACAACTTGCAAGAGAAATAGAAATCGCCCTACCAAAAGAATTAAGCAGAGAAAAACAGATAGAGCTTGTAAGGGAATATGTAAAAGAAAATTTTGTGAAAGTTGGTATGTGTGCAGATATTGCATTACACGATAAAAATGACGGAAACACACACGCTCACATATTATTAACTATGAGACCATTAAACGAAAATAAGACATGGGGAGCAAAATCAAAAAAAGAATATATCCTTGATGAAAATGGCGAGAAAATAAAACTCAAAAAAGGGAACTATAAAACAAAAAAAATCAATACAGTTGATTGGAACGATCAAGACAAAGCAGAAGAGTGGCGAAAAGCATGGGCAGATATTACAAACAAATATTTGGAAGAAAACAGCATACAGGAAAAAGTCGACCATCGCTCCTATCAAAGACAAGGTATAGAACAAATACCGACTATTCATTTAGGCGTATCAGTCACCCAAATGGAGAAGAAAGGCATAGCCACCGACAGAGGAAATATCAACCGAGAAATCAAACATCAAAATATGATTTTAAGAGAAATCTCAAGACGAATAAAAGCCTTAATGAGATGGATAAGGAGTTTAACAACAGATAAAAATAATGATACTCCAAAAGACAAACAGTACGATATAGCCATACACTCCGATACTCAATCAAAACAAAATGATTTAACAGATATACTATCTCATTTCATAAAAGAAAATGCAGATAACCATAACACAGACTTAGAAAAATATATCGAAAGCTATCAGTATCTTAAAGAGAAAAACATCACTTCAATATTAGAACTGAAAGAAAGTATATCAGCATTAAGAGATAAGAACTATAATACTACAAGAGCTATCAAAGATACTGAAAAGAAAATAAATGATAGAGTACAGCTTATCGACCAAGCCGAGAAATATCTCAAGCATAAAGACACCTATAAAACATATACCAAGACAAAGAAAAGCAAGCAAGATACTTTCTACAATGAGCATACGGCAGAGATTATTTTATTTGAAAGTGCCAAGAAATATCTGAAAGAACATTTAGGAGAAAGTAAAACCTTAGCTATCAGTAAATGGAAATTAGAAGTTGCCAATATGAAAAAAGAGAAAAATAGCCTTTACAATCAAATATTAGAAATACGAGAAGAAGTAAAACAGGCAGAAAAAGTTAAGACCTGCATAGAGCAATTACAGGAACAAGAAAAGCAACTACCACAGTTAAAGAGAAACGAGTTATACCTATAAAACTAAGTGAAAAAATGGTATAATATTAAACAAGTATTTGATTTTGGAGGTGCTTAAATTTATGGATGAAAGAGAGAAAATCATTCGTTTATGGTTTGATATGTGGCTTACACAACAAGACTTAGGAATAGATGATATTTTTTTAGATGATGTAATTTATATTGAGAGTTGGTGTCCTAAGTATGAAAATCGGCAAACAGTAAAGCACTGGTTTAATGAGTGGAATACAAGAGGAATAGTTCTTGCGTGGGATATAAAGCAATTTTTTCATAAGGATAATCAAACTATTGTAGAATGGCACTTCAAAAATAAAATGAATGAGGGGAAAGTTGAAGAATTTGATGGTATCTCTTTGATTGTTTGGACAGCCGATAATAAGATAAAAGCATTGAAAGAGTTTGGTTGTAATTGTAATAACTACAATCCTTACAAAGAGAGTGAAACACCGTTGTTTAGAGATGAAAAAGTGAATTGGTTTTGAGGAGAGTGCCATGGATATAGATAGATTTTTCAAAACGGTTTTATCACAAAATGCAGAAGAACTTAGAAAATATTTTCAAAAGAATGCTGTTATAAAATGGCACTGCACAAATGAGTTTTTTACCTTAGAAGAGTATATAAAGGCAAATTGTGAATACCCGGGAAATTGGAATGGAGAAATAGAGAGAATTGAAGAAAATGAAGATACCATTATTTTAGCTTGTCGAGTTTTTCCAACAGATAATAGTGAGTCTTTTCATGTAGTAAGTTTTATCCATCTTAAAGACAATTTGATTGTTGATATGGATGAATATTGGTCTGATGATGGATTGGCACCAGAATGGCGTAAGAAAATGAAAATTGGGAAACACATTAGGTAAATTCAATTTTGTAAATCAAGCAACTTAATAAAAACTAACACAGAACAGTAAATCTAAAAAAGGTTTACTGTTTTTTCTTCGTCTAAAAATGGAAAGGAGGAAACATGGAAGAAGAAAAAAGAGAAATAAAAGCACCGCATAATAAACAGTTAATTATGGATATTGGAAAGACAAAATACACTGTAAACTTACATTTCAAGCAAGGAACAGGAGAAACATACAAAGATAAAATACTGAAGTTAATCGAGCGAGAAACAGAGAAGATATAAATTTGTTAAAGAAATTTTGTTTATGTCCTTGACAAATCTTCCCAAAAGGCACAGTTTTGGTTGAGTGCGGGAGGATGCTTAAAAAGGGCATTCCGCTCTTAGATGATAACGGTGCCGTGGTGAAGGATGACAAGGGAAAGACCGTCTATCAGCCTTACAAAATTAAGGTCCTGAACACAATAAACTTTGCACGCTCCATGCACTATAACCCCTTCGCCTACATCCGTAGTGAGAAGGATATCTTAAAACTGGTAAACACGATCATAGTAAACACGAAGGGAGAGGGCCAGCAGTCCGGGGAAGATTTTTGGGTCAAAGCCGAGAAACTGTTATATACAGCATACATCGGCTTTATCTGGTATGAAGCTCCGGAAAAAGAACAGAATTTCTCTATGCTGATCGACATGATCGACGCCAGTGAGGCAAGAGAGGATGATGAAAGCTTCAAAAACCCTGTGGATCTGCTCTTTGATGAGCTTGAAGCAGAGAAGCCGAATCACTTCGCCGTACGCCAATATAAAAAATATAAATTGGCCGCCGGCAAGACAGCGAAAAGTATTTTAATTTCATGCGGCGCAAGGCTTGCTCCGTTTGATATTGCAGAGCTTCGGGAGCTTACCAGTTATGATGAACTGGAGCTTGATAAGCTGGGTACTGAGAGAACGGCATTGTTTGTTATTATCTCCGACACAGATGATACATTCAACTTTATCGTCAGTATCATGTACACACAGCTGTTCAACCTGCTCTGCGAGATCGCTGACAATGTTTATAACGGGAGACTGCCAATCCATGTGCGATGTCTTTTGGACGAGTTTGCAAATATCGGTCAGATCCCAAAGTTTGAGAAGCTGATAGCGACCATCAGATCGCGTGAAATATCGGCTTCTATTATTTTACAGTCAAAGTCCCAGCTCAAGGCTATTTATAAGGACAATGCGGACACCATCGAAGGCAACTGCGACACAACCCTGTTTTTGGGAGGCAAGGAAAAAACGACCTTGAAAGAAATGGCAGAGATCCTCGGTAAAGAAACCATTGACCTTTATAATACCTCGGACACAAGAGGTACGAGCCAGTCCTACGGTCTGAATTATCAGAAGACCGGTAAAGAACTCATGAGCCAGGATGAGATAGCAGTCATGGACGGGGGGAAATGTATCATGCAGCTGAGAGGCGTGAGACCTTTTTTCTCAGATAAATACGATATAACGCAGCATAAGCAGTACAAGAAGCTGTCCGATTATGACAAGAAAAATGAATTTGACATTGAAAAATATGTCAAGAACCTCTGTCATGCGGTAGTTAAATCGGATGACAAGATGGATGCGGCATTTGAATATGATGCTGCAACAGGAAAAATTGAACAGGTCAAAGGCGAGACGGAGGAGAAATCCCAAACCTGAGCCAAGACCGAAACTACAACTTCATAGGATGAAGCTAAACGGATCCTTGCGGACAAACCTGATGCGGATTCCATCCATAAAGGAAGCAGACGATGAGCGCCTACCAAGCAAACATCATCATCTGCCCCAAGCGGGAATGGCATAACCAGACCCTGCGTTCATTTTATCAGATATGTGCGACGTTGCACATAAAAGGATAGATGAAGCAGGGTATTTTTATGCCTTCCAAGAGTAACAATCAAAAAACTAATCAAATAATTGGAAGGAGGATGGACACCCGATTAGCATTTTGAAAAGTCAGTATTTAACGGCTTTCTGATTGCTAAATAGAACGGGTGTTCGATGTTAAGATGAGCTTTTTTTCTAGTAGCGTAACTGCCCTTAAAACTGTCGTAACCGCCATCGGCGCAGGTGTAGCCGTATGGGGAATCATCAACTTGCTGGAGGGCTATGGTAACGATAACCCCGGTGCTAAATCACAGGGAATCAAGCAGCTGATGGCGGGCGGAGGTATCGTAATCATCGCCCAGACGGTGATCCCTCAGCTTACTTCTCTCTTTTCATAAGGAGAAGATCACGATAGATGAACACTATCGTTGAAAAGATTACCGAACTCATAAAGGAAATGCTGCAAGGTTGGGTAATGTCTAACCTCGAAGGAATGTTTACCGATGTGAATACAAAGGTAGGCACCATTGCCGGAGAGGTTAGCCAGACTCCCAGCGCATGGAACGCAGGTATTTTCAATATGATCAAAAACCTGTCAGATACGGTCATCATACCGATAGCCGGGATCATCATAACCTATGTGCTGTGTTATGAGCTGATAACGATGGTAATAGACAAGAACAACATGCATGAATTCGATACGAGCCTTTTCTTCAGATATCTTTTCAAGGCGTGCATAGCAGTAATGCTGCTTAGCAAGACCTCGGATATCGTTATGGCGATCTTCGATGTGGGCGGTCACATGGTAAGTGAGGCTGCCAGTGCCATCACAGGTTCCACTTCGCTTGATGTGGGAGCCACGATTCAGTCAATGTTTTCGTCACAGCTGTCAACCATGGAGATAGGCGAGCTGATAGGTCTTGGCATAGAAACGATGTTCTGCAGCTTTTGTATGAAGATCATGTCCGTTTTGATCACCGTCATATTATACGGGCGCATGATTGAAATCTATCTTTATGTTTCGGTAGCACCGATGCCTTTTGCAACCCTTGTGAACAGGGAGTGGGGAAGCATCGGATCCAACTATATCAAAGGATGCATAGCACTGGCTTTCCAGGGATTTTTCATTATGGTATGCGTGGCAATCTACGCAGTCCTTGTAAATGCTGTGGCAGTGGCTTCAAATCTGCACTCAGCTCTTTGGCAGGTAATGGCTTATACCGTTGTCCTGTGCTTCTCCCTGTTTAAGACCGGATCTCTCGCAAAGAGCATCCTTCATGCTTCATAAAAACGGAGGTGACTAAAACATGGCAATCGCAGTTGATGTGGCAAAGGACCCGAAAGCGATCAAGTCGAAATTCATCGGGAATTTTACAAAGCGTCAGGTCATTTGCTTTGGAGCGGCTGCCGTGGTGGGAGTACCATTTTATCTTCTGACAAGAAAGGTAATCGGGACGGACGTGGCTGCCCTCATGATGGTGGCAGTCATGCTCCCGTTCTTCTTTATAGCAATGTATGAAAAGGACGGAGTGCCTGCAGAGCAGTATCTGAAACAGGTCATTGAGATGAAATTCATCCGGCCCGGGATAAGAAGGTACAAGGTGGAAAACCTCTACGAGCAGTTAAGAGAAAGAGAATCTATGGAAAAGGAGGTGGAAGCTCTTGAACGCAAGCAAAAAAAGTGGAAAGAAGAGCGTTACGGCAAAGCAGACGGCAAGTCAAAAGAAGACAACTAAGCCTGCAAAAGCCGTGCAGAGCAGGAAAGGCGGCAAGTCGCTGTTTGAGAGATTCACGGGACTTACGCTTGCAGAGTTCTTAAAGCTGAAAAAGCTTAAGAAAACGCTCTCCGGAGATAATGGTCAGTCCGGCAAGCAGATTTCCACACAACAGACCATAACCTTTGACAAGATGTATCAGGATGGCATCTGCAAGGTTAGAAAGAATTATTACACGAAGATGATCGAGTTTTATGATCTGAACTATGTGCTTCTGGATGAGGAAGAGAGGGCGGATATACTGGGGCTGTATTCACAGCTCATAAATTATTTTGATCCGACCATCAGCTTTCAGATTTTCCTCTTCAACAGGCATGTGAATGAGGAGACGCTGGCGGCACAGTTTGAGATTTCTCCTCAGGGAGATAAGTTCGACGATATCCGTGAAGAGTTTTCGGATATGTTAAAGAGCCTGTCTGCAAAGGGGAATAACGGAGTCATCAAGAGCAAATATATCATTTTCGGCATCGAAGCAGAGAATATCAAGGAAGCAAGGCAGAGGTTCATAAGCCTTGAGGCAGATATCATAAAGAACCTCAAAAACCTTGGTACCAATGCGAAGTGTCTCGACGGAAAGGAACGCTTAAGAGTCCTGTATGAGTTTTTCAATCAGGATAAGATGGAACCTTTCAGTTTTTCATTTAAGGAAATGGCAGAGTCCGGCAATACGGTTAAGGATTATATCGCACCGCAGGGCTTTGAGTTCCGTTTCCCCGGCAGATATAAGATGGGGCATATGTTTGGAGCTACGAAGTATCTTGACATCATATCCCCGAAGCTCAATGACGAGCTGCTTAAGAGGCTTTTGGATATAGACAGCAATATCTCCATATCCATCCACATGAGAACCATTGAGCCTACAGAAGCGATCAAGCTCTTAAAAAGAGCATTGTCGGATGTTCAGAAAACTAAGATCGACGAGCAGAAAAAAGCAGTCAGAGCCGGGTATGACATGGACATTCTTCCTACGGACATTGTTCTGTATGAAAAGAATACCATGGAGCTTTTGGATGATCTGAATACCAGTAATCAGAAGCTTATATGGACAACGATCCTGATATCGAGTTTTGGAAGAAACAAGAAGGAACTGGAGAGCGTATCACAGAGGGTATCGGGTATCATTCAACAGGCAAACTGCAGGCTTATCGACCTTCAGTACAAGCAGGAAGTGGCTATGAATGCCGCAGCTCCTATCGGCATCAATGAAACGAAAGAGGGCAGGCATCTGATCACAAAGAACCTGGCGATCCTTGTGCCGTTCAATACGCAGGAGCTTTTCCAGTCGGGACAGTCTTTGTATTACGGGCTGAATGCCCTAAGTAACAACATGATCATGGCAGATCGTAAGAAGCTTCGTACACCGAACGGCGTAATCTTAGGTACGCCTGGTTCCGGTAAATCATTTTCTGCAAAGCGTGAGATACTTGGAAGTTTCCTTGTATCAAGGGATGACATTTTGATCTGTGATCCCGAGGGCGAGTATTACCCGCTTGTAAAGGCGCTTGGCGGCGAGGTGGTTAAGCTGGCAACCAATTCAAAAGATTATCTGAATCCCATGGATATTCAGCTTTCCCATAAGAACGATAGGGAGGCACTTAAGCTTAAGTCAGACTTTTTGATCACGCTCTGTGATGCAATCGCAGGCGGGGAGACAGGTCTTGCAAATGATGAAAAGGGTATCATCGACCGCTGTATCGAGGGCATATACGATGAGTATTTCAAAGACCCGAAACCGGAAAATATGCCGATATTGGAAGATCTTTATAACGCACTGGTCAAGTATGAGCCTGACAAAGCTGTATCGGAGGAGCTTGCCATTGATGCAAAGCAGAAGGCGGTGCGTATCGCAAACAGCCTTGTTTTATATGTACATGGTTCTCAGAACTATTTTAATCACCGTACCAATGTTGACAGTCAGAACAGAATCGTATGTTTTGACATCAGAGACTTGGGTAAGCAGTTAAAAGAACTTGGAATGCTGATCGTGCAGGATGCGGTATGGAACAGGGTTTCCCGTAACCGTGAGCGCAGGGTGGCTACCCGTTACTACTGTGACGAGTTCCACTTACTTTTAAGAGATAAGCAGACTGCGCAGTATTCGGTGGAGATATGGAAGCGTTTCAGAAAGTGGGGCGGTATTCCCACAGGTCTGACGCAGAACGTAGGTGACTTCCTTCGTTCGGAGGAGATTGAGGGTATCCTTGGTAACAGCGATTTTGTATATCTCCTTAACCAGAACGCAAAGGATCAGGTGATCCTGGCAGATAAGCTGGGACTTTCAGAGAAGCAGCTCCAGTATGTAACAAACTCTGAATCCGGATGCGGACTCATTCTTTTTAATGATGTGGTCATTCCATTTGCGGATAGGTATCCGACAGATACCAAGACGTATGCGATCATGAACACTCGTCCACAGGAGGAAGAGGAACATACTGCTGACAAGGGAGATGATGCAGATGGCGAAGAAAAAGAATAATACGGCAAGGAAGGCAGTATCGGATATAACCGGGGCTAAACCCGAGGGATTTGATGCGAAAGCCGATGCTGGAGATTTTAAGAAAGCACGGGCGGGTCCTACGGGATCCGCTGATGGAAAGGTAAAGAGCAATGCTCACAAAAGCAAGGCTGTAAGCGAAGCACAGGAGATGTTTAATGCTGCACCTGCAAATACGGTTTCCCAGGCTGACGAAAAGAGCAGAAAAGTTAATTAAAGGTTTCCCAATCTGCCGTACTATAGAGTAACGACAGATCAGGGATTCTTCCGTGGACGTCCTCTCGGACACTTCGGTTTCTGTTCCTGTGGCTCCTTTTTCGGCCGTCCTCGTTTCTTCGGCT
>NZ_LR130594.1 GCF_900625025.1 Lachnoclostridium sp. Marseille-P6806
ATGGCAGGGGGCTTTCACCCCTGATTTGAGATTCAAGTTCTCTGTGAACTTTTCTTATTACTAAGTGCATTCACATGGTGCTGTTCGCTATCGCTGTCAACGATAACTTATGCACAACGTTTCGCACTGTTTTTATAAGAATGCGATTCATCCACAAACAGCCTGTCTACGCCTAATTGCTCAAAGGTTACGACATTATCCTTACGGCTCTGATCATTAAGCTTATCAAGCCTTGTCATAAGCTGCTTCTTGGACTTTTCCATCTGCTTGATGGTATATCGCTCGCCCCTGTCAGCCTTAGCCTGTGCTATAGCTTCCGTGATCTCATCTATCTGCCGCTCCAGTATCGCCACCTGTCTCTCCTGTGACAGCGGGATTTTTTCAAACTGGGTATGTCCGATGATCACGGCATCATAATCACCCGTAGCAATACGGGAACAGAACTTCTTACGGTTTGCAGGCTCAAAGTCCTTCTTCGTTGCCGCAAGGATACTTGCTCCGGGATACAGACGCAGGAAATCACTCGCCCACTGCTCCGTCAAATGGTTTGGTACTACAAACAGCGACTTCTGAGCAAGCCCAAGCCTTTTAAGCTCCATAGCTGCCGCAGTCATTTCAAAGGTCTTGCCGGCTCCTACGCAATGGGCAAGGAGCGTATTATCTCCATAAAGCACATGCGCTACCGCATTTTTCTGATGCGGCTTAAGCTCTATATCCGGTGTCATGCCCGGGAACTGCAAATGTGAGCCGTCATACTCTCTTGGTCTTGTGGAATTGAAACGCTCATTATAAACCTTTACAAGATCGGCTCTTCGCTCAGGATCCTTAAAGATCCAGTCCTTAAAGGCTTCACGGATTGCCTCCTGCTTCTGTGCCGCAAGGGTGGTCTCCTTCTTGTTAAGCACCCTCTTTTCCTTGCCATCCTCCACGATAGTATCATAGATACGCACATCCTTAAGGTTTAAGCTGTCCTCCAGTATCTTATAGGCATTCGCCCTTCCTGTACCAAAGGTCATGTTGGCAAGGGTATTGCCATAGTCTGCATTCTTACCCTTTACATTCCAAAGTCCTGTCACATCCGAATACTGTATGCCCATGACATTCCGGTTAAAAAGATATCCCGGCGTCTGGAAGGTCTCACGCATGAAGTCCTCGATATACTTCGGGTCAACCCATGTTGCCCCAAGACGGACTTCTATATCCGATGCTTCAAGGTCTTTCGGCATTACCTGTTCAAGATGTGCCACATTTACCTGATACTCCGGGTGATTCTCTGCATAGTTCTTTGCTATGGACAGCTTTTCACGGACATTACCGGACAGGTATTCATCCGCTGTCTCCCACTGGTCGGTCAGCGGATTCCGGAAGATAACTCCTGCAAGTTCCTCTGTTATGGCTTCTTTTTCCTTTCCCGTAAGCTCTGCCATATAGTCAAGGTCTACCTTGGCTTTTTCAGCCAGGGAGACCGCCAATGCCTCGCTTGCGGTATCAACGCTTGTCACCACCTCTGCGTGCTTGATGGTACGCTTCGTGAACATATCCGCTTTTCCAAGGAACTTGCCCTCATCGTCCAGCTTTTCCAAAGAACAAAGCAGGCAGTATGAAGAGTCCTGATTAAAGGCTCTCTTATTGGTCTGAGAACTGATAAGCCCGTATTTATCGGAGAACTTATCATATAATCCGTTCAGTTCTGCCTGTTTCTCCGTAATGGCTTCGTCGGGATAGTCCTCCATCTGCATTTGGATCAGTTCCTGCGTACAGTCACGGATAGCGATCATTCCCTTTATGCGATCTCCCATGGTATCTGACACATCGGCAGGCTTCATGACGGAATTCTCACGATAATACACATGATCATCCACCATACAGAAGCTGTAATTCTTCACATTCGGATCTGCCGGTATTACTTCAAGGTCTGACTTTCCAAGCTCGTCCGCTGAAAGCTCCACCGCTTCATATTCCGCATGGATATTGCTGATTGCCTCACGGAGCTGCTCTTCAAAAGGTCTGCTTTCATCAGGTACACAGGTACTCTCCATACCAAAGGGTCCGGACACCATTTCCATCTTTCCTACGATCATCTCCGGGTGGTCTGCAAAATACTGGTTCATGGTGATACCATTTGCATCCATGCCGAGGTGTACCCAGTCCGGCTCTATATCCATCAGCCTGTCTCTTTTCTGAAAAAAAAGAATGTCGGACGTTACTTCTGTTCCGGCATTCTCCTTAAAAGCTGTATTGGGTAATCTCACCGCTCCGAGCAGCTCCGCCCTTTGAGCAAGGTACTTTCTCACCTGCGGGCTTTGCTTGTCCATGGTTCCCTTGCTTGTAACAAATGCTACGATACCGCCCGGTCTTACCTTATCCAGTGTCTTTGCAAAGAAATAATCATGGATCTGGAAATTCAGCTTATCATAAGGCTTGTCACTTACCTTATAATTCCCGAACGGCACATTTCCAACTGCCACATCAAAGAAATCATTCTGAAAATCAGTCTTTTCATATCCGCTGATACGCACATCTGCCTGCGGATAGAGCTGCTTTGCGATGCGGCCTGTCAGATCATCAAGCTCCACTCCGTATAACTTACTGTCCTGCATCTCTTCCGGCAGCATACCAAAGAAGTTTCCTACACCCATGGCAGGCTCAAGGATATTTCCCTTTTCAAATCCCATCTGTCCCAGTGCTTCATAGATATTTCTTATGATCACGGGGCTTGTGAAATGTGCGTTAAGGGTACTCTCCCTTGCGGAATTGTACTCCTCCGGTGTCAGCACACTCTTTAATTCCTGATATTCTGCAGACCAGTTGCTCTTACTTTCATCAAAGGCATCCGCAAGACCTCCCCAGCCGACATACTGTGATAAAATCTGCTGTTCCTCCGACGTGGCTGTCCTGTGTTCGTCCTCGATCTGTTTCAAAGTTGTAATCGCCCTGATATTGTCACGGAACTTTTCCTTTGCACTTCCTTTTCCCAGGTCATCGCCTGTGATGTGGAAATTCTTTGCCGTAGCTCTTGCATCTTCAGACAGTTCTGCCTCTCTTGCGTTATAGGATTCCCAAAATCTTCCGGCAAGCCTCCTTGGAAAGCTTTCGTCATCCATAAACTCATACTGGATGTTGTTAACTGCATCAAGGCTATCAGCCTTTTCAATCTTCTTTTCATACTGCCCGATTCTTACTTCATCTGACAATTTCTCTTCCAGCTTGCGAAGCTCCGGTTCAGAAAGCCTTTCATAAATATCGTTACTTTCAGTATGAATAGAAAAGCTCTCTTCATCCCCATCATGCCTTGTGACCTCATAATGGATCTTCTGATGCTCACCCCGGATATCTGCTTCAAGCTCATACTCCGCAGTATGCCCGAAATTACTGTACTCAGCTCCGATATAGGAAATATTCTGTATATCCTCTGCGGTAAGCTCCATGTTATGGAACTTCTCCCAGTCTTCTTCCGATACATAGGTAAGCTCGTCAAAATCAAGGTACTTAAGCTCATTTTCTATAAGATCGCTAAGGGTATCATATTCATTCTGAGAAATGATCTGCCCGTCAATCGCAAGACGGATGCTGTTATGCTCAAGGTCTACAGAAGCCTGTATCGGGTATTCTTTTGCATCTGCTTCATCTATAAGGTCGGTATAAGCTATCTCCACATTGGAAAGGTCAGAGAAATCCGCATCATGGTCATACTCCCTGTAGCAGAATTCATTGATAAGCTCCTTTGCCTGCTCCTGTTCCGGTGTAAGGACTGCTTCTTTCTCCCGAAGAAACTCCGGCACTTCCGAAAATCCAAAGGAATCCACGAAATATGCCTTGTCCTCACCATTCTGATGCAACACCACCACATCCGATACGGACATGGAGCGTCCCTTGTAATCTGCCGGATGATCTATGTTAAACTTCTCATAAAGATCATCGAGGGTAGTTCCTTCCTCTAATGCTCCGGTATATACTGCTTCATAGTTTGCCGCATCAACGGAAATACCTCTGTTCTGCAAATGCTCCAGATTTTCAAAGATGATATCCCGTCTGTCCTCAGCTTCATCCGATATCTGATAAATTGTATATGTCGGAGACTCCTGCTCTAAATCTCCCCGCATGGTCTCGTCAACATACTCCTGCGCCTCTTCGAGAGTCCTGAAGGTCTCCGTAGGAGCAGCAAAAGAATCCGCTGTCGGATGTATTCCATATGAGCCATCTTCCTCACGGTCTATCCATACATACTGACCTGAAGGGAGCTTTGTTGCCCACTCCTGGGGATTATCATTTTCATCATCCGCTTCATGGACTATCGACCAGCGGCTGTTTTCTCCCCGTCCGACAGGAGGACCGAATTCGGGATTGTGATCTGCCTCTTTGCTTTCCGGCTCTTCCTGTGCATCCCCGGCTTCAATGGCATCAACAAGTTTTTCCTGCTCATCAGCAAGAGCTTCCTTTTCCTGCTCCTTTTTATACTCTGCATAGGCTTCCTTTGCCTTGGGAGACAGATACTTATCCTCTGCGATCAGCTCACGGATACGCTTTTCCACCACGTTCCAGTTAAGAAGCACGGATGTATAAGGTTCCATGATACTGCCCTTGTCAAGCTGAATGCCCTTTGCATCATGATCTTCCCAGCTCTTGTCATTTCCAATCAAGGCATCCGACTGTCCGCCTGTACCATATTCTTTTTTAAGGAACGCTACATTATCTTTGCTGTCATGCCCCTCCTTAAAATAATCATAGATACGAAAAAGCCCCTGCGATACACCGCTTCCATGAGTGAGCCTGCTGTCAATCTCATCCTGGGTAATGAAGTTTTCAAGCCTTACATTTACCTCATCTGCAAGAGGAAACTCCCTACGCTCCGCATCGAGGTCGGCAATCTCTGAAAGAAGATACTCCGGCTCTTTTACATATCGCCACCGAAGTTGAATCTCTCCGCTCTCTATCCTGTCCGCAGCTCTGCCGATTTCCTCTGCAAGCAGCTCCCTTCCCTCATGAGTGGATAAAAGCTCTGCGATATGTGCCTGGCTGTCGAGATAATTACTTCCTTGGATAGAAAGAGAATCAGGCATATCATCAATGCCGTCACGGAAAAAGAAATAAATCTGATCAGCAACTCTCGCCCGCTCGGTACTGTCCACAAGAAAGGCTTCATTTCTTGACATATATGAGCCGTTTTCCACCATCTGACGGGTGAACTCTTCCACAAGGCTCCAGCTATAAGTTGTGGCAAAGTCCACCTGAGCAGAGTTCCCCGGTGCGATGCTCATGCCATTTTCATTAAACCAGACAGATACCCTCTGCCCGTCAAATTCAAACCCCTTGCCCGTAGTTCCGATCTCATTCCTTATGAAATCAGTCATTTCCGCAGCATCTTTTCCTGCCTGGTACTTTGCATAGATGCGCTTACGGTTATTCTCTTTACCACCACCGGACCTTATCACATCAAGAAGCTGGTCGTCTTTTAACATAAAAACAGCGGGAGCCTTAGTTTTCACGCTTGCTTCCGCTGCTGCTATCGTTCCCACCTGCTCCGCAAATGACGGGAACAGGTCAAACATATTCAGTTGCTCGGGTTCTGCATCCGGAGGGTTTAGCTGTAGATCAGCTCCGATAAAACTATCTCCTCCGCCGATGCCCGGATGTTGTTCATCAGACCCACCCACTTCATCTGGTCTGATGCTTTCAGGGCTTCGTTCACTCCCTGTGACTTCGCCATCTGATCGGTCAGAAGATCCATCCTCTCCTGCGCCTGCTTCTGAATCATCAGGCAGTGCTCCTTCAGATTCCCCTCTAACATCATCCCGCTGTAGGTTCCTCTCCTGTGTTCCTTTAAGAAGTTCCTCCGCATCAGTCCGTACTTGGTTAAGGGTTCCTCTGGCTCGCTGTTCGCGATCAGATTCGGTATCAGATAATCCCCGCTCTGCATGTAAGTCAGTTCCATGGTCATTTCCTCCTTGTTCTGAAATATTAGCGCTTTCGCCTTTTTCATAATCATCGGTGGAAATATCACCTTGCCGCTCGCTTTCACGCTTTAAAGCATTATATTCATTCCTGGCCTCATTTGCAAGCGTATTTTCGCTTTTTTCTACGGCTTGTGATATATTCTCCGTTTGTCTTTCTACTTCGCCATATCGGGCGATATGACGCTCCTGTGCCGTTACCGCTCTTCCGATTTCCATAAGCACCGGCTCAGTCATTTCCGATACCGCATTACCCAGTACCGACAATGTTTTCACATCACTAAACTCATGCAGATACCGGAAGTCAAAATCATAAAGCTCTGTATCCACACCGCACCTTGTAAGAAGTGTATATGCGATGGAATCCCTCATGGTATCCTGCAATCTCATTTCAAGATTCAGTTCATCATATCCATACAGAAAGCTTCCATCCACCCTATCCTGCAGATCAGGCATTACATCCCTGTAGTAATCATCTGCAATACGGTGTGCCAGCTCCACAAGCCTGTCCCCGAAAGGTCTGCTCGCATCAGTTTTTCCATATGTGTTTTCAAGTCTGTTAAGAATAGTCTGCTCATTCCGCTCTCTGACCTGCCAGATATACGGGAGCCTGCCAACATTCCATCCGGGATGCACATTTGACACATCAAATACATACCGAAGTCTTGGTCTGCCGCTGCTTTCATCCAAAAGAGCGATACCCTTGGACCCACGGTTGACCCAGCAGTTCATCTTCTGATTCCATGTTTCAAGCTCTGCACACGCTGTGGCATCCGGTCTCTGGGCATAGATAAGCAGCTGATCCATGAAAGGATACCGATATAGCCTTCCGGCAGTGGTAAGGAATCCTTTCCACTTTTCCATATCTGCCGATAAATCCTGTGCCGTAGCCTGTGCAAGCCATTTGATCTCATCATATTTTCTTGCCATAGCCTGTTTCTCCTTATAAAGATTATGGGAGAAGGACATCGCTGCCCCTCTCCCGTTCCAAGATAAAAATCCTTATGCCAAAGCCTGTCCTCTGTCCTTATTCATCTGACGAGGCTCCCTGGTTGCCTCATTCTTGGCAACAACATCTTTCTTCTGAGCAAGTCTCTCCTTAAGGGAAGGACGCTCCTGCTTCTTTTCTTCTTTTGCAGAGGTCTTTTCTACAGCAGTTTCCTTTGAAGCCTCTGCTTCCTTTGCCGTAGCTCTTTCCTCTGCCTTGTCTGCACGGAAAAGCTCATGTTCCTTTGCATCATAGGCATATACATGATCGGAAAGTCTTTCCTCCGGTGCTACCTGTGTGGCATTCACATCCTGTACCATGCTCTCTAAGGTCTTAAGATCCATCTGGTCGTTCTTAGGTACGATCAGCACCTCATGCACACTCGAAGGTAAGATAAAATAATCCTGACCCAGCTTCTCGGTGATATCATCCATGACCTTATCGTTAAGGAGAACTGCCGCACCGTTAAGCTTATCCTCATTGGAGAGTACATACATCATCTCATCAGGTGTAGGCGGGATCATACCAGCGATGGCCTCCCTTGCCTCTTCCTCGGACATTCCGCTTCGCATCATATCAGGAAGCATCATATCAACCATTGTTTCCGTCATGCTCTTGAATGTTGCCGGAGTAAGGGTGTCCATGTTATCAAGGGCAAGCTTATGAAGCTGCTCAACCGATGCGCCGTATCCCTCCATGAGCCTGTTGGTGATAGGAGCCGACATAGTGCCGCTCTCTTCTTTGCCGATTGCGATATGATAAGTAACAGCCAGATCATCCACCATGGTATGAGGCTTATCCGCAAGATACTCCGCATTCTGCTCTGCATTGATAAGACGGCAGGTGATACGGTCCTTCACGCTGTCGAAATCAGTAAGTCTGCTCACATCAAAATCCTGTGACATCTCATGCTGAGTGCGGACATCTGCGATTGCAGCCAGGATATCATCCATAGGTCTGCCGTCCTCATGCTGCTCATAAAACTGGTTGAGGTAAATGTTAGGAGCGATATTGCTGTCCTCAAGCTTTACCATAAGACCATCCAGCTTCTGATCATTGTTCTTTACAACGGTCTGAATGGAAACATCCGCATTTTCATACTTCTCAGGCAGAAACTCCTTGATACGGTCTGCCACTTCCTGCTTAAACTCTTCGTAATTCATGCTTTTGCTCCTCCCTTCATCATAGCTTCCTTCTGCATCTGTGCCTTACGCTCCAACTTCTTTATGCCCTGCATATAGGCAGTAAAGCGTGCCTTGCCGCTTGTCTTTGGCTTTTCTGCAACCTCTGTTGCGATCACATTGTTATTCTGCATCGTTTTCATCCTCCTTCTTCTTTGTATAAACTTCAAGAAAATCCCAGAAATCCTCCGGGGTGTTCTCGCTTACCATATCTGAAATATCTTCAACGCATCCGTCCAAAAGATCATTGTTATCCTTTCCTGCCATGCAAATAGCTCTGATCTGCTCCAGCTTTTCTGCATTGGAGATATTTCTTCTGCGGCAAAGTCTTTCAATATCCTCAAATTTCACATTCATAAGGTATCCGACATTCCTGATTCCTTCGAGGATATACTTGATAAAAGCAACCTCTTCTTTTTCCAGAATGCTAATATCAGCATATTTACCGGGATAGTAATCATCATCAGATGCTCCAAAATCATGATCATCCGTGCTGATAAGCTCCTCTTCCTCTTCGGGTGTAAGATGATATTCTTCATCGAAATCATCCGGCTCTTCATCGAAGTAGTCATCATCACAGACATACTTCTTTTTACTGTCCCTGTACTTCTTTACGGCTAAAGCCGCAGCAGAGACCGAAGCCCCTGCCGCCGCAATGCCCAGTAATACCTTTACTGCTTTCTTCATGTTGCTCACTCTCCCTTCTTCTTACGCTCCGGAAACTCAAAGGCGAACTTGAACTGAAAGCCACTCTTTTCCTCACCATCCTTGTTGGTGTAGTCATACGCCTCCACACCTTCAGGCTTAAGAAAAGCATCATAGCTCTTACCCTTCTTGCTCTTAAGACCTTTCATAAAGATCTTTTCGCCGTTAAGAAGCTTCTTGATCTGCTCCTCCTCAAGCTTTCTTCCCATGGCATAGCCAAGGCTCATGCCGCACTTCTCGGTGCAGTATGCTCCATACTTGCCGACGACAACATCTCCGCCACACTTAGGGCATTTTCCGATTGCTTCTTCTGAACCAAACATCTTCTTTTCCTCCTCGCTTACGCTACTGTATGTTTTTACCAAATCTGTTACCATGTCCTTAATGCCCTTCATAAAGGCCTCCGCACTCATCTCACCTTTGGAGACAAGGACAAGTGCGTTCTCCCAGTCTGCCGTCATCTGCGGAGATTTGACCGCATCAGGCAGAATGGTTATGAGCTTGATCCCATCATCCGTGGGAACCAGCTTTTTCTTATCTCTTTTGACGAACCCGTCTTTTACCAGCTTCTCGATGATGTCCGCTCTGGTGGCAGGTGTACCAAGCCCCTTACGTTCCACATCATCGTCCATTTCCGAAGCACCGGCAGTTTCCATATACTTAAGGAGCGTGTCTTCCGTAAAAGCTTTTGGTGGCTGCGTGAAGCCCTCCACCACTCTCGGATTCACATCACTAAATGACTGTCCCTCATGTACAAAAGGCAAAGTCTTTTCCTCATCCTCCACATCGGCTTTTACCTTAAAGCGGTTTCTGAGCATCTTTTCATACTTCTTAAATCCCTCTGATATGACTGTCTTTCCGCTTGCATGGAACTTAAAACCGTCACAGTCAAGCTCCACTTTTACACCCTTATAAATGTGTCTCCCGGATGTAGCACACAGGACACGATATGAAATGAGGGAAAGAATCTTCTTCTCTCCCTCTGCAAGTGCATCCATATCCTGTTTTGCGATTTCCATCGTAGGTATAATGGCATGGTGGTCTGTGACCTTTTTACTGTTTAAGACTCTGCCGATATCCGGCGAATAATCCTGCGGAATCTTTAGTACACTCTTAAACACCGCTTCGATCACATCTTCCGCAGTCTGTCCCATATCATCGGATAAAAACTGGCTGTCCGTCCTCGGATAAGTACAAAGACGCTTTTCATAAAGGCTCTGGGTATAATCCAAGGTCTGTTTTGCCGTAAATCCAAAGATACGATTGGCATCCCTCTGCAGGGTGGTAAGGTCATAAAGTCTCGGCTGTGCGATACTCTTTTCCTCTTCCTCCACCTTCGTAATACGCACCGGGTTAAATACGGCACATCCCTCTACAGACATTGCCTCATCTTCGGTTTTGAACTTATCAGATACAGCTTCCATGCCATTTACATCTATATGGCAGGTATAAAACGGTTCTTTCTTAAAGGTGCGGATTGCTTCATCCCTGTCCACAAGCATTGCAAGCGTAGGAGTCTGCACCCTGCCAACCTTTAAAAGCCTGTTATAGAGCACCGTGAAAAGTCTCGTACCATTGATACCCACAAGCCAGTCAGCCTGCTGTCTGCATAACGCACTCTGATATAGGTCGTTATACATATATCCGGGTTTCAGATTGGCAAAGCCTTCCCTTATGGCACTCTCTTCCATGGAGGAAAGCCATAAACGCTTGATAGGCTTATCACAGCCTGCCTGTTCATATACAAGACGGAAAATCAGCTCACCCTCTCGTCCGGCATCGGTAGCACAGATAGTCTCATCCACACCTTTATCGTGCATGAGCTTCTTAAGTACCTTAAACTGAGCTTTCGTATCCTTCTTGATCTCGTACCGCCAGTTTCCCGGCATGATCGGGAGCGAATTATATGACCACTTCTTTAAAGCGGGATCATATGCTTCCGGCTGTGCCAACTCAATGAGGTGTCCTACGCACCATGAAATGATATAACCGTTTCCCTCGATATAACCGTCCTGTGCATTCTTTACTCCCAGTGCATCCGCATAAGCCCTGGCCACACTGGGCTTCTCGGTAACCACTAACTTGTATCCCATGGCAGCCTCCTTATAAAGAAGCTTCCTTCGACTTGGTGGCAGTCTTCTGAGGCGCATCATGCTTCTGCTGTGATACTTCCGCCTTTTTCTCGGAAAGTCTCTCTTTTAAAGACTCCCTCGGCTTTTCCTCCTGCTCCTTGCCTCTGGACTTATAAAACTCCACCATGCCCTTCAGATCTCTATTTGATACCTTGGTCTTTTCAGTCTCCCAGATCTTCTTTCCATCAGCACCTTCACCGACGCAGTGATCTTTGCGTACTGTGGTATGGCCATCGGCAGGCAGCTTCATCCACATACCCTTACCATACTGATCCTCATGCACTGCATTTGACCTTGCAACAAATGTTGCCCAGGGACTGTGATCATTTTCGTCCTTATTGGGAATAAGGATCTGCTTATACTCCTTGCCATCCTTTCCCGTAAAAGGCTCTCCGACACATCCCTTGCCGAACTTGATGGTGATCTCATCCATCTTCTTTTTTTCTGCTGTCTATTCCATAAAACTCATTTCTCCTTTCAAAAGATGACGGAGAGGTTATCCTCTCCGCCGTAAATGTGTTTATTCATCTTTTTCTGATACATCTGCTGCGCTCTCCTCTTCCGTATCAGATATTGTTGCATCTTCCATATCCTCCGCCGTAGGAGCAGGTCTGTCTTTCTGTTCTTCTGTAGGTTCAGGATAATCTACCGCATCATCGGCATTATCAAACCAGGCGTCATTAGGATCCTTTTCCTGCTCATCTGCATCGTCTGCATATACTTCCTCTTCGGCTTCTTCATCCTCATCCTCGACAAAATCACCGTCCTGCTTTTTCTTAACTACCTTGAAATAATATGCAGCTCCGATCACACCACCGCCAAGGATTACCATGATGATGTATCCCAGAAGTGGATTACTCTTAACAGGCTCTTCCGGCTCCTCTTCGGCAGGCTCCTCTGTTTCAGTCTCCTCTGGCTCTTCCGGTGTTTCTGTCGGAGTCTCAACTTCATGGGTATCGTCGATATCCGTATTGTTGTTAGGCAGTGCGCTCTCCGTCACAGGGATCTGCGATTCAAGGGCTGCCGAATTCTTAGGCAGAGTCTCCGAATTATCGGTTGTTACATTAAGCAGGTCATTTTCTGTAATCTCTGTCAGGAAGTAAACCATTTCCTCCTGTCCGTCCCGATCAATGATCAGATAAAAGACCTTGCCGCTTGCAGCTTCAATGGTATAGAACTCTTTTCCAAGGTTCATATCCTCGCCATTTTCTCCGTCCGATAAAGCGGCTTCCTCTGCATCAGCCTTGGCAAACTCGGCTTTCTTCTGTGCCTCGGGAGATGTATTGGTGCTGGTTGTGGTACTTGTAGTGCTTGTCGTATTTCCATTGCTGTCAGTCTTGGTATGATCTGTAACCGTTGCTGTTGCACTGGAAGGCTTCGTAGCCTCCGCACTTGCAGGAAGCTGTTCTGCCGGATTACTGTCATCATCAGAGTTAGGATCCTTGTAGTAAGGATTCTTTGTCTTATAAACCTCCGATACATTCCCGGCATTATCCATGGCTGTGATCGTGAAATACTCATAGCCTGCATCAAACTGGGAAAGGCGGATATTCACTGTGCCATTCGTAACATCCGTAAACTCATACCCATTCACATAAATAACCTTTACACCGGAGTCATTATCGGATGCCTGGATAGTAAGAAGTCCGTCCGATACCGCCGCATTAAGGGTGGGCTTGCTTGTATCAAAGCATTTGATGGAGCGGCTTCTCTCATAACTCTTATCATTAGCATCCGTCACAAGCACATATACGGTGCAGTTCTCGGAAATCTCAAGGAACATATCCTCTGTTACATCGTTGTAACTACCATTCTGTCCGATCTTTGCTTTCACGGACTTTATGGCAAAATTCCCGGTATCAAGAATATCCTCGACCTTAAAAGTGACCTTTGCAGATGTACCGCTTGAATACCATCCAGAAGGAGTATTGATCGTAATCTTTACGCTCGGCTCCTTATATTCGCAGTCCTTATAATTCTCGCTGCACACGGGGCAGTCTTTGTTGTAATCATACTGGCTGCACTTGTGATTGCAGATACACTCAGGTTCCGGCTCGGGTGTAGGTTCAGGAGTTGGTGTTGGATCATCCTCTCCAGTCTCACCACCGTCCTCACCATCCCCGGATTCATTTTCGGAGGCGCTGTCTCCTGTGTTGGAACCATCCCCGGCACCGGAATTATCCCCGCCCGTAGGATTCTCAACTGTTGTATCTGTTCCTTCATCTGTAGAACCACTATCTGAAGCATCATCACTTGATGACGAATCATCTGTAGTTCCTGCTTCATTACCTGTCACGCTCTCTTCGGCATATACCGATACCGCCGTAGAGCTGTTCGCAATGAATGCCCCTACTGGCAGTGCAAATAGCATCACCGATAAGATCAGCGATGCAATAATCCTAACTGATAACTTTCTTTGCATTTTCGTTTGTCTCCTTTTCATTTTCTGCATGAAAGGCCCCGCCTTCATCGGGCGGGGTCTGTCTTGATTCCTTATCCCTTGCAGCTATCATGTCCGCAACCTCTTTTTCAGAAAGGCTGTTAAACAGTGCCAACTGCTCCGGTGTTATATGTTTCTTTCTGATGATCTTCATCGCTTCCGCATCATCCGCTTCCTGTTCGAGTCTTGCCCAGTATTTCTCACGTTCGGTGTAATACTCTTTCTTCTCGGCGGCATGAATGCGGTTTTTCTTGATTGTTTCTCTTTTCATCTTGCCTCCTTATACTTAATGCCCTGGAACTCTCGCAAATGAATAGAAATGCGATTGCCAGTACGGTGTGTTGATGGAAGAGTATTTGATTGGATCGCCTGCATGTATCATCTGTCCATTGCCAGCATAGATACCGACGTGGGTTACAGGATTACCGGAATTGTATGTACCCGTGAAAAAGATAATGTCTCCGGCTCTCGCTTCTGATGCACTGATCGGAGTACACTGGTTATAAATGCCCTGTGCCGTGGTCCTTGGCATGTTGCAATAACCGCTGTGAGTAAGCACATAGCACACAAATCCCGAACAGTCGAAGCTTGTTGACGGATTGCTGCCTCCCCATACATACGGGTATCCGAGGTAGTTCTCCGCTTCTGCTATAAGTGCCGCTACATCGCCACTGCCACCGATAGGATCTGTCGTACCGTAAATGGATCCGTTACCGTTTTCAAAATAGAAAAGCGGATTATAATACTCTCCATCCGATAAGCACTCCAGATGTAAGTGGCTTCCCGTTACGGCTCCCGTGCTTCCGGTCTTACCTATGACGGCTCCATGCTTTACCGTCTGCCCTGCGCTGACATTCATACTTTCCAGATGCGCATACTTTGTGGTAAAGCCTTTTGAATCCGTGATCACGATATAATTCCCGTAATCATCGTCATAGGCTGCCGTGGTAACTGTACCGTCATGCCCGGCATAAACCTCTGTTCCTTCCGGTACTGCGATATCAATACCTCTGTGGAACTGGTTCTCTCCGGTGATAGGATTCTTTCTGTAGCCGTAGTAGCTCTTAATCAGGCTGTACCAGTCCATATCAAGAGGCGTATAAAACTGCTGAAGCGCACCATTGGTCTGCTGATATGCTGCATAAAGCGTACTTGCATCATCATTCCCGGTAAGACGCTCTGCTACGATATCCTCCAAAGGCTTACGGGTAAGCTCCACATCAAGGATCGTAACGGTATATTCCTCTTCCACTTCTTCCTCTTCACCGGTTTCCTCATTCGTAACAGTTACCGTGCGGGTTCGTGTCTCTTCCCTCGGTGTAAGGGTCAGTTCATACATCTCATCAAAAAGCGATTCGATCTCCGCATCACAGTCCGCTGCCACCACATCAACCTTTATGGCTGACAGATAATTGATCAGCGTAAAAGGGTTATGCCCGATTTCTTCCAGGTTATAGTTGTACTCGTCATAATCGGGATAATCTTCCTCGATGCTGTCTATGGTGTTCTGCAATGCCATTTCCCTTGAAGTCATGGCTTCATCCGATGCATCAAGCTGAGCTGGCTGACTCTGATAGCTTCCTGCCATAGTAGCTGACAAGCCACCGTTAAGTACGGCAGAACAACTTGATATACCTGCGGCTATAAGCATAAAAAAGAGTCCGAACAAGCCTATTGTCGCTATCGCTCCGATATGCTTCCTTGCGAACTCTGCTACTTTTCTAGCCATGTTTGTGGTTGTTGTTGCCGCTTTTTTTGCATATCCGGCAGCCTGCTTTGCCTCAGTCGTTCCTTTCTTAAGTGCCTTGGCATACTCACGCTTGATACGCTGCTTCTGAAGACGCTTCTGTATGGCTTTCTTTTTGACCTCCGGGTTTTCCTCCAAATACTTTTGATATCTGAAGTTCACCTCAGCCTTGAACTGCTTCTTTTCAAGAGCCGCTACCTTATTGCTTCGCTTTGCCTGTACGCCATGCTTTATATTTCTCGCATGAACGATAACGGCTTCACCGGCCTCTTCTGTCCTGTGGGCAGCTTCAACACCGGAGTTATCCTTTTCATCCTCCGATATCTTGTCATGCACCAGTCCCTGCGCTTCCATCATCGCCCTGCGGTTTGCCGCAGTTATGGGATTATCACTCTTCGGCTTTTTAAGTACCTTATTGGTCTGAAGCTCATAAGTGACTTTCCCGGTCTTTTCATCGAAATGCCGTACAAGCTTGTACTCCTTACGCTGTGGTAATTTCTTTCTCGCCTTCTGGGTTTTAGCAGCAGCCTTTTCCGCTTTCTTTTCAAGCATCTCAAGCTTATGGCTCTTTGCCGTTTCAGCACCTGCTTCTTCCACAAAGCCGGTCTTTCCATGGAAATCTCCATCTGACTGTATGAAGCTATCCTTTACCCTTGTACGGGTCTCATGCTGCCTGTGCTTGCGAAGTGCTCTCGTTTCCTCACGCTGAGAAGCATACTCGGTATTCTTTTCATCCTCATTCTCATGCCTTTTAAAGAATTCCTGATTAACTAATACTTTCCCAATCCGCCGTACTATAGAAAACGGCGAAATTGACTCGTTTTAGTGCCTGAACGCTGCGCGTTCGTGAGTAGTTCCTTGAAAAACAACGGTTTTTCCGCTCATATGGCGGCCTGCGGCCACGGAAATCAGCGGAGATTATGGAAAATTATCTCCATAAATTCTTGATATATGGTACTGAATATGACATAGTAGTACTATATATTGAGGTGATTTCTATGGCAGTTCCAGATTCTATCCGCAAAGTTCCGCGACCGGTCAACACCATTGTCGAGGATAACGGCCGTGACGGACCAAACCGCTTCGCTGTCCGGGAACGGATCAGCACGAGGTACATCCCGGGAGGCAAT
>NZ_LR130595.1 GCF_900625025.1 Lachnoclostridium sp. Marseille-P6806
CCGGGTGCGCTGAAAGGTGCATGCCCGGTGTGAGGCGGGGGAAAATCCGGAGATAACCTCAAAGGATTACCTATCGCTCAGCACCTACCGTGCTGACCGTAGCAGGCGGCACGGATGGTGTTCATTGTTCCTGGCGACCAAAATGCGCAACGTGGGCGGCATTGCTCAGACCGAGGCCCAGAAGTCCAGCGACCTTTTCATGAAGTGCCAGTACCTGGACGAGATCACCGGCGGGCGGGGTGTCGTGTTCGCTACCGGAACGCCGATTTCTAACTCCATGGTGGAGCTTTACACCATCCAGCGGTACTTGCAGTATCGGACGCTTTCGGAAATGGATATGCTTCACTTTGACGACTGGGCGGCGGCCTTTGGCGAGACCATCACAGCCATTGAGTTATCCCCGGAGGGCTCCGGCTACCGGGCCAAGACACGCTTTGCGAAATTCTACAATCTTCCGGAACTGATGAGTACCTTCAAGCTGGTGGCGGACATCCAGACTGCGGATATGTTAAACCTCCCGGTGCCAAAAGCGAACTTCCACACTGAGGTTATTAGGCCGTCGGAGCTTCAGCAGGAAATGATAAAAGGGCTGGCAGAGCGTGCCGAGGACATCCGCAGGGGCGGTGTAGATCCCAAGGTGGACAACATGCTGCGCATCACCAACGACGGGCGGAAGCTGGCGCTGGACATGCGGCTCATCAACCCGCTGGCGGCGGACGATCCGGAGGGAAAGGTGTCTGTCTGCGCTGGGAACGTCTACCATATCTGGGAGCAGACTGCTAAGCAGCGCGGGACACAGCTGGTCTTTTGCGATCTGTCCACTCCGAAGGGGGACGGCAGTTTTAACGTCTATGACGACCTGAAGAACAAGCTGATGGCGGCCGGCGTTCCGGAGGACGAGATCGCCTATATCCATGACGCCAACACCGAAGCCAGGAAAAAAGAACTGTTCGCCAAGATGCGCTCCGGGCAGGTGCGTATCCTGATGGGTTCCACCCAGAAGATGGGAGCCGGGACTAACGTGCAGGATCCCCTGGTGGCACTCCATGACGTAGATTGCCCGTGGCGGCCTTCTGACCTGGCTCAGCGGCTGGGACGCATTGTCCGGCAGGGCAACCAGAACGAGGAAGTGGACATTTACCGCTATGTCACCGAGGGAACCTTTGATGCCTACCTTTATCAGCTGGTGGAAAATAAACAGAAGTTTATCGCGCAGATCATGACCTCAAAATCACCTGTCCGGGTGGCGGACGACATTGACGAGACCGCCCTTTCTTATTCCGAGATCAAGGCGCTGGCTACCGGCAATCCGCTGATCATTGAGAAATGCAACCTGGACATGGAGGTGGGCAAGCTGAACGTGCTGAAAGCCAACCATCTGAGCCAGAAGTACGCGCTGGAGGAAATGGTACTGAAAAAATATCCGAAGATGATACGGGGCTTAAAGCAGCGCATTCTCGGCTATGAGCAGGATGCGCATTTGGCAGAGCTTCACCCCAAACCGAAAGAGGGATTTGCGGGCATCACGCTCATGGGAAAAGAGGTCGCGGAAAAGGAAGCCGCGGGAAAAGCGATCATAGATATTTGCACCACCATGACAGGATCCGGAACAGCCGAGAGGATTGGTGCGTACCGGGGCTTTTTCCTTTCCATCACCTATGACGGCGCAAAAAACGAGTACCAGCTGCACCTGAAAGGGACACTCTCCCACACGACGGCGCTGGGCGCGGACGTGTTCGGCAACATCACCTGTATCGACAACGTGATCGACGGCATTTCCGGGAAGCTGAAAAAGGTACGGTCTGAGCTTGCGGACACGGAAAAACAGATGAAAAATGCAAAGACCGAGATGAACGCGCCATTTGCAAAGGAGGACGAGCTGAAAGAAAAAGAGGCGCGGCTGAAGGAACTGAACATCCTGCTCAACATGGATGAGAAAGACCGTTCCCTGATCGACGAGACGCCGGAGGAAGAACCGGGGCCGGTCAGAAGCCGGAAATGTGCCCTCACTCGTTGAGGTAGAAAGCTATGCCTTCTACCTTTTACATAACCCATGTAGTATGAGATAGAAGAATCACATAGAACAGAAAGATTACCATTTTTATCGGGGAACCTGCTTTGAAAAAGAAATAAACGTACCTGATAGAGCTATAAAGGATTGATTTTACGATATTTATGAGATAAAATGGGTACGAAAGGAGGTGCAGTGGAATGAAGTATTTAGAGCAGATGCAGAAGAAAAAATTGTTTGATTTAGCATTTGTTGAACATCTGACAGGAAATGTCATGACCGCCAAAAGTCTGCTGCAGTCTTATAAGAAGGCTGGTTATATTGTAAGCATACGCAGGGGACTATATGCGGCACTTGATCTGGCAAACAAAAATACTCTTGCCAGCCGTTTTGAGATCGGAAGCGCAGTGAATGAGAACGCATATATTTCCCATCACTCTGCACTGGAATATCACGGTGTCGCCAATCAGGTATTTTACACGGTTACTGTATCTTCTATGGAGCGCTTTACTACCTTTGAATATGATGGCGTGACCTATGAACGGTATCTGCCGAAAATAGAGAAAGGTATCCAGACACCAGCACAGACGCCCCTTGTATCCGTCACAGACATTGAGCGAACTGTTGTGGATTGTATTTATGATATCGGACGTGCTGGAGGCCTGGAGGAGCTTTTGGAGGCGTTACGTCTCATTCCAAGTCTGCGGGAAGATCAGCTTCTTTCCTGTCTGGAAGCATATGGACAGATTTTTCTCTGGCAGAAAGCAGGTTTTCTTTTGGAACATTTTTCTGAAACATTAAATCTGAGTCCATCATTTCTAACCACATGTAAGAGCAAGATCAATAACCGGAAAAAGTATCTGATCGAAGGGGAAAAGATGGTTTATTATCCGAAATGGAAATTATACGCACCACGCGATCTGTTTAATGAAAGAGGCGATGAACTTGTATAATCTTGATCGGGCATTGCTGGCACAGAAAGCTGCGGAAACTGGATTTATCCGGGATAATTTAGAAAAGGTCTATCGACTGACCGATGTTTTGGCATTCCTGAGCGAGCATCCGGTTTTGTCGAGTTCTCTTGTCTTAAAAGGGGGAACTGCGATCAATCTGACAGTATTCGATCTTCCGCGGCTATCTGTTGACATTGACTTGGACTTTCACAGAGATTGTTCAAGAGAAGAAATGCTGTCCGCAAGAGAAGAAATAACCGCACTGATTCTGCGTTATATGAATGCCAGTGGCTATATGTTAAACGCGGATAAAGGAAAAAATCCACATGCTCTTGATTCCTGGGTGTTCTACTATCAGAACGCCGGAGGCAACCGGGATAATATTAAGATTGAGATTAACTACTCTATGCGCTGTCATATACTTCCAATTCATCAAACGGAGGTTAAAATAGATGTACTGGACACAGGGATAAAGATCAATGCACTTGCTCCTGTCGAACTGTTCGGAAGTAAGATCAAGGCATTGTTGGAACGCACAGCAGCGAGGGATCTGTATGATATTTACAACATGATTCGGTTTCGTGTCTTTGATAAAGGGGAAATGACAATGTTGCGCAAATGCGTTCTATTTTACAAAGCAGTGGGAAGTACTGGGGATTTTCATGAGGAAATCAGTTTGGACAGTATTGACCGATTGAATTTCACTAAGATTCGTCAGACACTGCTTCCGGTTTTGAGAAAAGGAGAAAGCATTGATCTTGCGCTTATCAAATCGGAAGTAAAAGCTTTTCTTCATGAGTTGCTTACGCTTACAGAAAGGGAAACAACCTTCCTACATGCTTTTGCAAATGGAGTTTATCAGCCGGCTCTACTTTTTGATGATGCGGATACTGTAAAACGAATCATCAATCATCCGATGGCGATTTGGAAGTCGAATAAGATTCATAAATCAAAAAAGAAATAGTAAGTCTGTATGCGGGATTTTTTATTGAGAATAATTCTAAGACCATTTGGGGAAATTGCTTGATTCAAGGCTGGAACTGCCGGAATATGTGCATCGCAGCTATTTTGAGGCATTGGTCAATTCCCTGATTCCTCGGGACTATCTGATCAATGGCAGTGAAGTGCATATAGATATCTTCGATGACCGCATGGAGATTTACTCACCCGGCGGAATGCCGGACGGAACGCTTATACAAGACTGTAACATCAAAGGGGTTCCCTCCATCCGTCGCAATCCGGTCCTTGCCGATATCTTTGCAAGACTTGGCTATATGGAACGCTCCGGGAGTGGATTGAGCAAGATCCGGGAAGCCTATGAGTTTTCGGCTAACTATTCACAAGACAAGGCACCTATCTTTTATTCAGACCGGTCTCAGTTCCTTGTAACATTGCCTAATTTGAACTATGAGCAGCTGCATGAGAACGAAACCCCGTCAGATAAAGTAGCAGATGTAGCAGATCAAGTAGCAGATATAGCAGATATCTCTGAGCGTCAAAAACAAATTCTATCGTTGATGGAGATCGGAATCGAATACAGCAGCAATGATATCGCAGATATGATCGGACTGAAAGGCGCGATGACGAGAAGACTTTTGAATGATCTTGTGGATAAGGGATTATTGAATAAAACAGCAGAGACGAACAGAAGGCGTTATCTAAAGGTTCCCTTAGATAAATAAGTCTCTTTTTGGAAGGAAGTAAAATCTGAATGAGGCAAAAACAAAATACAGATGCAGATCGTATACTCACAATAGCTGAACAAGGTTTTGAAGGTCATTTTTATGATGCCATGGAAAAGGAAAAAGTCGTCATTACCTTTTCCGGTAGTGAGGGAGGTTCTTCGGCCAGTGATACAATGGCCTATTATTATAGACAAAGCGGCATATCTGCTTTAGGCGTCACGCTGTTCGCAGGAATTGATACGGGAAAATTTCTGGATCAAGTACCGTTGGAGTATGTTGAAAATGCGATTCGATGGCTGAAAGATCAAGGTTATAAAAAGATTGCAGTGGATGGTATATCCAAAGGATCTGAATATGCCCTGCTTGCGGCATCGATGTTTGAAGAGATCAGCTGTGTCATAGCACGTGTCCCTTCTTATTTTATCAGTGAAGGCATGATCGGAAAAAAGGGGCCATCTGGTGACTCCTGCTGGTCATATCAGAGAAATAGTTTGAACTATGTTCCCTATAAAATAAGACGATTCAATGTGAAAAAACAGTTTATCACTCATCGTGAATTTAATATTCTGGAGTACAACACAAATAAGGATATTGGATCTGAGGCGATCATTCCCATGGAAAGAATCCGCGGTCCTATTCTCCTCATATCAACGGAGGCAGATACCGTGTGGCCTTCCGTTCAACAGGCTGATTATATAGAAGAATATCTGCTGGATCGTAACTTCTCTTACGAAGTAATGAACCTGAAGTACCAATATATCAGTCACTTTGCTATCCCGATGAGAAGAAACGAAGGATTGTTGAAACTTCTTTTCAAGACAGAGCGGAAACACCCGAATGAATGTGCAGTCGACAGAGAAGATATCACTTCTAAAGTGATCGACTTTATTCGAAATCACTGGCAAAGCTAAATTCCAGCTTATCGAATTAAAATTCTGAATAAAGGAAAAGGTATGGAGGTGATGAAGTGCATCCGAATTTCTGGTTCATTATGGTATGTGCAGCTGTTGCGGTAGGGATCGGTGTAATTTCAAACTAAGAAAAAGAAATAAAAAAACCGAGACTCCATACTCAATCCATAATCGTCAGGCTGGTTTTTCAAAGGGAAAGCCAGCCTTTTTACATAGCCGAGTGATTTTCACAGCGAAGATCACCCGGCTTTTTCTATTGTCAATGGAGGTGAGATCAAATGACAAACGAGGAACTGAGCACCAGGTTCTACGAAAAGATGTTTGTCGAGCAGGAGAAATACCGAAGCTGGCTTCTTTCGCAGCCGCCTGCAGAAATCCTGAACCACGCCTACGAGTATGTGATGCGGGAGGACATTCTGCTGTCCCTGGAGTACAGTGACCTGTCCAGCGGACAGGCAAAGGCACTGCTGAAGTCCCCTGCTCCGCTGGCGGATGTATTCAAGGACTGGGAAAAGCGGGAAACCGGACACATGGAAGATATCCGGGAAACGATGGAAAGCAGGGCCAATGCCATCCTCCGTCAGGACTTTATCCGTTCCAAACGGGAAGAAAGGTAGGTGAAAGAATGCCCTATATTGCGCCGGAGGTGGTACAGGAAGCCAAACGGATGGATCTTCTGACCTACCTCCAGAATTATGAACCGCAGGAGCTGGTGCATTTTGGCGGGAATACCTACTGCACCCGTGAGCACGACAGCCTGAAAATCTCCAACGGCAAATGGTACTGGTTCTCCTGCGGGATCGGAGGGCGCTCTGCATTAGATTATCTGATCAAGGTGAAAGACATGCCTTTTTTGGATGCGGTGGAAAGGATTACGGGTCGGGCGGCAACTGTGCCGCCCGTTTTTGCTGCCCCGAAAAAGAAACAAAAGACGCTGCTGCTTCCGGAGGCAAGCCCATCCGCGGACCGGGTGATCCGGTATCTGACCGGGCGTGGAATCGACCGGGAACTGATCGATTACTGTCTTCAGACTGGACTTCTTTACGAGAGCCTCCCCTACCATAACGCCGTCTTTATCGGCTTGGACCAATACGGAAAGTCTCGATATGCCTGCTTGCGGGGAACCTGTTCGGACTTCAAGGGAGAAGCGGCCGGGAGTGATAAGCGGTTTTCGTTCACCATTCCGGCCAAAGACAAAAGTGACACGCTGCACCTCTTTGAGAGCGCCATTGACCTGCTTTCCTTTGCCACGATTCAAAAGATGAAGGGCGTGGACTGGCAGGCGGATCATTTGCTTTCCCTTGCCGGGGTGTACCGGCCACGAAAAGAACTGCAGGAGAGCTCTTTTCCATTGGCACTCAGGGAGTATCTGGGAAGTTATCCGGATATCCAAAAGGTCGTTCTCCGTTTGGACAACGATTTTACCGGGCGGCTGGCATCCAGGGCTTTGATGGAGATGCTGTCCGGAAAATATGAAGTCGTATGCAGCCTGCCACCAAGAGGAAAGGATTACAACGACTTCCTCTGTATCCGGAAAAGGATCACAAAAAATCAGAATCCAGAAAGGAGCGAAGAACGATGAAGGAAAAAGAAAGAGAAGCAAATGCAACAGTCACAGTGAATATGGCGCAATTGAAAGAGATGATCGACAATCTTCCGGAAGATACGGTCCTTTCGGTAACGATGGAGGACAGAAAAGATGCCAAGAAAAAAGGAGAATGAAATCAAGGTGGTGAATATCCGTCTCGTCAGGGAGCCGTCCTTTTATGGCGATGAACCGGTTTCCTCTCCGGATGATGCGCTTCGTGTGGTGGCCGATGAACTCAAAGGCTATGACCGGGAGGTTTTTGCCGTTTTGAATCTGAAAACCAACGGCAAACCGATCAATCTGAACATCTGCAGTGTGGGAACGCTGGACGCTTCCCTTGTAAGTCCAAGAGAGGTCTTCAAAAGCTGCATCCTCTCCAATGCGGCGGCGTTTATCGCCATTCACAATCATCCGTCGGGATCGAACGCTCCAAGTAAGGAGGACATCGCTATCACAGAAAGACTGGCAGATTGCGCCAGGATGATGGACATCCGGATGCTGGATCACATCATCGTAGCAGGTGAGACGGGTGAACTGTTCAGTTTTAAGAGTGAAGGAATGTTTCCAAAAACGAAGGCGGCGAAGGGATGGGAAAGGTAAGGCCATATGGTTTTGGGACTGTGCCGCAAGAGGGGGGTGAAGCGGAATGTGATCTTTCTTTTCGGCTGGTAATCAATCATCCACCACACAGGGGGTTCCTGATAACTGATAACTATCAGCAAGCATCGCCTTTGGATTGCCACATCGGGCAATCTGCGGCTACTTGTCAGGGGCAGCCCCCTGAAACCCCGGATAAATATCCATTAAAACACAGTTATTTTCTGAAAGGAGCGAAGCAATGAAGATGGAAATTGCAGCAAAAGACAGGACGCATGAGGAACAGCAGATAAAGCGTCTGCTTGCCTATCAGAAGCAGATCGTAAAGACACAGAAAGGAGCGCAGAAGAAATGAACGAGACAAGGATGTTTGCGGATGAAGTCGCTGCCGGAATCGTGAAGTATTTTCCGGAAGATCGGCAGATGCAGTGCCGTGTCGTTGAGACTAGGAAAAACAACAACGTAAGTCGTGTCGGGATCAGTTTCCATGAACAGGGGAGTAACATCAGCCCTGTGATCTACATGGAGCCCTACCATAAGGCCGCAGCAAACGGCAGGCCGATGGATGAACTGATGCGGGAGATCGCAGAAACCGTGTTCCGCTCCAGAGAGCAGATGCAGCATGTTGATCCGATGGACTATGGAGACTATGAAAGCGTCAAGAACTATCTTTCCGTGACGCTGGTAAATGGCAAAGACAACCGGCAGATGCTTTCCCAGATGCCGTACCGTCAGATGGAGGATCTGGCGCTGATCCTGGGACTGAGATTCCCGATGGAAGAAGGAACCGGGAGCATCAAGGTCAATCACGAACTGGCCAAGCAGTGGGAGGTGGATACGGATGTCCTGTTTGAACAGGCCGAAAGGAATGCGATAAAGACAGAACCGGCAGTTCTTCAAAAGATGGAGGAGGTCTTATCCCTGCTTGAAACGGACGGAAACAAAACAAACAACCTGCTGGATGCGGAAAATTTCCAGACACCAGAGCCCGGATTATATGTCCTCTCCAATCAGAGCAAGGTCAAAGGCGCGGCGGTCCTCTCCTATCCGGGGGTGCTGGAAAAGGTAGATCAGCTTTTCCCGGAAGGCTTCTATATTCTCCCGTCCTCTGTCCATGAGCTGCTGGTGATTCCGAAGTCTTTGGAGATCAGTCCCAGGGAACTGGGCGAGATGGTGCGGGCCATCAACCGCTCCGAGGTGGCAAAGGAGGACCAGCTGTCCGACCGGGTTTACGAGTACGACCGCGAAGCCGGAAAGATCCGGCAGGTTCCGGAATCCGTGAAGCAGAAAGACGTAAAGGAGGTGACGCGATGAGAAAACGAAATGTCCCTATCCTGTTTCGCCTAAGCAAAAAGGAGGCGGAGCTGCTGGATAAGAAGGTGAAGCGCTGCGGCCTGACCCGTGAGGCCTACCTGCGGCATCTGGTGGCAGGCTTTGCCCCGAAGGAGGCACCGCCCCCCGGATTATTATTCCATGATGCGGGAGCTCTACGGGATCGGACGGAACCTGAATCAGATCGCACAGAAAGCCCATGCTCTGGGCGTGATCGACGCGCAGCGCTATGATACCGAGGCCCGGAAGCTGGAGGAGGCGGTCAGGAAGATCACGGAGGCGGTCATCCTGCCGGGGCCGCTGAAAACCACGGGTTCCCCGCAAAGCGAGGTGTGACATGGCGACCACCTCTCTCTGGAGGGTGAACGGGTGGCTCGGCAAGGTGGTGATTTATATCGAAAACCCGGATAAAACGAAAAATCCGAACTTCTTTGAAAAGCCCGGTATGAGCGACACGCAGGTACAGGGTTTATCGGATGTGATCGCGTATGCCGCCAACCAGGAGAAAACGCAAAAGGAGGATGGAATACTCCTGCAAAACTTTGTCTCCGGTGTCAACTGTCTGCCCGCCACTGCACGGGAAGAAATGCTGGCGGTAAAGCGCCGCTTCGGCAAGGAGGACGGCACGGTGGCCTACCACGGCTATCAGAGCTTTGCTCCCGGTGAAGCAACGCCAAAGATCGCCCACGAGATTGCCCTCAGGCTGGCAAGACAGCTTTGGGGCGAGAAATATCAGGTGCTGATCGCTACCCATCTGGATAAGGAAAACCATCTGCACAGTCATTTTGTGATCAACACGGTTTCCTTTGTGGACGGGATCAGGTTTCACCGCACAGAGAAAGACTACTACGACATGCGCCGTGTATCGGACGCGCTGTGCCGGGAATACGGCCTGTCCGTGATCGAGAACCCGAAGCCGGGGAAATCCAAACACTACGGCGAATGGCGGGCGGAGCAGGAGCATCGTCCCACCTGGCGGGGGCTGGTGCGCTCTGACGTGGACGAGGCCATCCGACAGTCCATGACGGAGCGGCAGTTTTACGAGGCGCTCAAAAAGAAAGGGTATGAGATCAAGGTAGGCAAGGACATTTCCGTCCGGCCTCCCGGCAAAGAACGGTTTGTTCGTCTTTCCCGCAACTTCGGAGAGCGGTATTCCCCGGAGGGTATCCGGGAGCAGATCCTGCGGCAGGACCGCCCGGCCGGAAAGCATGGGCAGGAAGAAAAGAACAGCTACTTCCCGAAACCAAAAGCCAGGGGCTTTCGCGCCCTCTATTACCACTACTGTTATCTGTTGGGCGTCTTTCCGGAAAACAAGCCAAAAGATGAGAACAAACGTCTCCATTTCCTGCTCCGGGAGGATCTTATCAAAATGGACATCCTATCGGAAGAAGCAAGGCTGCTCGCACGGCATCAGATCGATACCGTCGGGCAGCTTTCTTCATACAAAGAATCGGTCGTAACACGGATCAAGGCCGTGACCGATGAGCGAAAAGCTCTTTATAAAAAGCAGCGTACTGTCGCTGTGAAAGCGGATGAAGCTGCGCGCTCCCAGGTCAGGGACCGGATCGCCGCGCTTACGACAGAGCTGAAAGGGCTCAGAAAGGAGGTGTGCCTATGTGAGGACATTGCCGTCCGCTCCGATGTGATGAGCGAGAAACTATACACCATCGAGGAAGAAGAAAAGACACGCAGAAAGGAGAAAAAACGCGATGAACAGTTCTGGAGACGCGGCTGAACAAGTTGTAAGGCTCAGCCTGGAGGGTACGGAGGTGGTATTAAAGCTGACCGGTTCGGCGGCAAAGAACATTGCCGCCGCCCTCTATACCATCCTGAAAAACCGAGACAAAAACAAGATCGCCGGACACCAGCGGCTCACCGCCATGCTGAAATCCGGCAAGGAGCTCAAGGTGTTCTCTGTCGGGGAGGAGCACTTAAAGCAGTTTACCAGGGAAGCCCGGCGATACGGCGTGGTCTACTGCGCCTTAAAGGGAAAGGAACCGGCACCGGACGGTCTGGTGGACATCATGTGCCGGGCCGAGGACGCTTCCAAGATCAACCGGATCGTGGAGCGCTTCAAGATGGCGACGGTGGATGCCGCTTCCATCAAACACGAAGTGGAACAGTCCCGCAAGGAAAAAACTCCGGCAGCGCCGGAACAGGCAAAGCCGGAGAAGGCCGCCGAGAACCGTGTGGTGGATGACCTCATGGGAAAACCCACAAGGAAGGAGGAACGAGAATCCCCAAACCCCTTGGCGGCGAGGACGGAAAAATCCCCTCCGTCCGCGCCTACCTCAAGGAAGCTGCCAGGAACCGCCGAGGGTACTTCTAAAAAGGCAGAGGACCGCCCTTCCGTTCGCGAGGAGCTGCGGGAGATCAAGGCCAGCCGCCAGGAAAAGAAAGAAGAGGCAGTCAGAAAAGAGCCGGATCGATCCCCGAAGGCAGGCACCCCGAAAGTGACCGAACACAAACAACCACAACGAAAGAAAAAGAATAAATCGAAAGCGAGGTAAATGATTATGAGCAACTTTGATGATCTGTTTGAGGCCAGAGGCCAGGAAACATTCGATAACAGGGCCTTTGACAAGGATGCCTGGGCTGAAAAGAAGCAGGCGGAACGGGATGAGGTCTACGCCCTGGCGGATAAGACCACAAAAGAGGTCAGCACGGACGGCGAACACTATAAGGCGTTCCTGGACGTGAAAGCCCGCCTGATCCACTACACTGCCACCAACACCCTGCTGGTACTGGCGCAGAAGCCCATGGCAACCCAGCTTCGGGACTTTGACGCCTGGAAGGAGGCGGGCGCTTCCATCCGCAAGGAGGAGACCCATATCAAGATTTTAGAGCCGGGAGGGAGTTACGAGCGTGCAGACGGAAGTGTCGGCACCGGCTTCAACGTCAAGCACGTCTTTGATATCGCCCAGACCACGGCAAAGCCCCGGCAGCGCCCGAACCCGGTTCGGGATGACCGCCAGCTGATTGCGGCCCTGATCCACCGTGCTCCGGTGCAGATCCAGGGCGTGGACGAGCTGCCGAGTAGCATGGGCGCGCTCTATGACCGCGAGCAGGATGTGATCTTCGTCCGCCGCGGCATGGAGGCAGGCGACATCTTCCGCAGTCTCTCCAAGGAGCTTGCCCATGCGGAGCTGGCCTACACCACGCCGGACTACAATCGAAAGGATGCGGCCTTTGCCGCCTACAGCGTCTCCTACGTAGTGTGCAGGCGGTACGGGATCGACGTGTCAGGCTATGATTTCAACCGGATGCCGGAGCGGTTCCGTGAGGCGGACTCCAAAGACATCCGCGCGGAGCTTTCTATCATCTGCGATACGGCAAAGGAGATCACCGGACGGATGCATCGGGCATTGGAGCAGAATAAGACACCGAAAAACAAGGAACAGGAGCGATGAGTATGGCAAGAGAAGAAAAACATGTTTTGGAGCTGGACCACTATGAACGCGGCGTGGTCATCCATGCGCTCAATGATATGCGAAATGACATGATCGGTGAGGACCGCCCCACGGACCTCATCGACGAGGTGCTCTTAAAAGCCATTGACGCCCCGGTCAAAAAGGTCAGGAGCCGGACGGATGAGGCAAGGTAAACGTGCCTCCCTCATCCTTTGCCTTTTCGGGGTGCTGCCGGTTGTGTGGCTGGGGCTTGCCATGGCCCCGGCCGCCTCCGGCGGCCTTCCCGCCATGATCTCCCGTTTTACCGAGGTCATGAACCGACCGGCCCAGATCAAGCTTTGTGAGGACAGCTTAAAAACGGTCCTCATTCTTTTGCTCGTTTACGGGCTTGGGATCGGCGTCTACCTCTCCTCCCGGCGCAATTACCGCAGGGGCGAGGAACACGGCTCGGCCAAGTGGGGCGACGCCAGAGCTGTGAATAAGAAATATCAGGCAAAGGAACCGGAGAAGAACAAGGTACTGACCCAGCATGTGCAGATCGGTCTGGACGGGAGACGGCACCGGAGAAACTTAAACACCATGGTCGTGGGCGGAAGCGGCGCGGGCAAGACGAGAGCCTACGCCAAGCCAAATCTCTGCCAGGCAAACACTTCCTTTGTGATCCTGGACCCCAAGGGCGAGCTGCTCCGCGACACCGGTTATCTGCTGGAACAAAAAGGCTATGAGGTGCGCGTGCTGGACCTTTTGGACATGAGCCGAAGCCATTGCTACAACCCCTTTGTGTATCTGCGGGACGACAACGACGTGCAGCGCCTTGTGACCAACCTGTTCAAGTCCACGACCCCAAAGGGCAGCCAGAGCCAGGACCCCTTTTGGGACACGGCGGCTTCCATGCTCCTTCTGGCGCTGATTTTTTATCTGCATCATGAAGCGCCGCCCGATGAGCAGAACTTCCCCATGGTCATGGAGATGCTCCGGGCCGGAGATGTGCGGGAGGACGACGATTCCTATCAGTCTCCGCTGGATGAGCTCTTTGAGCGGCTGGAGATGCGAAATCCGGATCATATCGCGGTGAAGTATTACAAGGACTATCACAGTGGCAGCGCCAAAACACTGAAATCCATCCAAATCACACTGGCGGCGAGGCTGGAGAAATTCAATCTGGAGAGCATTGCCTCTTTGACGGCCACCGACGAGCTGGACCTGCCCTCCCTGGGCGAGAAAAAGGTGGCGCTCTTTGCGCTGATCCCGGACAACGACACCAGCTTTAACTTCCTGGTGTCGCTTCTCTACACCCAGCTCTTTCAGCAGCTCTTCACCCTGGCTGACCACAAGTACGGCGGGCGGCTGCCGGTGCATGTCCACTTTCTTATGGATGAGTTTGCCAATGTGAGCTTACCGGATGACTTTGACAAGATTCTCTCCGTCATGCGTTCCCGTGAGGTATCCGTATCTATCATCCTGCAGAACCTGGCGCAGCTGAAGGCGCTCTTTGAGAAGCAATGGGAAAGTATCACGGGGAATTGCGACGAATTTCTCTACCTGGGCGGCAACGAGCAGTCCACCCATAAGTATGTGGCGGAGCTTTTGGGGAAGGAAACCATTGACACGAACACCTACGGAAAGAGCACCGGACGGAGCGGCAACTATTCCACCAACTACCAGATCACAGGGCGCGAGCTGCTGGACGCGGCGGAGGTGCGGATGCTGGATAACAGCAAAGCCATCCTCTTTATCCGGGGGGAAAAGCCCATCCTGGATGAGAAGTATGACATCCTGAAGCATCCAAGCGTGGCGCTGACCACCGACGGGAAAGCAAGCCCCTATGTCCACGGCGGCACGGAAAACGCTGTCGCCACCATATCCTTTGCCCCGGCAGGCGTAGAGCTGACCGATCCGGGCAAGGATATCGAAACCATGTATGAGCTTCTGTCCAATGAGGAACTGGAAGCCATCTATTTATCACAGGAGGAAAATACAAATGAAGCTGTTTCAGAAAAAGAACCGTAAGGAGAATCTCAATAAGAGCCGTCTGCCCCTGACAGATAAGGGGAAAAAGGGCTGGCGTATCTACTGCGCGGCAGTGCTTGCAGGTGCTCTGCTTCTGGCCGCGCCCCTTCCCGTCTTGGCCGCAAACGACCCGATCACGGTGGTCAACAACCTGTCCGATTTCATCTTCGGCCTGATCCGTGCCGTAGGCCTGATCCTTTTGGGCTGGGGTATTGTACAGGTGGGTTTGTCCTTTCAGTCCCATGATCCATCTCAGCGCTCCAACGGTTTTCTGACCCTGGCGGGGGGCATTGTCATTACCTTTGCCAAGGAGATTCTGAATCTGATCGTCGGATGATACCCGCAGAGGGGCGGGGCCACGGATGTGGCTCCGCCCGTCCTGCAGAAAGGAGGCCAAATGAATGTCGGATAACTGGGTCGTACAAAATTTGCAGAACGCACTGGAGACATGGAACAGTAAGCTGGCGGAGATCTGGCAGCTGCTCACCCAGTCCCCGGAAAATTTTAAGGGCGGCTCCATCTGGAACGTGATCGTAAGCATCCACGGAGCGCTGCAGGCCATCGGCCTGGCACTCTTGGTGCTGTTCTTTGTGGTCGGGGTCATGCGTACCTGCGGAAGCCTTGCGGAGACCAAGCGCCCGGAAACTGTATTAAAACTGTTTATCCGCTTCGCCCTGGCAAAGGGCGTTGTGACCTACGGGCTGGAGCTGATGATGGCGCTCTTTAAGATCGTGCAGGGCATGATTTCTATCATTATGAATTCAGCAGGGATCGGGGCGGCGGACAGCACGGTGCTGCCGGATGAGATCGTGACCGCTGTGGAGGACTGCGGCTTTTTTGAGAGCATCCCCTTATGGGCGGTGACGCTGATCGGCGGACTGTTCATCACGGTGCTGTCGTTTCTTATGATCATGACCGTCTACGGGCGGTTTTTTAAGTTGTATCTTTATACGGCAATCGCACCCATTCCGCTCTCCACCTTTGCCGGGGAACCAACGCAGAACGTGGGCAAGAGTTTCTTAAAAAGCTATGCCGCCGTCTGTCTGGAGGGTGCCATTATCGTACTGGCCTGCGTCATCTTCTCCCTGTTTGCCTCATCCCCGCCCGCCGTCAACCCGGACGCCGCGGCGGTCACAATGGTCTGGAGCTACGTGGGCGAGCTGATCTTCAACATGCTGGTCCTGGTGGGCTGCGTGAAGATGGCGGACCGGGTGGTCCGCGAGATGATGGGCCTGTAAAGGAGGTGTCCTATTGGAAGTAAAAATCAACCGGGAGATCCGCAGCTATACGGAATCCATGTTTTTCGGACTGTCCATGCGGCAGTTCATTTTTTCAGTTCTGGCCATCGGCGTCGCCGTGGGCTTGTATTTCCTGCTCCGTCCCCACTTTGGGGTAGAGACGGTCAGCTGGATGTGTATCCTGGGCGCGGTGCCCTTTGCCCTGCTGGGGTTCTTAAACTACCACGGCATGACGGCGGAGCAGTTTCTGGTCGTTTGGATACGCTCAGAGTTTCTGGAGCCGAAAACGCTCCATTTTGAAGCCAACAACATCTACTACGAACTCTTAACACTGAAACCTCAAAAATTACGTTAATAGAAAGCGGGCTAAATCAGTCCTGATCTCTATAAATTCACCTGCTGGCCTTCAACAGATAGTGCAAAATACCTTGAAAATACGCTGTTTGTGTCATCTG
>NZ_LR130596.1 GCF_900625025.1 Lachnoclostridium sp. Marseille-P6806
ACGCGGGGTCCAAGGAGGAATCCGTCCGAACCAATGCCACTACATTCTAACAGCTTAAGCAACGAGCGGATCATATCCCAACTGGCTGTTGGGGGTATGACCACTACATCTTTTATATTAGGAGGAGGCTGGGACGAAACACTTATCCGTTCAACCATTACAAACGTTATCAGAGAAATGCTGGGCTCGGCAGCAGGAGCTGTCATGCTTAAAGTGGGCTCAGACCATTTTATTCTGCTGATCTCTTATGATGCCGGTCAATTGCATTCAACGGATATCATGCGGGTATTGCTCAGATATTCCGATTTTGAACAAAAACATCTGGACATCAGAAGTGCCGTCTATTACTACGGAAAGGGCATCGACCGCTGCAATGTGATGGCAGGCATCCGCTGTCTGATGGAGTATGAAAAGCAGAATGTTATGGCCAGAACCGGAGTTTTTCTGTACTCGGCAGATCCGAAGCAGTCTGGTGTCAGCAAGTCGTTCCTGATGAATATCTCCAAATGGAGAAGTCTCTTTGAAAACGGTCAGGGAGCACAAATCCCGACCCGCCTTCGACAGTATTTTGAAAATGAAAAACTCACTCCCGCGGAAAAATATCAATCTCTGCAGGAGGCCGGCAAAGGACTTACCCATGCCGTATTGCAAGCACTGGGGAGCAGCAGGATAGCATCTGATAAATTCTTCACAGAGCTGTTTTCGCTGCAGCAGTTTGTTGCCACACCGCAGACCTACGAAGAACTTCTCCGCAAGGCGGAATGGGCAGTGCAGCGCTATACGGTCCTGACAGCGGACCCGCTGTTCACAAAGAAAGATACAGATGAGGTCGGAAGAACATTCGAGTACATCCAGACTCATCTCATGCAGAAGCTTTCACGGGAAGAGATCGCTTCTTTCGTTCATCTCAGTCCCGACTATCTGGCCAGACTCGTCAAGAAAAAAACAGGGCTCTCTCTTATGGATTACATCAAGTGTCAGCGGATCGAGGAAGCCAAAACTCTCCTCGGCAGCACACAGATGTCCATCAGCATGATCGCACTGAAATGTGGTTTCTCGAATTTTTCTCATTTTTCTCAGGTTTTTAGGAAAGAAACCGGTATAACACCTTTTGAGTACAGAACAGCATATAAGGGAAAGGGAACACTTAGTTAATTGGAATGCATATGAGTCAGAGGGAACAATATCAGCAGACGGAACAGACTATCCTCCGCCTGAATCGTGAGAGTTCCATTGTATTTCTGCACCATGCTTTATGTTGAGCAGAACTAAGAATGCCCCCTCAGACATGGTACAAAAGACGTCTGGCGTAGGCGTTGCGGTATTCGCTGGGCGTCAGTCCCGTGATCTTCTTATAGGTGCGGGAAAAATTGTGGACGTTTGAAAAGCCGAGCGATTCGGCGATATCGCTGATGGAGTTGTCGTTGTCCGTCAGCATGAAATTTGCGGCATCCATTTTCTGATTCAGAATGAACTGCTTGAGGGGGATGCCGCGGATCTTGGAAAACAGATGGGAGAGGTATCTGGCGTTGTAGCCGAACTGCTCCGCAATCTCGGAGATCGTGATGCTGCGCGAGAGATTCCGCTGGATATAGTCGATGATATCCAGATAAATCTGCTTCCTGTCCGCGGCGCTTTTTTCCGTGTGGGCGCTGGAGGCAAGCTGTCCGTAGAGCTCGGTCATGATCGTGGTCGCCATGGTGTCGATGGAAATCTGCGGGTAGTTGCTTTTGGAGATGTCCTGAAGCTGCTTCATGAGGACGACCATGCGGAAGAGCCGCGGCAGCTTTCCTGTCTGCGGCAGCTCATAGGAGTCGCCGCCATTTTCCGCCGAGAAGTGCAGCCAGTAGAAAGAGCAGTAGGCTTTTCGGAAGCCGCTGCGCCGGGAGCTGCTGGGTGGGAGCAGGAGGTATTCGTTTTCCCGGACGGTGAAGTTTTCGCCAAGATAACGAAGATACAGCGTGCCCTCTGTCACCACGATCAGCTCGTAGTCCGGGAGAGGAAAGGACTCGTGCTCCCACCGGTCGTTCAGCGCCTTGAACTTTCCGGTGATCCGGCAGCGGTAGATCTGATTTTTCGGCAGGGCTATCATACGCATGCGGCGCATTCTCCTTTCGGCGTCCGGCTGGCCCGCGGCGGCTCTTTTCTGCGATGCGTGAGGCTCCGGACAAAACAGCGAAACAGAACATTTTGATAATGAATATAGAATTATGATACCTTTCCGCGGAGCAGAGCGGATGCGGAATTTCTTTTTTGTGCAGATCATACATGAACTGTGCTGCAATTTATCATATTATAACAGATTGCCCGGCATGGGAGGAAAAGTCAGGTGACAGTACAGGAGTGAACGGACTGTCAGGTATGAAAATAATACATCGGCAAAACATGTGCGGAAATGATACCGAATGAAGCGCTATGACATTTACGGAGCAGAGGACGGATGCTAGACTTCAGCTATCAGAGGCCGGATTGTCCGGGTGGAGGAATGTCATGGGCTTTCAGTCAAACGGTTTTTTTGAATCGGATCAGAAAGAGCTTTTTTACCGCTGGAACGGGGAAACGCTGTGTATTTCACCGTGGGGCGACAACAGCCTCCGTGTGCGAAGCGTTCCGTCGGGAGAGATCCCCGGAGGGAGTGACGCTCTCCTTATGGAGCACAGCGAGAGCTGTGAGCCGGAGATCCGGCTCGGAGAGCGGGAGGCGTCGATCACAAACGGCGGAATCACGGCGGAGCTCCGGGTTACCGGCTGGGGAATCGAAAACTATCTGCAGATCATCTACCGCAGCAGGGAGGGACGCGTTCTTCTCTCCGAGCAGCCCTTCGGCGGCGCTCTGATGCGTCGGGCGAGGGAATTTAAGGCGCTTGCGGGCGGCGGATACCGGCTGCACATGCGCTTTGCTCCGGAGGAGGGGGAAAAGCTGTACGGCATGGGTCAGTACCAGCAGGAGCGGATGAATCTCAAGGGCTGTATGCTGGAGCTGGCGCACCGGAACTCGCAGGCGAGCGTGCCGTTCGTGCTCTCGGACCGGGGCTACGGCTTTTTGTGGAATAATGCGGCGATCGGTACGGCGTACTTCGGAGCGAACACGACGGAGTGGACGGCGGAATGCACGCATCTTCTGGACTACTGGATCACGGCGGGCGATACGCCGGCACAGATCGAGCGCGCCTACGCCGCGGCGACGGGGCGGACGCCGATGATGCCCGAGTACGGTCTCGGCTTCTGGCAGTGCAAGCTGCGTTACTGGAACGCGGAGCAGGTTCTTGCCGTCGCGAGGGAGTACAAAAAACGCGGCATCCCGCTCGATGTACTTGTGATCGACTACTATCACTGGCCGCGCTGCGGCGACTGGCGCTTCGATCCGGAGTATTTTCCGCATCCGGAAAGGATGATCCGCGAGCTTCGCGACATGGGGATTCATGTCATGGTTTCCGTCTGGCCGCAGGTGGACTGGCGGAGCGAGAACTATGAGGAAATGCGGCAGCAGGGGCTTCTGGTAAAGAGCCATTCCGGCGTGGATGTACAGATGATTTTTCATGGGAACAACGTGTTCATGGATGCGACCAACCCGAGAACCAGACGCTATGTCTGGGAGAAGTGCCGGAAGAACTACGCGGAGCTCGGGGTCAGCGCGTTCTGGCTCGACGAGGCGGAGCCGGAGTTTTCCTACACGGATTTTGAAAATTATCAGTATTACGCCGGGCCGGCGCTGGAAAAGGCCAATCTGTATCCGAGGGAGTACGCACGGGGCTTCTACGAGGGGCAGCGCGAGGCGGGCACGGAGGAGCCGGTCAGTCTGATCCGCTGTGCTTGGGCGGGTTCTCAGCGCTACGGCGCACTGGTCTGGTCCGGGGACATCATGTCGAGCTACGAGGACTTCCGGAAGCAGATCTGCGCGGGCATCCATATGGGGCTGGCGGGGATTCCGTGGTGGACGACGGACATCGGCGGCTTCCACGGCGGAAACATCGGGGATGAAAAGTTCCGCGAGCTTCTCGCCCGCTGGTTCGCGTTCGGCGCGTTCTGCCCGGTGATGCGGATTCACGGCTGCCGCGCTCCCTTTGAGGAGATTGTGTCACAGAGCGGCGAAGTGAGGGAGCATACCGGGGCGGAAAATGAGATCTGGAGCTACGGACCCGGAATGGAGGCGGTCTTCGTGAAATTCATCGGGATCCGGGAGCTGCTCCGGGACTACACGAGACAGCTCATGCGGTGGGCGCATGAGACGGGCGATCCGGTTATGCGGGCGGTCTTCTATGAGTTCCCGGAGGATAAACGGGCGTGGGAGCTCACGGATGAATACATGTACGGACCGGATATTCTGGTAGCGCCCGTCTGCCATGCAGGGGCGGTATCGCGCGGGGTCTATCTGCCTGCCGGCGCGCGCTGGGTCCATGCGGGGAGCGGTGAGTCGTTCGAGGGAGGACAGACGGTGACGGCTTCGGCGGCGCTCGACACGCTGCCGGTGTATCTGCGCGAGGGAAGACAGTCGTATTTGATCGGAAAGGTGTGAAGCATGCTGAGAGAACTGAACGGGAGCGATGTGCGTCTGCTGGACGGACGATTGACGGAACGGGGGCAGAGAAACCGGGCGTATCTGATGAGCCTTTCGGATGAGCATCTGCTCCGGAATTTTGAGCTGGAGGCGGGGCGCTTCACCAACCGTGAAATTGACACGGAGGCGATGGGCGGCTGGGAATCTCCGACCTGTCAGCTTCGGGGGCATTTTCTGGGGCACTGGCTCTCGGCGGCGGCGCTGTATTTCCGCCAGACCGGGGACGGAGAGCTGCGGGCAAAGGCCGAGGCGATCGTCGGAGAGCTGGCGCAGTGTCAGTGGGACAACGGCGGACAGTGGGCCGCGTCGATCCCCGAGAAATATCTGCGCTGGATCGGCGAGGGACGCAGTATCTGGGCGCCGCAGTACACGATCCACAAGCTGTTCATGGGCCTTGCGGACATGTACCGGTATGCGGAGAGCGAGACGGCGCTGCTTGTAGCGGACCGCTTTGCCGACTGGTTTCTTACGTGGAGCGGGAGCTACGACAGAGAGCAGTTTGACGATATCCTCGATTATGAGACCGGCGGTATGCTGGAGGTCTGGGCAGATCTTCTGGAGATCACCGGAAAGGAAAAATACCGGACGCTTCTGGAGCGGTATTACCGGAGACGTCTGTTCGATCCGCTTGTGGCGGGAGAGGACGTCCTGACCAACATGCACGCGAATACAACGATCCCCGAGGCGCTCGGCTGCGCGCGGGCCTACGAGGTGACGGGGGAAAAGCGCTGGCTTGCGGTCGCGGAGGCCTACTGGCGCTGCGCGGTCACGGAGCGCGGGTGCTTTGCGACGGGCGGACAGACGCAGGGAGAGATCTGGACGCCGAAGCAGAAGCTCCGGGCAAGACTGGGGGAGCGCAATCAGGAGCACTGCACGGTCTACAACATGATGCGGCTTGCGGTTTTTCTGTTCCGTGAGACGAAAGATCCCGCGTATTTACAGTATGCGGAATATAATCTGTACAACGGAATCATGGCGCAGTCCTACTATCGGAGCGTCAATACCGAGAGCCTCGAGGAGGCGTCGGGACTGCTGACGTATTTCCTGCCGATGAAAGCGCCCGGGCGGAAGAGCTGGGCCGGTGCGATGGACAGCTTCTTCTGCTGTCACGGCACGATGGTGCAGGCCAATGCCAGACTGAACGAGGGAATTTATTTTGCGGAGACCGGCGCTCTCTACATCGGGCAGTATCTCGATTCGGATGTGACGTTCGAGGCGGAGACGCGATCCGGCGGGAGCGTCCGCATGACGCTGTCGCAGCGGCAGGATCTCATGAACGGGCTTCTTCAGACCTCCTCGGTGAACGATGCGAGACAGACGGTGAACCGGACGGCGGGAAATCAGGAAAATATGCCGTCTGTCCGCAAGCATGTCTTCATGGTGCACACCGAAGAGCCGGCGGCCGTCTCTTTCTGCTTCCGGATCCCGGAATGGATCACGCAGCCGGCGTCCCTCTATGTGAACGGAGAGCGGAGCGCGGACCCGGCGCAGGGAGGGAGCTTCGCCGTGATAAAAAGAGAGTGGCATGACGGAGACGAGGTGATCGTGCTCCTCCCCGTCGGGCTCCGCTTTATCCCTCTGCCGGACGACGCACGCATGGGGGCGTTCCGCTTCGGGCCGGAGGTGCTTGTCGGGATTACGGATAAAGAGCGCGTGCTGTCCCTCTCTCCGGAGGATCAGGGGGATCCGGTGAGAGCGCTGGCATCCGACAACGAGCGGCAGTGGGGAACATGGCTGATCCGCTTCCGTACGGAGCGGCTTGACCCGGGCATCAGTTTCCTCCCCGTGAATGAAATCGGACGCGAGCCGTACCAGATGTATTTCAGAATCGTGTAGAGACGGCGCCGGGGAAGAACCTCCCGGGACGGTTTGCAGGGGTGCGGGGTTTGCCGGAGATGGCCGAAAGATGGATGCGGATTCCGGAAAAACAGTTCATACTGAAAAGAACAAGCGGTCTGAATTTCAATCTGGTGTCAAGAGGGTGGAGTTTTCATGATGAAGCGGAAATTTGCGGGACAAAGAAGCGGATGGAAAAACGGCATACGGCTTGCCGCTTTCGCTATGGCTGCGGCGTTCTGGCTCACTGCCTGCGGAGAGGACAAAACGGTCGGAGAGCCCGCCGGAGCTTCTGCGGCGGAGGAGCGGCAGCAGAATGACGGGGAAGAGGCGGCCTTAGCGGAGACAGAGGGGATTCTCCCCACGCTGGCGGTTCCGGACAGTGAGCTCGCAGGCAGCGCATGGCGGACTTCTCTGAATATGGACTGGATGGAAGCGGCGGAGATTTTTCTGTTTGCGGACGGGAGCTTTTATTACCGCATGCTCGAGCGCGATTACAGCGGGGCTCTCTGGCATTACCGCACGGATGCAGAGCAGTGCTTCTGGAGGAAAAACGGCGATGTGCTTGAGCTCGAGTTTGTGTACTCCCGGCCGAATAAAAAGGAAACCTATTATGCAAGACTCTCGGGAGATAAGCTGTACTGCCCGGATTTTATGGGATATCAGACCGACGATCTGACCTTTGTCCGGCAGGCGTCCATGCCGGAATTCCCGGAGATGGAGCGCGACTGCCGAAAGCTGATCGGAGACTGGTCCCTTGTCCGGATGCGCAGCGGATATTATTACTATATGGCGGACGATGACATCGCCATGGAGGGAACGCTCCGTATCTATGAGGACGGAAATGAACTCCGTGCGGATTATCGCCGTTTGGTAGATGGCGAATCATATAATGTGCTCGGAAGTCGCCTCACCCTGCGCGAAGAGCCGGCCGGCGAATGCTGTCTGAATGAATTCTGGAGTGCGGAGCTGCAGCTTCCGGAGGAAGAGGGAGAGCGGAAGATCAAGCTGTCGCTTCTTGGAGACAATGAGCTGGAGATGATCGACGAAGTGGACTATGAGGAGGACTACTACGAGGAACCGGTACGGTACCTGTTTCTCCGCGCAGAGTCGGCGGAATATGAGAACAGAGAGGACTACCGCTACGTGCAGACCGTGACGGTGTCGGACGTGCATGAGCTTGTCCGGAATATGAGCAGGGACAATACTCGTGTGATTCTGAAAGCGGGGACATATAATCTGTCGGATGTCACGCGGGCAAGGGAGGAGGAATACGAGGAGTACGGAGAGATCCTGCCGGAGGAATTGAGAAATACCGGTCTCGTATCCTATCAGGATAATCTTCTGCTGGAGACAGAGGAGGGGGCGGAAGTCACCATCGTGACGGAGAATTCGTATGATAACGTGCTTTTCTTTGACCATTGCGGAAATATTGTTCTTCGCGGGCTGACGCTGGGGCATGAGGTAGAGCCGGGCCGCTGCTCGGGCAATGTCGTGATGGCGGAGAACAGCTCTTCAATCCGGATTGAGGACTGCCGTCTCTACGGAAGCGGCGCCTACGGCGTGGCATTGTGGGATTCCTTTGATGTCGCGGTGGAAAATACCGATATTTATGACTGCACCTATGGGATCGCCGAACTATATGAGGCAAGCGATATCCATTTTAAAGACTGCCGCCTGTATGACAGCAGGGAGTACAGCATGTTCGATTTTTTGCGCAGCAGGGATATTCTTGCAGAGGACTGTGAGATCACGGGGAATACGGTGTCGGAGAACTCCGGATGCGCGTTTATCAATGCGGAGGAATCGGACGGCGTGCTGTTCCGCGGCTGTGTCTTTGAGGGAAACCGTTATGAGGAGCGGACAAAAGGAGAGGTCGTGTTTGAGGACTGCACGTTCCGCGACAATGTGCAGGGAGAATAGGAAGCCAATGGGTTTTGGATGAGCCAACACCTGCGATCAGCGGGGGATGCCAGGCATCCCCCGCTGATCGCAGGTGTTGACTCAAACAGACAGATCTGCTTTAATTTGTGCCGCTTTGCGCCGTGCCGTTAACATATAATGTGTAGCCGTTGCTGATGACATTGGCCGCATCGCCATTGAACTCGGTCACATAGCTGTCGCCTGTCAAAGTCCAGATACTGCTGTCGTCGAGCGTAACGGAGACAGTGCCGACCTCAGTGGAAACGGTTGTGCCGTCGGCATCGGTGATATTGCCGTCCACATAGCCCTCAAAGGTGGAACCGTCAGTCAGGTTCAGTGTCAGCGTTGAATTACTTCCCACAAGGACGGCGCCTGCCAGCTTCTGGGAGGAAGCATTGAGGATCGCCGTGTTGCTTCCACCATCCCATCCATCGTCGCAGACCGAGATCAGAATGTTGTCGCTGTCCTCGTTGATCAGTTCCACATCACGCAGTGTGATGACTGCGTTGGTATTCGTTACATGAAAAACATGTCCGCTCTTGCTGGTAAGCGTACCCCCGGTCATAGTGAAAGACGATGTGCCGCTCTGCGCATCTCCCGACATGGACTGATAGATCATGATGCTGTCGAGGAACCGGGCATTGCCATTTCGTTTGGTGTTATTTGCTGTCAGATCACAGTCCGTAAGTTCAATGGAATTCATGCCTTCGATGCAGACGCCCTCAGAAAGATTGGAGGTGAGCGTGGCGTTTTCAACCTGAATTGCTGCGGTGGAGTAGATCGCCGGAGAACCCAGACCATTGGAGGTATAGGTGCCTCCCTCCACATAGACCGTCCCGCCGCCTCTGTCGGTGCGGATTGCGGCAGAAGACTGTCCGCTGGTGGTGACGTCAAGATCGTAGGCATAGGTGATGCCGCCGCCTGTGGTCATGATGCCGCCGGAGCCGTCGCCGGTCGTTGTGATGGATGTATCGCGGATGATGACCGTTGTGCCATCGCCCTTAACGCCGTTCTGACCACCGTTGCCGCCATAACTGAACACGCCGTTTGCCCCATTTGCACTGGTGGTGATGGTCCCGCCGGTGATGGTGGCTGTCGCACCGTCCTTTACCAGGACAGCGGCATTCAGACCATAGAAATTGCAGTTGTCACCGCTGTCTGAATCTCCGGTTTTGGTGACGGTGGGATCATTGATCTTCACATCCTCCGATGTGGAAATCAAGAGGGCGCTTTCGTCCGCCGTCTCGCTGCGGTAGGTCTGTCTGCTCTGTGTCTCTGCGGAAGTAATCTCGACGGTGCCGGAATAGTCGATGTCTGCGCTGCTGCCACCGGGAGCACCGCCGGGGGCGCCATTTCCGCCGGGTCCGCCATTTTCATTTGGCTCCCCGTTTTCTCCGGGGGCGCCTTCCGGCGGGGGCCCGGGAGGATTTCCCGGAACATTGCTTTCACCGGTTTCCGAAGGCCCGGAAGATTCAGAAATCTGGGAAGTGCTGCCGTTGCCTGCCGTATCCCCCGATACGCCATTTCCGCAGGCGCCAAGGCTAAAGACCATCAATGCCGCCAGCAGAGGGATGAATGCTTTACTCTTTGTTTTCAATTTTGAAGCCCTCCTTTGTATTTGATGGGGTCATTGTAAAGAGGAGAGATTGAACAAAGATTGAAGTTTCTAAAGATTTTTTTTGAAATCGGAAGGGAGACGTTAAATTGCACTTTGCCGTCCGGGCAGTTAACGCCCTATGTTTCCGCCATGCTGTTCGACCGCTGCTTTTTCGATGGAAAGCTCCGGCCCATAATGAATCCCCTCACTGTTTCTCCCTTCATCAAGGCGATAGAAGCGGTCAAAGAGATGCGCCTGCTTTTCGGGCGGGATCCCGTCGCTCTCACTGATAACATTCAGAACGGCCTTATGTCATCATATTTCCTGTCCGGGAAGAGCGGCTACCATTCTTTTTCATCTTCCGCAAGAAGTATCCTTTAATATAATGATTTGGGTGTCAAAATTACTGTAACAGCATCCGGCTGCCTATTGCAGTGTGCTCTTTGACAAATAAATATAGTCCAACTTTAGCTGATTTTCCTGAAACCGGAATGCTGGAAAACGTTGATTTTATAAGGAATTTCGGCCTCTTAGTAGTATAATAATGGCATCAAATCTTGTACTCTGAGAGGTCTTCAGGATGTCATTCCGATCAAACGATTCACAGCAGATATCCCTTTTCGATCAGCAGAACTTTCTTTCTCCAAGGAAACAGGAGATGCTCAAAAAATCCTGGGCACAGGTCTTTTCTGATCATGTTTTCACAAAGATCAATGAACAGATCTTCGTTCCGCTTTTCAGTGAAAAGAAAAACTCCCGGCCTAATGCTCCGGTCAATGTCATCGTCGGTGCCCTGATCCTGAAAGATTTCACCGGTCAGACGGATGATGAGATGCTTGAATCCATCGAATTCGACTTTCGATATCAGTATGCTCTGCATACAACCAGCTTCGAAGAACAGCCGCTCAGTGACCGGACTTTCAGCCGTTTCCGTGAGAGATGCGCAGCCTATGAACTGACAACCGGTGAGGATCTGCTTCATACCTGTTTCATCCAGCTCTCCGAAGAAATGCGCAAATTCATGGATATATCCCCAAAAATCCGCCGGATGGACAGCATGATGATCGAATCCAACATCAGGAAGATGGAGAGGCTGGAACTGCTTTATTCCTGCCTGGCCAACCTGGTAAAAAAGCTTTCCCGCGATGGCCAAAAGGATATGATCAAAGGCCTCGAGCATTACGCTGAACCGGATGATCGCAACAAGGTGATTTACTATCATAATGCGGACCCGGTTCAGAGCGATCCTCTTCAGACTGTAATCGATGATGCCACTGCTCTTCTTCCGAAGTGCATGGCTGAATACAGCGATACGGCAGACTATCAGTTTCTGGAGCGTGCCATCAATGAACAGACAAAGAAAGATGACGATGGGAAGAACATTCCCAAGGACAAGGGCGACGGATTGAATTCCACTGCCCTCCAGAATCCATCTGATCCTGATGCCACTTACCGGATAAAGGCGAATCAGGAATATCGCGGCGATGCTGCCAACCTTACAGAAGCTGTGGATGCCAAGGCTCGGTTGTCACAGACTATCAGTATGATGTAAATACCCACAGCGACCTCGGATTCTTCAAAGAAGAGGTTGAAACAATGAAACCGGCGGAGGAGCCTTCGCAGATCATCACTGATGGTGCTTATGGCAGTGCGGAGAATCACAAACTTGCGGAAGATAAAAATATCACCCTTACAACGACCGGCCTTCTCGGAAGAAAGACGAGAGATATTCTTCTGGATTTCGAACTCTTCGATGATGGCAGAACCGTTGTGAAATGTCCCAAAGGAAATACCCCAAAGAGCAGCACCTATTCCAGAAGAACAAATACAATCCGGAAATCATTCGAACGCTGCCAGTGTGAAAACTGTGAACACAGAGCGGAATGTCTGATCAAGCTGAAAAAACGGACCGCTGTTTTGTTCCTGTCACCAGATGCAAGAAAACGGGCACAGGAATACAAAGACAGTAAGAATGACGAGTCTCTGAAAATAGCTGGCAGAATAAGAAACGGCATAGAAACAGTACCGTCCACACTGCGGAGAAGATATCACGTGGACCGCATGCCGGTGAGAGGGAAGCTGAAGACAAAGCAGTTCTTCAGCTTTAAGCTCTATGCCCTGAATTTCTGCAAACTTGTGCGTTTCACAAGAGGACTGGAGAAATGCAGGACACTGGTTCCGGAAAACGCCTGAAAGAAAGGAAAGAAAGCCTCATGGATACACCAAAAAGATAGCCAGACAGAGTCAATCCCTATATTGAACTATATTCATTTGTCAAAGAGCAGTTGCAGCGAAGGCTGCTGTATGTTCAAAGCCACTTTAAGAGTGACTTATGACACCCAAATCATATAATTACCACTCGGCGCGGTCCTGATACGCACGAACGCTTTCATGTCTCCGGCGTTCGTATATATTCAGCCAAACGATTCAGCAATGCTAATTAATGAGTGCCAAACACCCATCTGAAACCTTGTAAAGCCGCATATTTACTGCATTTGTCGGCTATCAGCGGGGTAATAGAAGTGCAAAGAAAACGTCTGCTTTCACTTTAAAGCCTTGTACTTCTAAGGACAGCCCTGTGTATAAAAAAAGCCTGTACAGACAGCTCGGACTTACGGATTTCAATCAGCCGATCGGTCTTAAGATGAACCCTGAGAACCGATGGGTGAAGAAAGCAACGCTCATTCCGTGGAATGACATCGAGGAGAAATATGCAGCTCTCTTCCCGAGCACCACAGGAATGCCGGTAAACCCCTTCGTGTAGCGCTTGGCTCTCTCCTCATCCAGAAGCAGCTCGGATTTTCGGACCGGGAGCTTGTGGAAGAGATCGCAGAGAACCCGTATTTCCAGTACTTCATTGGCCTGCCCGGCTTCCGGCAGAAAGCTCCCTTTGTTCCGTCCCTGATGGTGGAATTCCGCAAGCGCCTCACGGACGATGTGCTCAGCGAAATCAATGAGATGATCCTGGACGACAACCATCCGGATGATCCGAACCCCCCGGGAGACGATGATTCCGGATCGCAGAGCTCATCAGAAGCCGCTTCCGAATCACCGGAATCGAATGCAGGGACAATGATCCTTGATGCGACTTGTGCACCGCAGAACATCGAGTTTCCGCAAGACATCAACCTGCTCAATGAGAGCCGCGAGAATCTGGCGCACATGGTTGATGAGACCTGCTATCTCTATAACTGGACGAAACCTCGCATGTACCGCCGCAACGCCAGACGGGACTGCCTCAATCTGATCCGCAGCAGGAAGCGGACATCGAAGAGAATCCGGAGGGCGATAAAGAAGCAGCGGCAGTACATTCGCAGAGACAGAGACTATCTCGGTAAACTCCTCGCCGATGGCTGCGAGCGGACGGAGAAGCTGAAGATACGACTCGTCACTATCGATAAGGCCTACGAACAACAGAGGTACATGTACGACAACAATGTGCGCAAGGTACCGGATCGGATCGTCAGCATCAGCCAGCCGTCCATTCGCCCGATCGTCCGGGGGAAAGCGGCAACCCCGGTCGAGTTCGGCGCAAAGCTTGACCTGAGCCTGGATGAGCGGGGAATGGCACGAATCGAAAAGCTGTCGTTCGATCCGTACAACGAGAGTGATGTACTCATCATGGCGGCGATGCGCTACTGCGAGAGGACAGGACATTTCCCGGAGCGCATCCTGGCAGACAAGATCTACTGGAACCGAGCGAACCTTCGCTTCTGCAGGGAACGCGGGATCCGTCTTTCAGGACCGCCTCTTGGAAGACCAAAGAAAGATCCGAGAGCAGACAGGAAACTCGAGTACACGGATAACGCAGACAGGATCGAGATGGAAAGATCCTTCGCAGCAGCAAAGCACAGCGATGGACTGGGACTGATTCGTACGAAGCCGAACAGCTCCACGCGAAGTTCGATTCAGCTGTCTGTCATTGCGCTTAACGTGAACCACCTCATGGCGGTTCTTTTATGCGCAAAATTCATATGGGCTGTTTCAAGGGTCACAAGACGAATGACGCAAGGCGTCATGATGGTATTTATGGTTCAAACTGGCGAGCCGATAGAATTGGCCCATTGTTGAGCACTCATTAATTATCTCCGTCATGCGGTCACTTCCCGCTGATGCTCCGCGCGTCTGGACTTTTCTCTCCTCCGGTGTTACTCTTCTACCTGTCTTTCGGACTTGAGAAAAAAAGTAGTGCTAAACCACGGTTTAGAACCTGTGGTTTAGCATTTTATTTATGGCCTCATTTCCGAGAAAATATGATGTCAGAGGAAGACCGGTTTCAGAAGCTA
>NZ_LR130597.1 GCF_900625025.1 Lachnoclostridium sp. Marseille-P6806
AGCCGAAGAAACGAGGACGGCCGAAAAAGGAGCCACAGGAACAGAAACCGAAGTGTCCGAGAGGACGTCCACGGAAGAATCCCTGATCTGTCGTTACTCTATAGTACGGCAGATTGGGAAACCTTTATTTAATCTGTTCACGGAGCCCTTTATCCTGACGGGGCAGAACTGGCAGGGCGGAGTGAACAATGGCGGCCTTACGATGATGACCTATCTGCTGAGCAAAGCGCCGCAGGGCGGGAATCTCTACGGCTATGCGTCTGCGGATGCCTATATCATTACGCTGATGATCGTTCTGATCTCCGTGGCGGTGAACAGGGGGACGGCGGACCGGAAGGATCCTGATTACATTGCGGATATGGCGGTGAAGAGACAGCGCCGGGAGCTGCGCAGGGCGGCTGTCCGCGCGAGAAAGGAGGCGAGAAGATGACGCTGCTTGCTGTGACGGCCGCCGCAGCGCTGCTTCTGTTTCTTGCCGCGCGCTTTGTGCCGGGAGGGAAAAAGGCGGTGCTATATGTGCTTCTGATCCTTGTCGCGTTGATGATGCTTCTGCCGTTTTATATGATGTTTGTGATGTCAACGCATACGACGTCCGAAATTTTTTCTTTCCCTCCGTATATGACGTTCGGTACAAGTCTTATTCCGAACTTCATCCGCATGAATGAGGCGGTCAATTTTCTGAGAGCGTTTGCAAACAGCTGCCTGATTTCTTTCTGCTATGTGGCGCTGGTGCTCTTTTTCTGCTCCATCGGAGGGTATGCCTTTGCGGTGTACCGCTTTCCGGGGAGAGACGCGCTGTTTGCAATCCTGCTCGGGACCATGATGATTCCGGCCACGGCTGGGATTATCCCATGGTACATCATGATGAGTAAATTTCACTGGGTGGATACGTACCGCGCCCTGATCATTCCCGGCTGCGCCAATGCGTTCGGCATCTACTGGATGAGGCAGTACTGCAGGAACAACGTCCCGGTATCGCTCGTGGAGGCTGCAAGGATCGACGGTTGTTCCGAGTGGACGGTGTTCTTTCGTATCGTGGCGCCGATCCTGCTCCCGGCCTATTCCTCTCTGGGTATCATGAATTTTGTCAATGTATGGAATGATTTTATGCAGCCAATGATGATTCTCAAGAGCCCAAGGTTCCAGACACTGCCCCTGATGCTGCGCTCCATGGTGGGAGACCGGGGGACCGATTACGGTGCGCTGATGCTTGCCTCGACCTGTGCGGTTCTTCCTCTGCTGATCGCGTTTCTGTGCGCGTCGCAGTATTTCATGTCAGGTCTGACCGCGGGTGCGGTAAAGGAGTAAAGGATGAGCTATCTGTTAAACGGCGACAGGATTATTATGGGCACGGACTATTACCCGGAGCACTGGGACAGCCCCCTGTGGGAGGAGGACCTTGATCGGATGCTGGACACCGGTATTGAGGTTGTCCGTGTGGCGGAGTTTGCATGGAGCAAATTTGAGCCGCGCGAGGGAGAATACGATTTTGATTTCTTTGACGGCTTCCTTGCGCTGTGTGAAAGGAAAGGAATGCGGGTGATCTTCTGCACCCCGACGGCGACGCCGCCCGCGTGGCTGACAGAGCAGTATCCGGAGGTGCTGAACGCCCGTATGGACGGGGTGCTGTACCGGCATGGGGCGAGACGCCACTACAATTACAATTCCTCCGTCTACCAGCGCTTTGTGTCCGATATCGTCACCCGGCTGGCGGAGCATTACGGACCGCATCCGGCGGTCATCGGCTGGCAGATCGACAACGAGATCAACTGCGAGACAAACGAGTTCTATTCCGAGAGCGACACGGCCGCGTTCCGGGAGTTCCTCAAGGCGAAATACGGGACGGTCGGGGAGCTGAACAGAGCGTGGGGAACAGTGTTCTGGAATCAGACCTACACGGCGTGGGGAGAGGTTCATGTGCCGAGAACGACACTCTCCGGTGCGACGAATCCGCACGAGGTGCTGGACTACAAGCGCTTTGTCTCAGACAGCGCGTGCCGGTGGGCAAAACTCCAGAGTGATATTCTGCGCCGATATATCAAGCCGGATGATTTTATCACGACCAACGGCATATTCGGCGATCTGGACAACCATCGAATGGCGGAGGAAAGTCTGGATTTCATGACCTATGACTCCTATCCGAATATGGCGTATGGTCTGGATCCCCGCTTTGTGGGGAATCGCAGGCTGAAAGACCGTCAGGCGGGGATCAGTCTGTCAGAGGTGCGGGCGCTGCAGGGACGCTTCGGGATCATGGAGCAGCAGTCCGGAGCAAACGGCTGGAATACTGCGATGGCGGCGCCGACGCCGCGGCCGGGGCAGATCACGCTCTGGACTATGCAGAGCATCGCGCACGGGGCGGACTACATCAGCTATTTCCGCTGGCGCACGGCGACCATGGGGACGGAGATTTACTGGCACGGAATCCTCGACTATTCCGGCCGCGACAACCGGAGACTTGCGGAGGTGCGCGATATCGCGGGGAAGCTCCGCGCGGTGTCGGAGCTCGCCGGGTCGAAATACCGGGCGGAGGTCGGGATCCTTGAGACCTATGACAATCGATGGGACGCGGAGCTGGACGCATGGCACCGCCTTGTGGAAACTACAAGCCGGGAAGGTATTTTCAGCGCGGCGCAGTACAGCCATACGCCGGTGGATTTCGTCTATCTCCGGGAGGGGAGCACAGCAAAGGAGCTCGCGCCCTACAAGCTGCTGTTCTATCCGCACGCGGTCATTGTAAACGAGAGGCACGCGGCGCTTCTGCGGGCATACGTGGAGCAGGGCGGAACGCTGGTGCTCGGGTGCCGCGCGGGCTATAAGGATGAGACGGGCCAGTGCGTGCAGACAAGGCTCCCGGGCCTTTTGCAGGAGCTCACCGGCACCGATGTGACGGAGTACACGCTGATTGCACCGGAGGAGGGCAGAATCTTCGCGGACTGGGGCGGCACGCAGATCGAGGCGGCGGTGTTTACGGACGAGCTCTCTCCCCTCGGTGATGCGAGGGTTCTGGCCCGCTACACAAACAGCTATTACCGGGGCGTTCCGGCCCTGATCGAAAAGCGGACGGGCGCGGGGCGGACGCTCTATTTCGGCGGCGCGTTCACGGAGGAGACGGCGCGGGTGTTCCTTGAGAAGCTCGGCGTTTTCGCCCCGGAGAGGGAGACGGTGGAGCTTCCGGAATGCTGCGAGCTTGCGGTGCGGGAGAAAAACGGGGAGAAGTATTATTTCCTGTTGAATTACAGCAGGGAAGAGGCTCGCTGCGAGCTGAAACAGGAGCTGCGGAATCTGTATACGGGAGAGCGTCTTTCCGGCGAGCTGGTCCTGCCTGGATACGGGACCGCGGTTCTGAAAGCGTAAGAGGCGGAGGTCAATAAGGTACAGGCAGACAGGATGCGGATGAACAGGGCGCGAATGAACAGGATGCGAATGAACAGCATACGGTGAAATAAAATCCTCCCGGCCGGAAAGAGAAATACCGGCCGGGAGGATTTTGCTCTATACAGAATTTTTATCGTCTGCCGGGGCCGCACCGAAAGACGGCGGACCGGCAGAGCGTTCCCGCCAGAACGCCGGATCAGTTCAGTCCGGTGAAATCCTCGGGGGTCATGTTGTTGAAGTTGGCGGCCGGAACGATTTCACCGCTCTTTACCTTTGCAAAGGCCTCGTCGATCTTGGCGATCGCATCGGCGGAGAGCTGATTGCGGCCCTCTGCGCTGACGTAGCCGGTCGAATCGGTGTCTGCGCCCAGCAGCTCATTGCCGCCGGCAAAGCTTCCCTCGGCGATCTTCTCGAGCTGGAGCTTCACGTTTTTATCCATGATCTTCAGACCGGAGGTCAGAATGATGTTGGAGGAGCCGTTTGCGCCGTCGTCATACTGGTCGACGTCACAGCCGATCACATAGACGTCGGAGGCTTCCTTGGCCGCGGTGAAAACGCCGTTGCCGGAGCCGCCCGCCGCGACGAAGAGCACATCGCAGCCCTCGTCGATCAGAGCCTTGCCGACCACCTTGCCGGTCGCCTCATCGGCGAAAGAGCCGACATAGTTGCCGCCGACGTTTGCGCCGGTGACATCCGTTCCGGCATAGGAGGCGAGCTCCACGATCTCCGCGGTGGTTCCGTAATTCTTGTTTGCGTAGTTCACGCCGCTCATGAAGCCGTACTGGTAGTTGACGTTGGAGGGATAGGCGATGCCGTTGACCACGGCGACCTTGTTTGTCTTCGTGGAAAGCGCCGCGGCGACACCGGCGGCAAAGCCGGATTCCTGCTCCTTGAATGTCATGGCGTAAATGTTGTCAAGCTCGACTTCGTTGCCCTCGGCGTCGGTGGGGCTGGTGTCAACCAGAATGAAATCGACGTCCGGATTCTCCTCGGCCACGGTGCCGATTCCCGCGAACTGGAAGCCGCAGGCCACGATGACATCGTAATCGGCGACGATGTCATTCACCGCCTGAATGCAGGCCGCGACGTCACCGGTTTCTTCCTTGACAGGGGTCACGGAGCTGCCCGGAGCCTCCGCAATAAAGTCGAGGATGCCGTTGTAGTTGTTTTCGTTGAAAGAGCCGTCGTCCACGCCGGACGGGGAGCTGACAATCGCGATTTTCAGCGCGGCGCCGGCGATGCTGCCGGCGGCGTCCGCGGGAGCTTCTGCGGGCTCCCCCTCCGCGTCGGCAGCGGCTTCTTCACTGCCCTCTGACGAGGCGTCCTCCTCTGCGGGAACGGTTTCTGCGGAGCTGTCTCCGGCTGCCGCGCCGGAGCCGCAGCCCGCGAGCAGCGCCGCCCCGATGGTCACTGCGGTGATGATGCTGACAAATTTCTTTTTCATAAACAAATCCTCCATGCCGAAGCATTCTGTGAGGGCAGAAGCCTGCGCTGCGGCAGGGCTTCCCCTGTTTTCCTCCTGCGGGAGATATTAAAACCCGCGAACCGGCGGATTGCTCCGCCGACAGCCGCATTATCGCACACTAAAGGGAATGCGGCAATCCCGATGTTTTATTTAATGGAAGGTCTTTGTATTGACAGAATCATTTGTGTACAATAAATCCCATGCCGACTATGCCGGCTTTCATCCGGTCGTTCCTCATAGATGTCGAGCGTCCTGTCCTTGAAGCGCTCACGGAGCAGGAGCAGCTCAAGGCACTGATGACAAAGCTTGTGACGTCCTGGCTGTGCCTGACGCCGCCGGCTGACCGGAGATAACGCAGACGGGGGATTCCCGCGTGCTGTCCGCAGACGGACAGCCCCCTTTTAAGGGACGCGGTGCTGAAAAAAATTCTGCGGACTCCGGCGGAATTTGATAGAATATAAATACTTGAAAGGGGGTGCACAATGTTACGAATCGGTATGCTCACCAGCGGGGGAGATTGCCAGGCTTTGAATGCGGCGATGCGGGGAGTCGTCAAGACGATCTACAACAACTGCAAGGACGAGGTTGAATTCTACGGCTTTGAGGACGGCTATAAGGGCCTGATCTACAGCAAGTTCCGTATGCTTACCGGCGAGGATTTTTCGGGCATCCTCACGCGCGGCGGAACGATACTCGGCACGAGCCGCGTCCCGTTCAAGACGATTCGCGAGCCGGATGAGCGCGGTCTCGACAAGGTCGCCGCAATGAAGCAGAACTACTACAAGCTGCAGCTCGACTGCCTTGTGATGCTGGGAGGAAACGGCTCGACCAAGACGGCGAATCTCCTCTCCAAGGAGAGTCTGAACATCATTACACTCCCCAAGACCATCGACAACGATCTCTGGGGAACCGATATGACGTTCGGCTTCCAGTCCGCGGTGGATATCGCGACCACGGCGATCGACCAGATCCATACGACGGCAAGCTCGCACGGGCGGGTCTTTATTGTGGAAATTATGGGGCACAAGGTCGGCTGGCTCCCGCTGAACGCCGGAATGGCAGGCGGCGCGGACATCATTCTTCTGCCGGAAATTCCCTACGACATCGACAAGGTCGTGGATAAGATCGAGGAGAGGGACGCGCGCGGCAGCCGCTTCACGATCATTGTCGTCGCGGAGGGCGCGATTTCCCAGGACGACGCGAAGCTCTCGAAAAAGGAATACAAGGACAAGCTGTCAAATTACAAGTTCCCGTCGGTTTCCTATGAGGTCGCGGATGCGATCCAGAAAAAGACCGGGCGCGAGGTGCGTGTCACGGTTCCGGGCCATGTGCAGCGCGGCGGCGAACCCTGTCCCTATGACCGCGTATTTGCGAGCCGTCTCGGCGCGGAGGCCGGGAAGCTGATTCTCAAAAAGGAATTCGGCTATATGGTCGGGTACCGGAACCGCGAGATGGTCAAGGTGCCGCTCGAGGAGGTCGCCGGCAAGCTGAAAATGGTCGATCCCAAGTCGGACATCATCAAGGAGGCAAAGCTGCTCGGCATCAGCTTCGGCGACTGAGCATATTCACCGTGCCGGCGGCTGTGCGCGGAGAGTCCGCGGACGGAGCGGCGCATCCGGTATTCGGGTCAGGAAAATATTTATGTCGGAAAGCAAAGCGTATCTGGCTCTGTATCGCAAGTATCGGCCTCAGACATTTGAAGATGTCCGGGGCCGTGATACTATTGTCAGAACTCTCAAAAATCAGATCAATTCCGGGCGGACCAGCCACAGCTATCTCTTCTGCGGGACGCGGGGCACCGGCAAGACGACGATCGCTAAAATTTTTGCGCGCGCCGTCAACTGCGAGCATCCGCAGGACGGAAGTCCCTGCGGGGAGTGCCCGGTCTGTCTCGCTACGGCGGGCGATGCGAATCTCAATGTGGTGGAGATGGACGCGGCCTCTCATAACGGCGTCGACGATATCCGCGGCGTAATCGACAGCGTGTCCTATTCTCCGACCATCGGGCGGAAAAAGGTCTACATCATCGACGAGGTCCACATGCTGTCGAATCAGGCGTTCAACGCGCTCCTCAAGACGCTGGAGGAGCCGCCGGAATACGCCGTGTTCATCCTGTGCACCACGGAGCCGAATAAGCTCCCCGTCACGATTCTGTCCCGCTGTCAGCGCTATGATTTCGGCCGTCTGTCTTCAGAGACAATCGAGGGGAGGCTGCTTGAGGTGGCAGAGGCGGAGAGCCTCGACGTCGAGGAAAAGGCCCTGCATTATATTGCGGGCGCCGCGGACGGCTCGATGCGGGACGGTCTTTCCCTGCTGGATCAGTGCAATGCCTTTAATTATGGAAACGAACGTCTCACCTATGAGAGGACGCTGGAGATTCTCGGTGCGGTGGATACCTCCGTGCAGAGCGATCTGTACCGGATGCTGCATACAGGCGACGCGGCAGGGGCGCTTTCTCTCCTTGAGACGCTGCTGATGCGGGGGCGGGAGCTCACGCAGTTCGTCGCGGACTTCATCTGGTATCTGCGGGGACTGATGCTGCTTAAGGCATCGGAAAAAACAAAGGAGAGCCTCGATGTCTCGCGGGAGAATCTGGAGCGCATGCTCGCGGATGCAAGGGACAGCGAAATGGAGGAGATTCACCGAGATATTCGTGTGTTCTCGGAGCTTGCCGAACAGATCCGCTATTCCGGAAACCGGCGTATTCTCACGGAAATGGCGCTGATCCGGGTCTGCCGTCCGGCAATGGATACGGATCGGGATGCGCTGCCCTGCAGAATACACGAGCTCGAAAGCAATCTTCGGAAAGACGAGCAGATCATCGCGGAGCTCCACGGCAGCATCGAGCAGCTGCAAAGAAGCGCCGCTTTCGACAGACTTCCGGGCGGGGGCGCCGGGCAGGACGCCGCTTCGGGCTCCGGCTTCGGCGCCGCGGGAACCCGTCCGTCGCCCGGCTCCGGAGTCATGGGAGCCCACCCGTTGCCCGGCGGAATGGAACGTTCGGCGGACCGGATCGATGAGCCGGCCGGCGCAGCGCCGCGGGAATCCGTCCGGCGTCCGGTTCTGCCCTCCGCGGTGCCCGAGGACATCCGAAAGGTGGTGGCGGGATGGCCCCGTCTCTACTCCCGGATCCCTGACGGAAGCATCAAGGGCTACCTCCATGACGCGCATTTAGAGCTGGGCGAGGACGGAAAGAAGCTGATCATACGCTGCGAGAACTTTATCGGCTGCTCCCGCTTTACAGAGAACGAGGAAAACAGGAGCTGGCTCGAAAATTATCTGGCGTCGGCTTCCGGCAGACGGATTGATATCGAGTACCGCTATCTTGACAATGGGGAGAAATTCACAGACAATCATATCGATTTGCGCGACGTAGTCGCCATGGAAATCGACGTCGATGAGGACGACGCGGATACGCTGATATAGAAACAGGAGATTGATGATGGCAAAGCACGGCGGATATATGGGCGGCATGCCCGGGAACATGAGCAATCTGATGAAGCAGGCGCAGCGGATGCAGCGCCAGATGGAGGAGAGCCGCAAGGCGCTGGACGAGAAAGAATTTACGGCGGGAGCCGGGGGCGGCGCCGTCGAGGTCGTGCTGACCGGGAACAAAAAGATCCGGAGCCTCAGCATTTCCAAGGACGCTGTCGATCCGGAGGATGTAGAGACGCTGCAGGACCTGATCGTGGCGGCGCTCAATGAGGCTATGGCGCAGGTGGATGCGGCGAATGAGCAGATGCTGGGCGGAATGACCGGCGGACTGCCGTTTTGACAAGAGGCTATGAATGAATCTGTACAGCGGACATTTCGGCAAACTGATTGACGAGCTGGCGGCGCTTCCGGGGATTGGACGAAAATCCGCGCAGCGCCTTGCTTTTTATATCATCAGCATGTCGGATGCCCGCGTGGCGAAGCTGGCCGGGACACTGACGGACGCCAAGGCGAATGTGCACTACTGCCGGGTCTGTCAGAATCTCACGGATGCCGAGCTGTGTCCGATCTGCGCGGCCGCGGACCGGGATCACGGGACGATCATGGTCGTGGAGACGCCGCAGGACCTCGCCGCTTATGAGAAAACGGGCCGTTACGGGGGCGTCTACCATGTTCTGCACGGCGCGATTTCTCCCATGCTGGGGGTCGGACCGAACGACATACGTCTGAAAGAGCTTCTGGAGAGGCTGCGCTCGGACGATGTGCGGGAGGTGATCATTGCGACAAATTCGAGCCTCGAGGGAGAGACGACGGCCATGTATATCGGCAAGCTGATTAAGCCGGCCGGCATCCGTGTGACGCGCATCGCCAGCGGCGTGCCGGTGGGCGGCGATCTCGAAAATATCGATGAGGTCACATTGCTGCGCGCGCTCGAGGGGCGCACGGAGCTCTGATGCAGGCTGCGGGGCATTTGATTTTTGGCAGCTATGGGTTGGTTTTGGCAGATGACGGGCCGTAAGGAGGGGAAGATGAGCATAACGAAAGAGAGCTTTGGCAGAGCCGGGGGCCGTGAGGTGGGACTTTATACGATTTCCCGTGCGGGGATTACGCTTAAGGTCACGGATCTCGGCGCGTGCATTGTGAATATTTTTGTGCCGGACCGGAACGGGGAGACGGCGGATGTGGCGCTGGGCTTTGACACGGCGGCCGGATATGCGGATAATTCCTGCTTCCTCGGGGCGCTGATCGGACCGTCGGCAAACCGGATCGGCGGCGGGCGCTTCGTGATCGACGGGGAGGCGTGGCAGCTTCCGATCAATGAGAATACCAATAACCTGCACACAGATTTTCTGAACGGGAGCCATAAGCGCATCTGGGACGCGGAGCTTCTGGATGATGCGGTGCTCCTCACTCTGCGGCTTGACGACGGCGAGTTCGGCATGCCGGGAAACCGGGTCATGGAGGTGGCATATACGGTGACGGACAGCGCGGCGGTGCAGCTCTCCTACCGCGTATACTCCGACCGGAGAACGCTGATCAATATGACCAATCACTGCTATTTTAATCTGGCGGGAGAGAATGCGGGCAGTGTGGAGGGGCATGTTTTACAGCTCTTCTGCGATTCGTACTGCCCTGTGAAGCCGGATTCCATTCCGACCGGGGAGATTGCTCCGGTGGAGGGGACGCCGCTCGATTTCCGCGCGCCCAAGGCGATCGGCCGGGACATCGGCGCGGATTTCCGGCAGCTGAAGCTGGTCGGAGGCTATGATCATAATTTTGTGATTGACGGCTGGGAGAATGACGGGACGCTCCGGCGCGCCGCGGCGGTGCATGATCCGGCGTCGGGACGGGCCATGGATGTATATACCACGCTGCCCGGCGTCCAGTTCTACTCCGGGAACTTTCTTAAGGAAGAAAGCGGCAAGGGCGGCAGGAGCTATGCGGTGCGCGAGGGATTTTGCCTTGAGACGCAGTATTTTCCGGACAGCATGAATCATGAGAATTTTGCGCATCCGGTCTTCGGTGCGGATACGGAGTATCGCTCGGTGACGGAGTATCGTTTTTACACCGTGTGAGCGGCGCCGTGTCTGCATGGTATAAAAACGTAAGACAGGAACAGCATGGCAGTAGTGAATTTTCACGCTCCGAACCGCGCGCCGTCCGGCCGGCAGAGTCGGCAGAGGCAAACGGGGAGGGATGCGGGAGGAAAATTTGACCGCAGGTTCTCCGGCGATGAAACCGATGAGTACGAGGAGGCTATGGAGGATGGCGGCGCGCCGGAGGCAGGCGATTTTGCGGGAGCGGGAAAGAGCGCGGCGGACAGGAGACCGATTTCCCGTTCGCAGAAGCTCCTCTTTTTGCTGCGCATTGTCATTGCCCTGTGTCTCGGCGGAGCGCTTCTTCTGTTTCTGATCCGCCAGAATCAGAACCGCAGCTACTCGGACTCGGAGCTGCGGACCGTGGCGGAAATTTCCGTCCCGGAGGCGGCAAGCTGTATCAATCTGGGAGGGAAAATCCTTATTTACAGCAAGGACGGCGCGAGCTGCATGGATCAGGAGGGAGTGGTGCTGTGGTCTATCTCCTATGAGATGCAGCAGCCGCTTGTCTCGGTGTCCGGCAATCTTGCCGCCATCGGCGATTATCAGGGCAGCACGGTGCACATTCTGGATGCTGCGGCGGGGGAAATCGGCGTCGTCAGCACGAATATGCCCCTGCGCGCGATAGCCGTGGCGCAGAACGGAGAAGTCGCCGCCGTGCTGGAGGATTCGGATACGACATGGATTTATCTGTTTGATACGCAGGGCAACACCATCGTCTATCTCAAGCGCACGATGGAGGACAGCGGGTACCCCGTGTCCGTGGCGCTGTCTCCGGACGGCGTTCTGCTGATGTGCTCGCAGCTCAGCGTGGACGGAGCCTCGATCAAGACGAGCGTTGCGTTCTATAATTTCGGCCCCGTGGGGCAAAGCACGACGGATCGCCTTGTGGGGGGCTATGATTACGAGGGAGAGGTCGTGCCGGAGACCCGCTTTCTCTCGAACAGCAGTGCGGTTTCCGTGTCGGATTCCCGCATGGTGTTCTACGCGGGGGAGGAAAAGCCGGCCAGCAGTGTGAGCGTGCACTATACCTCTCAGCTTCAGGGAGTCTGGACGAGCGGCAGCTATGTGGCCCTCTTGTTTCCGGACGGAACAGGAGAAGAGGAGTATCAGCTCGACGTCTACAACAGCACCGGGAAGCAGATGTCCAGTATTCCATTCACTATGGACTTTACCTCGGTGCAGCTTCTGGGGGACCGGGTGGTCATCAATGACGGGCAGAGTGTCCTGATCTATTCGGTGAACGGGACGAAGCAGTTCTCGGGGAGCTTTGGAGATGCGGTTCTGCTGGTTCTGCCGACGGCGTCGCCGGGCAGACTGACGCTGGTTACGCGCAGCAGGATCGAAACCATGATTCTGAAATAATATTCAGCACCCCGGAAGAAATCCCGGAATCGAGGATGAAATACCTGTATTTCAGACCGATTGTGGGATTTCTTCCGGGGCGGACAAGCGGCGCAGCCGCTCTGACCGCCGGCATGAGCAAGCCGGGAAGCGGCTGCGAATGCGTGGTGCTGAATAAACGGCAGCGTCAGCCGGCATGAGCAAGCCGGGAAGCGGCTGCGAATGCGTGGTGCATAGACATAACGGGCGGGAAATTATGGTCGGTTTCTATGAAGTGCTTCTGATACTGATTTCGATTGCGGTGCTGATGTCTCTGATGACGCACGGCTTTCATACCGGCGCGGCGAAGAACGTATCCGCGCTGTTTTCTCTGGGAGCGGCGGCGCTGTGTCTGTATCTGCTGTCCGGACTGCTCCGGGATTTTCTGCATGCGCGGCTCGGCGGACTGATTTCCGGCATCATCATGCTCTCGGTTGTGGTGATGCTTTACCGCCTGTTTCATCTTTTTTTCTCGGCGATCAATCTGATTGCCCGGCTGCCGGTGATCCACTGGCTGGATGCGGCGCTGGGGCTGCTGCTGGGACTGGGCGAGGGACTGGTCGTCCTCTACTGCGCCCAATATCTTCTGGAGCATTATATTCTTACCTGACGCATCGAATTATTCATCGGATGTCTGACACGGAAAAACAGTGTCTGCGGCACAATATCTTGCGCTGAACGATAAGGGAGCCACAGCTTGTAGCGGCAGGGCTCTTTTTTGATGAAACGGCGCAAATACGGGGATTCCGGACGACATAAAAAATGTCTGATTGCCTGTTGCAAAGCCTAAAAACCGATGCTATAATACGAATCACCGTCGACGAAGAACTTCGGCGGCATCATATCGGGTCCGTGAAAGCTTCAAAAAATCAATTGACATAGCGATCACGGCGTGATAATTTAAAGAAGTTGCGGCGCTGACGAAGCGCGCGGCGAAAGCGATCCGGCCTCCGGGTCCCCGGCTCCTTGCGTAAGGAAAGGAAGCGGCAGCAGATTTGACAAACAAACAGAAATGCAACCCTGAAGATTTCAAGATTCCCGTAAGGAACACGATCCGAGCGGATGGTGCGGGCCTTATAGGGATCGCGAGACATTCAGAACAGA
>NZ_LR130598.1 GCF_900625025.1 Lachnoclostridium sp. Marseille-P6806
TAGCTTCTGAAACCGGTCTTCCTCTGACATCATATTTTCTCGGAAATGAGGCCATAAATAAAATGCTAAACCACAGGTTCTAAACCGTGGTTTAGCACTACTTTTTTTCTCAAGTCCGAAAGACAGGTAGGATACCATGCCGATATTGGAACATCAAGTGCGTGTATGCAGATGAGTAAATAATAAGAAATATGATTGCGCATCAAACATCTGACTGCGGACATGGTATTGTAGAGTATATCAGGAACAGAGTTTTATTCTTGCAGGAGAGACGTGTTTATATTCAGCAAACAGCAAAGGATAACGAAGGATGAAGAGAATGCGAATCTGTTGTACATTTGCGCTCGTGCCTGCACTGCTTTTGTGGCTTATCAGATGCGGCGCTGCTTCCCAAATAGACGAACCTGCCGGGATGCCGGCGCAGGAGTCCGGGGCTGTCTCGTCAATTCCGGAGGCTCTCCCCGCTTCGTCAGATCCCCCTGCCCCGTCGGAGGAACCCGCACCGGAGGACGAAACGCTCTATGTCAGTACGGCAGGTGAATTTCTCGAAGCGATCGCTCCGGGCGCGGTCATCGAACTTGCGCCTGGCGTCTACAACCTCACAGAGTATCTCCATGAGGCTCCCGACGACATCTCGGACTACATTGTGCGCGGCTTCAGTTCTGACGGCTGGCAGGCCGAAATCAGGGGGGTCGGGAATCTGACGATCCGCGGTGAGGAGGGCGGCAAGACCGAGGTCGTGGCGGAGCCCCGCTATTCCGACGTGATCTACTTCAACGCCTGTTCCGATATTGCGATCGAGAACATCACTTTCGGCCACACGACCGAGAAAGGCAGCTGTGAGGGTGCGGTGCTTGCGTTCGATGATTGCCGGAACATCAATCTGGACGGTCTCGATCTCTACGGCTGCGGCACCTATGGCGTAGCGGCGGATCATACGGCAGGCATTACGCTCCAGGATTGTATCATCCGCGACTGCAGCTACGGTATCATTGACATGATCTTCTGCAGTGACGTCACCTGTGAGGACTGTACGTTCAGGGACAACGGTGGCTATGATATGCTGAGTCTCCGCGGTTCTTTCGTCCTTTTTGACGGCTGTGCGTTCGCCGGGAACGAGGGGAGCAGTTTTCTTCCCGCTGACTACTCACGCGGCAGTGAGAGCGGCGCGCGCTTTGCGCACTGTACTTTCGACCGCTGGGAGAGTCAGCACCTCAATGAGGAGCTCAAGGGCCGCGGAAACTTCGTGATTGGCAAAGACTGCCAGTTCAGGGTCGAGCCGGGCAGGCGGACCGTGTATGCCTCGAGCATGGAGCAGCTGATTGAAAACATTGCTCCGGATACGCAGATCATGCTTGCTCCGGGCAAATATAACCTGAGCGATACGCTCTCTGAGCTTTTTGCGCAGGAGGGCGAGCATTTCAATGAGAGCCGTGAATTTGTGCGCATTGACGAGGTAGCCGACGGTCTGGAGCTCGTCGTCACCGGCGTGAGCGGGTTCACCATCGCCTCGGAGTCCGGCTCCGCGGCGGATACCGAGATCGTGACCGACCCGCGCTATGCCGACGTTATAAACTTTGAAAACTGCTCCGGTACCGGCATTATGAACCTTGCCATGGGTCATACCGAAGCCGATAAATGCGCCGGCGACGTGCTGTATTTCACCTTCTGCAGCGATACCGTGCTCTGCGGGCTGGATCTCTACGGCTGCGGCGCCTACGGCATCAGCGCAGATGAGTGCGGGCTCCTCACGTGCTTCGATTCGACGATCCGCGACTGCGAGGACGGCACGCTGAAACTCTATGCCGCGCAGGAACGCGAGATGTTCCTCAACTGCGTTATGACCGGCTCCGGCAGAGGGGGCTTTTTCTTCGCGGACAACGAGTCCGGAGGGGAATTTTACTTCTGGCGCTGCATTTTCGGCGAAAGAGAGAGCAGCAGCTTTGCCTCCCTTGTTTCCGACGGCGTGATCGTCGCCGAGGACTGCAGCTGGTCAGACATGACCGAGCCTCCGATTCTTGATGACAAGTCCGCATGTGAGTTCGATGCGACCCGGGTGCAGTACGACTACGCTGTGATAGGCAGTGATTTCGGCGATTTTCTGTCAACGGTCCTTACCTTCCGCCTGATCAAAGCTTTTGATAAAGGTTACAAAAATGCTTGACCAGAACATGCCTTGTGCCATAAATTTGGCACGGCCATTTGAGGATGCTCGATTTATTGGCAGAAGCGATCCTGTTAAAATAAATGAAGTAGATGTCCTCCGGATGTTGTTCTTACGCATCGTGGAAGTCTGAATCGGGCTGACAACGCAGATCTGGTGGCGTTTAGATGCGAGAGCAGAAAGCAGCTTACAGAAGCCATCATTGACCAGATACCTTGAGATGCCCATCCTTCCGGCTCATTCAGTAGAGGTATAACACTGAAAATCCTTGATTTTCAAGGAAAAATCACTTGACATTATAAAGAGGAATATCGAGTTAGCTTCTGAAATCATCATAATAAGGGGATTGAAATGGCAAAATTCTGTAGGTACTGCGGCGCACAATTGACGCCGAAAACGAAGTTCTGCAGCAAATGCGGAAAACAAATTGCCAGGGTACAGGCGGCAAAGTCAGGCGATTTTCAGACTGCTCCTGTCCGGAAGGAAAAAAACGGAAAGAAAAAGATCGGCGTGATTGCGCTCGTTATTGTTTTGCTGGTCTCGGGAAGCTGTGCAGCATTGTATTTTACCTTTTTCCGAGGGGAACAGTTTAAGGGAAAAGCGGAACAGACCTATGAAGCAGAACAGGCGGGCACGATACTGGATTATGCGAGAAAGCTGGAGAAAGCAGGAAACTATGAGGCGGCGGAAGCGGTCTATTCCCTGATTCCGAAGGGGGCCGGTGCCGATCTGATAGAAAAAGAGAAGGAGAAGATCCCTCCTGTGCGGGTACAGGAGGATCTGGAAAAGCTGGACAAAATATTTGGCCGCCGGGCAGGAGGTGAGGGTAAATGAAAAAAGCTGTTGCCGTGTTCTGGAGCGTTTTTCTTGCCGTGGCATTGGCGGTGCAGCCTGTCCATGCAGAATCTCCCAAGACCGATGGGGAGAGGAAAGAATCCGCGGGGCTGTCGTCTGACGATTCGAATGTGCCCGCAGATGGTGAGGTATCTTCGGTACCGGATGATATATGGGACGGTGAGTATACGGAGTTTAAGGGACCAGATGGTCAGGTAACGACTGTATTTGACAGCGGAAGTGTAGTGACAGAATACAGCGACGGCAGTGTAGAGGGTGTAGATTACAGGGGAAACAGGCATTTCAAGGACAGCGAAGGAAATTACACCGTGCGAACTACGGACGGCGAGTCTGCAACAGAATATAAGGATGGCAGGCGTTCCTATACGGATAAGAATGGGATCACGACCTGTATCAATACGGATGGGAGCTCTTCTGAAACCTACGAGAATTACGGCCTCGTGATCGAATACGACGCCGAAGGGGAAAGGACCGGTATAGGCTTTGTCGGGAGCAATGAGAGAATCACTGCGGATGAGGACGGAGATTTTGAGGAGGGAGCGATAAGGGGGCCGAACGGCGCGTCGCTTACATACAGCGCGGAAGAGAGCCATATGGTTACAGTCGCCCCGAGCGGGCGAATATTGGATTATACAATCTCCGGCTCTCCGCGCAGCAAAGACGGGCTGCAGGAAACTTTAGAAATAAAGGATCCGGATGGGACACATAGTGTCTTTGAACGAAATACGACCGCTATCCTCGGGGCTGACAGGACGCCTGCCGGAACAAGAGAGACCACTTACGGCTACACGGCCACTCCGGATGGAGACAAATATGAGCACGAATGGAGCATTGTCCGTGACAAAGGAGAGAAACCCACGGCAATTGAGAAGAATGTACAGCAGTGGAACAGTGCAGATGGCTCGACCCTCTGGTTCGACGGAAACAGCCACGCGATGGCGTTCAGAAATCCCACGACAGGCGAAACTATGGTTACGGACAGTAAAGGCCGGCTCGTGGAGCTGAAAACGGATGCCGTTCGGTGGAACGCTTCATACGATGAGGACGGGGACATCGTATCCGCTGATTTCACGGATTCGGAAGAGGGACTGGAGATTGTTGTCAGACCGGGTGGCGGCGGAATCCTCACGACTATCACGGATTCGAAAGAGGGGATAGAGATCGTCAGCAGACCGGATGGCAGCGGAAGCTTCACGACACCGGAGGGAGTCTACACTTCGGATGGGGAAGGCAATGTTTTCAAGGATGGAGTGCAGATAAAAAAGGACGGCGAATTCCTCCCGGGCTATGAAACATACGGGAAGGACCCGGAGGAGAAGAATACACCGGACAGCAGCACGCCCGTTGAGCAAGATTTCGAGGAAACAGGGACGCAGGATGGATTTTTGTCAGAGGAAGCGTCCGAAGAGGCGGAAGAGCAGCCGGAGGCGCCGCAGACGGATGAGGTCGGAGGCACCTATAGCATGACGACGGTCGACTGCTATGGCACGACGGATACATTTCCTGCGAAGGTAGTTCTCTATGCGGATGGGAGCATGGAGATACGTTTTGCGCAGCATATGACGATCATCGGCGATGATTTCAGCATGTCGCTTGACATGGAGCACACCGGACCGGAGGAGTGCCTGAAGGGAACCTTTGATCAGGTATCCAATACCTTCATCGGGATGGGAAATAAAAAAATAGAAACGCACACGGACGAGCAGACGGGCATATCCATACCTACGACGTCGTTCTGGAACATGTTCCCGACCAAAATAAAATTTGACCCGTCCTTTGGTTCAGCCTCCGGCTCGATGGCAGAGGGGGAGGTCGTAATGGGCGTACCGATCACAATGCAGATTACCATGAAAAGAGAAGGAGAGTAACAGAAGGGGAAAGGGATAAAAAGCCATCGGAGTGACCTATGGCTTCAGACAGATTGCGCTGATAAAAGCGGAGGCAGAGACGGCTCTCTGGCTGTAACGGGAAAATCGGCGCAGGCGCAGCAGTGTGTCAGCGCTTCGCTTTATCGTAGATTTCGCCCAATGCTCGCGGCGCCTGATTGTTTTTGGAGAGAAAGATCAGCAGAAACAGCGTCAGGATGTAGGGGAGCGTCATGACGAGGTCGGAATAGGAGCTCGGCATGCCGAGCTGCTGCACAAGCTGATAGCCGCCGGATCTGGCAAAGCCGAAAATGAGACAGGCCGCCAGAGAGGGCAGGAGATTCCAGTTGCCGAAGATATAGGCGGCGATGGCGAGATACCCGTAGCCTACATAGATATCACTGGAAAATTTGCCGGAGATCGAATAGGCGAAGCATATGCCGGCCAGACCGGAGAGCGCGCCGGACACCATGACGGCGATGAAACGGGTCGCTGCGACACTGCCGCCCGCGGCGTCGACGGCGTGCGGATTGTCTCCGCAGGCGCGCAGACGCAGACCGAAAGAGGTTCGATAGAGAAAATACCACGCAATCAGGGCGATCACAAGAATCAGGGGCTCGAAAGGATAGACATTGGTGAAAAATGCACCCAGCACCGGGATCTTTGAGAGACCCGGTATCGTATAGCACGCGGAGACGCCGAGAATGAACTTGTCCGAGGCCTCGCCGAACACATTCCGGTTGATGGTTTTGGTCAGAAAGCTGGTCAGTGCCATGCCGAGGATGTTGATGACGACGCCGCTGATCACCTGATTGGCTCGGAAGCGGATGCAGAGCAGCCCGTGAAGCGCCGCGTATGCCGCGCCGCCCAGCATGGCGCACAGCATTGCCGCGGCATAGGGGATACGGGAATCGGCTCCAAAATAAAGTGTGAGACAATATGCCGTGAGGCCGCCGACGAAGGCGCCCATACCCTGCAGGCCTTCAAGTGCCAGATTGGTGATGCCGCTGCGCTCGGAGTAGATGCCGCCGATGGCCATGATGAACAGGGGAAGAGCAAAGCTCATGCCGTCGATGATGATGTTGTGAATGATGTTCATGGGGCGATCTCCTTACTCCTTATGTGCGGACTTTTTGCGGGCGGGTGTCGGAACCGTGGATTTTCGGTGTTCTTTGCCGCGAATGAAGAGCCCGAGGAAATAGCTGCTGCAGGCAGAGGCCAGAAGAATAAGGCCGGTGATGACGGCGGCGATTTCCGATTCCAGCCCTGCCTGCGAGCTCATATAGGTCGAGCCTTTCGTGATGATGTCGATCAGAAAGGAGGAGGCGAGGATTCCGGCCGGGTCTGAATTGCCGAGGAGGCATACCGCGATGGAATCGTAGCCGACGGAAACCAGTGTCTTGGGCTGGATAGAGGCAAAGTAACCGAGATAATAGGTGGCCCCGGCAATGCCGGCAAGCAGCCCGGAGATGGCCATGGACTTCACAATGCTGCTGCCGACGCGTATCCCCGCGTAGCGGGAGGCAGTGCGGTTCAGTCCGACGGCCCGCAGCTCGTAGCCCAGAACGGTGCGCTCGAGGAGAAAACGGATGATGATCACGGCGGCGACAGCAAGAAGAAAACCGATGGGAAGATCGTATTTGATGCCTCCGAGATTGATCTGGTGGAAGGTCAGCCTTGCGTTGTCTCCGATATTTCGGCTCTGCCGCGAAACGGGGTCCACGAAGAAGGTGTTGATGAAAAAACTGATGACATAGCTGGCAATATAATTCAGCATGATCGAGGATACCACTTCGTTGATGTTGAAGCGATATTTCAGATAGCCGATCAGTGAGCCGACTGCCGTGCCCGCGGCGGCGGACAGGAGAATGACAAGCGGCTTCGCAACGGGCGCGGAAAGCGAGCTGTACCCGATCGTGACGGAAGAGATAAAGCCCGCGACCAGCATCTGTCCGGAAATGCCGATGTTGAAAAGACCGGCTTTCATGGCGACTGCGCAGGAGAGCGCGGCAAAGATCATCGGCGTCCAGAAATCCACAAAGCTGCTGAAATCGGCAAGCTGGGATTTGCTCCCCGCGTATTTGGCCTTGGGCGCAAGGCCGCAGCCCTGCAGCAGGTTATAGTAGGCGGAGAGAGGATTTTTGCCGAGAGCCAGTATGACGACGGCGCCGGCAAGGAGGCTGATCAGAATGGCGATCAGCGCGATCCGGATAACATTTTTGCGATCGTTCATGAGACAGCCTCCCTGTGCACACCCATCATAAATTCTCCGACATCGGAGGCGGTAAGCTCCGAGGCGGGGGCGATTCTGCCAAGCTCACCGCGGTAAATGACGCCGATGGTATCGGCCAGCTCCATGACCTCATCCAGTTCGAGGGAAATCAGAAGAACGGCTTTTCCACGGTCGCGCTGCTCGAGGATCTGACGGTGGATATTCTCGATGGCGCCGATGTCCAGACCGCGTGTGGGCTGGACAAAGATGGTGAGCGGCGCGTCCTGCTCGATTTCCCGTCCGACGATCGCTTTCTGCTGATTCCCGCCGCTCATAGAGCGGACCCATGTGGAGCCGCCGGCGGCGCAGCGGATGTCATATTTTTGTATCAGCGCTTCGCCGTAGGACGCGATCTGCTCCCGGTTCAGCACGCCGGAACGGGAGAACGGACGGCGGTAGTATTCCCGGAGCGCGAGATCGTCCTCCAGGCGGAAATCCAGAATCAGTCCTACGCTCTGCCGGTCCTCCGGAATATAGGAAAGGCCGATTTCCTTGCGTCCACGGACCGAAAGCTGAGCGATGTCCGTGCCGCATATCCGGACGGAGCCGCCGGAGATCCGGGCGAGCCCCGCGATCGCGTCGGCAATTTCGGTCTGCCCGTTGCCGGAGACCCCCGCAATGGCAAAGATTTCGCCGGAACGGATCTGAAAAGAAACATTTCTTACAATTTCGACGCCGTCGGAATTTCTGACGCAGAGCTGATTCACATCGAGAACGACTTCCCCGGGCTGCGCCGGGGCTTTCCCCAGAGAGAGAGAGACCTCGCGTCCGACCATGAGATTCGCCATTTCTTTCGTGTCGGTGGAGGCGACGTCTCGGACGTCGATCAGGCGCCCTCGCCGCAGAATGGCGCAGCGGTCGGCGACGCGGCGGATCTCGTCGAGCTTGTGCGTGATGAGGATGATGGTCTTTCCCCCGTCCCGGAGACGGCGCAGGATGTCAAGGAGAGAGTCGATCTCCTGCGGGGTCAGCACGGCGGTCGGCTCGTCAAAGATCAGAATTTCCGCCTCGCGGTAGAGCATCTTGAGAATTTCAATGCGCTGCTTTGTGGAGACGTTGATGTCGCGGATCACGGCCGTGGGGTCTACCTCGAGGCCGTACCGGCGGGACAGCTCGGCAACACGCGCGTTCGCCGCCCGGATATCGACGCAGGGGAAGAGGCCGAGCGCTTTCCGTTTCGGCTCGATTCCGAGGATGATATTTTCTGTGATGGTATAGTTGGACACCAGCTTGAAATGCTGGTGCACCATGCCGATGCTGAGGCTGGTCGCGTAGGAGGGACTGCTGATGCTTTCCTTTTTCCCGCGGATCAGAATTTCGCCCTCGTCCGGCTCGTACATGCCGAAGAGCATGCTCATCAGCGTGCTCTTTCCGGCGCCGTTTTCTCCGAGAAGCGCATAGATCTCACCTTTTTTTACCTGAATCGTCACGTCGTCGTTGGCGACGATGCCGGGGAAGCGCTTGGTGATATGCCTCATTTCGACAATGTATTCTTCCGCCATGGATTACCTCGCAGGAAAGTCTCGAACATAGAATTGAGAAAAAGCGGTCTGACCCGGCGAGCATTCGCGTAGAGCTGGAGTACGTGCCGATGCCTGTCCCTTTTTTTCCGGGGCCCGGCAGACGGGAGTGCTGCCTGCAGACAGCAGTATTATAGCGTATTCCGCGCGTCACTTCCAATACTCCGGTGCGGGCGGAGCCGTGAAAACAGGATCGGAATGCAGATGAATAAAGCTGTACAAAATACACAAAAAAGAGAAATATGGACTCGCGACCATACATAAATATATTGCCAATACATGAAAAGAAACCGCATAATGCAGACAGGAGAGGACAGCTCCTGCGAATGAAACAAAGCATGAATACAAAGCACATGACAAGGAAAGATATTGCGGAAATGGCCGGCGTCTCAGTTTCTGTCGTGTCCCGTGCGCTGAACAACAGCGGCTATGTGGCGGCGGAGAAGAAAGCGAAGATACTGCGGCTTGCGGAGGAGCATAATTATATCCCGCATCCGGTCGCCATGTCCTTGCAGCAGCGGCGTACCGGACAGATACTCTACTACTGCAAGGATCTTCACAATTCCTTCAACATCGACCTCTACTACGGGATGGTGGAGGCGGCACGGAAACGCGGTTATATGGCGATGATCAACGCCAATGTCACATTCGATCACATCCGCGGCGCCATGGTGGACGGGATTCTGCTGCAGAATGAGTTCTTCGTCCGTCGGTATCTGGAAACCTACGGAAAAAACTATTTTCTGCCGGTCGTCGGAGCGAGCTTCGGGAATCTGGAGACGTTGTCGCAGTCGGTTCCGATCGTGGAATGGGATATTGAGGGGAGTATGGAGCTGCTCATCCGCTATCTGAGGAAGCGGGGACATCGCAGGATTGCCTATGCCGGCCCCTATGGCTATCAGAACCCTAACTGCCGGACCGTGGTGTGGAAGCAACTGATGGAGCCGTTGCTGGGGGAACGGCTGCGCGACTATTATCTGGACACTTCAGCAAGCGATTCTGAGGGGATCATGATCGCCGATTATGACAGCGGCGCCACGGAATGGCTGAATGAGGAAACTTATAACAATAAGGCCAGAGAAGCAATCCGTATTCTGCTGGAGAGAGGGCTGGAAGCGACGGCGATCGTGGCGTTCAATGATGAATTTGCCGTCGGCCTCATTCAGGCACTGGAGCAGAACGGAAAACATGTGCCGGATGACATCTCCATCGTCAGCTTCGACGGATCGTACCGGAGCATGACATCCGTTCCGCGTCTGGTCAGCGTCGGTCCGGATTTTCGGCTGTACGGAGAAAAGATGGTCGATACGCTGGTGCGTCGTATCGAGGGGCAAAGGCTTCATTATTTCAGCCGGGTGAAGGGAGTGATACACGAGGGCGATTCCGTCCGGAGGCTCCGCTGATTCGGGAGGGGAGGCGCAGACGAAAGGAAACGGCGCTTCGTCTGAAATATTATAGTTTCAAAACAAAAGGGGGAAACGATGAGACGACATGTAAAAGTCACGACAATGTTGCTGATCTTGGCGATGGCGGCGTCGATCGCCACAGGCTGCGGTGAAGCGGCGGAGACGTCGGAGAGCGCGTCCGCGGCGGGCGGGGAGCAGGCTGCCGCCGCGGGAGAAATCGACAAAAATATGAAAGCGGATATCGTGGTCGGCGGCTGGCCGTCCGGAGACGATGCCTTTGAAGCGGCAATGGCCGGGTTTCAGGAGGAATATCCGAATATTCATGTAGAGCTTCAGTTCACGGACACCTCGGCGCATCATCAGAATCTTCAGACATCTCTGGCGGCTGGTTCCGGTGCGCCGGACGTCGCGATGGTTGAGGGGGCATATGTCGCACAGTACCGCAATTCGACCGCACTGGCGGATCTGAATACCTGCGGGGCGCAGAATTACCGGAATGACTTTGTTTCGTTCAAGTGGGATCAGTGCATATCGGACGACGGAACAGCCATGAGGTTGATCCCATGGGATATCGGACCGACGACGCTTTTTTACCGCACAGATATTTTTGAGAAGGCAGGGCTGCCGACGGATCCTGTCGAGGTGGACAAAATTCTCTCCACATGGGACGGGGTTCTTTCGGCCGCGGAGCAGGTGAAGGAAAAGACCGGCGCATGGTTTGTCCCGGATGCCTCTTATTTTTATCAGCTTCTTTTTCAGAACCGCGACTATTATGATGAGGATCTCAATCTGAAGCTGGAGAGAGAGGGCGATATCGACTGCCTGAATACCATTATTAAATTCCGTGCAGAGGGACTTGATATGAATGTCGATATGTGGTCGACGGAGGCTTATGCGGCCTATGCGGACGGAACGATCGCCTCGGTGGCCTCCGGCGCATGGTTCGGCGGCTTTCTCAAGACGGATATCGATCCGAATGGGGCCGGACACTGGGCAGCCGCCAATCTTCCGGCGGGGATTGGTGTGAAAAACTGGGGCGGATCTTTCCTTGCCATCCCGGAGCAGAGTAAAAACAAGGCGGCGGCGTGGGCGTTTATTCAGTATATGGTGGCCACAAGCGAGGGGCAGAACGCCATGTTCGCGGCGGTGGATTATTTCCCGGCCTATACGCCGGCTTATGACGATCCGATCTATGCCGAGGAGGACCCGTACTTCGGCGGACAGAAGACCAAGGCTCTCTGGGCGTCTCTGGCGGAGAAGCTGGAGCCGGTCTACACGACGCAGATGGATACCACGGCAGAGGGACAAATTTTCACCTCCGTCAATCAGGGACTGGAGGAAGGACTTGACGCGGAGGGGATTCGGAGCCTGTTGGCCTCTAATATTGAGACGGCGGCAAAGGAGATCCGGGAGCAGCAGATTCAGACGCTGAAGGACGCGGGGGTCTGGAATAAATAGACGCGGCATGATACGCCGGGATCATCGGCCGGGAGGAGGAGCATGAGCATAAAAAGGATATGGAAAGAGTATAAGGTGGCATATGTTTACATTGCGCCGTTCTTTATTCTCTTTGCCATTTTCGGACTGTTCCCTATCGCCTACGGATTCTATCTGAGCTTTTTCCGCTGGGACGGTCTCTCGGCAATGCACTTTGTGGCATTCACGAATTACATCAATATATGCAGGGATCCGCTGTTCTGGAAAGCGCTGTACAACACGCTGCTGATTGGAATTATCGCGCATATCCCGATTCTTCTGGGCGGGCTCACGCTGGCATTCGTTCTCAACGCAAAGCTGGTGCGGGGGAAGAACCTTTTCAAGACGGTTTATTTCATGCCGATGGTCACAAGCTCAGTCGCGATTTCCATTGTATTTCAGCAGATGTTCGGGAACAACTACGGTGTGATCAACTGGTTTGTGTCTTTGCTGGGAGGAGAGAAGGTCAACTGGCTCGGCGGCGACGGCTCGCTCATCAAGGTAGCGGTGATCTGCATGTTTGCATGGAAATGGACCGGCTGGAATATGGTCATCTATCTTGCCGGTATGCAGGGAATCAGCGGGGATATCTATGAGGCCGCGCAGATCGACGGGGCAGGGCAGGCTCAGATTTTTTTCCGGATATGTATTCGGCTCCTCAAGCCGATCATTATTTTTACCGTGATTCAGTCTACCATCGGGATGTTTAATTAATACTTTCCCAATCCGCCGTACTATAGAAAACGGCGAAATTGACTCGTTTTAGTGCCTGAACGCTGCGCGTTCGTGAGTAGTTCCTTGAAAAACAACGGTTTTTCCGCTCATATGGCGGCCTGCG
>NZ_LR130599.1 GCF_900625025.1 Lachnoclostridium sp. Marseille-P6806
AAGGTATAGTATTTCAGATATAATCATTATACTATATAGTACCATAGTACGCAATGTAAGAAAATAAATTTGACACAAAAAATAAAGTCCTGCAAGGCTTTGCGGACTTTGGGGTGTTAAAAACCCGGCATCCGGTGGACAGAAGAAAATCCTCTCTTCATACTGATACCATGATCGCCATCGCCGATCTTCGTATTAATGTCCGTAAGATAGGCTTTCATGCGGGAATTTCATCAGCCGCATGTTTAATCATACCCCGCATTCGTTTAACATCAAGAGATCTCGTGATTTCATTCTATATCTCAACCCCATTTCCGTTTACTTTGTAAAGGTATTCTGATAATTCATCATTGCAGAAAATTAATGAAATGATAGCTCCCCGTCCGCTGTAATCATAATCATCCAGCAAATGCTCTATGATCATTTTGTCAATAACTCAACGGTCATATCATTATTTAAATAGTTGCCCATAAAATTGTTAGTCAGAAGAATGTCGGACTTTTCAGATCCTCTGCATGTGCTCTCCGTATGCCGGCATGTCTGAAAATAATGCCAAAAACACAGAAAAGATTAGACAAAAGTACATGTGCACAGAAAGGATCATTTGTATAATATATATAAATATATAAGATTTTTGATGCGTACGCACGTATTTCATGAAAAACTGCAGCACCGTAATATCATGAGGAGGAAAAGGATGAAAAAGAAAACAGTTGCTATGTTGCTTGCGTGCCTGCTCCCTTTCAGCGGAGCGCTGACGGCGTGCGGGGAGAGCAGCGAAGTCCCTGAACAGAGCGCAATAAGCGGGACGGCCGTTGCGGACGCGAAAGAGAATGAAGATCCGGAGGGCGTTGATAAACCGGGAAGCGAAGATGTAGCTGACAGTGAGGATGCTGTTACGCTTTCGCTGTGGATCGTATCAACAAACATGGAAAAAGTATTCTATACGAAGCTTTTTGATATGTGGGAGCAGGAGACAGGGAATAAGGTTGATGTAATAGGCCTTCCTGATCAGTCGGCGACCCCGTTGGCCAAGTTTACTACCGGTGATATACCGGATGTCATGATTTTTACTTCGACAGCCGCGCTGATGAATTTTAATCCCGCTGAGAATTTTTTAGACTGGTCAGCTGCAGAATGGGTTTCAGATCTCGCGGACACATCAAAAGCACAGGGAATGTACGGCGGCAAGCTGATCGGACTACCTACCGGGGAGGCATCTAATTCCGGATGCTTATATAATAAAAAGATTTTTGCGAAGTATGGAATTGCGGTTCCGACGACACAGGAGGAATTTGATGCGGCATGCGATAAGCTGCTGAAAAATGGAGTCCAGCCGATTTATCTTCCGGCAGGGGAGGGCTGGGGCATCTTCAGCCAGTTTGCGATGGACCCTATTTTTAACGAGCATCCGGAGTATCTGGATGAACTGAATGCCGAAAAAAAGAAATATTCGGATATTCAGGAAATGAATGATATGTGTCAATGGTACAAGAATGCCGCTGAAAAAGGATATTTCGGTGACAGCTATGCTTCGGACCAGTGGGACTACAACAGCGAGGTTCTTGGAACCGGCGAGGCGGCCATGATCTACTGCTGGGATACTTGGCTGGTGACGGATTACGATAACGACTCCTATGAATACAAGGCGGATGATTTTGGAATTATGCCGGTATTTTGCGGGACCAGAAAAGAAGGGACCTATGAAGGAGGGAATCTGAATCTGGTAATGGTTCCCCAAAAAGCCGCACATGTGGATGTCGCGAAAAACCTTGTGAATTTCATGGCTGTTCCGGAGCATTATAATATAGCGTATGACGGAATCCCGACTTCTGCAATTTATAAGCAGCTGACGACGAACATCGAATCGGTACAGTACAAGGAGAATAAGGATAGCGTAGACAGACTTCTCTGTTCGTCTGTGACTCCGCGCATCGTGGGATATAGCGGCTCACAACATGGTAAATGCCTTGTCAGGTTGATGCAGGGGGAGATTGACGTTGATGAATGCTTGAACGATATGGACGAGGAAAGAATAGCCACACTGGAGGCTCTTGCCGATTAGAAGCGTAAATGCCCGTGACGGAGGATAAGGCCGATACGCTTCGCGAAAGGACAGGCTTTCTGCAACGGCGCAAGCTTTTTCTTGCTGCGATTTGCTGCGGGAAGCCTTTTATGCCGGAGCTTGAGAGAAGCATGTGTATATTTTCTGTTTGAGGTCGCTCTGTGAGAAATAAAATTTATTCTGTCCGCATTATGTGGATTCCTGCGTTGATTTTTATTGTTTTTTCCATTGTCCCGTCGACAGTCGGATATATCTATGCGTTTACCAACTGGAGCGCGTCGCATACGGAACATTTAAAATTTATCGGCCTTAAAAATATTATTCAGGTATTGAGCGATGACCGCTTGATTACCGCATTTACAAACTCTGTACTGTATGCTTTTGGAAAAACAGTTATTGTTACCGTGCTGGGGCTTTTGCTCGCTTATTTCCTGAACAGGAAATTTCGTTCGCAGACGGCTCTGCGGACAATTTACTTTATGCCTTCCATACTGGCGAGCATCGTAGTCGGACTGATTTTTTCCGCTTTGTTTCAGACGCGGCACGGAACGATAAACGGAGTTCTGAGGCTCCTTGGCGGGAAGGGAGTGGATTGGTTCGGCGGAAGATGGACCGGTGTTTCTGCGATTATCTGCGCAGAGATATGGGCAAGTACAGGATATGCCATTCTGATTACCTTATCCGCCATGCAGTCTATCCCTTCGGATTATTTTGAGGCTGCCCTGATTGATGGAGCGCGGGAACGTCAGGTATTTACCAAAATTGTTCTTCCGCTTATTTTCCCGACAATCAATGTCAATATCGTTTTCAATATTGTATATGGATTGAAGTTATTTGATTTGGTTAAATTTATGACAGATGGAGGGCCGGGTTTTGCTACGGAGAGCATGGGCACTCTTATTCTGCGGGAAATGTCTGCGGGGAGGTTTGCCCAGGCGGTTTCTGTAAATCTTGTGTTTTCCGTAATTCTGCTCATTATTTCGCTGCTGTATCAGCATTTCTCATCGAGAGCGGAGGACGCGTTGTACAAATGAAAAGAACAGGGAAAAAACTGATACCAGAGGTTGTTCTGTGGCTGCTCAGCATTTTTATAATATACCCGCTGTTAATGATTCTTCTGACCTCGTTTAAAAGTAAAGGTGAGGCGTCTTATCTGAATATAAATTTACCGACAATATACCATTTCGAGAATTATAAGAAAGTAATTGAAAAGGGTTTTTTCCGATCGCTGGGCAACAGTATTATGGTAACAGCAGCATGCATGCTTCTTACGATTGCCTGCGCATCGCTTCTTGGCTTTATTATTGTCAGACGGGATACACGGGGATGTAGAATTTTTTACAGGATTATCACACTGGGAATTATTGCTCCGTTTGCGGCGCTTCCGACGATACGTATTCTCAAGATAATGAGTCTTTACGGCACGCGTGTCGGGCTTTGTCTTGTGACCACCGCGCTGAATATTCCGTATACGACCATGATTATCAGCAGCTATCTGAAAAGCATTCCCAGAGAACTGGATGAGGCGGCGGTTATAGACGGAACAAGCGGCATGACGCTTTTCCGCAGGATTATTTTCCCGCTCCTGAAGCCTGTATTGGCAGCCGGGCTGGTTGTGAATTTCATGTGGACATGGAATGCGGTTGAGGTTCCGGTTTATTTGCTGAATTCCTCCTATAAATGGACGCTTCCCTTATCCATTTATAATTTTGTGGGACAGTACAGCAGCTATTGGAATTTGGTATGTGCGGATATCGTTTTGTTGTCGATTCCGGTTATTTTGCTGTATGTGTTTTGTCAAAAGCTGATGATTGGCGGAATGATTTCCGGCGCGGTGAAGGCGTGAAGGGAGAGAACGGCTCAGAACTATGGGAATCATACCGGGCTGGCATTTTAAGAAAAGGCAATCGGGCGGCTCAGCACATTCCATGGCGTCGATTCTTTTTTGGACCTGCTTTGTTCTGACAGCAGTGATTCTCACTATCATTGCGTTTGTTTTTTTTATTTACGCATGGCGTATAACGATTAAAAACGAAAAAGAGACTTTGATCAGCCATGCGATGATGGCAGCGCAGAAGTTTAATGCCATGAATTCAAACGCGGATAATATGTTAAAGGAATTCCAGACAGATCAAAGGATGTTTGGTATTGCCAAGGGTATTGAGAAGGATTCGAATAATTATTTTGAGAAGCAGCTGGAAGATCGCTGGACATATTACAGCATGTTCCATTATGCGATGCTTTCAGGAGGATTGGACGGTTCCCTCTGTTTTTACGGGCGATATTATGACAATATCGCTGTGGATAGTGTCACAGGAATCCAGCATTTCCTTTCCAAAAATGATCTTGCAAGGGATGAAATACTCAATTCCGTCATGGAAAAAATTGAATATGTGACCTATCTTCCCCCTCACACAGATTACTATAGCGGCAAACGCGTTTTTTCAGTGGTACGCGCTATGCGGAATGAGTTTCATGATTATGGGGTTCTGGTATTTAATTTTGACGCGGAAAAGATAACAGGGCTGCTTGCAGAAGCGGAGGAAGGACTTGATTATTACATTACTGTTCTGGATAAGGAAGGAAATATCATTTTTTTCTCAGCAAAAGATGACCGGCAAAAACGGATTATGGAAAGCTATTGGAAGCAGAAGAACAAGGACAATACCGACTTAATGCCAAGGCCGGGAACTTTTTTGTCCTGCAGCAGTACTGCGGAAAACGGGTGGATATTTATTCTGTCAAAAGATAACAGTACATATCTTGATTCATATCGAAACCTTATGCTTATGGTGCTGATTATTTTCGGAGGTGCGCTTGCCGTTTTTTCGGTTTTTCTGAAATCATTGATCAGTAAAATCATGAAACCGCTTCATATGCTGACAGCGGAATTATCCGGCTTGAAAGAAGGGGAAAACATCCGCGGCGGCCGGAGGGATGAGACAAGTGAGCTTGCGATTTTAAGTTCTACGATCAGAAGCAATCTTCAAAAGATCATGCTGCAGAACAGAAGAATTCAGGAGGAGAAAGAAAGAACCTTGCGAGCGGAATATCATGCGCTTGAATCACAGCTTGACCCGCATATGCTGTACAATACGCTTTCTGTGATTGGAATGACGGCACTGGCAGACGGAAGCAGAAAAGCAGCTGTTATGTGCGGCGAGCTGGCGGAGCTTTTACGTTATTCCGTCTCATTTGCCGGACAGACTGTATCTATGGCAGACGAAATTGAAAATGTGAATCACTATATGGACATTATGAAAGCCAGGTATGAGGATATGCTGGAGTATGAGACAGATCTTGACGAGGGCGCAGACAAGGTGATGGTTCCTAAGCTGATCCTCCAGCCGGTGGTGGAAAACTGCTTCAAGCATGGGTTTAAGAACTGTGCGGTCAGGTCATGGAGAGTGTTTCTTTCGTTCCGGGCCGATGCGGAGCGATGGATGGTGACGATCCGGAACAACGGGAATCCGTTCGCGGAGGAAGCGGCGGCGAAGCTCACTGGAATCTGTGATATTCCGGAAAAAGAGGCGTTTGAATTCAGTCAGAATATCTTATTTGGACATGGATTGGAAAATACGATTTATCGTCTCCATATTCACTATCGCGGAAAAGAGATCGTTCAGATTCGAAGTTCCGAAGTATTTACGGAGATCTTTCTTTCCGGTCCGATTGGCGAGGCACCGACGGAGGCAGACAAAAATGATTAAAGTCATGATTGTTGAGGATGAGCCCGCTACTGCCAAGGGACTGGCATTGATGATCGATCAGATTGACCCCGAGTACACGGTGATCGGTCTGTGCAGAAGCGGTGAAGAGTGCCAGGAAATGCTTTGTCGGGAGTTGCCGGATGTCATGTTTGTCGATATCAATATGCCGGGAATGAATGGCCTGGATATGATTCGGGAGGTTAAAAAGACAGTAAAAAGTATTCGCTTTGTAATTCTGACGGGCTATGCGAAATTTGAATATGCGCAGGAGGCTTTAAAACTTGGCGTACAGGATTACATATTAAAACCAATATCATTTTCCGCCATGGAAAAAGTTCTGACCGAATACCGGAAAGAATATAATGAAAAAATACATCATGATCAGCAGGAATATGTGTTCCGCTGCATTACCTTTAACGAAGAGCAAAACGAAGAACTGAATCCGCTGAAGGGATATGTCATTGTATTTTTCGTTGTCTATTCCGGTCCGGTTTTCAAGGATGACGGCAAAACAGCGGTAAAACTTATGGAACAGAGGGGGGAATTGCCAGAAAAAAGCAGAATGCAGAATCCGGATTCGGAAAATGATTATCTTTTTTCGATGGGAAGAATTCATAACAATACCGTAATTTATGCGCTGATCTGTCACGGGGACATCCCGGATGGAAAAACAGAAGCTGTCGGAAGAAAAATACTGTCCTATTATCACGAAGAAAACAGATATACAAATCTTGTCATCAGCCGCCCGATAAAAAACGGGAAGAATATGAAAAAAGCGTTATGTGACGCAGAGCAGTCAGGCTGGTATTTATGTCGTATGGGGGAATCCAAGATTGTTTTTGCGCAGGAGAAGTGGACGGTTCCCTCGGTTTCATCAGAAACCAGGCGGATCTGCGGACTCTTCTCACAGAAAAGGATAGTGCACCAGAATACGCTGGATCATTTTTTTGCATTACTGACGAAAAACTGGAAAAGAGAAAATCCCGTATACACGGATCTCAGTATGGATATCCGGTACGTATTCCATCAGATTCTCAGGTGGGATAAATCCATGAGCATCGTTTTTAAGGATGCGGAAAATATGATCATAGACTGCTGCACCTACGACGCCCTGGAACGGTGTCTCAGGGAAGAGGCCGGACGCATTCTCGGAGTTGAGGGAGAGACAAGCAATACATATCGGCGTGAACTTGCGGAGTCTGTCAAGGAATGGATCGACGAGAATTATACCACCAGCTTTACGTATAAGATATTTCCGGCATTATTTAACTATAATGAAAAATATATTTCCGGTGTATTTAAAGAGAAATACCAGATGACTCCGAATCAGTATGTCGAGAATCTGCGGCTGAAGATGGCCAGAGAGCTTATTTTTGACAATCCAGACATACTGATCGCAGATGTCGCCGGAATAACGGGATTTTCGGACCCCTGCTATTTCAGCCACTTCTTTAAGCGCGAGGCGGGAATCTCGCCGTCGGAATACAAAAAACAGATAAAAGAGCAAAAACAGGACGGAGATCAGTGTTATTTTCTGAAGGAGGAACGGACCTATGACCTTTGAACCGACTTATGAATCCGTCTGTATGCATCCGCTCCCCGACTGGTATGATGATGCCAAGTTTGGAATTTTCATTCACTGGTCTTTGTTTTCTGTGCCTGGATATGCGCCGGTGGACGGGCGGGATGTTATCCGGCTTCAGAAGCAGACGGACATGCATTATATGATGCAGCATAATCCATACGCGGAATGGTATCTGAATACGCTTCGCATTGCGGGTTCCCCTACGAGGGAATTTCATGAAAAAAACTACGGAAGCGGGTTTTCCTATTTTGAGTTTCAGAAAGAATTTGAACAATACAGCAGAAAAGTGAATTTTGACAGCTGGGCACAGCTGATGAAGGACAGCGGTGCAAGGTATGCGGTGCTTGTGACGAAGCATCATGATGGCTATTGTCTGTGGCCCAGCATGAATAAAAATCCGATGGAGGAAGGCTTCCAGTCTCCGGTGGATCTGGTAGGAGACTGGGTAGAGGCCGTTCGTGCGAAGGGCATCAGGGCAGGGCTTTATTACTCAGGCATGTATGACTGGACTTTCAACGATATTCCGATTGAAAATCCGTATTCAAAAATGAAGCACCAGCTGGCATCTCCGATGTATGCGAATTATGCAACAGCACAGTGGAGGGAACTGATCGAACGGTATCGGCCTTCTGTATTGTGGAATGATATGGGATATCCGGCGGGGATCGACCTGAACCGGCTTATGGCGGACTATTACAATTCTGTGCCGGATGGCGTTGTAAATGAGAGATGGGATCAGGCGGAGATTCCCTGGAATTCTTCGGCTGAGGCTGTACGAAGCTACGCGCAGAGAATGTGTACAGGCAGCGGTAATGAAATAAGACATGTGAATTTTCATTTTGACTTTTCAAATCCAGAATATACGGATACGAATGAAATTCAGACGAAAAAATTTGAATTTACAAGAGGAATCGGATTGTCATTTGGCTATAACAGAGAGGAAACTGCCCGGGAAATGCTCACCCCGTCCCAGCTCGTCTATATCCTGACGGACACAGTAAGTAAAAATGGAAACGTTCTTCTCAATATCGGACCGATGGTGGACGGATCAATCTCAGAAATACAGAAGAAGCCGCTGATGGCACTTGGCCGCTGGCTGAAAACGAACGGGGAAGCCATATACGGCACCCGTCCGTGGATCAGAGCGGAAGCAAAAACGGACGACGGAACGGCTGTTCGCTTTACAAGGAAAGGGGAACAGCTTTTTATCATCGTGCTTTCGGAAAAGCCGATGAAAAATATCCGGATCCGAAACCTGACGCTTCGTCAGGGAGCCCGGATGAAGCTTCTTGGTTTTGAGGGAGGAGTTTTTTACAGAAATCAGGAAAGTGATCTGCATATTCAGCTCGAAAAATATCCGAAAAAGCAACTGGCTTATGCATTTCAGCTCTCTTGACGATCAGCCATCAGGTCTATCAGTTCCCCCGGAGTGAAATTCTTGGGAAGCCCGTCTGTCAACGGGCTTCATTGACTTCTTCGGCAGAATGCACTCCCATTTTTGACACTTTAGTACGCAATAAATGCCCACAACTTCTCTGTTTACAAGGGGTTGCGGGCATTCTCTGATTTTTACGAAACGCGTACTACGTCTATCTTTGCTTTGATTTTCTAATAATTCCTTT
>NZ_LR130600.1 GCF_900625025.1 Lachnoclostridium sp. Marseille-P6806
AAGCACTCCTTGATGCTCGATATTGTTAAGTCACAAAAAGGTCCGGAGGCCGAAAAGGTTTCCGGGCCTTTTTGTTGTCATTTGTTTCTTACGCTCCTATTGACATACGTATTACATACGTATATAATGTTCTTGTAAGCGAAAGGAGATATAAAACATTGAAAGTTTCGGAAATCGTAAAGCTCTTGAAAAAGAACGGCTGTTACAAGGTCAAGGAGGGGACGAACCACGAAAGGTGGCATTCTCCGAAAACCGGAAAGACATTCTCTGTACCAAGACATTACAGCAAGGAGCTTATGAAGAAGACAGAACAGAGCATATTAAATGATGCGGGGCTGAAATAGCCCGCCATGCCTTTCATGTTTTAGTCCTATACATACTAAGGAGGTTGCACATGGCAAAATATATTTATCCGGCAGTTTTTACAGAAGAAGAGAACGGATTCTCCGTCAACTTTCCCGACCTTGACGGAGCGTATACTTGCGGAGAAACTCTCAGCGAGGCTCTCGCTATGGCGGAGGATGTTCTGCCGCTTACGCTGGTTGACTATGAGGATTGCAAGCAGGATATTCCTGCTCCATCTTCTGTAAAGGATGTCTCTACCGACGATAACGAATTTGTGTCGCTTGTTTCCTGCGATACAGAGAAATACCGGCGTCTTATGAAGAATCAGGCGGTTAAGAAGACTCTCTCCATCCCGGAATGGTTGAATGAGGCCGCCATTGCCGCCGGACTGAACTTTTCTCAGGTCTTGCAGGATGCGCTGAAAGAAAAAATCGGCGTGAACTAATGCGAATGCCTTGGCAGTACGCCTCCCGCGATCCGAGGACGGACGCCATCTCGCTCATCTCGGCGAAATGGTCTAAGAATGCCTCCCACGATCCGGGGACGGACGCTAAGCCGTGAGGCAACTGTTGCAAATTTTGCAACAGTTCAATATATATTTATCTAACAAAACCGCCCACTCTGCGCTAACAGAATGGGCGGAGCGCCGACGAGACCGCGGCACGCGCGGTAAACGGCTATTGCTCACCGGGGAGAGCCGGAAAGCTGTTCGAACGGCTATATTATATCCATTCTGCCCGGTATTCATCAAGTACCGGGTATTTCTATCCCCAGAAAGGTTTTCTATGGCTACAAAACTCCCCTCCGGTTCCTACCGCACGCAGGTCTTCATCGGCTACAACGACAAGGGCCGCCGCTCCTATAAGTCTTTCACCGCTGACACCGCAAAACGGGCCGACTTCCTCGCTCTCCAATGGCAGGCGGAGCATCCCTCCGCTGCTGTCTCCGGCGATACCGTTGAAAACTGCATGAACGCCTTTATCCGGCAGAAGCGGGCCGTCCTCTCTCCCGCCACGATACGAGGATATACGTTTATTCAGAAGCGTCTCCTCGTGAATTTCCCGAAGTTCTGCGCAAAGCAGCTCGGCGCGATCTCTCGGGAAGAGATGCAGGAGCTCATCAATGGACTGTATGCCACGTCTTCCTCGAAGACCGTTCGCAACTGCCACTCCTTTCTCTGCGCTGTCTGCAACTCACGCGGGATCACCGCACCGCCGTGCACACTGCCTCCCAAAAAGAAGCCAGAGTATAACATTCCGGACGAGACCACGATACAGCGCCTGTACGCCGCTTCTAAGGGCACGCCGCTTGAGGTGCCTATTCTTCTCCTAGGCTCCATCGGCCCGATGCGCCGTGGCGAGATTGTAGCGGCCTCTATCGACGATCTATCAGAGGACGATTCTCTTCACGTTCATCGAACGGCTGTTTACGACGATCATTCTCGGCAGATCATCAAGGATTATCCCAAAACGCTTGATTCCGACCGGATCATTCTTCTCCCGCACTCCGTTGCTGAAAAGATACGGGCACAGGGATATATTTGCAATTTGCAGCTCAATTCTCTTTCAAGGGCTTTTTCCAAGCTCTTAAAGGAAAAAAATATACCTCACTTCCGCTTTCACGACCTCCGGCACGCCTTTGTCTCTATCGCACACGCTGCGGGCCTCCCGGACGCCTACATACAGGAACGCGGCGGCTGGTCAACCAATTACACAATGAATGCTGTGTATCGCCACACGTTGGATGCCGACCGGAAAAAGGCGCAGGAGACAGTTAATAATGTTTTCGCTTCCCTGTTATAATGCAGTTTCGTGTTGCAAATCCGTGTTGCAAGGCGCGAAAGAAGTCTTACAAGTGGCGGAAATACGTTTACTTTCCGCGGCAATAAATAGGGCACCAGAGCGGCTTTTATGCCTGTCCGATGCCCTGTTTATGCGGGTTTTGCGCGACTGCGGATAGTGGGACTCGAACCCACACGATCTCTCACAGGAACCTAAATCCTGCATGTCTACCAATTCCATCATATCCGCACAGAACGAAAAACAACCGCCGACGCTTCGTCGGCGGTCATCGTCGCAAGTGAGACATGGGGGAATCGAACCCCCGACAACTTGATTAAAAGTCAAGTGCTCTACCGACTGAGCTAATGTCCCGCAGACTGGGCTAGTTGGATTTGAACCAACGAATGCAGCAGTCAAAGTGCTGTGCCTTACCCCTTGGCGATAGCCCAAAAGACGCCCGTGAGGCATATGGGTAATGCTCGGGATAAAGATAAGGGTGGGTAGAGGGACTCGAACCCTCGATCTCCAGAACCACAATCTGGCGCGTTAACCAACTACGCCATACCCACCATATGAGGAACCTCTGCCGGCGTCATACAGATAAAGAATATCCGCAAATGTGCCCGTGGGGATTCGAACCCCAGACCCTCGGCTTAGAAGGCCGATGCTCTATCCGGCTGAGCTACGGACACATAGAAAGCGGGTGATGGGAATCGAACCCACGTATCTAGCTTGGAAGGCTAGTGTTCTACCATTGAACTACACCCGCAAAACAAATCCTTATCTATGGAATTGAAGAGCTTATTCCGCGTCGGGGTGACAGGATTCGAACCTGCGACATCCTGGTCCCAAACCAGGCGCTCTAGCCAAGCTGAGCCACACCCCGGCAAGACCCTGTTTCTGTGACGCAAAACACATTATATCGGAGCGCTCACAGTATGTCAATCCAATATTTCAATATGTACGAAAAATGTACGAAAAACGAAGAAAACTGTTGTGAAAATCTCATCAAAACCCAAGAATAGGACGGGTAATAGCAGGATACAGCCGCGCTCACAGATACCGTATCCGACAGTTGATCGCCTGATCCGCATCGCCGATCTCCATCACGGCATACGAGGGCCGATGTCCCGCCTGCCGGGGCCGGGCAAGGCTCCCGGGATTGACGCACAGAATCCCTTCCTTTTCCTCCACCAGCGGAATATGCGAATGCCCGAACACCGCGATGTCCGCCCCGTTCTCCCGCGCCGCGGCCGTGAGTGCATCCGGCACCTGCGCGCCGAACACGCCGTAGCGGTGACCGTGCGTAAGAAACGCCGTGTGCTTTCCCAGAGGAAACACCTCCCACGAGGGCAGCCTGCAGAAGCCGTCACAGTTCCCTGCCACAAAATGGGTGACACAGCGCATATATTCCCGGTAAAAGGCCTCGCTTCCCTCGCTGTCGCCCGCATGGAGAAGAACATCGATCCGCTTCTCTCTTCTGCATATCTCCATGATGGCTCCGTCCTGCCCGTGGGTATCACTGATAATCAGAACTCTCATAAGGCAAGGCGCTCCCGCAGTGTTTTCAGCATGAGCCGCATGCCTTTTCCCCGATGGCTGATCGCATTTTTCTCTTCCGGCGAAAGCTCCGCGCTCGTAAGCCCGTATTCCGGAAGAAACAGGATCGGATCATAGCCGAAGCCTCCCTCGCCGCGGGGTTCCTTGCTGATCCTCCCCTCCATGGTTCCGCGGACAGCAAGCCCTGAGCCGTCCGGGAGCACGGCGGCAATCGCCGCCACGAAGCGGGCGCTGCGCTGCTCCTGCGGCAGACCGCGGAGCTCCTCCAGAATATGCGCCATTTTGACATCATAGCCCACGTCGCGTCCCAGATAGCGCGCCGACTGTATGCCGGGCGCACCGCCAAGCGCATCAATCACAAGTCCCGAATCGTCCGAAATCACGACAAGCGCATCTGCGGGATCCATTCCCTGTGCGCGCATCCATTCCGCCCTTGCCGTCTCATCCGCCGCGGGCGGGAGGAGCGCTGCCGCAGCGCGCGCCTTGATCAGGGCATTTTCCTCAAAATCCGTCCCGTTTTCCTCCGGATCGGAGGATATCCCGACGCTTTTCATCGAACGGACCCGGATCGGCGCTCCGGCAAAATCGTCCGCAAGAATCTCATTGACTTCCCTCACCTTATTTTCATTGCCCGTGGCAAGTATCAGCTGCAGCAGCATATGACAACTCCTCTCCTCGGTTTCGTGCTGTTTTACTTCATTCTGTTACGGCTTCCGTGTCGTGCGTTTTATCTGCCGGGCTTCGGACCGGGGAACTGATAAAAATACGTTTTCAGCATGCCATTATAAATTTTCCTGTTTTTCTTCGCCCGCAGTCCGAGTTCTCTCTCGCAGTCCGCAAAGGAGGTGATCACATACAAAGACCATGAATCCAGCGCTCGGAAGCGTTCTCCCAGCGTCCGATAGAGTCCCGACAGATCCGCCGCAGGAAGCCGGAGCTTCTGCCCCCCCTCTCCGCCGCCTCCCTGATAGCGGGCCGCCCGCAGCTCCGCCATACTCTTCGGCGCATTGCTCCCCGGCGCAAAGGAGGAAATCCTCTCACCATAGGGCGGATTGGTGATCAGAAAACCATATTTTTTCGGATGAGAAAGCTGCGACACGGGCCGCACCTGAAAATGGATCAGATGCTCCACCCCCGCCAGCCTCGCATTGTCCCGCGCGGCCGCAATCGCCTCCGGGTCAATGTCATAGCCCTGAATATCCGCGTCGATCTCCGGAGTCATTGCCTCCCGTGCCTCTTCGCGCGCGTCCTCCCACAGGCCCGGCGGGATAAGGCCGGTCCAGCTCTCCGCCGTAAAGCTCCGGTTCATCCCGGGAGCAATATTTGCCGCCTGCATCGCCGCCTCAATCGGAATCGTGCCGCTGCCGCAGAACGGGTCCACCAGAATGCGGCCCGCCCGCCACGGGGTGAGCATGATGAGTCCCGCCGCCAGATTTTCCGCGATCGGCGCTTTGACGGCTTTCTTTCGATAGCCGCGCTTGTGGAGCGATTCCCCGGTCGTATCAATGGCGACCGTCACCTCATTTTTCAGAAGAAACACGCGGATCGGGTATGAGGCCCCGTCCTCCGGAAACTGCTCCAGCGCATAGCGCCTCTGCATGCGGCGGACCATGGCCTTTTTCATCACAGACTGGATATCCGAGGGAGAAAACAGCGCGCTGTTTACGCTCGACGCCTTGGTGACCCAGAAGCGGGCGTCTCGGAACAGGATGTCGTCCCACGGCAGCGCCTGCGTGCCCTCAAAGAGCTCATCCCATGTCTCCGCATGAAAGGCTCCCACCTTGAAGAGAATGCGCTCCGTCGTTCTGAGTCCGATGTTCGCGCGGACGATGGCCTCCGCATCGCCGAGGAAAGTGACGCGTCCGTCACTCACCTCGCTGATCTCATAGCCAAGCTCATAGATTTCCTTTTTTACGACGCTCTCCATGCCGAAATGGCAGGGGGCGATCAGTTCAAACTGCTGCATCATATTCTATTTTTCTCCCAGGAGGCGATGTTTCGCCAAAACTCAAATCAGTTCCCGGAAGCGTTTTCTGGGAACTGATTTGAATTTTAACAGAGATTTACCGTTCCCGCATCCCGTGATTACTATTTTATACACTAATCACCATGCCGGCGCGTTCCCCAGCGAGGCATGCGCCGCAAAAGCAGCTTGCGGCTCATGTCGTCCCACTACATAACAGCACTTGTCGCTCACGGAATAAATCAGCGTATCAGCGTGATTTTTCACACTTTTCCCTGAAAAAAATGCCGTCTCCCCATTTTTATTTCCTGCCGGTTCCCTTTTTCTTCAAAATAATGTAGGCTATACTGTACTTTGTAAGTCCCTGTCAGACGACGGAGCGGACGCTATACTTGTATGAGCGGACGTTCCGGCATCCGGCGGCACACCGCCGTATACGTGACCAGAAAGGAATTTTGAAAATTTAATGAACGCAGAGAAAGAAACGAAGCGAGAAGAAAACAAGATGGGCGTCATGCCCGTAAAGCAGCTAATTGTGTCAATGTCGCTGCCCATGATGATCTCCATGCTGGTGCAGGCCCTCTACAACGTTGTGGACAGCATCTTTGTCGCACAGATCAGCGAAAATGCGCTGACCGCCGTCACGCTTGCGTTCCCGCTGCAGAATCTTATGATCGCTGTCGGCTCGGGAACCGGAGTAGGAATCAACGCCCTCCTCTCGCGATCGCTGGGTGCGAAGAACTTCCGGGACTCCGATCGGGCTGCCAATACAGGCATCCTGCTGACTTTTTTTAATTTTTTCCTCTTTCTCTTCATCGGCCTCTTTTTCTCCGGCCCTTTTCTCCGGACGCAGACTGATGTGGAGGAAATCATCCGTCACGGCGACGCCTACCTCATGCTCGTATGCTGCGGGAGCTTAGGGCTCTTTTTCCAGCTCACCATGGAGCGTCTCCTGCAGTCCACCGGACGCACCCTGCTCAGTATGATCTCGCAGGGGACCGGGGCGCTCATCAACATCATCTTTGATCCGATTATGATCTTCGGCATCGGCCCCTTTCCCGCCATGGGCGTGACCGGGGCTGCGCTGGCCACCATCCTCGGTCAGTTCGTTGCCGGCGGGCTCGGCGTCTTCCTGAACATACGCTTTAATAAGGACATCCGCTTCTCCGTCCGCGATATCCTGCACCCGACCGGCTTTGTAGTGAAGCAGATTTATTTCGTAGGAATCCCCTCCATCCTGATGATCTCCATCGGTTCGCTCATGTCTTATCTGATGAACCGCATTCTGATCGCTTTCTCCACGACGGCGGCCGCCGTATTCGGCGTGTACTTCAAGCTCCAGAGCTTCTTCTTCATGCCGATCTTCGGTCTGAACAACGGGCTCATTCCGGTACTGGCCTACAACTACGGCGCACGCAGAAAGGATCGAATTCGGGAAGCGCTCCGCTTCTCCCTGACGCTTGCCGTATCCGTCATGATCATCGGAACGCTCACGTTCGAACTGTTTCCGGCTCTTCTTCTCCGGCTGTTCAACGCCTCAGAGGACATGCTTGCCATCGGGGTTCCCGCGCTCCGCATCATTGCCATCCACTTCCCGGCCGCCGGAGCAAGCATTCTGATGGGTTCCATCTTTCAGGCCTTTGCCAGAAGCATCTATTCCCTCATTATCTCCATCGGCCGTCAGCTTGTCGCTCTCATCCCGGCCGCATGGCTGCTGGCGCAGACCGGCAGCGTCGTCAATGTCTGGTGGGCGTTCCCCATCGCCGAGCTGGTGTCGCTCATCCTATCCATCTGCTTCTTCCTCAAGCTCTACCGGAATACCGTAATGAAGCTCTAAGGAATTTCTAAGGAAACTCTGAGAAGCTGCAAAGGGCGGGGGAATCTCCGCCCTTGCGGTACTGCTGAACAAACGACGCCAACTCATCCATTCCCGTTCGGCCTCACTCGCAAGAATAAAAAGACCCCTTCTGCTGTGCAGGAAGCTGCCGCACAGCGGGAGGGGCCTTTGTCCGTCATTTTATTCTTATTATCATCCCCCTTTTTGTTGAACCGCTGTACAAAGGGTGCAAAAAAGGGACTCCGGCGATAAAGCTGTTCCTGGCAATATTCTCAGAATCCCTTGATCTCAAAGATTTTTATCCTTGACCCGTGACATCAACACGATTGTCTCCATATGGCTTAAGTTAAGAGGAAGTACGTCTATGACCTCTGGTCGTAAACGGGAATTGTAAACAGCGGTTTAAACCAACTCTTTTTGTCCTATATCACTAATATCTCTCAATGCCGGCAACCGGGATCGAACCGGTACTCTATCTCTAGAACGGGATTTTAAGTCCCGCGCGTCTGCCTGTTCCGCCATGCCGGCATAAAGAGAGCCGCACACAGATACGAAATCCGCATACCGCTCTCTTCTCGTGGACCCTCAGGGACTCGAACCCAGGACCGATCGGTTATGAGCCGACTGCTCTAACCAACTGAGCTAAAGGTCCTCACAAGATGAAACCTGTATCAGCATATGTGATAAACAATTCTCGCATGACCCCGACGGGATTCGAACCCGTGTTACCGCCGTGAAAGGGCGATGTCTTAACCGCTTGACCACGGGGCCCCGTTCTTGCTGCCCGCACAGCGCGCTCTCACGCTGCGCTCAGCGCCCCAAACAGGACTCGAACCTGTGACACT
>NZ_LR130601.1 GCF_900625025.1 Lachnoclostridium sp. Marseille-P6806
CAGATGACACAAACAGCGTATTTTCAAGGTATTTTGCACTATCTGTTGAAGGCCAGCAGGTGAATTTATAGAGATCAGGACTGATTTAGCCCGCTTTCTATTAACGTAATTTTTGAGGTTTCAGTGTTTCCAGTAATACGTAGCCTGCCAGCCAGTGGATTTTCTGCGGAGACATTCTTCATGCCGCTTCTGCCTGATGCGTTCCTTGCGCTCCTCAAGCTCGATTTCCTCCGGCGTCGGGATGTGTTCTTCCCTTGGAACCTCAAACTTCCCGATAAAATTGAAATATATCTCGATGGTCTGCGGAGAATCCTGACGGCCTTTGTTTTCACGCTCATGAATCAGGATTTTGTAGATAAATTCGTTCAGCATGGTATTGGTCAGCTCTTCAAAGTCCTGATATCGTTTTACGAGGGCGATGAACTTTGCTGCGGATAGCGGGCTGCTTTCCTCGCTGCTGACAAGGTTCTGGAGATTGATGATCTCATTGTCCAATGCTTCCTGTTTCTTCGTATACTGGCTTTCAAGAACGGCATACCGCTTGTCCGGCAATCTCCCAAGGGCATTGTCCTCATATATTTTACAGAGAAGAACTTCCAGCTCTTCACTGCGTTTTCTGCACTGTTCCAACCGGGCTTTCTGTTCAGACACCTCGTTTGTTTGCTGGGACGCGACCGCTTTTCTGACGATCTTCACAAACTCTTCTTCGTCCTCCTTAGAGAAATTGATGATTTCCCGCAGCGTCTCTTTAATCAGCGTCATGACGACATCTGCACTGACTCTGTGCTGTGACGGGCAACGACTTCCGACCGGAACCTTTCCATATTGGGAGCAGGTGAACTGCGGATTCCTCTTGCCATTGTAGGTACGATGAACATACATCTTGCCTCCGCAATCCGCGCAGAAGAGCAGGCCTCCGAGAGGATGGGCTTCGCCCCAGCCGTCCGGATACCTCCGGATATTCTTCCGGAGCCGCTGTACATTATCAAAAGTCTCCTGGTCGATGATCGCCTCGTGCGTGTTTTCGATGATCGTCCACTGATCCTGATCTACATAGTGACTTTTCTTATCTTTGAAATGCTTCCTGGTCTTGAAATTGCAGGTATGCCCAAGATAGGACGGGTTATCCAGAATATGCGCGATGGTGGAGCTTCCCCACTTGTATGGATTCTTGATTTCTCTTGTCTGCCACAGGCCGATGCCGAGTTTCTGATGGTAATAAGCGGGAATCTCAACATGTTCATCAGAGAGAATCTGTGCGATCTGGTACGGTCCTTTCCCTTCCATGGTCATCTGGAAAATGCGTTTTACCACAGCAGCCGCCACCGGATCGACAACCCATTGATTTTTATCTGCCTCTGACTTCAGATAGCCGTATGGTACGGCGCTGCTGGTGTGCTTTCCGGCAAGGTTTTTCGCCTGAAAGGCAGAGCGGACTTTCTTGCTTGTGTCTCTGGCATACCATTCGTTCATAATGTTCCTGAATGGCGTAAATTCATCGTCACCTTTAAGGGTATCCACGTTGTCGTTCAGGGCAATCAGACGGGTATCATTCTTTCGCAGTACTTCCATATAGGTGCCGACCTGCAGGTAGTCTCTGCCAAAACGAGACATGTCCTTGATTATGCAGGCTTCAATGTTTCCGGCTCTGACCTCATCAATCATATTCTGGAATCCGGGGCGGTCGAACCGGGTGCCGGAGATACCATCATCGGTAAAGTGCCGGAATACGGTCATACCATGGGAAGTCGCATAGTCCTCCAGGATCCTTTTTTGATTCGATATCGAATTCGACTCCCCTTGCAGTTCATCATCGTGGCTTAGTCTCTCATAGAGTGCCACATATCTGTGTGTGTTTTTCTTTGCCATAATGCTACAGCTCCTTTCTGGACAAAAGAAAAGAGAATAGCTTTTTACTATCCTCTGTCTTGAAAATCATATGTATTCAAAGGGTACTAAAAAACTATCCTCACTTTATAACACCTGCAGCCAATTTGTACTTTTTATATTGCCGGACCGCAAAGTGCTTCGGGTTCTTTTTCTCCAGGTTTTCAAACATGATATCGACCGGATTCTGGAACTCCTCGTCATCCTCACGGACCTCCATGGCATTGATGAATTCGATCAGAGTGGCGAAGTTCTGTTCTTCCACCGGTGCCTCATAGTGGATATATCCGATCAGGGCACAGTAGAGAAGCGTTTCTGCTTTGGTCCAAAACTCGTCACCGGATTTGCCATCGCCTTTAGTGTTGGCGATCAGCGTGGTGACCAGCTTCAGGATGTCCTTTTCACTGTGGATATAGGCGAAGGGATTATATTTCATGGACTTTTTGAAATTGATGGTGTTCAGGATCCGGATCTCATATCCGTTCCGCTCTAAGGCCTTGCCGCACTCCAATACGATCGTGCCTTTTGGGTCAGTCACAACGTAACTCGAATGCATTTGTAAAAGGTTCGGTTTCAGCCAGAATCTCGTCTTGCCGGAGCCGCTGCCGCCGACGATCAGGACATTCTTATTCCTGGCATTGGCCGGGTTCTTCGGACGGTTACTCATCATCAGACGTTCTGTCGCCGTGAGGATCACGTTGTTTTCAAATTTCGGGTCCATAAACGGCTCGATATCCGCATGGGTTCCCCAGAGAGCGTTTTGTCAAGTACCTTTTTTGATTTATTGACGCTTTTATTTTGAGATTTGAATCGAGTAGGGGCTAATTTCTAACCCCTCTCACACCACCGTACGTGCCGTCCGGCATACGGCGGTTCAATTCAAATAATAATCCAAACAACTGAGAAGTCCTCACTTTGTGAGGATTTCTTTTGATATTAGGTGTACCCCTGTAGTTTTGGCTACCGCTTGATAGTGGTTATTAAAACTCACTGATTGCTTTGCCATCCATTCAGGTGCACCTAACTTTCGAAGTCCCCAGTGTCTTTTCGCTGATTTCTTCCATTGTTTCCATATCACAATTCTCATTCTCGTCCTTAGATGCTCGTCAATTCTGGTAAGGTTCCTTTTCATACTGCCGATTCGGTAGTAGTTAATCCAGCCCCTGATTACCTGATTGAGTTTCTCAATTCGATAATCCATTGATACTGACCAGTTTCTTTTCGTCAGTGATTTGAGCCTTTACTCGTCTGCCTGATCTACTTGCATAAGTTACGATTGCCTTTTGGACTTCGTAACTTTATGCCCACTTATCCGTTATGCAAGCCTTGATATTAGGTTTCTGTTCGTCAGGCTACGATTTCGCTATTGCTTCTTCTCGCCTACACTTCACGATGTGAATCTTGCAAGTCGCTATGGAGTTCGTCGGCAACTACGCCCTTTGCGGACTTTCACCACAGACTGACGGCATGCCCGTCATACATAAAATAGGCAATAGGATTTATTTCTATTGCCTAAATATTATATAACCTATTTAATTTAGAAAAATTTTAATTATTTTCTAATACAATACCCCTATATTCACCGTCTCCCTTATTCAATAGATTTTAACGCTTCAACCATGTCAATTTTTCTTATTCTCATAGAAACAACCAAATTGACTAAAACAGAAAATCCTATAACACAGAATATAACTATCAAAAAATGGTCTTTAGTAATAATAGGAGTCCATTCCATACTATCCATGGAAACAACTCTTATATATAACTTCAAGAACTGCTTGCTCAAAGGAATTCCTATAACAAATCCAGTCAAAAGATTTAGAACACTCTCCTTAAATACCATTCCCATAATTTCACTATGTTTAAATCCTATGACCTTCATTGTGGCATATTCACGATAACGTTCAAGATATGACAAGATACCAAGATTATATAGAATAACGACACTTAATACAAATGCTGCCACAATTAATATATACATAATTGAATGAACGCTATCCATCATCTCCTTCATGTTGTCCTGTTGCTTTTTTATAGATATTATATTGCTTATTGATTCTTCTTTTTTTGCTTGTTCATAAGCTTCACTATCTCCTATATAAATTGTGTTAGGTTCAAAGTTTTTTACCTTATCTTTGTATATAAAAATACCTTGAGGCATCTTTGCATCCACGATTGCCGTAACAGTAACCCTATGCTCGTTTAACGAACTCTTAGTCTTATATGCAATCTTATCTCCAACTTTAACATCAAGTTGTTCTGCCAACTGAGAAGCAATTGCCACCTCATCTTTTTCTATCCTGATTTTCTTTTTTGATTTTGCATCAAAAATTCTAATTTTGTCACCCGAATCAAGCACTAAAAGAGAACCCGATTTTTCAATTCCGTGGAAAGAAAAATCAGCCGTTTCACTCTGTGCAAACTGAACATCAAAAGAATTAAATTTGCGACTTAAATTATTATAAGATTCTCCGTATACCTGTCCAATATACTTATAACAGAATTCATTATTATAAACATCTTGATATGAACTATAAAGAGAATCCCACACACCAAGACCGGCAACCATCAATACAATGCTTCCCACGATTGCAGTTATACTCATGAATGTTCTGATTGGATGAATGCGAATGCTCCTGAGCGTCCAAAGCCAATCATATGACAATCTTGATTTTTTGTATATTCCGGGACCACTTGACTTCTTATCGAGCATGCCTTTGATTGTAAAAGAAGGATTGTTTTTAATCACCTTCCTTGTAGTAATAATCGCAGCCAAGGTACAAACCGTAACAATCAGTAGAATCAAGATCATACTATCTATGCCAAAGGATTTTTTCCATATAGGAAGCGTTAGTGTCGCCTTTTTTATATTCATAACAAGATTTCCCACCACTGTATATCCGAAAATCACCCCAACAAGGCTTCCTATGATAGCCACCAAAAATCCATATGCTCCATAGTGAAAATAAATTTGTTTGTCGTAAAATCCTAAAGATTTAAGTGTGCCAATCTGAACCATCTGATTACTTATAAGACGGCTCATCGTAGTATAAATTGATAAAATTGATAACAAGATAAATACAATTGAAAACAGCATCGCCATTTTGTGAATTTGATTTATTTCCTCATCAACCTGAGTGATAGAAATTTTATTCTCCTTCATGACTACTGATGAAAAAGAATCTCCCATTATCCGTTTAATATCTTTTTCTAGCTTTGACTTGGAAACAGGTTTTTCCAGTAAATCAAGTCTCACTTGATTATAAGATACTGTTCCCAAAATTTTATTTATATATTTTTCACTTATATAAGCATAACCGTGTCGTTTATGATCCGGAACTGTTTCTGCATAAGAAGTAACAAAATATATATTTTCTGCATCGAGAACAGTCCCCAAAATCTTTACTTTCTTCTTAATCCCCTTAAACTCAAGTACAATCTTATCACCCTCTTTCAGATTGTGTATCTTGGCGTAATCTTCGTCAATCCATATACCTTCTTCATCATCTTTTAGGGGGTGCCCGCTTCTAAGGAGCGGATTCATGAGTTTTTTAGTGCTGCTTGTAAATGAATTAATATAAAGCTCTGAATCTTCATTATCAATTTTCGTATTAAACTTAACAAACATTGATCCTTCAGCCTGATTTACATAAGGCAATTTTTTTATATTTGAAATATCTTCATCGCTTATATTTACCCCATTGATATAAGCATCTGCTAAGTTAGTTTTTTCTTTGTAATCAGTATATGATTCATCCATCCCAGTCCACACTGAACTCATTCCACAGTAAATCGAAACCGAGATAAGAGCCATAACAAGTACCGACACAAACTGTTTCCACTGTTGCAATATATCTCTAATAAATTTTTTATTTAAATATTTCATTACCAGAAAACCTCCTCCATAGAAATAGGATTTTTCTGATCCATAATTTCACTGACTTCACCATCTCTAAGTCTGATAAGTCTATCTGCCGCAGGTGCCACTGCAGCATTGTGAGTTACCAAAACTACTGTATGGCCATAATCTTTTGCCATGGAAGAAAGCGTAATTAAAACTTTTTTCCCGGTTTCGCTGTCAAGAGCCGCTGTAGGTTCATCACAAAGAAGCAGCTTAGGATTTTTGCAAAGAGCTCTTGCTATGGATACTCTCTGAAGCTCTCCTCCCGATAAGCGAGACGGCAAATTTTCTGCTCTGTCTTTCAATCCTACCATTTCTAATGCTTCATCAGCTGAAATGGAAACATCAGATAACTTGGATACCATATCTACATTTTCATAAGCTGTAAGAGTCGGTATAAGATTATAAAACTGAAAAACAAAACCAATATCTTTGCGACGATAAAGAGTGCGTTCCTTATTGGTAAATTTTGATATATTGTTCTCTCCTACATAAATCTCTCCTCTCGTAACATAATCCATACCTCCAAGAAGATTTAAAAAAGTAGATTTTCCTGAACCGGAAGGTCCTAAAATCACTGTAAAATCACCTTGTCTAATTTCTAAATTCACATTATTCAGAGCCTTTATTACATTGCTTCCAACATTATATTCTCTTGTTACATTTTGAAAACGAATAAAACTCATCTTTTTTCTCCTTTCTGCATAACATAATTTTTAAACTATATATTGGGTTTTCCCATTACTCTTGATCACGTCAGATGCCTGTTATTACAAGTATATGGCTGATTAAAGCGTATTATTAATGTGAGCTATAACTCACATTAATAATACTTCTTTTTGCTGCTTTGTCAATATAATATGAGTGGGCGCTCGTATTATGTTCTTGATTTTTTTAATGAACATGATACACTTATATTGGAAGGTTTTTGTTTAATTAATTTAGTCTGTAAAATCTAGATTTGTACAAGATTTTAATTGAGAGACTCATCGTTATTACAAAAAATTTAATACCCACTGTTGCGTATTGGAGATGTTATGAAAAGTAAAGAATCAAAACAAAAGAATACTAGAATACCGAAACAAAAAAGAAGTATCGAAAGAAAAAAACTCATAAAAAATACTGCTCTTCTCCTTTTTTCAGAGAAAGATTATGCAAATGTAAGTACAAATGAAATTGCAAAAACTGCAGGCGTATCCATTGGTTCGCTTTATAGCTACTATCCAAATAAAAAAGCAATTTATGATGAGCTTGTAAAAGATCTTTATTCAAATATCTTAGAAAAAATCATTCCAGAAGATTTATCACAATTTTCATTCTTTGAAATAATTAAAAAATATATTAAATTTGTCTTAGATAGTCACAGTTATCTAACATTGTTTCAAAAGAAAATTACGGCTCTTTCTTATCAAAGCGATGATTTTCGTGAACTTGAAAAGCCTTATCGCATATTTGCTACAAATAAAATTCTCTCATTGCTTGAATTTTATAGTCCAAATCTCAAGATAAAAGACCTTTCCACAGCATCATTTATAATTCATACAACTGTGGAAAGTATAGTTCATGAACTAGCTTTTTATCCTGATGAAACACAAAACAAAGAAAAAGTAATTAATGAATTTGCGGAAATGTTGTATAACTATCTCTTCAAAGAGCCTCTTTAATGAATGTCATTACACCATTTCAACTCTTTAAAAGGATCTGTAAATAATTTTGTGTATTAACCTAAACCTTAATAAAGGCTCTCTTTTTTCTCTTCCATGTGTTCTCCTCCTAATATAAAAGATGTAGTGGTCATACCCCCAACAGCCAGTTGGGATATGATCCGCTCGTTGCTTAAGCTGTTAGAATGTAGTGGCATTGGTTCGGACGGATTCCTCCTTGGACCCCGCGT
>NZ_LR130602.1 GCF_900625025.1 Lachnoclostridium sp. Marseille-P6806
AGAACATCTACCGTGTGGACAACGGAGACAAACAGGGAATCAAAGTTTCCGCAATCCAGAAGAAGACAAAGAACGTGCTGGACACGCTCGGAGTCGACCTATTACGTAAAATTTGAGGTTACAGTGTCTTAAAAGACGCCATCAGCGTCAGAGAAAAGGAGGGTGATCAGAAGTATGATCAAAACACTGACAAACCTGCTCAGGCAGGATAAAGAGAAATATAAGGTGCCGCGAAAGATCCGGGATGTGATCCCCATCCGCCGCATCTGGAACGACGGCATCTTTCTCATTGGCAGCAAGTATTCCAAGACCTACCGCTTTAGCGACATCAACTATCTGGTGGCCAGTCGGGAGGATAAGGAAGTCATGTTCCTTTCCTATTCGGAGCTCTTAAACAGTCTGGATGCCGGGGCGACCACCAAGATCACGATCAACAACCGGGCGCTCAATCAGCGCAGCTTCGAGCAGTCCGTCCTCATGCCCATGAAGGAAGATACGCGGGATCTGTTCCGCAAGGAATATAACGCCATGCTGCTGGATAAGGCCACCGGAGCCAACGGGCTGATTCAGGAAAAGTATGTCACGATCACCGTGGGCAGAAAGGACGTGGAGGAGGCGAGGGCCTATTTTGCCCGCGTGGGTGCGGATCTTGCCGCCCACTTTGCGGGTTTGGGGGCTTCCTGCACAGAGCTTAATGCCACGGAGCGCCTGCACATCCTGCATGACTTCTATCGCACAGGGGAGGAAGTGGATTTTTCCTTTGACGCCCGCGACATGATAAAGAAGGGCCATGACTTCCGGGACTACATCTGCCCGGACGGGATTGAGAAGGGAAAAGATTTCCTGAAGCTGGGCGGCCGGTACTGCCGGGTGCTGTACCTGAAGGACTACGCCTCCTACATCAAGGACGAGATGGTGACGGAGCTGACGGACTTAAACCGGAACCTGATGCTCTCCATCGACATCGTGCCCATCCCCACGGATGAGGCCGTGCGGGAGGTGGAAAACCGTCTGCTCGGTGTGGAGACGAACATCACCAACTGGCAGCGGAGACAAAACGCCAACAACAACTTCTCCGCCGTAGTTCCCTATGACATGGAGCTGCAGAGAAAAGAAGCCAAGGAGTTTCTGGACGATTTGACCACCCGTGACCAGCGGATGATGCTGGGCATCCTGACGCTGGTGCTGACGGCAAAGACCAAAGAGCAGCTGGACGCTGATACGGAGACCGTGCTTGCCATTGCCAGAAAGCACATGTGCCAGCTGGCGATCTTGAAGTATCAGCAGTACGACGGCCTCAATACCGTGCTGCCCATCGGCACAAGGCGGATCAATGCTTTCCGCACCCTTACGACGGAGAGCCTTGCGGTGTTCATGCCCTTTAAGGTGCAGGAGATCCAGGACCGGGGCGGCAGAAAGACGGCGGCCATTCGCTGGCATCTCTGGGATATATAGTTTTCAATGGACAGGGTGCTTGATCTGACACTTACTGTCCTACAGTAACTTGACGCTATCGACGCTATCAGTAAATCTTGAAAAATAACAAATAAAATGGTAATATGTTAGCATAATCTAACTACATGAAACGATGGATGGCAATCCTAAACAGTGCCGGGAAGACCGGCATTTTTTAGAACGATAAGTTAGTCATATCTAATCAAGGAATAGAATCGTTATGCATATCAATGAGTATGGCTATAGATAAGACCCGACCATCATTCTGATCACGCCTATGATAGTGTCAGGAGAAAATCTTTATGAGCTTATGTCTCCTTTATTTTAAGAGACAATGCCACATCATTGCTCCCGGTCAGGGAGGCACGGAAAAGCCGGAACATATATCAGTGCGGAGATGAGGATGCACAACTGAAAAAGCGTTGGCGAAGAGGGTTCATAGAGATATTTTCTGGTTTATGGAGTCTCTATGAGAGCGGCCATTGGATATCGCTTGTTTATGATTTTTAGGGATGGCGATGCATAATTTTGAACATATCACCGAAGCGGATATTGACCATATCTGTTATGCCCGCTGTCATTATCATTTGAGACTTTTCAGCAATGAGGAACAAAGAAAACTACATCTTGACAATTCGCCAGTGGAAAGGAGCGCAGGCATAAGATGGGAATTTTAAGAAAATTTTTCAACCAGACAAGAAAACCGGAGGGCAGGCTTGGCAGGCTCATGCTCCGCACCATGAATGCAGGTCATGCAAAGATGGCGGATTGGGGGATATCCTATCTGCCGCAGATCAGTCCTGTTCACATCGTTGAGTTTGGCTGCGGCGCGGGCAGAAATGTCGGAGAACTGCTCAAAAGATACCCACAGGCGCATGTGACCGCCGTGGACTATTCTCCTTTGTCCGTGGAAAAGGCGAAAGAATACAATAAAGCAATGGTTACGGCAGGGCGCTGCACGATCCGGCAGGGGGATGTGTCGGCGCTGTCCTTTTCCGATGGGTCGTTTGATCTCGCTACGGCATTTGAGACGGTTTATTTCTGGCCAGGGCTTGAAAAGTGTTTTTCCGAGGTTTACAGGGTTCTGAAGCCCGGCGGATGTTTTTTGATTTCCAACGAATCGGACGGGAAGGATGCGGCAAGTCAAAAATTCGAAAAGATCATCGACGGTATGAAAGCCTATACTGCTGAGGAACTGGAGGCTCCACTACGCACTGTCGGCTTTTCCGAAGTTATCAGTGATCATCACAGATCAAAGCCATGGATCAGGGTCCTTGCGAGAAAGTGAGAAAAGGGAGAGGAATATGATTTCAACTTTCACAACCTGGTTTGTCCTTTGCTGACTTTGCAAAGCAGTGCAGACATGAAACATATATGACATATCGCTGCAATTTGGACTATGTCCTGTTCGGCGTTCTCGGCGTGCCGCTGTTCCGTGAACACACCTGCTTTGAGGATGGCGATCTCTGTGATTTCAAAATCAAACTCGACAAAAAGCCGATGGAATACTGACCGCCGATATCCACACAGGGAAGGAGGTTCAAATAGAAAATGAAACCTGACTACAAAAATTGGGTGCCGGAAGGTATGCTCAAGGGGCTGTTTGCCGGAACCGCCCTGACATTTATCCTGTTCCTACTGTTCGGTGCAACGGGGCTGATCCTGCATGGAACGGCGCGGTTCATCTGTGCTCTTGTTCTCGGCGTCGGAACGCTTGTGCTGCTGTTCTTTGCCGTATGGATGACGGTACTGTACAGGATCTTTGATTACAAGGGGAAAAGAAAGCTTGCCAAAACCATCGTAGAGGGAACGGCGGAGCATGTAAGGATCCCTGACGGAGGTGTTGGTCTGGATGTCGGCTGCGGAAGCGGCGCGCTGGCCATCGCCTGCGCAAAGAGGAACCCGAAGGCGCACATGGTAGGCTGCGATATCTGGAGCGGTGCATACAAGGCCGTGTTTACAAAGCAGCGCTGTGAGGACAACGCAAGAGCGGAGGGAGTATCCAATGTGCGGTTTGAGGAGGGCAATGCGGTGAAGCTTCCCTTCCCGGATGAGAGCTTCGATGCGGTGACGAGCAACTATGTGTATCACAATATCACAGGACAGGATAAGCAAAAGCTTCTGCTGGAAACGCTGCGTGTGCTGAAAAAGGGCGGCGTCTTTGCCATTCATGATCTGATGAGCAAGCCGCGCTACGGAGACATGGATGAATTGATCAAAAAACTAAAAGCAGAGGGCTACGAAGAGGCGCGTCTGATCGATACCACAGCCGGAAGGTTTATGGGACATAAAGAGGCTGCGTGGCTCGGACTTTCCGGCTCGACTTTGCTTGTCGGGAGAAAATAAGGAGCAGATGTGATCGTAAAGAGAACCACCATTTTACCGGCGTCACGTGCTGCTGTTTTTCAAAAGCTGCAGCAGCCGGAAACCCTTTCATATATCGCAAAGCCATTTGCCGCCTTTGAGCCGGTGGGTGAGTCTGTTCAAGAGTGGACGGCAGGGAGTACGTCGGCCTATCGTTTCCACCTCTTTGGCGTGATCCCCTTCTGCACGCATACGATCCACATCGTTCGATTCGCGCCAAACGGCGTCAACAGCCGGGAGGAAAACGAGCATGTACCCGTGTGGAACCATGAGATAAAGCTGACAGAGCTGGATGACAATCGCACGGAATATACGGATCGAGTGGAGATCATGGCGGGCTGGAAAACGGTCTTTATCTGGCTGTGGGCAAAAGCGTTTTATGCGCACAGGCAACGCAGGTGGGTCAAATTATTAGGGGAATAAGGAGCAGGGCTGTGTCAAAGAAAGCATCGAACTTCCAGAAAAAAGTCATGAGCCTGGGATATCGGGGGAAAGAGATCTTCAAGCCGCTGAACACCGGGCGGATCGATGAACGTGTAGCTTGTGTTCGCGAGTGGGTCGCCAACATATTCTTTTACACGAAAAACGGCACGACGATTATGATCGACGCCGGATACAACTACGATCGTCTGCGTGAAAAGATGGGATGGCTGGATATCGATCCGGCTGGGATAAAGCATATCCTCATCACCCATCAGGATACCGATCATGTCGGCGCAGTGGAGCGAGATAGCGATCATCTGTTTGCCGATGCCACACTTTACATAGGGGAGATTGAAAATCGTTACCTGACCGGGGAGCTACGCCGCAAGGTTATCTTTGGCCTCTACAAGCTGCCAATGGTGGTAATCAACAATCGGAAAGTGCTGCTTTCTGACGGGCAGATGTTTCATATTGACGGTATTAAAATCGAGTGTATGTTATGTCCGGGTCACACTTGGGGACATATGGTTTATTTAATCGACGATGAATACTTGTTCACGGGCGATACCTTGTGGTTCGGCGCGGATGGTGGCTACAGCTTTATCAACTCTCTTGCGGAGGATAACGAACTGGCAAAGAAGTCTCTTGCCGCGCTGGAACACAAACTTCGCAGCAGAAATCTGAGGCCGAAGATCATCACAGGACACACCGGTTGGACAGACGATCTGGAGTTTGCTTTTCGCTATAAGGATAAGGTCTGCAATTCTCTGAGAAAGCAAAAACCGCATGACCCAAAGGCCCCCTATGATGGCTACGATGAGACGGAGGATACGGAGGAGAAAGCAAGGACAGTTTTCCTCGGCAGAGCAAATGCAGGATTTGCGAAAACACGATACATCTCAAAAAGCAGATGGTGAAATGCCTGCACTATAGGCGTAAGTCAATGAAATTACTGGTTTTGAATACGCAGGATGCCTAGAGATGCAGCGCAAAAATGCGAAAAATCATAATTATTTGTGGAGATGAAACCATGATTGTATTGGAATTAACCCTGTACTGCCTTTTATTCACAATAATGGTGAAATATGCGGTGAGAGGCGGAGCGATTGATGGGTTGTATTTTTATCCGAAAATTGTACAGGACCGGGCCATTGAAACAGGCCTGACCACAAAAGAAGTGATGCGGCGCAAACAGAAGATCTTTATGACGGAGTTTTATATTGTCATGTTGGCTGCACTGGTGCTTATCATCGGTGTGTTGCATAAGGTATCGGATTTCAAAACAGCTTATCTGCTGGCATTGCTGTTTTTAGAGGTGATGAACTGGTATGACGGTATTGTGATTGACAAGCTATGGGTAGGACATAGCAGGTTTTGGATATTGCCAGGATGCGAAGAACTGCCATTTGTTCAAACCTGGAAGCAGGTGTTGAAAAAAAGAGGCGCTCTTACACTGATCTGGGTTGCCGGTGCAGCAATTGTAGCCGGAATCATCGTGCTGGTTTTTTAGCATATCCCGAAGAGTTCAAATTGTCTCATTAGAATATGGTGATTTGAGAAACAGTAAAGAATTCAAAAATAATTTAGATAATACTTTCCCAATCCGCCGTACTATAGAAAACGGCGAAATTGACTCGTTTTAGTGCCTGAACGCTGCGCGTTCGTGAGTAGTTCCTTGAAAAACAACGGTTTTTCCGCTCATATGGCGGCCTGCG
>NZ_LR130603.1:0-3152 GCF_900625025.1 Lachnoclostridium sp. Marseille-P6806
TTGTACCCTCAAAACCGAACCAGAGCAAGGCACATCCAAAGGATAAGCGTCCGACCGATTAGTACCTGTCAGCTGAACACATTGCTGTGCTTACACCTCAGGCCTATCTACCTCATACTCTCTAAGGGGTCTTGTGATGTCTCATCTTGAGGGGGGCTTCACGCTTAGATGCCTTCAGCGTTTATCCCTGCCGGACTTGGCTACCCTGCCTTTTGCACCTGGCGGTGCAGCAGATACACCAGTGGTCCGTCCACCCCGGTCCTCTCGTACTAAGGGCAGCTCCTCTCAAACATCTTGCGCCCGCGCCGGATAGGGACCGAACTGTCTCACGACGTTCTGAACCCAGCTCGCGTACCGCTTTAATGGGCGAACAGCCCAACCCTTGGGACCTGCTACAGCCCCAGGATGCGATGAGCCGACATCGAGGTGCCAAACCACTCCGTCGATGTGAACTCTTGGGAGTGATCAGCCTGTTATCCCCAGGGTAGCTTTTATCCGTTGAGCGATGGCAATCCCACGTTCTTACCACCGGATCACTAAGTCCTACTTTCGTACCTGCTCGAGCCGTCACTCTCGCAGTCAAGCTCCCTTCTGCCTTTACACTCTCCGGATGGTTTCCGTCCATCCTGAGGGAACCTTTGAGCGCCTCTGATACCCTTTCGGAGGCGACCGCCCCAGTCAAACTCCCCGTCAGACATTGTCCCCCGCCCGGATTACGGGCGCAGGTTAGAAACCCAGTAACATAAGGGTGGTATCCCAACAGCGGCTCCGCAAAGACCCAAGTCCTTGCCTCCGTGCCTCCCACCTATCCTGTGCATACATCACCGGATCCCAGTATCAAACTGGAGTAAAGCTCCATGGGGTCTTTCCGTCCTGGCGCGGGTAGCCAGCATCTTCACTGGCACTTCAATTTCACCGGATGCATTGCCGAGACAGTGCTCAAATCATTACGCCTTTCGTGCGGGTCGGAACTTACCCGACAAGGAATTTCGCTACCTTAGGACCGTTATAGTTACGGCCGCCGTTTACTGGGGCTTAAATTCAAAGCTTCGCTTGCGCTGACCTCTCCTCTTAACCTTCCAGCACCGGGCAGGCGTCAGCCCATATACCTCACCTTTCGGTTTCGCATAGACCTGTGTTTTTGCTAAACAGTTGCTTGAGCCTTTTCTCTGCGGCCTCCCCTTCCAAGGAGGCTCCCCTTCTTCCGAAGTTACGGGGACATTTTGCCGAGTTCCTTAGCAATGCTTCTTCCGTCGGCCTTAGGATTCTCTCCTCATCCACCTGTGTCGGTTTACGGTACGGGCAGCATACAAACAATAGCGGCTTTTCTCGACGGCTGCTCCATGGACTTCGCTACTACATCTTCGCTCCGCGTCACAGACCTGACTTATTGCCCGGGTTTGCCTTGGCAACGTCTCCTCTGCTTGCGCCAGCTTTCCATCCGCTGGCTTCCACTTCCCAGCCGTGTCCCCACAGTTCTGTTGTATGCCGGTGCAGGAATATAAACCTGCTGTCCATCGACTACGCATTTCTGCCTCGCCTTAGGCCCCGACTTCCCCTGGGCAGATCAGCTTTACCCAGGATCCCTTGGATATTCGGCCGTAAGGATTCTCACCTTACTCTCGCTACTCATTCCGGCATTCTCTCTTCATAGCGCTCCACGGCTCTTCTCAGTACCGCTTCCGCGCACTATCAATGCTCCCCTACCAATACCTCTTTCGACGTATTCCTGAGCTTCGGTGTCGTGTTTCAGCCCCGGTCATTTTCGGCGCATGGCCTCTCGGCTAGTGAGCTATTACGCACTCTTTGAATGTGTGGCTGCTTCTGAGCCAACATCCTAGCTGTCTGTGAAATCACACATCCTTTTCCACTTAACACGTACTTCGGGACCTTAGCTGCAGGTCTGGGCTGTTTCCCTTTTGACCACGAAACTTATCTCTCGCAGTCTGACTCCTGATCTCTCCAGCACGGCATTCGGAGTTTGATAACCTTTGGTAAGCTGCGACGCCCCCGCGGGTAGTCAGTGCTCTACCTCCGTTTGGAATCGATCAAGGCTAGCCCTAAAGCTATTTCGGGGAGAACCAGCTATCTCCGGGTTCGATTGGAATTTCTCCCCTATCCACAGCTCATGCCCACCCTTTTCAACGGATGTGGCTTCGGCCCTCCATCACCTTTTACGGTGACTTCAGCCTGGCCATGGATAGGTCACCCGGTTTCGGGCCTACGTCTGCTGACTTCCGCGCTCTTCACACTCGGTTTCCCTACGGCTCCGGACCTGAAGTCCTTAGCCTTGCCTGCATACGCAGCTCGCCGGACCGTTCTACAAAAAGTACGCGGTCGTACGTTTCATCGTACTTCCGCAGCTTGTAAACACAGGGTTTCAGGTTCTCTTTCACTCCCCTCTCGGGGTCCTTTTCACCTTTCCCTCACGGTACTCTTCTCTATCGGTCACTGAGGAGTATTTAGCCTTACGGGGTGGTCCCCGCATCTTCATACAAGATTTCTCGTGTCTCGTACTACTCTGGATCCTGCCGGTCTCTCTCGTCTTTCGCATACGCGACTGTCACGCTGTATCGTCGATCTTTCCAGATCCGTTCTGCTAGACGTAAAAGTACCTTCCGCAGTCCGTACCCCATGATGCTCGCACCATGGTTTGGGCTCTTCCGCGTTCGCTCGCCGCTACTTACGGAATCATTCTTATTTTCTCTTCCTCCGGCTACTTAGATGTTTCAGTTCGCCGGGTTCCCTCCTGCATGCTATGGATTTACATGCAGGTACTGGCTCTTAACCAGTGGGTTTCCCCATTCAGACATCCGCGGATCAATGCCTATTTGCAGCTCCCCGCGGCTTTTCGCAGCTTATCACGTCTTTCATCGGCTCTCAGTGCCAAGGCATCCGCCCTGCGCTCTTTCTCGCTTAACCTTTGTGAACAACCTTTCCTTGCTGTTCTCACCTGATCTTAACCCTCTGCATAGCGTTGCAGAAAGGCTGCCATCAGGATTTTCTTTGAAAGATGAAGACGCTTCTATAAAAGAAGCCTCTTCCTCTCCCCTATCTCTGAATACAACCGATGCTCAGACTCTCCTGACCATCGATCGCACTCGGCTTTTTCGATGTTTTCTTGCTCTGTATTCGGTTTTCAAGGTACAATG
>NZ_LR130603.1:3249-5214 GCF_900625025.1 Lachnoclostridium sp. Marseille-P6806
AAAATCCGGCAGCCACCTGCTCTCCCATACAGTCTCCCGTATAGTACCATCGGCCGCTCAGGTCTTAACCGTCGTGTTCGGGATGAAAACGGGTGTCTCCCCTGAACGCATCGCCACCGGAATCCTTACTCTGAGTGTTCCTTCTTCCTCGCTTCTCTTACTCTTCCGATTTGACACCCAGACAGAAATGCAACCCCTACTTCTTCTTGCTTCTTCTCTTAGAAAGGAGGTGATCCAGCCGCACCTTCCGATACGGCTACCTTGTTACGACTTCACCCCAGTTATTGATCCTGCCTTCGGCAGCTCCCTCCCTTGCAGGTTGGGTCACTGACTTCGGGCATTACCAACTCCCATGGTGTGACGGGCGGTGTGTACAAGACCCGGGAACGTATTCACCGCAGCATGCTGATCTGCGATTACTAGCGATTCCAGCTTCGTGTAGTCGGGTTGCAGACTACAGTCCGAACTGAGACGTTATTTCTGAGGTTCGCTTGCCGTCACCGGCTCGCTTCCCTTTGTTTACGCCATTGTAGCACGTGTGTCGCCCAGATCATAAGGGGCATGATGATTTGACGTCATCCCCACCTTCCTCCGGGTTATCCCCGGCAGTCTCCGTAGAGTTCCCATCTTACTGCTGGCTACTACGGACAAGGGTTGCGCTCGTTGCGGGACTTGACCCAACATCTCACGACACGAGCTGACGACAACCATGCACCACCTGTCTCCATTGTCCCGAGGGAAATAAGCCATTACGCTTACGTCAATGGGATGTCAAGACCTGGTAAGGTTCTTCGCGTTGCTTCGAATTAAACCACATGCTCCACCGCTTGTGCGGGTCCCCGTCAATTCCTTTGAGTTTCATTCTTGCGAACGTACTCCCCAGGTGGAATACTTACTGCGTTTGCGACGGCACTGAAAGACCTTGTCTCCCAACACCTAGTATTCATCGTTTACAGCGTGGACTACCAGGGTATCTAATCCTGTTTGCTACCCACGCTTTCGAGCCTCAACGTCAGTTGCTGTCCAGTAAGCCGCCTTCGCCGCCGGTGTTCCTCCTAATATCTACGCATTTCACCGCTACACTAGGAATTCCGCTTACCCCTCCAGTACTCTAGACAAACAGTTTCCAAAGCAGTCCCGCGGTTGAGCCGCGGGCTTTCACTTCAGACTTGCCTCTCCGTCTACGCTCCCTTTACACCCAGTAAATCCGGATAACGCTTGCCCCCTACGTATTACCGCGGCTGCTGGCACGTAGTTAGCCGGGGCTTCTTACTCAGGTACCGTCATCTCTCCTTCCGGAGCCTTTCTTCCCTGCTGATAGAGCTTTACATACCGAAATACTTCTTCACTCACGCGGCGTCGCTGCATCAGAGTTCCCTCCATTGTGCAATATCCCCCACTGCTGCCTCCCGTAGGAGTTTGGGCCGTGTCTCAGTCCCAATGTGGCCGTCCGCCCTCTCAGGCCGGCTACTGATCGTCGCTTTGGTGAGCCGTTACCTCACCAACTGGCTAATCAGACGCGGGGCCATCTCTGACCACCGGAGTTTTTCCCACTCGATGATGCCATCCTGTGGGCTTATGCGGTATTATCAGTCGTTTCCAACTGCTATCCCCCGGTCAGAGGCAGGTTCCCCACGCGTTACTCACCCGTCCGCCACTAAGATAATTTCCGATCTGCCGAAGCTTCTCTTTCACTATCTCCGTTCGACTTGCATGTGTTAGGCACGCCGCCAGCGTTCATCCTGAGCCAGGATCGAACTCTCATGTTCTGTAGTAGTTCTTTCCCGGTCAGCCGAACCACTGACTTCTCAGTTTTTCTGCTGTCCGTTTTTTACTAGTCTGTTCTGAATGTCTCGCGATCCCTATAAGGCCCGCACCATCCGCTCGGATCGTGTTCCTTACGGGAATCTTGAAATCTTCAGGGTTGCATTTCTGTTTGTTTGTCAAATCTGCTGCCGCTTCCTT
>NZ_LR130604.1 GCF_900625025.1 Lachnoclostridium sp. Marseille-P6806
AGTGAGAACAGCCATCGCGGAGAGCTTGGGAAATACAGTGAGGTATTTCGTGCATCCATAGCAGACGGAACAGCCAGAAAGACGGCGGCCATTCGCTGGCATCTCTGGGATATATAGTTTTCAATGGACAGGGTGCTTGATCTGACACTTACTGTCCTACAGTAACTTGACGCTATCAATTTTTTGCATAGCCTTATGCGCAATTCTGGTGTATTCTATACTCAAAGGTAGACAAAGGAGGAATTATATGAATACTATCATTACCATCGGCCGCCAGTTCGGCTCTGGCGGACATGAGATCGGAGAGAAGCTTGCGGAGTATTACGGTGTGAAATGCTATGACAAAGAACTTCTTTCCCGTGCGGCCAGCGAATCCGGCTTCTGCAAGGAAATGATACAGCAGCATGACGAGCGTCCCACCAACTCGTTCCTGTACAATCTTGTCATGGACACCTATTCCTTTGGCTACAATGCGTCATCCTTTGTCGATATGCCCATCAGTCAGAAAGTCTTTCTGGCGCAGTTCGAGACCATCAAACGCATCGCCGCAGAGGGCCCCTGCGTGATTGTCGGCCGTTGCGCCGACTATGCGCTGGCGGACAATCCGAATGCGCTCCATCTGTTTATCCACGCATCCGAGGACTTCAAGATCCGCTATATCATGAATCGCTTCGACGATATCACTACGGAGCAGAAAGCCCGCGAATTCATGAGCAAAAAGGATAAGCAGCGCCAGAGCTACTATAATTATTATTCCTCCAAAAAGTGGGGCCGGGCCGACAGCTATAATTTCACCATCAGCTCGTCAACATTCGGAATCGACGGTTCCACCAAGCTCATCACACAGCTCGTCGACGATTTTGAGGAAAAAAAGACGTCCAAAGGGTGAGCAAAGGATGATATGAGCCGAAACTTATAGCAAGCCTCCGAAGCTCTACGATCAAGGGTCCGAAGCTATGGCTCCTTATCAAACAGATTCATATGTCCCGCATCCGCTTTTCTCCGCAGCGATGTATCGACATAATGCCTGCTTGTAACCGCAATATCCGTATGCCCCAGAACATCCGCCACCAGACGGATGTCTCCGGTGTGTTCATAGAGCAGAGTTCCATAGGTTTTGCGCAATTTATGGGGGGACAGCGTTTTCTTCAGAGGAATCGCTTCCCGCCCATATTTTTTTAACATTGCCTGTATGCTTCGTACTGCCATCCGTTCCCGGCGTGTCGAAAGAAACAGCGCATCCTCATCCGGCTCTGCATAATTTGGCCGTTCCAGCTTCACATAGTCAAAGAGCGCCGCCGCCGTCTCGTCATTAAAGAAGACATTGTCCGGCTTTCCGCCTTTCCGTATCACAACAATTTCACGGCTTTCAAAATCAACATCCCGGAGATTCAGCCCGACCAGCTCCGATACACGAATCCCCGTATTGATAAGAAGCGTCAAAATGGCCGTATCCCGATACTGAGTGTGCTCTGAGCGGCTCCGTGCTTTCGGATTGGAAAGCTCTGTGTTACGAACCGTGTCAAGGAGTTTCCGCGTCTGTTCCAGATCGAGTCGGTCGATCATTTTATCTTTCTGCAGCCTGACCTTTTTCATTCCCTCCGCCGGATTGGAACGAATGTAGCAATGCGTATGCAGAAAGGTAAAAAAAGCACGCAGACTGGACTGTATTCTTGCTTTTCGCGTCGGCTTGGTTTCCCGTATCTCTATTTTATGATTTCTGTGAACCACCTCATAATGAGACTTCGCAATCATATATTCATCCATATCGTGGAAATCAAGCTGATCCATCACGCTCAGCGGAATTTCCGACGGCTTTTTTCCCTGCAGCATCGGATTGACCTCGCAGAGATAACGCAGAAAATCATATATGTCGTCCGCATACGCCAGCGTCGTGCTCAGACGTATGTTGCTGCGGATATTCTGAATATAGTCCACCGCATAATCCGGCATACTGTGATAATATTCCCTGAGCTTTTCCAGATATCCCTCAAGGACTGCGGAGCTGTACGAGGCATATTGTTTTCTGGATTTTTCCTTTTCCGGCTCCGATTTACGGGTCTTATCCGGAAGTTCTCGGTTTTCTGACGCTGTCATGATTTAATCCCTCATGATGAAGCTGAAGCCCAAATTGCTGTATTAAAAATCAGCGCATCAGCATGTTTTTATACTTCCACCTCAGATCGCATAGTGGCCGCACTATGTTTGCGCAAAACATGTATTTTACGCAATTACATAATAAACGCATACTGCTCTTCTGTCAACAGAAACAGTCGGGCGGGAATAAATCAGTCCGCGCCGGCATCCGAATCGGAGCCCTTAACGTCATTCCGAACAGCCGGCTCCGGCACAGAGGATTTTTTTGACCAGAACGCCAGCTTTTTCCACGGATTGGCAATTTTCTCGACCTTATAGCGCCGGTCGCTTTCATCAAGCATCGAATGAATTTCTCCGTACTCGATATATGCCGCTTCGATATAGCTGTGAGTGTCCGTTGGCATTCCTTTTCTGAGGAGACTTCGTTCCGTGAGCTTCACCGCCCAGTGATACGCCACCGCGAAGATCGGCACACCGATGATCCAGCCTGCAACGCCCCACAGCCCTCCGAACAGCAGGATCGAGAAAATGACCCAGAAGCTGGACAGCCCGGTGGAATCACCGAGAATCTTAGGCCCGAGTATATTCCCGTCAAACTGCTGGAGAATCAGAACAAAAATCAGGAAATACAGCGCCTGCAGCGGATTGATCATCACAATAATGGCAAGTCCGAAAATCGCGCCGATATAGGGGCCGAAAAAAGGAATCACATTGGTCACGCCCACAAAGACGCTGACAAGCATCGGATACGGCGTGCCGATGATTTCCGTGCCGATGTAGCACAGAATCCCGATGATGATGGAATCCAGAATCTTTCCGCTGATATAGCCGACAAAGGTGCGCTGAATATACCGAAATTCCCCGATGATGATATTCGCATGGTGATCGCGGAAAATGGCGTATGTCATTTTTTTGAACTGCCCGGCCATGGTTTCTTTTGAGTACAGCAGATAAACGGATACGATAATCCCGATGATCACATTAAAGAAACCCCGCACGAGCGACAGGACGCCCGAGGAAATCTTCACGACGATATTGGAGGTGTTGGGCAGGACCGTCTTTGTCAGAAAGCCGTTCAGCCACTCCGTCACATGATTGATGATATTGAGCAGCACGCCTTTCATCTCTTCCGTGATCTGCCATCCGTCCTCCTGCGCGCCGTCCCCCAAGAGACTGTTGACCGCGCGGTTGGCATTGTCAATGTAGACGGTGATATGATCGGCGATATCCTGTATGCTTCGAATCGTCTGCGGAACAATGAGGAGAATCAGCACGACAAAGATCATGATAAGTATCGACTCTGTAATAAAAACAGAAATTTTACGCATTCTCTTCCGGCTCTTCTGACCAAGAGGCACATTGTCCGCCACATGCTCCTTTCTCCGGTAATGCGGCTTCAGCCAGTGCTGCTCGATGCCGTTCAGCATGGGGGACATAATGAGAGAAATGATGATGCCGTAAAGAATAGGCGACATAATCTTCATGAACGAACGAAAGCCTCCGGCGATTGCCGACGCCCGGAAAAATATGCAGTAAAATACAAGCACCGCAGCCGCGGTGGCAAAAATGGTGATCGACCATGTGACCTGATTCTTATCGGGACGGATTTTCAAAGCGGCGCTCCTTGGCTCTCGGGTGACGGATAAGGTGAAATATCCGGAATGAAGATCATGAATGAAAAAATTACAGACGCATATGCCGGAGAAAACCGGAGCGCCTGTAATATTCTAACATATAAAATATGAAAAGTATTATGCGTTATTGCTGTCTATGGAAGCAGCTCCGCCGAATAATAGGGAACAATGACATGATCCCCCGGCCGCAGAACGTTCTCTTCGCCGCCCCTGCCCAGATGATTGATGAAGCAGACCTCCTCCGCATATTCCTCGCGGCTCCCGTAATGCTCCGGGCTGTAATAACGGTCCACAAGCTCCGTCATCCCCTCACCGTAGGCAACGGTGACGCTCGTATAATACTTCTGATCCGTCCGGCTTCTGTCCGACGCCTCTGCACGCGTCGCAAACAGCATGAACAAAACGCCCGCGAAAAGAACCGTCATGCCCGCAGTTACAAGCACCGTTCTGCGGCGGAGCTGACGCACCCGTCTGCATCTCTTTTCTTTCCTCTTCTCTTCTCTCTCCGCTCTCTCCCCGCGTGTCATGGCTGAACTCTCCCGGCAGATGTTTAAGATGCCAACCGTTCATTCGAGCGCACCGAACATCTGTTCTTCTGATGCTTCGATTATATCGAACGCACATTCGGGTGTCAATCGAAAAATCGAACATATTTTCGGAATGTATGTTTGTTTTATCTCCCTGATATGCTATAATTGGCACACGGACGAGCATCCGCCCCATTCCACGCTTCAGACCCGTCTTTCGGATTTAGCACTATAATAGTTTAGGACTTTATTCAGAGGCCATATCTCTCAAACCAGCGTAATTGCTGGCTTTTTTTATTTTGTGAAAGCTTGACAAAATCTTTTGTTTTCTCTTGT
>NZ_LR130605.1 GCF_900625025.1 Lachnoclostridium sp. Marseille-P6806
GTGCGAAACGTTGTGCATAAGTTATCGTTGACAGCGATAGCGAACAGCACCATGTGAATGCACTTAGTAATAAGAAAAGTTCACAGAGAACTTGAATCTCAAATCAGGGGTGAAAGCCCCCTGCCATACGGAATCAATGCAACTGGGACATAGTCCCGAAAGGCGGACTGTCATCCGCTGGCAGTATGCGAGCTGATACTCCACTGTGCGTTGCGCCACTGCAATGGCGCATGGTACAGAGCGTGGTGAAGACGTAACCTGAAAACCTAAACCGCTCCGGCGGCATGGATAATATATGGTGCGGGCTTCCGAAGCCTATGGCTACCCGACAAGTGAAAGCTATGCAGCATCGTAAGAGCGAAAGGCCTGCGAAAGCAGGAGAATTGGAAAAAGTGGGATGGGCTGGTTTTTCTCATCTCACCCGACGGGATGGAATCCCCGTCGGAATCATGCGATAACTGTGATTCAAGGCATGATTAGATTTTCCCGGTGTAAGGTAGCGGCCTAAGGGCTTCACGATCATAAGATCATAAGGATAGAGATTCAGGAACGTTTGAGAGCCTGTTACCGGAGTCATGCAGGACGGTGAAGGTAACAGGAAGTCAGCCGTGCCATAGTAGTCTGAGGCTGGGAAAGCCAGCCACATGGAACTGAAATGTTCCGCGGCGAAGGGCACGAGTCAGGTTGATTTGCAAATTTCAAAACAAGGAAAATCAATAACTCCCTGAAAGAAGGGTGACGAACTGCGAGGTGATAGACTTGTGCATTTGAACGTCAGATTTTCAAACGAGACCGGAATGAAGCAATTTCTCGACTTTCTCTATCAAAAGTCAGCAGAAGGAATGGCGTTCACCGGCCTGCTGGAAGCGATGGTAAACGATACGACCATTGTTACAGCGGTTCATAACATCAAATCCAACAAAGGCAGCAATACCGCCGGTGTGGATGAGAAGAAAATGAACGATTATCTTCAAATGCCAAAAGCGGACTTTATTGAGTTGATTCAATCGAATTTCAGCAACTACAAACCAAAACCGGCTCGGCGGGTGTATATACCAAAGAGCAACGGCAAACAACGGCCATTGGGAATTCCCACAGTGCTGGACAGGATCATTCAGGAATGTGTGCGAATCATTATTGAACCTATTTGCGAGGCGAGGTTTTACCCGCACAGCTATGGTTTCCGCCCCTATCGGGCACAAAAGCACGCCATCCGGGACATCATAAATGTCATCAATGCGGGAAGCAGGTCTAAAGATCAGGCTGTGTGGGCGGTGGAAGGTGATATCAAGGGATGCTTTGATAATATCGACCATCGTATTCTGTTGAAGAAGCTGTGGCGGATTGGAATACACGACAAACGTGTATTGAAAATCATAAGCCAGATGCTGAAAGCAGGATATATCGAGAGCGATATGTTTTACGACACAGAACTCGGTTCCCCGCAGGGCGGCATTTTGTCGCCACTGATTTCCAATGTGTATCTGAACGATTTTGACTGGTATATCGGGCGGTGTTATATGGAGCCGCACAGACAATGCAAGCATAAATGCAATGATACACGAAGGCTGAAATGGTCGGGAATCACACCAAAATACAACTACCGTTTTGCGGATGATTGGGTGATTCTGACTTCAACGGAACGTGAAGCACTCCGTCTGAAGAAAGAGCTGACAAAGTACTTTAAGGCAAGAATGCGGCTGGAACTGTCACAGGAAAAGACCTATGTTACCGATCTTCGGAACGAAGGGATTCATTTCCTCGGATTCACGGTAAAGGCAGAGCGGAAAATCAAAACTCCAGACCCAAGGACGTGGACGGATCATCTGATAGGAAAGCCATTTCCCGATAAGGACAGGCTGACAAAGAAGATACACAACATCCAGGACGAAGTCAGAAAGATAGCAGAAATGCAAGGGCTGGAAGCACAGGCGGCACAGATTCAGCGCGTAAACGCAGTCATCATGGGAGTCGCCGAATATATCCAGACGTCCATCTGTTCTAAGGCGTATCACGCAATAGACCGCAGAGTGGACATGACAGCATTGTCAGTCTGGAAGAAGCTGTACCCGAAGACCTACAATAAAATGCAGGTTCCATTGAAACAGCTTTGCAACCTTCCGCAACGCCACGCCGGGTATGACAGCAAAACATTTGCAATTCAGGTTGAGGGAAAATGGTTCGGATTGACATACGCGTTCATAACGCACAGTAATTACGAAAAGAAACCGTTTGACCAGAAGATGACGCCTTATACAGAGGATGGGCGTAAGCGGTATCAGGCATACCGCAAGCGTCACAAACCACTGCCGCTGGACAGGCCATCCGTCAACACGCCGGAAGACATTCGTCTGGCAATCGCATGTAAAGGCAGTCATCGGAAATATAACTTTGAATACTTTATGAACCGGGAGTATGCATTCAACCGGGACAAAGGGAAATGCAAATGTTGCGGTGAAGAACTCACAGGAACAGGGACAGGGCACTGCCACCATGTCAGCAATACGCTTCACATCGACGAAATCAACAAAGTAAAGAATCTTGCTTGGCTGTGTGAACCGTGCCATCGCATGGTTCACAACGGTATGATACCGCCGGGGCTTGACGCCAAAGTGGTCAAAAAGATTGAAAAGTATCGAAAGAAGTTAAATCCTTGAAATTTGCAGGTATTCTGTGTTCCGCGAGGACACAGAGGTATTGAAATCAGAGAAAGTAAGTCAACCTGATGGAACGCCGGGTGCGCTGAAAGGTGCATGCCCGGTGTGAGGCGGGGGAAAATCCGGAGATAACCTCAAAGGATTACCTATCGCTCAGCACCTACCGTGCTGACCGTAGCAGGCGGCACGGATGGTGTTCATTG
>NZ_LR130606.1 GCF_900625025.1 Lachnoclostridium sp. Marseille-P6806
CGGGTTTTTAACACCCCAAAGTCCGCAAAGCCTTGCAGGACTTTATTTTTTGTGTCAAATTTATTTTCTTACATTGCGTACTATGGTACTATATAGTATAATGATTATATCTGAAATACTATACCTTGTGCCAGGAGGTAAGCCATGCGTCTCAAGACCAACAAAACAAAACGCGGAGTGTGCTACTACATCATCCGATCCGTAAACAAAAATGGTAAAAGTTCAACGGAGACCGTCGAGAAGCTCGGTTACCTTGATGACATTAAAGAGCAGTACGGGTGCGACGATCCGATGCTTTGGATCGAACAGCGGATGGATTTTTTGAATGAACAGGAAAGAACTGAGAAGAATAAGAAAGTCTTAATCCCTCTTGATGCTAACGCGCTCATACCGTCTGACGCGCAGCAAAGTTTTAACATCGGATACCTTTTCCTCCAGAAAATTTACTATGAATTAAAGCTTGATCTCATTTGTGCTCATATCAGTAAGCGACACGCATTCAAGTATGATATGAACGAAATCATGTCCCGCCTGATCTTCGGAAGAATCCTGTTTCCGGGATCTAAGCTCTCGACCTACAGACAATCCTTTGACCTTCTGGAACAGCCTAACTTTCAGTATCATCAGATTCAACGGGCACTTTCAGTGATTGCGGAGGAGTTTGGAACTATCCAGACAAAACTATATAAAAACAGCACGGATGTGATCGACAGAAAAACCGGTGTCCTCTACTACGACTGTACGAACTTCTATTTTGAAACAGAATACGAAGATCCTATCTCCAATGCGGATGCAGACGAAAATGACATTGCAGCAAGAAAGTATGCCCACAGCAAACAGCACCAGCCCTCCCCGCTGGTCCAGATGGGGTTATTCATGGACTATTCCGGAATGCCGCTGGCGATGTGCCTTGATCGTGGCAATAAAAATGAACAGCTCACGTTGATCCCTTTAGAAGAAAAAATACTCCAGGATTTCGAACTCTCCCGCTTTATTGTGTGTACAGATGCTGGTCTATCAAGCGTGAATAACCGAAAGTTCAACAACTTCGGTGAACGCTCATTCATCTCTACTATCTCCATCAAAGAGATGAAGAAGAAGCAAAAGGAATGGTGCCTGGATCCCAGCGAATGGCATCTGGAGGGCTCAAATGAGATTTTCGCCATCTCACATCTGGAAGATACAGAGGAAGATGCAAAGGAAAACTATGAAAAGATCTTTTACAAGGAATGCATTATCGATGGTTATGACGAAGAACGGGATATTTCCTTTGATCAGATCCTTATTGTTACCTACTCCTTGAAATACCGGGATTATCTGCGTCGCACCCGCGAAGCACAGGTTGAACGGGCTCAAAAACTACTGGATTCCGGAAGAGCAACTACTGATGCAAAGAACCAGAATGATTGTCGTCGCTTTATCAAAAAGAAAGCTGTCGGCAAAGACAAGCAAGATGCTGCCATCAGCTATTCACTGGACAATGATGCCATTCAAAAGGAGCAGAAGTACGATGGTTTCTATGCTGTTGTAACCAATCTTGCAGAAACGGATGTGTCTGACATCATTAAAGTAAACAAGGGTAGATGGGAAATCGAGGAATCATTCAGGATTATGAAGAATGATTTCCTGTCACGACCAGTATACCTGAGTTTAAGCGAACGTATCAAAGCACACTTTTTAACATGCTTCATATCTCTCTTAGTATATCGAATTCTGGAGAGAAAGCTTGGATGTCAGTATACGTGCGGAAACATCGTCGATACACTCAGGAAAATGAACATGACTAAGGTTAAGGATATCGGTTATATCCCCTCGTATACCAGAACCGGGCTGACAGATGCCCTGCACGAAAATGTCGGATTCAGAACTGACTACGAAATCACGAGAGACAAGGCTATGAAAGGAATTATTAGAAAATCAAAGCAAAGATAGACGTAGTACGCGTTTCGTAAAAATCAGAGAATGCCCGCAACCCCTTGTAAACAGAGAAGTTGTGGGCATTTATTGCGTACTAAAGTGTCAAAAA
>NZ_LR130607.1 GCF_900625025.1 Lachnoclostridium sp. Marseille-P6806
CCTGTCTTTCGGACTTGAGAAAAAAAGTAGTGCTAAACCACGGTTTAGAACCTGTGGTTTAGCATTTTATTTATGGCCTCATTTCCGAGAAAATATGATGTCAGAGGAAGACCGGTTTCAGAAGCTAAAGCCTTTATAAATGTGGAACTGCGTGTAAGATTTATATATTTCCTGTCAGAGACTTTTGCTACTCTGAAGTTCCGGATGAAATCAAAAATCTCTTCTGTTCCATACTTATCGTTTAAAGCATAGATCTGAAAGAGTCTGGTCAGGACTACAGAGAGATAACAGATCAGGAAATGCCCTGTAATGGTATCTTCTTTCTGCAGGTAAACAGGCCTTGCATCCAGATGCGATTTCATGATACGAAAAGCCTCTTCTATCCGCCACAGGTTGTGGTAAGCCGCATATATTTCTGCAGCAGACACAGAGAGTTCTGAGGTGACCATGAGATTGTATCCGGCAAGCTTTCTGGCATTTTCTATTGCTTTATCATTCATCTCTACGGTAACTTTCCCATCCGTTTTATTACCCTTTTTGTCTGCGGAGAAAAACGAGACATACTTTGCGCAATCGCCAAACTCTGATCTTTTGGCCTGGGAAGCTTTGAGGAGCCTGGCTTTTTCGACCTGTTTATTGATCTCATAGAGCTGTTTTTCCGCAAGCTTTGGGTTAAATGTTGCGATGCGTTTTTCTCTGAGTTTTACGGTATGCTTTTTGCCATTCTCATCAAAGTAATCGTAAGGGAAATCATCGACGCATGCTTTCATCCGATAAAGAACAGTTCCATCTTTGTCCCGGACATCTTTGTAATCATTCCCAAGCAGCAGCCAAACCTTTTCTGTTTCTCTCAGGCCTTTGACTGACTTTGAAAAGATATATCCGTCACCTGCCTTTAATGCGTGCAGGATGTTATTGATACCGTTGAGACCTTTGTCTGCCACCTGTATCGTCTTACCGGAGATGTTGCCGCGCTGCTTCAGTTCATCAATGACATTCCTCAGTACCGGCTTTTCACTTTCACTGCCGGGAAACATTTTCATCCCGATGGGAATCTGATGAGCGTCAAGAAGAAGGCCCAAACCGACAATGGGTTCTTTTCGGTTTTCCTTTGACGGCCCCTTTCGCCGGAAGTCATCTTCCCGGTCGATCTCGAAATAGAAGTTGGTGCAATCAAAGTAGGTATGGGAAGTATCAATCCTGTATTTCTGGCGAATCTGATGGTTGTAGATCTCTACGATCTTTTCATACTCGGAGCCGATGTATGCAAGACCGGAATAGAGCTGATCGAGGGAGAAACCGTAAGCACTAAAAAGCTTCGGGATCACCTCTTCAAAAGTTTTGGATTTTGAACACGGATAGACAACCCTTGCATAAATGAGCGCGTCGATAAGATCAGCAATGCTGAACCGGAAATCCGTAACGGTCTGCATAAGGCTGATATACTTCCTGATACCCAGAGAATCATTCAGGTTTTTTATAGGGAAATAGCCCAAAAGCTTTTCAGGAGATTCGCCTGAGATCTGACGATTCTTTTCGCGCTGTTTGTTTTCATCGTGTTCCTGATTTAAGCGTTTCACTTCCTCCGAGTAATAGAAGATAGGATCATCGATGCCCTTGGCGATAAGCTCATGAACGTAGCCCAGAGGTTTGCATGAACGATGAGCACCGCCCCTGCGTTCAGGGTCGTAATAGCTTTCGTAAATCTGAAGATAAGTACCTTTTTTGTTATTCGTTTTCTTTAAAAAATATGCCATAATGCAGCCCTTCTT
>NZ_LR130608.1 GCF_900625025.1 Lachnoclostridium sp. Marseille-P6806
ACACTGTAACCTCAAATTTTACGTAATAGGTCGACTCCGAGCGTGTCCAGCACGTTCTTTGTCTTCTTCTGGATTGCGGAAACTTTGATTCCCTGTTTGTCTCCGTTGTCCACACGGTAGATGTTCTTCGTGAGTTTCAGGACATCTTCCGCGGAATATTTGTCCGTGAACCCCGCGTTCCTGAGAGCGTTTAACAGGCCGTAGTAATACAGCAGGCTGATGTGATTCAGGAATGCCCAGCCCCGGAAGTAATCGTCCGTGTGTGCATGGGAAGCGCTTGAAATAACGCTGTTCTTGAGATAGTCGAAGCACTGCTCGATGTCCCAGCGTTCCTTGTAGTCGAGATAAATCTCTTTTGCAGGGAGATCGAGATTGCTGCAGAAGGAGAAATACCCCATCCGGATCTGCCTGATGACATCCTTAGGTGTACGTTCCTCCTCACCGTAGTCCTTCTCGACGTGCTCAACATAGTGGCCTACAAGTTCCGCTCTCCTGGAATCATCACGGAAGGTATAGATGAAATTTCCTTTGTTACCGCTGGGCTTCTTCCGGTACCAGATGGCTCTCTTGTTGTAGGTGAAGACATCGTCCCATTTGTTGTCATCGTTGTTCTCATAGAACTCTGTCTTAACGTTGACGGTATCTTCACGAAGAGGAAGGATGTACTTTATCCCCACGTTCAGCAGTACCGAGACATTCTTCTTGGAGTAGAAGCCTTTATCGGCAATGATGATGCAGTTCCTGCATCCTGCCGCCTGCACGGTATCCATGAAGGCTGTCTTATCGACGATGGAACCCTGCACGACACGGTAGAATACCGGCTTGTAGGAATCCTTCTCGAAAACATACAGGATCCTTGCCTGCGGATTCAGGCTGTGGTCAGGATTATAGCCCCTGTCAGCAAGGGAATCCGCTCCTCGCATGAAGATGGATGTCCCATCGAACAGCAGGGTTGATCCCGGCATAACCTGGTCACGCATGAAAGCGTCCAGTCTGTCCTGCTTCGAACCAAGCTCCGAGACAAATCTCCTCACTGAGTTCTCGGATACAGCGATGTCTGCACAGATGTCGCTCATGTAGGAATCAAGGAACATGGGCTGAATCATCCTGACGGAAGAGATGCTGTCTACGAGGCGAAGGAGCGAGATGGTCCGTATCTCCCGGAACTTATCCGGGAAATGTTTCTTCAGCTGTTCGTTCAGATCAGGCGAGAGCTGCTGCAGAGTTTCATAGGCACCATAGTTCTTGACAGAAGGAGCGACATCCGGAGTGAGACGCATGGATTGCATCAGACGCAGCCCGTTGGCGTTAGGAATGAATCCGTCGGCCTCGGTGATCTTCCCAATGCTCTGGCCTGTCACCTTCTGAGGGCGCTGCCTCTTAGCATCCCACCTGGAGGAAACAAGGTATGTATAGTAGTGGCCGCCGATCCGGCGGATCTCAACTGCCCCGAACTGGGTAGGTCTTTTCTGTTTAATAGCTTCAGGTATACTCATCACGTCACCTCACATATCTACGTAATTTACGTAATAAGTATACCTCGGATGTAGTTCTAAATCAACAGAAAATAGAACTACAGATGACACAAACAGCGTATTTTCAAGGTATTTTGCACTATCTGTTGAAGGCCAGCAGGTGAATTTATAGAGATCAGGACTGATTTAGCCCGCTTTCTATTAACGTAATTTTTGAGGTTTCAGTGT
>NZ_LR130609.1 GCF_900625025.1 Lachnoclostridium sp. Marseille-P6806
AATTCATCCATGATGGATCCGGGATCTTTATCCGGGCAGCCCTCCACTTCTTTGGTGAGACGTTCACCCGGCTTGACGAACACCTGCGGAACAGCTTCTGCCGGAAAAAGGACTGGTACATCGTCCGAAGGGATGAAGCCTCCACACTCTGCCGTATCGGACGGATCCACTACCAAAAAACGCTCTTTATGAACCGAAAGAGCGGAGAGCGCCGCTACCTGACTGACGAGCTGCTGGGGTTTGATCCGCACGAGAGGCTGACAGAAGATGCCCTCGTAAGGCTCCTTAATGAAGCCGCAGACAGTTCCTACCGCAAAAGCGGAATGACGACAAGTGTCACAGAGGAAGTGTCCAGACAAACCGTGATGAACCGAATTCATGCCCTGAAATTTCCGCCGGAGCACAAGTGCCCCGAAAGGAAGAAAAAGGTCGAATACCTGTACATCGACGCGGATGAGGATCACGTAGCGCTGCAATACGACCAGGCCAAAGGTGATTTGCGGCATGGACAGCATGCGAGTGTGATGCCCCGATTGGTCTATGTCTACGAAGGCATAGAGAGCGAAGGCCCGGAACCGTCGAGGCATCACCTTGTAAACGCGCGATACTTTGGTGGCGTGTATGACAGCGGCTCCAGGGAGCTGTGGGAAGAAGTCGACCGCTACATTCGCAGCCATTACGATCTCACCGCGATCAGAACGATTGATATCCATGGCGATGGAGCGGGATGGATCCGCAGCGGCTGTGACGTGATCGGCAGCTCCCGGTTCGTATTGGACAGGTACCACATGCACAAGTACATCATCGCAGCGACAAGCCATCTGCTCGATTCGAAAGAAGACGCAAAGAGTGCGCTGTACCGTGCAATACATCACAAGAAGAAGTACGAGGTCCGGGAGGCATTTGAACGCATCCTTGCCGTCACAGACTCAGAAAGCAAGCAGAAAGCAGTGCAGACCTCCATGGATTATATCCTGAACAACTGGGCCGGCATCATGGCATCCCTAAAGAATAAGGAGCACCAGACCGGCTGCAGTGCGGAAGGACACGTGAGCCATGTGCTTTCGGATCGGCTGAGCTCACGGCCGTTGGGGTGGAGCCGAACGGGAGCAGACAGGATGACGCGCCTGCGGGTCTATAAACAAAACGGAGGCAGCTTGTTAGCCCTCGTACGCTACCAGAAGGAACCGGTACCGAAAGTGGCCGGAGGGGAAGGGTACGAAGCATTAGCGTACTACGACCGCAGAGGACTTCTGGCAAGTGAGAACAGCCATCGCGGAGAGCTTGGGAAATACAGTGAGGTATTTCGTGCATCCATAGCAGACGGAACAGCCAGAAAGACGGCGGCCATTCGCTGGCATCTCTGGGATATATAGTTTTCAATGG
>NZ_LR130610.1 GCF_900625025.1 Lachnoclostridium sp. Marseille-P6806
TAAAGGTTTCCCAATCTGCCGTACTATAGAGTAACGACAGATCAGGGATTCTTCCGTGGACGTCCTCTCGGACACTTCGGTTTCTGTTCCTGTGGCTCCTTTTTCGGCCGTCCTCGTTTCTTCGGCTCAGGCCCCGGAACCGACGTTGATAATCCAAGAGCTTCAAGCTCTTCGAATACACAATTAATAGTGTGAACCCAACAACCGTCATCCGAGTTTGGCGGTTCGGGAGCATCCACCATCCGCCATGCGGAACTGAGATCGTCCATAAGATCTTTGTAGGACATCTTGTTCAACAGGCCGGTTTCCCTGGCTTTAGCAATCAGCCGGCAGGTGGTAAGCGTAGCTATAAAGTTGATGAACTCGGAGCCCATGAGGGAGAAATCTCCCTGTACATTGGTCCGGTCAAGACATTGATCGTTCTTGTACTGACGGAACACAAGTTCCAGTATCCATCGTTCATCGTAACAGAGGTAAGCTGTTTTCGGATCCATATCCAGATCCGATTCGAAAACAATAACGCCAAAGACGCTGCGTTTGTTTTCATACTTGCTGCTGGTGAAGTCCTTGTTCTTCTCCCGGCGGGCAAGGTAATCCGCTTCCTCAATGGCGGCTTTTCTCGCAGATTTATAAGCGTACAGATAGCGGCCGCCCTTGATGCAGGATTTTTTGTAAAGGACATGGTCTCCGATCCCTTCGAGGACTCCGTCAAAGGTGAGCATGTCGTTGCTGCTGATCCGGGAATCATTCCTCTTGATGGGTGTGAGGAAGTGGAGATCCGGACGGCCGCCCAGTTCCTGAATGATCCGGACGGGCGGAAACCCTTTATCCGCGATAATGATGCCGTTACGAATGTCATTATCCAGGATAAAGGAGCGGTAAGAGACCGCATCGATGCTGTTGCCTGGAAAGACTTCCGCGCAGATCGGTTCCATGGCTTCTATGTCGTAGGCATAGATGACAGATACATCCTTGCAGCCCTTGACCCGGGCTTTGTAGGAGAAAGCTGACAGATCATTGACGGTACTGGTGTCCTGCTTGAGCATCCCGTCGATCGCGACGTGGTGATCTGCCACGACTCTCATGGTTCG
>NZ_LR130611.1 GCF_900625025.1 Lachnoclostridium sp. Marseille-P6806
CATTTTTCGCTTCCGTCAGAGCGAACAGGGCTGTCAAACAGGGCGTTTGCGCCTGGATAAGTCAGATCCAGAAGAGAAATAAGATTGTTCTTCAACGAGACTTTTTGCTGCATAAAAAAGTGGAACTGTGTATTCAATGTTTTCAGTTGTGTGCGAGTGGTATCCATAACAGAATGCTGACGCAGGTTTTCCCACCTGTCAAGAGTATACTTGGCGATTTTTTTAGCATCTGCAGGATCTGATTTAACTTTACGGAGGGGGTTCTCGTCACTGTCGTGATGCTTGATTAAGCTGGGATTTACTGCAGAGACAAAGATACCGGCATCCAGAAAGGCTTTCAGGATAGGCTCATGGTAATGGCCGGTTGTTTCCATGACGACCCTGGTTTCACCATCTAATCCTCTGACATAAGAAACCAGATCATGAAGACACTTGACCGAGTGAGTAACAGGGAAAGGTTTACGCACGATTTCGCCTGCAGGTCGTAGGACTGCAACAGTGCTTTTGCCTTTCGAGACATCAATACCAACAGCGTTCAACATAGGACACACCTCCAAAGATAGATTTGCAGTGGGCCAATCATTCCTCATTGCTTATTCAATCTCCTGGGGATCAAGCGAACGCACAAGACGCGGTTCAACCTACGTAAACCGAACAGCTGCGAATGAGTGGCTGGCAGACAGGCTTTCCAACGGACGCGGGGTCCAAGGAGGAATCCGTCCGAACCAATGCCACTACATTCTAACAGCTTAAGCAACGAGCGGATCATATCCCAACTGGCTGTTGGGGGTATGACCACTACATCTTTTATATTAGGAGGAG